>JBHJHB010000039.1:0-72914 GCA_050331215.1 Sandaracinaceae bacterium | reverse complement strand
CGCGCCTCCGCCTCGAGGGGCGCGTCGCCCGTCGGGGCGTCGCCCGTCGGGGCGTCGCCCGTCGGGGCGTCGCCCGCCGGCGCCTCGCCCGCCGGCGCCTCGCCCGGGGGCACGTCACCCGCCGGCGCCCCGCGAGCAGGGGCCGACGCGACCCGGAGCCGCGCGAGCTTACGCCGGAGCGCGGACATCGCCCTCGTCCTCGGCCGTCCCTCGGGCGTCGCCGGCGTCGGACGTCACGCCCAGCAGGTCCAGGAACCGGAGCGCACGGGCCTTGGCGCCTCCCTCCGCGCCGATCTCGGGCCCGACGCAAGCGGGGCATCCGTCCGCGCACGGGCAGCCCTCGATCAGGTCGCGCGTCTGCCCGAGCAGCCGCTCCCGTTCCTCGAAGAGGCGCGGGCTCAGGCCCACGCCGCCGGGGACCTGGTCGTAGAGGAACAGGGTCGGGTCGAAGAGCTGGGCCTGGCTCGGGCGCCACGCCGACTCGGGGTCGGCGTCGTCCTCGCCCCCCCGGTCGCCGAGGCAGCGGCCGAGGTCCCGCGGGTCGGTCATCAGGCCGACGGCCGCCACGAGATGGAGGGCGTTGCCCACGCTGCGCAGCGCCTCGATCTGCTCCGCCCGGGGCCCCGGGAACGTGGCGAGGACGGCATCGGGGACCGTCAGCCAGAGGCCCGCCGTGTGCATCTGCATCTCGGGGAGGCGGACGTCGCCGTAGCCGCAGTTCTCGTGGGTGTGGAACTTGATCTTCTTGTAGCCGACCACCTTCTCGACGACGGAGACCTCGCCCACCCCGGCCGCCAGGACCGGCCCGTCGCCGAAGCGGAGCGGCGCCCCGTCGTCCTCGGCCAGCACCGTGACCTTCCGGTAGGTGACCGCGTCCGTGTAGTAGTCCGGCTTGACGGCGCGGATGAAGGCCTTGTGGTTCTCGAGGTCGAGGCGCTCGACCTGATACTGCCGACCCTCGTGCTGATAGATCGCCTGCTCGTGGAGCATCGTGTGGGCGGCGCGCCAGTCCATCTCGGCCAGCGTCCGGTCCACGGCCAGATCGACGATCACGACGTTGTCCCACCCCACCGTCCGGAGGGACACGTGGTTGGCGGGGTAGGCGTCCGTGGCCCAGTGCCAGACGGTGCTCCCCTGGGCGTTCGGCGCGCCGTGGACGACCCGGTGGTCCTCGAGGAACCGGAGCGCGTCGCCCACCGCATCGGGCGGCACGTCGCCGAAGGCCTCCCCCTCCTCGAAGGGCAGCTCGAAGGCCGCGCACTTGAGGTGCTGGACCAGGATCTCGACGTTGTCGGGATCGACGCGCGCCTGCTCCACCGGGGCGCTGAGCAGCAGGTCCGGCTGCCGCGCGACGTACTGGTCGAGGGGCAGGCTCGAGGTGACGAGCAGGTGCAGGCTCGCCTCGGCCCGGCGGCCTCCCCGGCCGAACCGCTGCCACAGCCCCGCGATGCTGCCCGGGTAGCCCGCGCAGACCACCGCCTGCAGGTCGCCGATGTCGATGCCGAGCTCCAGCGCGCTCGTGGCCACCACGCAGCGGACGGTCCCGTCGCGGAGCCCCGCCTCGATCCGCCGCCGGGTGTCCGCGAGGTAGCCGCCCCGGTACGCCTGGATCAGCTCCGGGTCGACCCGATCCGCCGCGAGCCGGTCCCGGAGGTACTTCAGCATCGTCTCCACCACGTTCCGGGACTGACCGAAGACGAGGGTGGGCACCTCGGCCCGCACCAGGTCGGCGGCGAGGCGCACCGCCGTCTTGACGTAGCTCGCCCGGATCTGCAGCTCGGGGTTCACGAGCGGCGGGTTCACGACGAGGATGTGGCGGTGGCCCTCCGGCGCGCCGCTCTCGGTGATGGGCTCGACCGGGTCGCCGATCATCCGCTCCGCGTGCTCCCGCGGGTTGCCGATCGTCGCCGACGCGAAGACGAAGGTCGGGTCGCTGCCGTGGAAGCGCGCGACCCGACGCAGCCGCCGCACCACGTTCGCGAGGTGGCTCCCGAACACGCCCCGATAGGTGTGGAGCTCGTCGAGGACCACGTAGCGCAGGTTGGCGAACAGGCGGGCCCAGGCCGCGTGGTGAGGCAGGATCCCGGCGTGGAGCATGTCCGGGTTGCTCAGGATCACCCCCGCCCGCGTCCGCGCGGCCCGGCGGGCGTCCCCGGGCGTGTCCCCGTCGTAGGTGACGGCGCCGTGGCGGAGGCCCGCGTCCGCCATCAACCCCCGCAGGCCGTGCTCCTGGTCGCGGCTGAGGGCCTTGGTGGGGAACAGGTAGAGGGCCCGCGCGTCCGGGTCCCGGGCGAGGCGGTCGAGCACCGGCACATGGGCGCAGAGGCTCTTGCCGCTGGCCGTCGGGGTGGCCACGACGACGTGCCGGCCCGCCCGGGCGTGGTCGATCGCCTGCGCCTGGTGCCGGTAGAGGCGGTCGATCCCCCGCCGCGCCAGCGCCGTGACGACGGCGGGAGCGAGATCGTCGGGGAGGGGCCGGTGCTCGGCCTCCCGGTCCGGCCTCGCCTCGTCGTGGACGAGGCGCGTGGCCACGGCCGCGTCGGCACGCCACCCGTGAAGCACCGCCCCGAGCCCGCGCGCCGCCGCCCAGGGAGGAGACGGGCGCCGGAAGGGGATGACCTTGCCGCCCGCCGCGCTCCGCGGTGCCTCGCCACCCTTCACCATCGGGTCCGCACTGTACGAATGAGCACCTACCTGAGCAAGCTTTCAGCGCCGCACAGGGCTCGGTGAGCGAGCGCGACCGCTTCCTGGTCGGGGTGAACTATCCCTGGCGGGCGTGCGGCCACGACTTCGGGCCGCGGCCGAGGCCCTGGCGCGGCGCCGGCCCGACGGACTGGGCCGCCGTCGAGCAGGACCTCAAGGATCTCGAGGCACTCGGCGTGCAGGTGGCCCGCTGGTGGGTCCTCGCGGGCGGCGTGAACCTCCCCGTGGGCAGGCCGCTCCGCGGGCCGATGATCCCGTGGCTCGGGATGACCCCGGGGCGCGGGGGCTGGCTCCGCGGCACGATCGAGGCGGCGCGCACGGGTCGGCTGCCGCGTCGCTACGCGATCGCCGGACCCACCCCGACCTGGCCGCGCGCCTCCCTCGACGACTTCGCGGCGCTCCTCGGGGCGTGCCGGGCAGCCGGGGTGCGCCTCCTGCCCTCGCTGGTCAGCTTCGAGCTCTTCCTGCCGGTCGAGGTCCAGGCCGGCGGGGTGCGCAGCCGCGGTCGCGCCGGGTACGCCGTACCCGGCCGGCGCCGCGCGGAGCGGTTCTTCGACCGCCTCCTCGAGCCGCTCCTCGAGGTCTCGGGCGCCTTCCGCGACGCGATCTACGCGTGGGAGGTGATCAACGAGCCCCACTGGGCCGTGCGCCTCCTACCCCAGGGCTGGGCCGGCCCGCGCGGGTGGGTACGGCCCGACGCGATGAGCGCCTTCATCCGCCTCGGGGTCGAGCGGATCGCAGCGCGAGGCTTCCTCGCGACGGTCGGCTTCATCCACGGCGAGCTGCCCTGGCTCGCCCCCGCCACCACCGCCGCCCTCCGCCGGCTGGCCGCCGACGGCCGCTACGTGCACCAGATGCATCACTACCCGGGGCTCTGGGTGCCGCCCCGCCCGCTCCCGCCCGCGGCCAGCCTCGCGGTCGCGCCGTGCCTGGTCGGCGAGCTGCCCACCAGCCGTCACCAGGCGTGGCCCGACGAGGGGCTCCGCGAAGGCGACCCGGAGCGCTACCTGGCCGCCCGCCTCGCTGCGGCGCGGCGGGCGGGCTACGCGGGCGCCCTCCTCTGGTCGGTCCGGGGTCGGGACAAGCACTCCGCGTTCGGGCCCGCGGTCCGTCGGCAGGTCGAGGCCTTCACGCGCTCAGCGGTCGGCTGATCCGGGGGCGCTGGGTCGGTCGGGGTGGATGCGCCGACGGCGGCCGGTGCGCGTGCGGGGGATCAGCCCCTTGAGCGCGTCGATCCGCCCGAAGCAGACGAGGTGGTCGCCCGCGAGGATCCGCTGGTCACCGCGCGGGTTGGGGATCGCCAGGCCCGCCCGCTCGAGGCTGAGGACCCGGACCTCCCGTTCGTCGAGCGCGAGGTCGGCCAGGGTACGGCCCGCGAGCTCGCTCCGCCTCGGCACGCGAAACTCCGCCACGCCGTACCGGCGGCCGAGCGTCAGCCGCTGCTTGAGGTCGACCTCCGGCAGCAGGAACCGCTCCTCGATCAGCTCGACGATCCGGGCCGCGACGTCGACCCCGGTCACCGTCTCGATCCCCTCGAGGCCGGGCGACGAGTTGATCTCGAGGACCTGGGGACCGTCCCGGGCTTCGATCAGGTCGACCCCCGCCACGCGGAGGCCCATCACCTGCGCCGCGCGGACCGCCGTCCGGGTGGTCGCCGCATCGAGCGTGACCGCCTCGCCGCGCCCGCCCCGGTGGATGATGCTACGGAACTCCTCTCCCCGCGCTCGGCGCCGCATCGCGGCGACCACCCGGTCGCCGACCACCAGCGCCCTCAGGTCGCGCCCCCGACTCTCGTGGACGAAGCGCTGGATCAGGGCGTTCTGGCGGGCCGAGTGGAGCGTCTCGAGGATCGCCTGCGCGACCTCGACGGTCTCCGCGAGGATGACGCCAACGCCCTGCGTCCCCTCGAGCACCTTCACGATCACCGGCGCGCCCCCGAGGCGCTCGATCGCCGCCCGGACGCTCTGCCGGTCCCGCACGAACACGGTCGGCGGGATGCCGATGTTGTGGCGGCTGAGGAGCTGCAGGCACCGGAGCTTGTCGCGCGAGACGCGGATCGCGTCGGAGCTCGCCAGCGTGAACACGCCCATCTGCTCGAACTGGCGGACCACGGCGGTGCCGTAGAGCGTGATCGACGCCCCGATGCGCGGCAGGACGGCGTCGTACCGGCTGAGGGGCCGGTCCCGGTAGAGCAGCTCGGGCCGGGAGCGCGACACCGCCATCGAGAAGCGCAGCGTGTCGAGCGCGCGCACCCGGTGGCCCCGGGCCCGGCAAGCCTCCCGCAGGCGCCGGGTGCTGTAGCTCTCCGCGGCCCGCGAGAGGATCAGGACCTTCATCGGGGGACGACCGGCATCGACCATAGCCTACGTGGCGGTCACCCCCCCATCGACCACGAGGACGGTGCCGGTCACCCACTCCGCATCGAGAAGGTAGAGGACCGCGCCCGCGACGTCCGCCGGACGACCGAGCCGGCCGAGCGGGTGGAGGCGCCGGAGCGCCTCGAGCTGAGCCGCCACCCGAGCCTCGCGCTCCGCGCCGGTCGGGGCGACCTCCCCGGGCCCGAGGCGGAGCGCCCGGACCATGTCCGTCTCCACGACCCCGGGGGCGACCACGTTCACCCGGATGCGGTCCGCGGCGAGCTCGAGGGCGTGCGCCTGGGCGAGGCGGTGGAGCGCCGCCTTGCTGGCGGCGTAGGCCGAGGTCATCGGCGCGTTGCGGAGCGCCAGGGTCGAGCCGATGTGCACCACGGCCCCCGGTCGGCCTTCGGCGCGGAGGGCGCGGGCGCGCTCCTGGGTCAGCACCATCGGGGCGCGGACGTGCAGCCGGTAGGCCCGCTCGAGCTCCTCGACCGGGACGTCGGGCGCGGCGGTGTAGTCGGCGATGCCCGCCGCGGGGACGAGGCCGTCCAGCCCGCCGAGGGCGTCGCGAGCCTCGGCGACCAGCCCCGACGGATCGTCGAGGAGGTCCCTCGCGAGGACCGCCGCGCGCCCCTCCCCTCGGGCCGCCACCTCCGCGAGCCGCGCCTCGTTCCGGGCGCTGAGCGCGACGCGGCGACCGCCGGCCAGGAGCGCCTCGGCGACCGCGCGGCCGATACCGCGGCTCGCCCCGGTGACCAGCAGCCGCTCCACGCTCATCGCAGCGCGCCGCCGAGCGGGATCAACGGCGGCTCGGCCTTGATGTCCGCCGCGGTCCCTTCGACCTCGATCTCGTCCTCCGGGATGAAGGGCGGGCTGTCGACGCACAGGAGCGACTGCCAGCGATCGGTCGGGTTGTCGTAGCGGTGAGGGGCCTCCTTCGGCCAGCGGCGCACGGTCCCGGCGGGCGCGGGCCGCCCCTGGCAGAGCAGCCCGTCGGTCAGCACCATCTCCGCCTCGTCCATCCGGCGATGGACGTGGAGCGGGATGCCGCGCCCGGGGGCGACGTTCAGCCGGTAGACCCCCACCTGGCGCGTCTCGTCGAGGATGTCGACGGTGCCGAAGGGCTTGGTCTCCTCGCCGTACGTGAAGTCGTCGGCAGCGCGGGTCACCTCGAGCGACGGGACGCCGTGGCCGCTCAGCGCGTAGGGCTTGGTCAGGCGCAGGGTCACGGAGCTGACCTGGGCGCGCCGCTCCCCCGGGCCCGGCGGAGCGAGGAGGTGGCGGGTCAGGACCCGGGCCGCGGTCTCGAGCATGAAGAAGCGGCAGCTCTGGAGCAGGAACGCGATCTGGGAGGCCACGGCCGCGTAGTCGACGGTCAACGCGAGGCGCTGCTCGCGGCCGGCGGGCCGCGTGTCGAGCACCAGCCGCACGTCCACCCGGAGCGGCTGGGGCCGGTCCCGCTCCTGCGGGTAGACGCCGACCACGCAGTCCACGGTCAGGCCTTCGATCGCGATGACGTCGAGGTCGGCGGGCACGGGAACAACCTAGGGCGGGTCGGCGGCGGACGGCAGGTCCCCGGCGGTGAGTGTCGCCGGTCTCGCCGGGCGCGCCGCGTGGCGCGCCCCGGAGGCTTCGCCGGGTCTCCGCTGGCCGCGCGATCAGGCTGGCCCCGCTCTTGCCTGGCCTCTCGTGTGATGCCCGATCGTACCTCCGGACTCCTGCTCGCGCTCCTCGCCCTCGGTTGCGGCACCTCCTCGGGCCCGGCCTCCGACGCCGGCGGTGCGCTCCCCGACACCGGGGCCACGATGCTGGACGAGGGCGCGCTCCCCGAGCCCGACCTCGCCGTGCCCGGGCCCGACGCGTCGCCGGCGCCCTGCCCCGTCGAAGGCCTCGGCGAGCCCGGCGTGGTCGCCACGGATCGCGGCGCGGTCCGGGGCGTCGCGAGCGGCGAGGCCTGGGCTTTCCTCGGCATCCCCTTCGCGGCGCCGCCGCTCGGCGAGCTCCGCTGGGCGCCGCCGGAGGCCCCGGCGTGCATCGACGGGGTGCTCGACGCCGCGGCCTTCGGCCCCCGGTGCCCGCAGCTTGGGGGCGACGGCGCCGTGATCGGCGACGAGGACTGCCTCCAGCTCAACGTCTGGGCGCCGCGGGACGCGCTCGGCGAGGGCGACCGGCCAGTCCTGTTCTTCGTCCACGGCGGCGGCAACGCCCAGGGCAGCACGAGCCAGGGGGTCGGCCGGCGGGTCCTCTACGACGGGCGCTTCCTCGCCGAGGCCTTCGACGTCGTGGTGGTGACGACGAACTACCGCCTCGGCGTCCTCGGGTACCTGAGCCACCCGGAGCTCGACGCGCGCTTCGGCGCGAGCGGCAACTACGGCCTCCGGGACCAGATCGCGGCGCTGGCGTGGGCCCGCCGCAACCTGCCCGCCTTCGGGGGCGATCCGGAGCGGGTGCTGCTCTTCGGCGAGTCGGCGGGGGCGGTCAACACGTGCCTGCTCCTCACCAGCCCCCTCGCGGAAGGGCTGTTCAGCCGCGCGTTGATGCAGTCGGGCGGCTGCGTCGCGGACGGCCCGCTCGCGGCGGCGCAGCTCTCGGCCGAGCAGGTGGAGGCCTCCGGCTGCACGGGCGCCGCCGAGGGGGAGGTCGAGTGCCTCCGCCGCCAGAGCCCCACCGCGCTGATCGAGGCGTTCCCGCCCGACATCCAGGTCGCGGGGCGGTCGACCGCGCTCGGCCCACGCGTCGATGGAGTGGTGCTCCTCGATGCCCCCGGCGAGGTGATCGCGCGGGGCGATCACAACCGGATGCCCGTCGTGATCGGCCACAACACCGAGGAGACGTCCCGGACCGTGCCGCCCGTCCCCGACGTCGCGACCTACCGAGCTCTCGTCCGCGCCCAGTTCGGGCCCTTCGCGGAGCAGGTGCTCGCGCAGTACCCCGCTGCCTCCTACGCCACGCCGGAGGACGCGTACGTCGCCGTGACCACCGACGCGAGGTTCGGCTGCGGACCGCGGACGAACCTGCGCGCCCTCGCGGCGAGCCAGACCGAGCCGGTCTACCGCTACGTCTACGGCCAGGCCCTCGAGAGCTCCCCGACCCTCGCGGCGGCTGGGGCCTACCACGGGGTCGAGCTCTTCACGGTGTTCCAGAACCTCCGCTTCGCGGGCTACCGGCCGAGCGACGCGGAGCTCTCCTTCATGGCGCAGGTCGGCGGCTACTGGACGCGCTTCGCGGCGAGCGGCGACCCGAACGGGGGCGGCGAGCCCGCCTGGCCGGCCTACGACGCCTCCCGGGACCCGTACCTGTTCCTCAAGGCGGGCGAGGTGGGCGCCGGCCAGGGCTGGCGGACCGCCGAGTGCGACTTCTGGGCGGGGTTGGTCCCCTGACGGGGCCGAGGCCCCTCACTCCGCGGGGCTGATCGCCGGCGGCGGGCTCACCGGCTCGCGCAGGACCACCCAGCCCACCACCCCGAGGCTCACCAGGATCAGGAGCGCGCTGACCCACCCGAGCCAGCGCCCCGTCCGGCGCCGCCGGCCGAGGAGCGCTTCGGCGTCCTCGTCGGCCTCCGCCGCGAGCAGCGCTGCCTGGAGTCGGTCCACGGGCTCGTGGCGGCCGGTGTCGGGCGTCGGCGCGAGCCCGAGCTTGCGGTCGAGCTTCGGCTCGGCCGCGGCGAGCTCCGGCACGAGCCCGGCCAGCGTCGAGGCGACGTCTGCGTGGCGGAGCAGGAGCCCGCGCCGGGCGAGGTAGGCCTCGAGGTCCATCGCCAGCGCGTCCGCGCTCGGGTAGCGGTGATCCCGATCCTTGGCCATCGCCCGCTGCACGATCGCGTCGAGGTCGGCGGGCACGTCCGGCCGGGCCTTCCGGGCCGAGGGCACGTTGGGGTCGAGGACGATCGCGGCGACCGTCTCGTACTCGGACGCGCGGTCGTAGAGCGAGCCCCCGGTCAGCCCCTCGTAGAGGCTGACGCCGAGGCTGAACACGTCGCTCCGCCCGTCCAGCGGCAGCCCCTGGTACTGCTCGGGGCTGATGTAGGCGAACTTCCCCTTCACCGCCCCGACCTCGGTCTTCTGCCGCTGGTTGCGGGCCTTCGCGACGCCGAAGTCCAGCAGCTTCGCCACGCCGTCGAAGCCGACCATCAGGTTCTCGGGGTTGACGTCCCGGTGGACGATGTGGAGCGGCTCCCCCCGCGCGTCGGTGCACACGTGCGCGTGGTGCAGCGCCCCCGCGAGGTCGGCGAACACCTTGACCAGGAACGGGATCGGGAGCGGCCCGACCCGCATGAGGAGCTCCCGCAGGCTGACCCCCCGCACCCACTCCATCGCGAGGTAGAAGCGTCCCTGGTCGTCGCCGAAGTCGTAGACCGCGCAGATGTGCGGGTGCCGCAGGTTGAGCGACAGCCGCGCCTCGTGGACGAACATCTCCACCATGCGCTCGTCGTCGGCGAAGTGCGGGAGCATGCGCTTGACGACGAGGTGCCGGGCCACCTCCTGGGGTCCCGCTTGCCGGGCGAGGAAGATTTCCGCCATGCCGCCCGTCGCCAGGCGCCCGACCACGTCGTAGCGGGCGATCTGCCCGATCGGCCTGAGGGAGGCGAGCCTCGACACGGCCGGAGTCTATCAGCGGTGAGGGGAGTCGCCCGGAGCCGGCACGCCGGCTCGTCGGGTTTTTCCTGTGTAGTCTGATGTAGGATAAAGTGCGCCTCGATGTCCCCTCCGGCGCCGAGCCCCGTGCCTGCCCTCCGCCGTCCTGCCCCCTTCGTGAAGTGGGTCGGCGGCAAGGGGAAGCTCGTCGCCCAGCTCGTGCCCCTGCTGCCTCCGGGGGTCGACGCGATGCGGCACGTCGAGCCGTTCGCGGGCGGCGCGGCGCTCTTCTTCGCGCGGCGGCCGGAGCGGGCGCTGCTCGCCGACATCAACGTGCCGCTGATCGACACCTACCGGATGGTGCGCGACCGGGTGGAGGAGGTGATCGAGGCCCTCGTCGAGCACGCCGAGCACCACGACAAGGGGCACTACTACCGCGTGCGGGACCGCTACAACGAGGCGCGCGGGGCGGCCACGCCGGCTCGCGCCGCGATGTTCCTCTACCTCAACCGGACGTGCTTCAACGGGCTCCACCGCGTGAACCGGAAGGGGGAGTTCAACGTCCCGGCGGGCCGCTACCGCAACCCGCGCATCCTCGACCCGGAGCGGCTGCGGGCCGCGAGCGGGGAACTCCGCGGGGCCGAGCTCGTCCAGGACGGCTTCGAGGGGCTCCTTCGCCGCGCCCGGCCCGGCGACTTCATCTACCTCGACCCGCCGTACGCCCCGACGAGCGCCACCGCCCGCTTCACCTCCTACGCGAGCGGGGGGTTCGGCGCCGAGGACCAGGTCCGGCTGAGGGACGTGTTCGTGGAGCTCGGCCGTCGCGGCTGCCGGTGCATGCTGTCGAACAGCGACGTCCCCTTCATCCGGGAGCTCTACGCGGGCTTCCCGGTCACGACGGTGGCGGCGCCACGGGCGGTCAACTGCGACGGGCGCGGGCGCGGCCTCGTCAGCGAGGTGGTGGTCCGCAACTACGGCCCGGGCGCGGGACGCCGCGGGCTGCCGCTCGCCGCGGAGTAGCGGGGGGCCTGCGCCGGCGAGGCTCCGGATCGGCGCTCCCGCCTGGGCCGCCGCCTCCCGCCCCTGCTATGCTCGCCGGCTCGTGCCTCGGGAACGCGAGACCGACCGACTCGTCTGGATCGACCTGGAGATGAGCGGGCTCGACCCGAAGCGAGAGCGGATCCTCGAGATCGCGACCCTGGTGACGGACGGCCAGCTCGAGGTGGTCGCCGAGGGGCCGGACCTCGTCGTCCATCAGCCCGACGCGCTGCTCGAGGCGATGGACGCCTGGAACCGCCAGCACCACGGCGCCTCCGGGCTCACGGAGCGCGTCCGGACGTCGACGGTCAGCGAGGAGGAGGCGGAGCGGCGGACGGTCGCGTTCCTCGCGGAGCACGTCCCGGAGCGGGCCGCGCCCCTGGCGGGCAACAGCGTGCACATGGACCGGGTGTTCCTCGCGGCGTACATGCCGCGCCTCGAGGGGTTCCTGCACTACCGCAACGTCGACGTGTCGACCGTCAAGGAGCTCGTGCGGCGCTGGCACCCGGCGGTGTTCGCGGCCCGCCCGCCGAAGAAGGGCGCGCACCGGGCCCTCGACGACATCCGGGAGTCGATCGAGGAGCTCCGCTACTACCGGGCGCAGGCGTTCCAGCCTGCGAAGCCCGGCGGCGACGGCGCCCCCTAGGCGCGCCGATCCGGTCGGCCGCGCCGGAGTCCTCGGGCGGAGCGGGCGTCCGGCGAGCCCGGCGCTCAGAAGGCGCCGCTGACCAGCGGCAGGTGCAGGTCCGAGGCGGGCGGCAGGTTCAGCGCGGCGCGCTCCTCGTCGGTGTAGCGGGCGATGCCGCCCAGCATGGGAAGGCCGAGGCGCACCCGACCCCGGTCGACCCGGACGAGCCCTGGGCCTCCGGCGAGGAGCCGAGCGCCGAGGGACGCTTCGGGCGGCGGGTCCTCGCCGCCCGCGCCGCCGCCATCGTCATCGGGGGGCGGCGGGCTCCTCTGGGCGTCGTCGCCCGGGTTGTAGGCCGTGAGCGCCAGGACCGCGACCATCGTCGGGATGATCAGGGCGAGGCTGACCGTGAGGGTCGCCACCGCGGCCTCGGGGTAGCCGCGGCTCTGGGGCGGCATGCCGGGCATGGTCACCCCCCGCCCGGGCTCCTCCAGGATGAAGTAGCCGAGGAGCGCCCCCCCCGTCGCGCCGAGCGTCGGGAACAGCACCCAGGCCCACCACTCGTCGAGGGCGCGCGCGCCGGCACGGACCAGCAAGGCGTTCGTGAGGAACATGACCTCGGCCCCGAGGATCCCGCCGCCGATGATCCCCTTGGCGTCGGCGCTCACCCGCCGGACGCAGGGGTTCGGCGCCATCGGGTCGGTCGGCGCCATCGTGCAGTCGTCCTGCGCGTGAGCCGCCGGCGCCGCGACGGCGGCCTGGCCCGCGAGGAGCGCCCCGACGAGCAGGGCGGTGGACGCGAAGGAGGTGGTTCGCACGCGGTTCCTCAGCAGGCGGTTCCCGAGCAGGCGGCTCCCCCCCGGGAGGGGACGGCGAAGCCTAGAAGGTTCCAGCGAGGGCGGCAAAGGAACGCCGGCCGACCGCCGGGCATCGCCCTTGACCCTCGTCGCACGCGTGGATAGTGCCATCACACGGCGCCCGCGCCGCCTCCTTCAAGGTGTCGCCACCCATCCGTCGCATTCACGGGAGAGGTCGAGAGTGGAGGAACGTCCCTACGAGCACGTGAAGGTCACCGTCGAGGGCGCGGTGTGCACCATCGCGATCGACCGCCCCGACCGCAAGAACGCGATCGGTCCCCGCACCGTCAACGAGCTCCTCTACGCCGTCGACGACGCGCGGGACGACCCGGCGATCCGGGTGCTCGTCCTGACGGGGGCAGGCGCCGTGTTCAGCGCGGGCGGGGACCTCCAGTCGATGGCGATGGGCGACCTCCCTCCGCGGGGGGACTACGCGGACCTTCTCCTGCGCTTCCGGAGCCTCGGCAAGCCGACCATCGCGCGGGGCAACGGCCTCGCCCTGGGCGGCGGCCTGGGCATCGTGGCCTCCTGCGACCTGGCGGTCGCGGCCGAGAGCGCGGTGCTCGGCACGCCGGAGGTCCGGCGGGGGCTCTGGCCGATGATGATCATGGCGGTCCTGGCGCGCGTGATGAGCCGGCGCTCGCTCCTGACCCTGATGCTGCTCGGGGAGACCCTGTCGGCCGCCCGGGCCGCCGAGCTCGAGCTGGTCACGGAGACCGTCCCCGACGACCACCTCGATGCGCGGGTCGGGGAGCTGGCGACGGCGCTGGCCGCCCAGTCGCCCACCGCGCTCCGCCTCGGCCTCGCCGCCTATCACCGCATGGCGGACATGCGCCTCGAGGAGGCGGTCCCCTATCTCCGGGACCAGCTCTACGCGATGCTCGGGACCGAGGACGCGCAGGAGGGGCTCAGGGCCTTCCGCGAGCGGCGGCCCCCGGTGTGGACGGGGCGGTAAGGCGCGAGCGTCATCGACGCGGGCGCGGGCTTGTGCCAGGGGAAGGACGACCTGGTGCGGGAGGTCCTCGACCGCCTCTGCGACGAGCTCGCCGAGGTGCTGGGGCCGTGGCGCGAGGCCGCGTCCCCGGCGGCGTTCTGGGTGCAGCTGAGGTCGAGCAGCGACCGGCTCGTGGAGCACCTCGCCGCCAACCCGGACGCGGTCGCGCTGCTTCGCCGTGGCGACGTGGGGGTGGCGGTCGGTGCCTTCGATGGATGGCTCGCGGCCATGATCGCCGACGGGCGCCGCGTGGGCGTGATTCGCTCGGACGTCGAGCCCGACCTCCTGCTGGCCGCCACCCGCGGGGTGCTGCGGGCAGGCGACGACTGGGTGCTCGAGCGGTGGACCGAGGCAGGGCCGCCACCGACCGAGGACCTCTGGGCCCTGCTCGGCAGCCTCTGGGCGCGCGGGTCGGAGATGGCGACCCGGCGGGCCGGCTACGGCGAGGGCGCGCTCGGGTCCGGCGAGCGGGCGGCCGACGAGCTCGTCCGAGGCTGACCGAAGGACGCCGGCATGCGGACGGCCACCACGACGCCGCGCACCGTCGGGACGCCCTCTGCGGAGAGCTCGACGTCCACCACCACCTTCCGCGCCGAGCGCTCCCGGACCCGGCCTACCAGGGTGAGCTCGGGCCCGAGCGGCGTCGGCGCGACGTACTGGACCTCGAGCTTCGCCGTGACGAAGCGCGGCACCTCGCCGCCCTCGTCGTGTGCCGCCCACGCCGCCGTCCCCGTGCCGTGGCAGTCGACCAGGGAGGCCAGCAGGCCCCCGTAGACGTAGCCGGGGATGGCCGTGTGGGCGGGCGCGGGCGTGAAGCGCGCCACGGTGTGGTCCCCCTCGGGCACGGTCTTGAGCTGGTGCCCCTCGCCGTTCAGGCGCCCGCAGCCGAAGCAGTGGGCGACGTCCTCGGCGTAGCGGTCCTGGATCGGTCCTTCGATCGAGCTCATGGGGCGTCAGCCTATCTCGTCCGGCGAGGGCCCGCGCGGTGGGGGGCGGGGCGGCCCACCGGCCGTTGCGGCCCGGACGACGCGGGACGCGCCGGCCCACCGGCCGTTGCGGCCCACCCGCATCGTCGTAAGACCAGACGATGAGCCTCGTCACGGGCACGCGGAGGCCGAGGAGCTGCCTGTACGACGGCGCCTTCTACGGCGCCATCGCGGAGCCGATGCTCCGCAACCTCCATCGCTTCATCGCCGATCACCTCCCTCCCGGCGAGCGGGTTCTCGACGCCTGCTGCGGCACGGGGGGCCTCTCGCGGATCCTGGCGAAGCAGGGCCGGACCGTCCGCGGCGTCGACCTCTCGCCTCGCCACGTGGCCTACGCGCGCCGGCGAGCCGCCGAGGACGGCCTCGACGAGGGTCGTCTAGCCTTCGAGGTGGCGGACATCGCGGGGATCGCGCAGCCGCCGGAGGGGCCCTTCGACGTGGCCACCATCGTCCTCGCGCTCCACGAGATGCCGTCCACGGCGCGCCTTCCGGTCGTCGAGGCGCTGACCCGGGCCGCGCGCCGCGTGATGATCGTCGACTTCGCTGCGCCCATGCCCTGGAACGTGGCGGGGCTGCGAAACCGTGGGATGGAGCTCCTGGCCGGCCGCGAGCACTTCGGGGCCTTTCGGGACTACCAGCGCCGTGGCGGGCTGCCCGGCCTCCTCCGGCAGCTCGACGTCAGCGTGGAGCTCGAGCGTCCTCTGGACGCTGGCACGATGGGCGTGTGGCTACTCGCCAGCCCGCTCCGCGCGGGGTCCGCGGCGCCTCGAGCAGGTGACTAGGTCGCGAGCAGCGTCACGATGCCGAAGATCGTGGCGTCGGCCATCCCGTGGCCGGGAGGACGCCCTCGCCCAGCCGAGACTCGAGGGCTCCCTGGAGGAGCCCCCGAAAGGCGAGCTCCTCGAGGAAGGCGTCGAGCAGCGCGAACGTCGGCGAGCCTCACGGCCTACGGGGCATCCACACCGTGTAGTCGAGGTCGAGGACCACCGCGGGGTGGGTCTTGCCGTCCTCGCCGAGGAGCGGGAAGTCCTGGCAGGGCTGGTCCTTGGTCGCGACGGTGCGAACCCGGAGCGCGCCGAGGGTGGGGTCGGAGGGGACGGTCATCTTGTCGAGGACCTCGGACCACGCGTAGACCGTGTCGCCGGCGAAGGTCGGCGCGGTGTGCCGGCCTCCGTTGATCGCGGCCACGGACTGGGCGTTCGCGAGCCCGTTGAAGGACAGCGCGCGGGCGAGGCTGATGATGTAGCCCCCGTAGATGATGCGGCGCCCGAAGCGGCCGTCGCGCTCGACGTGGAGGTTGAAGTGGACCTTGGCCGTGTTCTGGAAGAGCCGGCAGGCCGTCATGTGCTCGGACTCCTCGATGGTCATCGCGTCGACGTGGTCGATGCGCTCGCCCACCTCGTAGTCCTCGAAGAGGTGCTCGCTCCCCGCGAGGCGCAGGTCGTACGTCGGGGCGACGCGGTAGGGGACGATCAGGTCCTCCACGGGCACCGCCTCGGCGAGCTCCGGGACCACCGGCTCGGGCGCCGGCGAAGCGGGGTCCCGCTTGCGCACCATCACCCAGCGGGTGTACTCCACGACCATCTCGCTCCGCTGATTGACGCCCACCGAGCGCACGTAGACGACGCCGGTCTTGCCGTTGCGGTTCTGCCGGAGGCCGAGGACCGTCGAGGTCGTCGCGATCGTATCCCCCGGGTAGACCCGCGCGCCGAAGCGCCCGCTCGCGTAGCCGAGGTTCGCGACGGCGTTGAGGGAGATGTCGGGGACGGTCTTCCCGAACACGACGTGGAACGCCAGCAGGTCATCGACGGGCGCCCGCTCGAGGCCCAGGTGGGCGGCGAAGGTCGACGCCGACGTGAGGGCGAAGCGGGAGCCGAAGAGCGACAGGTAGAGCGCGACGTCGCCCTCCGTGACCGTCCGCGGCGTCGCGTGGACGATCTCCTGACCGACGCGAAAGTCCTCGAAGAAGCTCCCCGGATTGGTCTTCCCGGTCATCGGCGCCCCCTCACAGGCCGTAGGCCTCGGCGAGCTCCGCGTCCTTCTGGGCGATCAGGCGAGCCAGGTCGACCATGACCTTCGCCTGCTTCCAGGTCGCGTCGTCCTGCATCTTGCCGTCGATCATCGCGACGCCGGAGCCGTCCGGCATGGCCTCGAGGATCCGCTTGGCGAAGCGAACCTCATGGACATCCGGGCTGAACACTCGCTTCGCGATCGGGATCTGCCCCGGCGCGAGGGACCAGGCGCCCGTGCAGCCCATGAGGAAGGCGTTGCGGAACTGGGCCTCGCACCCCGCCTCGTCGCGGATGTCCCCGAAGGGCCCGTAGAAGGCGCGGATCCCGTGGGCGCTGCAGGCGTCCACCATCCGAGCGAGCGTGTAGTGCCACAGGTCCTGCTGGGCGAAGGCGCGGGTCGCCTCGCCCTCCGCCGGGTCCGCGAGCACGCCGTAGAAGGGGTGGCCGCCGCCCACCCGGGTGGTCTTCATCCCGCGGGATGCCGCCAGGTCCGCCGGCCCCATGCTGAGCCCGTGCATCCGCGGGCTCGCGCCGCAGATCGCCTCCACGTTCTGCACTCCCTGCGCGGTCTCGAGGAGGGCGTGCAGGAGGACCGGCTTCGTCAGGCCGTGCTTCGCCTCGAGGAGCGCCAGCAGCTGGTCGACGAAGTGGATGTCCCAGGGACCCTCCACCTTCGGGATCATGATGACGTCGAGCTTGTCGCCGAGGGCCTCGCCGATCTGGGTGACGTCGTCCAGGAACCACGGGCTGTTGAGGGCGTTGACCCGGGTCCAGAGCGCCGTGTCGCCGAAGTCGACGGTCCGGCCGAGCTCGATGAACCCGGCCCGCGCCGCCTCCTTGGCGTCCACGGGGATGGCGTCCTCCAGGTTGCCGCACATCACGTCGACGCTCTCGAGGATGGCCGGGGCCTTCGCTCGGATCTTCTCGATGTGCGGGGGGAAGAAGTGGATCATGCGCTCCGGGCGTACGGGGAGCTCCCGGAAGGGCTCGGGCGCGCCGATGGCCAGGGGCTGGTAGAAGTCTCTCGGAAGCTTCATGGCGGTGCTGCTCCTCTGCGGGCGATGCGTTCAGGGGCGGTCGGCCTCGTCCAGCTCGTCGGGCCCCGCGACCACCCCGTCATCGTGGAGCCTGCCCACCTCCGCCGCGGGCAGGCCCAGCAGCTCGAGCAGGATCTCGTCCGTGTGCTCCCCGACGACCGGCGCCCTCGCCGGCGCCCCCCGCGGAAGGTGGCTGGAGTCGAAGGGGGTTCCGGGCACGAGGTGGGCGCCGATCCCGGGCTGCGCCAGCTCCGTGAACAGGGGGTTCTGCGTCGACAGATCCGGGTCCTCCGCCAGCGCCTCCCGCAGCGTGCGGTAGGGCGCCCAGGTGACCCGGTGCTCGGCGAAGAGCGGCGCGATCTCGTCGAGGGTACGGGCGTGCGTCCACGCCGCGAGCAGCGCCGCGATCTCCCTCCGGGCGCGGAAGCGGTTCCCCTGGTCGGACAGGTCCAGGCCCAGGCGTTGGCCGAGGGCGTCGAGCTGGGGGCCCAGCCCCGTCGCCTCCCGCAGGCGCTTCCACTGGCTCGGGCTGAGGCCGACGATCATCACCCGGCGCCCGTCGAGGGTCTCGAAGTCCCGACCGAAGGCGCCGTAGAGGTAGTTCCCCTGCTTGGGGCGGTCCCGCTCCGACAGCGTGACCTCGGCGACGTTCCCGAGGTGCGCCATCACCGCGAGGGCCACGTCCTTGAGCGCGATCCGGAGCAGCTGCCCCGTCCCGTGGAGGCGGCGGTAGCGCTCCGCGGCGAGCACGCCGACCGCCAGCATCTTGCCCGTGATCAGGTCCCAGGCGGGCAGCACGTGGTTCACGGGCGCCGGCACCTCGACGGGGCCGGTCAGGGCCGGGAGGCCCACCTGCGGGTTGACCGTGTAGTCGACCTCCGAGCCCCCGTCCCGGCGCCCGACGAGGTTCACCATGATCAGGTCCTCGCGGTGGGCCCTCAGCGCCTCGTAGGCGAGCCACCCGCGGGCCGGGAAGTTCGTGCTGAAGATGCCCCCGTGGTCGCCCGGCAGGCAGATCAGCGCGGTCAACAGCTCACGCCCGCGGGGGCTCCGCAGGTCCACCGCGATCGACCGCTTGCCCTTGTTGAGCCCGGCCCAGAATAGGCTGCGCTTCGACCCGGGAGCGAGCGGCCAGCGGCCATAGTCGAGGCCGCCGCCGATCGGGTCGAAGCGGATCACGTCGGCGCCGAGCTGAGCGAGCGTCATGCCCCCCAGGGGAGCGGCGACGAAGGCGCTGCCTTCGACCACGCGAAGGCCCTCGAGGATCCCGCCAGCCATCAGATGACGTGCTTTTCCCGGAGGTCGGCGATCTCGGCCTCACCGAGGCCGAGCACCTCCCTCAGCACCTCGTCCGTGTGCTGGCCGAGGCGCGGCCCGAGGTGACGGATCTCGCCGGGCGTCTCCGACAGGCGAGGCTGGACCTCCGGCACGATGATGGTCTCGCCGACGTCCTCGTCGTCGACCGCCACCAGGGTGCGCCGGGCGTGGAACTGCCGGTCGCCGAAGATGTCGGCGATCGTGTTGAGGGGCCCGGCCGGGGCCCGCGTCGCCGAGCAGCGCTCCAGCACCTGGGCGCGGGTCAGCGAGCCGCACCAGTCGCGGACGATCTCGTTCACGTCGTGGCGGTACTCGAGGCGGATCTCCTGGGTGCCGAAGACCTCGGGGGTCGCGAGGTCGGGCCGCCCCATCGCCTCCGCGAGGCGGGCGAAGAGCTTGTCCGTCGCGCAGCTGATCGCCACCCACTGGCCATCTCGGGTCGGGAAGTGGCCGTTCGGGCACGCGAAGAGGTTGCTGTTGGGGCCGCTCCTCTCGCGCACCACCCCGTTGACGCTGTAGGCCGCGGCCAGCTCGTCGGTGCAGCGGAACACGGACTCGTAGAGGCAGGCGTCCACGTACTGACCCTCGCCGGTCTCCTCCCGGTAGCGGAGGGCCATCAGGATGCCGATGGCGCCGTAGAGGCCGGTGAGGTAGTCGCCGAGGGTGGTCGAGCCCGGGGTGACCGGGACGCCCCGCGGCATCCCCGAGAGGTAGGCGAGGCCGCCCACGGCGTGGGCGACCCGGGCGAAGCCCGGGCGGTCGCGGTAAGGGCCCTCCTGCCCGTAGCCGGTGACCCGCAGCATGATGAGGCCGGGGTTGATCTCGCTCAGCAGCTCGTAGCCGAGGCCCCAGCGCTCCAGCGTCCCCGGCCGGAAGTTCTCGACCAGGATGTCCGCGCCCTCCACGAGCAGCTTCAGGATGCTCGCGCCCTCCGGGGTGCGCAGATCGAGGGTAACGGCGCGCTTGATCCGCGCCTCGCTCAGCCAGGTGAGCGTGTCCCCGATGCTCGTGGGCGTCCCGAAGCGGCGGAGCACGCAGCCTCCGGACGGGATCTCGATCTTGATCACGTCCGCCCCGAACTCGCCGAGGACCGCCGCGCTGTAGGGCCCCGCGATCACCGTGGCGAGGTCCAGGACCCGTACGCCGGAGAGCGGAAGATCGCGGGACGCCTCGGTCGCTCGTACCATGTCAGATGACCTTTCTCGCCTTGAGGCTCCGGATGTCGTCGTCGGTCAGGTCGAGGAGCTGGCGCAGGGTCTCGACCGTGGCGTTGCCGAGCCGCGGGCCGAGGTTCGTGATCCGCCCGGGGGTCTTCGACAGCCGGGGGATGACGTTGGGTACCACCACCTCCCCGAGGTCCGGGTCCTCGACGGTCGCCAGGGTGCCCCGGGCCCGATAGTGCTCGTCCTCGAAGATGTCCTTGATGCTGTTGACCTTGCCGGACGGCACCTGGGCCGCGAGGCAGCGCTCGAGCACCTGGTCCCGCGTGAAGGAGCCCACCCACTCGATGACCGCGGCGTTCACCTCGTCCCTCGCCTCGAGGCGCTTCTTCTGGATCCCCCACTTGTCCGGCGTCGCGAGGGACGGCCGGCCCATCGCGTCGGCGAGGCGCGCGAACATGCGATCCGTGGTGCACGCGATGGCGACCCACTGGTTGTCCTTCGTCCGGAAGTGGCCGTGGGGGACCGCGACGAAGCTCCCCGCGCCCTCCCGCTCCCGCACGATGCCGAACAGGCCGTAGGCGGCGGCGATCTCGTCGAGCATCCGGAACACCGACTCGAAGATGGCGACGTCGATCACCTGGCCCCGCCCGGTCTTGTCGCGATGGCGGAGCGCGAGGAGGATCCCGATCGCCCCGTAGAGGCTCGACACATAATCGCCGAGGGGAACCGTGCCCGGGACGACCGGTGACTCGCCGGGGAACCCCGTGTGGTAGGAGAGCCCGCCGAAGGCGTGGGCGATGTGGGCGAAGCCCGAGCGGCGGCGATAGGGCCCCGTCTGCCCGTAGCCCGACACGCGCAGGAAGACCAGCCCGGGGTTGGCCTCACGCAGGTTGTCCCACCCGAGCCCCCACTGCTCGAGGGTCCCGGGCCGAAAGTTCTCGATGAGCACGTCCGACTTCGCGACGAGCTGCAGGAAGAGCTCCACGCCCTTGGCCTGACGGAGGTCGAGCGTCACGGACTTCCGGTTCCGGGCCTCGCTCAGGTACGCCAGCGTGGCATCCGCGCGCCGCGTCGGGCTGCCGAAGCGCCGCATCGGGTCGCCCGCGACGGGGTGCTCGATCTTGAGCACCTCCGCGCCGAACTCGCCGAAGATGGAGGCGGCGTGCGGGCCGGCGAGGAACGTGCCGAGGTCCAGGATGCGGACGCCCGTCATCGGGAGGCGCTCCGGCTCCGGGCCCGAGGTTCGATCTTCGTCCTTGCCCATGTCCACCCACCTCACGAGGCCGCGGCGCGAGGAGCGATCCGACGACGCAGCGTTCCCCTGGACTACCAGATGCGGCTACGGTCTCGAAGGACGATGTCGACGGTCGAGCAAAGCGAGGGTTGGGACGCGTGGATCGGTCGCACCGAACGCATCGAGGACGAGCTCGCGCCGGCCCAGGCGCGGGCGGCGGCGGCCACCCTCGACGTCGAGGGGTCGAGCTTCGACGTCGGGGCCGACCTGCCGCCGCTCTGGCAGTGGTTCTACTTCCTCAAGACGGCCCCGCAGCGACGCCTCGGCGCGGACGGGCATCCGGAGCGCGGCGGCTTCATGCCCCCCGTGCCGCTGCCGCGGCGGATGTTCGCGGGGGCTCGGCTCCGGTTCCACCGGCCGCTGCGGCTCGGCCGGACCGCGACGCGGGACGGCGAGATCCGCGATGTCACCCAGAAGGTCGGCCGCTCGGGGTCCCTGGCCTTCGTCACCGTCGGCTACACCTACCGGCAGGAGGGAGCCGTCTGCCTCGACGAGGAGCAGGACATCGTCTACCGCGAGCCGGGCGCGGCCGTCCCGGCCCCGGCGCCGGCCCCGTGGACCCCGCTCGCGCCCGGCGAGTGGGGCCGGGAGGTGAGGCCCGACCCTCGCCTCCTGTTCCGGTTCAGCGCCCTGACGTTCAACGCGCACCGGATCCACTACGACCGCCCCTACGCGATGCAGGAGGAGGGCTACCCGGGGCTCGTCGTGCACGGGCCGCTCACCGCGGTCCTGCTCGCCGACCTCGTGCGGCGCGAGGCGGGACGCGAGCTCGTCTCCTTCCGCTTCCGCGGCAAGGCGCCCCTGTTCGACCTCGCGCCCTTCCGGCTCGTCGGGCGACCGAACGGGGACGCCGTGGAGCTCCGGGCGGAGGGGCCGGACGGCACGGTGGCCCTCGCGGCGAGCGCGGAGCTGGCGACCTGAGGCCACGTCACTCCGCGTCGTCGACCAGGTAGCTCCCGGTCACCCCAACGGCGAGGGCGCCGCTGCTGCAGTCGGTGTCGGCATCGTTGTCGCCGACCGTCACGAGGGTGAAGCCGTGGTTCCCCGTCTCGTAGGCCCGGTACAGGAGCTCCTCCTCGAGGTCCGAGCTGGCCAGGAACGAGAGCGGGCCCTGCGTGTCCTCCGGCGGGATCTCGCACCGTCCGACGCCCTCGAGGCCGCCGAGGCAGTAGGGCTCGGAGTCCATGAAGCGGAGCCGCTCTCCCGCGATGGCCGTCCAGTCCCAGAGCCGGAAGTACCGCCCGGCGGTCGGGAGCAGGTCGACCAGGACGGTGTCGCTCGCCGCGAGGACGACATCCGCGAACAGAAGGAACATCTCGTCGTCGTGGCGGAAGACCTGCGGCCCGTCCGGCTCGAAGTCGAAGGTCAGCTCGCAGGCGATCGCTCCCTCGGGGACGCCGACCGCCTCGACGAGCTCGACCCGCGCCGTGGCCGTTAGCTGCATCTCCGTCAGGTTGTCCCCGATCCCCCACGGGCAGCCCGCCGGGTTGGTCGGGAACTGGACCGTCGTCGCGAGGGGCATCGTCGAGCCCTCCTCGCAGAGCGCCTGGAGCCCGGCGATGCTGGTGGGGACGCAGCGCTGCGCCTCCTCGTCCTCGAGGGTCCCATCCGGGCAATTGAGCGGCGCCGACGCAGCGCACGCCGTCAGGGCGAAAAAGGGGATGAGAAACGGACGTCGATCCATGGGAAGCCTCCGATCGGTCAGAGTAGACCCGATGTCGGCGGCCGAGAACAACGACCGATCGATCGGGGCTGCGGGGGTCTGATACGGTCAACCCGCCTCCCTCCCCTCCAGCCCGTCCCGGAGCCTCATGCGCCTCCCACGTCTCGGCCGTCTGCGCCCTCTGCTCCTCGCGGGTCTGATGGCCTGCGGGACACCGTCCGGGGTCGACCTCGGCCCCGACCCGGACGGCGGCGGGGCGCTCGATCAGGGGACCGACGCGGCGACCCCCGACCCCTGCGAGGGGCTCCCCCTCTGCGACGCGGTGGGGTCACGGTGCGACGGGGAGGTGCTCCTCGTGTGCGAGGACAACGGGGACGGCTGCCTCGTCGAGACCGCGACCGACTGCGCGGCCACGGCCAACGGGTTCTGCGACCCGGAGGCGGCCCCGCCGGCCTGCGACGTCGATCCGTGCCGGGGCCTGCCGCTCTGCGAGGTCCAGGGGGTGCAGTGCGCCGGTGACCTCCGCGTGGCCTGCAGCGTGGACGCCAACGGCTGCCTCGTCGAGGCGGTCACCGACTGCGCAGCGGTGGACGGTGGGGTCTGCGTGGCGGAGGGCGGCGCGGAGCCGATGTGCGTGACGCCGGCCGACCCGTGCGAGGGCCTCGCCGACGCCTGCCCGGCCGAGGAACGCCGCTGCGACGCGGACACCTTCGTGGCGTGCGCCCCCGACGCGTTCGGCTGCCTCGTGGAGACGGGGACAGTCTGCCCCGACGCGGCCAACCCCGACAGCTTCTGCGACGACAGCGGCACCGCGCCTATCTGCGCCGATGGCGCGGAGTGCGCGGGCGACGACCTCTGCACGGTCCCCGGGACGGCCTGCGAGGGGCCCGTGCTGCTCACGTGCGCGCCGGACCCCTACGGCTGCCTACGCGAAACGCGGAGCGACTGCTCGGCGTTCCCATTCGGCTTCTGCGACGACGTCAGCGCCTCCCCCGCCGTCTGCGACGTGGCGGCCACGGATCCCTGCGCGGGCCTGACGATCTGCTCGACCGAGGGCCGCCGCTGCAGCGCCGACGTGCTGCCGGTCTGCGAGGCCGACGCCTTCGGGTGTCTCCTCGAGACGGGCACGGACTGCACGACGAGCGATGGGGTATGCCTGACCGACGAGCCCCCGCGGTGCGCGCTGGTCCCGTGTCCCGCGGCCCGGGTCGCGCTCGACTGCGACAGCGGCACGGTCGCCGCGGACACCGCCGTGGGCGGCGACTTCTTCAGCGGCAACGCCTGCGACCCGGCCCGCTCCTACGCCGGCGAGGAGGTCGCCTTCCAGCTCACGCCGGCCGAGGACGTCCGGCTGACGGTGACCGCAACGGCCGATCCCGCGACGACGGAGGACTTCAACCTCTTCGTCTTGCAGGGGATCGCGACGCCGAACACCTGCGACGACACCGCGCCGTGCCTCGGGCAGGACGTGAGCGTGGGCCCGGACGGCGAGGTCGCCGTCGATCTGCGCGCTGGCTCGATCAGCTACGTCCTCTATGACCTGGTGGGCGCCGCCGCGGGCCCGACGACCACACTCGACCTCACCGTCGCGTGCGAGGTCCCGGTGTGCGGCGATGGAGACCTCGGCGCCTTCGAGGCATGCGACGACGGGGGCACGGCCCCGGACGACGGCTGCAGCGCCACCTGCTCGATCGAGATGGGATACGAGTGCTCCGGGACGCCGAGCGTCTGCGGGCGGATCTGCAGCAACGGCCGGCTGGACGGCCTCGAGGAGTGCGACGACGGGAACGCCGACCCGGACGACGGCTGCGACGCGATGTGCCGCGTCGAGCCGGGCTTCGAGTGCGAAGGACAGCCGAGCGTCTGCGTCGCGCTGTGCGGCAATGGGACCCTGGACGACGGGGAGAGCTGCGACGACGGGAACGCCGTCGACGGAGACGGATGCACCGCCTGCGCCTTCGACCTCGCGCCCGGGCCCGCGCTCGTGCTGGCGGGATCGATCGACACCACCGACGACAGCTTCGACCGGCGCGAGGCGGACTGCGGGACCTTCGGTACCAACGACGTCTACTACGACGTCTTCGCCGTGAACAATCCTGGCGCCGCCGACGAGGCGGTGGCCGTCACCGCGACATGGTTGAGCGGGGATGGGTACCTGCACGTCTACGACGCGCCCTTCGACCCGCGGCGCCCGGGGGTCAACTGCATCATCGGCGACGACGACTTCGGAGGGACCGACCAGAGCTTCCTCACCTTCACGGCGGATGCAGGGCAGCGGTACGTCATCGTCGCCTCCACCTTCTCCGACCTCGACGCGATCGGCGCGTACACGATCGACGTGGCCATCGCCTGCGGCGACGGGGAGCTCGCGGTCGGCGAGGGCTGCGACGACGGCAACCGGACCAACGGCGACGGCTGCGCCGACGACTGCACCGCGGAAGCGGGCTACACATGCCGGGGCGCCACCTGCTCGGTGGTCAGCTGCGGCAACTCGATCGTCGACGTCACCGAGAGCTGCGACGACGGCAACAGCACGACCGGCGACGGGTGCAGCTCCTGCGCCGAGGAGATCGAGAGCGTCTCCGGCGGGCGGGTCACCCTGACGGGCGACATCTCCAGCAGCGATGCCCTCTGGGACCGCCTCGGCGAGACCTGCGTGGGAGGTGGAACCGCGGACCACTACTTCGACGAGCACCACGTCGTCAACGAGACCGGATCGGCCCAGACCGTGACGCTCTTCGGCACGTGGACGGGGGCCGGCGCCGACGGCTATCTCCACGTCTACCGCGGCAGCTTCGACCCGACCTCTCCCCTGACCAACTGCGTCACGGGCGACGACGACGGGCCGGGAGGAATCGCCGACAGCGAGATCGTCAGCCAGGCGATCGCCGACGGCGAGGAGCTGATCATCATCGCGTCGACGTTCAGCGAGCTCGAGACCATCCCGAGCTACACGATCACGGTGACGACGGACTGAGCCGGGGGGGGCTCAGAACCGGTCGCTCGGATCGATCAACCGGTCCACCGGCTCGTACGGGGCGAACTCCACGATCTTGCCGGCCTCGATCTCCTCCTGGGTTTGCCGCCAGAAGGCGGGCGTGAAGATCTCCGAGCAGTGGTACGCGAGGTGCGAGCGCAGGCGCGCCGGGATCGCCAGGAAGCGCAGAAACTCCTCGGGGAAGACGTCGCGGGGGCCGACCGCGAAGAAGGGCTCGGCGCGCATCTCGTCGTCGTCGTCGTCCGGCTCGGGCATCCGCCGGAAGCGCATCTCCGTGAGCTCCACGAGCTCGTCGTAGTCGTAGCAGGCGACCCGGCCACGCTTGGTCACGCCGAAGTTCTTGAGGAGCAGGTCGCCCGGGAAGATGTTGCTCGCCGCGAGGTCTTTGATCGCCTGCGCGTAGTCCATCAGCGCGGCCGCGGCCTCCGCGTCGCCCGCCTGCCGAACGTAGAGGTCGAGGGGGGTGAGTCGGCGCTGCACGTAGGCGAGGTCGAGCTCCACCCGGTCGGGCCCGCGAAGTCGCACGCTCTGGCCGCACCGGTCGAGGAGCTCCTCGAGGAGCGCCGGGTGGAAGCGGTCCCGGGGGAACACGAGATGCTCGAAGGGCTGCGCGTCGACCAGGCGGCCGGCCCGGTCGCGGTCGTAGACCCATTTGTACCGGCCCTTCACGTGCGCGGCCGACACGCTCTTCTGGATGGGCATCCGGTCCCGGATCACCTTCAGCACCCAGTCGAGGCCCGGCATGGTGAAGACCACCATCACCAGCCCGGGGGTCCCGGCGGCGTGCTCGAAGCGCTCCTCCGTGCCCCCGAGGTGGGCCACGAGCGCCCGGTAGAGCTCGGTCTTGCCTTGCTTGGGCTGCCCGATGCTGATGTAGATCTCCGCGGTCGGCTTCTCCGGGAGCAGCTCCTTCAGGAAGGCCACGACCTCCGACGGCCGCTCCGCGTCCACGTGGAAGTACGAGCGGGTGAAGGAGAAGAGGATCGAGAGCTCGCGCTCCGTGCTCAGCACGGCGTCGACGGCGATCCCCCGGAACATCATGCGGAGCGCCAGGGCCAGGGGCACGCGCCGCCCCCCCACCTCCAGGCGCCCGACGAGGTAGGCGCCCGTGCCGCGGAAGAAGACGGGGGTCAGCACCTCGATGGCGCTGACGTCCTCCGTCACCCCGATCTGCGAGAGCTCCAGCTTGACCCTGTCCGCCACGAGGTGCGCGTCGACCCGCCGGTTGGCCCACCTCACCGTGAAGGGGGCGTCCTCCAGCCAGCGGTCGACGAGCCGCACGAGCGCGTCGCCGTCGCCCTCGTAGCGCCGCAGGCTCGACGCCGGGTCGGGCAGCTCGAGCTCGGGGGCGACGAACTCCACGTAGTCGTCCACGCCGACCGTCGCGAAGAGGCGTCGCGTGACGCCGTTGAAGAAGGTCTCGGCCAGCTCCCGATCCGGCCGGTCAGCGATCAGGCCGCGGTAGACCGCCTTGGCGCCGACCCAGAGGAGGCGGTCGGCGACCGCGTCGCCGAGGAGGTCGAGGGCCTCCCGCTCCCCCTCCGCCACGGCGTCCGCATAGCGGGAGAGGCGCTCCCGGCTGTCGGCCCGGAGCCGCTTCCAGTCCCTCGTCTCGAAGCTCGAGCGCGCGCGCTGGGTGAGCTCGCGGTACTCGCGGCGCGTCCGGTCGAAGGCGGCGTACATCCGCGCCGCCAGGTCGTTCGCGCGGCGGCTCGCGCCGTAGGTCGGGGACGGGAGGCCCGCGGCCATCGACGGTCAACCCTCGCGGCCGGGCGGCGCGGCCACGGGCGGCTCGAGAGCCTCGAAGGGCGGCGCGGACACCACGCCTCCAACGCCGGCGTTCAGCACGTGGACCACCTCACGGCGTGAGGATAGCAGCGCGCCGCGACCGGCCGCCCCCCTAAGGACCGACGTACTCGTAGACCTCGACGCCAAGGTCCTGGTAGGTGGGCTCGTAGGTCTCGCCGATGCGGGCGATGCGGAACTCGCCGCGGGGCTCGTAGGCGAGGTCCGGCACGGCGCGGCCGTCGTGGAGCGCCTCGTACTGCGCCCGGGTCAGGTCGATCGCGCCGGCGAGGGCGCGGTCGGGCTGGATGCGGCGTGCGGCCTCCCGCCATCCCGGCACCACGGTGATCGGCCACGCCTCCGCGGCGTCGCCGCTGCCGTAGCCCACCGCCACCATCGGCCGGCCCTCGAGGTCGAGGTCGCGCTCGACGGCCTCGGCGAGGCCCGACGCGATCCACCCCGGCAGCGCCGCCGAGTAGAGGTTGCCGACCTCGCGCATGGTCGCGCTGCCCATCGACATCTTCTCCTCGAGGAGCGCACGAAAGGCGGGCTGCTTGCGCAGGACGCTCGCGGCCGCGCTCGTCGCGGCGTAGGGGTCGGTCATGTGGTCGCGCTCGGCCGCGACCTGCGCGAACAGGTCGGGCACGGTCTGGGCTTCCGCCACCACCGCCTCCACCTCGACCTCGGCGGCCTCGCAGAGGGCCTCGAGCTCATCGCGGTGGTGCTCCCCGCGCGCGAGCCCGCGCACGTAGAGGAACGACATCGCCTGGACCGGCATGAGCTGGTAGGGGCGATGGAAGAAGAGGCTGTGGACGCTGCGGTAGTACGCGCCGGCCGTGGTGCCCGTCTTGCCGAGCATGTCCTCGACCGCGTGGACCGTCTCGTCGAGGTACGCGTAGGTCGAGTAGCGACCGCTGAACACGGGGAAGTCGTTCAGGCGGTTCGTCCGGGGGGCGTGGGCGTCATGGAAGTGCCGCGCGAAGGGCTTGCGGAAGTCGGGCCCGCGGTAGTCGCTGGCGCTGCCGCAGCGGGCGAGGTCCACGCCGAAGAGGCGGGCGGCCGGCTCGACCAGCAGGGCCACGGCGCCCGCGCCCTGGGTCTGCTCGCCGGAGGAGCCGCGCTCGTACTCGGCGATGTCGCTCGCGACGACGATCGCGACCCGACCGGCGGCGTCGCAGGAGGCGTAGCGCAGGGCCGTCTTCAGCGCGTACATCCCGCCGAGGCACGCGTGCTTGAACTCCGGCACCTCGAGGCTGCGCGCCAGCCGCGGCATCCCCAGCGCGTCGAGCGCCCGGTCGACCATCCCCCGGACGATGACCGCGCCCGCCGAGTTGTCCGTGCTCGACTCGGTCCCGAGGCCGAGGAAGCCGACACGCTGCGGGTCGACGTCGTTGTCGACGATCAACCGGAGGACCGCGTTCGCGGCCATGGTGTAGACGTTCTCGTGCTGGGCGGGCACCCGGAAGCCGGAGCCCACGACGGCGTTCACCTTGCCCCAGTTGTTGTCGGTCCACTCGCACCAGCGCTCGAGGTCGACGCGTAGGCGGGGGACGTAGAGGCTCATGGCGCTGACGCCGGGAGTGATCGCGGTGGTCACGGCGGGCAGCCTAGTGCCGGCGTGGACGGGCAACCAGGGCGGCGGCGGGCCCGGACGCCCGCGGCCCGATGCTAGCGTCACCGCCATGAAGCGAATCCTGGTGACCGGAGCGAACAAGGGGATCGGCCTGGCGGTGGTCCGCGCCATCCTCGATGAGCACGACGACGCCGAGGTGCTCCTCGGGTCCCGCAGCCCCGAGCGGGGCGCCGCGGCCCGGGCCGGGCTCGTGGCCGAACGGCCCGCGTGGGACGGGCGGGTCGAGGTCCTCCCGATCGACGTCGCGAGCGACGCCTCGGTCCACGCAGCGCGGGAGCGCGTGCGGGAAGCGTACGGCGTCCCGGCGCTCTACGGGCTGGTCAACAACGCGGGGATCGGCTTCGGCGCGCAGGACGTCGCCACGATCGTCGACGTCAACACGCGCGGGGTCCGGCGCGTCTGCGAGGCGTTCCTTCCGCTCATCGACCCCGAGGGAGGCCGGATCGTCAACGTGACCTCCGCCTCGGGACCGAGCTTCGTCGAGCGCTGCAGCCCCGAGCGGCAGCGCTTCTTCCTCGACCCCGAGGTGAGCCCCGACGCTCTCGAGGCCTTCCTCGAGGAGTGCCTGGCCCTCGACGGCCCCGACGCCTTCGCCGCCCAGGGCCTCGGCGACGGCAACGCCTACGGCCTCAGCAAGGCCTGCGCGAACACCTACACCCAGTGGCTCGCGGGCCAGCACCCGAAGCTGGCGATCAACGCCTGCACCCCCGGCTTCATCGAGACGGACCTCACCCGCCCCTACCTCGAGCGATCGGGCCGGTCCGCGGCGGAGGTCGGCATGAAGAGCCCCGCGGCCGGGGCCCGCTGCCCGCTCCACCTGCTGTTCGGCGAGCTCGAGGGCAACGGATGGTACTACGGGAGCGACGCGAAGCGCAGCCCCCTCCACCGGTACCGGTCGCCGGGCGCGCCGCCCTACGACGGCCGCTGAGGCTCGCGCCGGTCACACCTCGATCCGGCTCGGGATGCGGCCGAACCAGCGAAAGAGGATCCTCGCGCACCCGTGAACGCCGTCGGGACGGCAGTACATCATCGGGCAGCCCACGCTGATGACCTTGAGGCCGCCGTCCCGCGCGACGCGGAGGGCCTCGTCATCGTAGGAGACCGGGCCGAACCCCTGGTGAAACCAGATCGGCCGCGCCCGCGTCGGCGGCGACGGCCCGTGCGGGCTCGGGCGCGGTGACGACCACGACGCCCTGCACCCCGCCGGGGATCGCGCCGACGTCGGGGAAGGAGGGCTGGCCATCGATCTCCTCGCCGGACGGGTTGAGGGCGAACACCTCGTGCCCCGTCTCGCGAAGACGCGCGGCGATCGCGTTGGCGGGAGACTGGCCCTTGCGGGAGACGCCCGCCACGGCGATCCGTTCGAGGTCGAGGAAAGCTCGGGCGGCGGCGTCGATCTCCATAGCGACCCGCCACGTAGGCACGGCCCGGCGGGATGCCCCTCAGTCGACGAACCCGTCGATCCGCAGCTCGACCGCGTCCCCGCCTCGCCAGGGGTCGGGCCGCAGCGCGCCGTGCAGGGCGACGCGCGACCCCACGCGCTCCGCGCGCTCGCCCATCTCCCAGCCGAAGGCGGAGAGCGGGCGCCCCGCGACCTCGAGCGCGAGCTTCAGGTGGCCGCTGCCCACGGTCCCGGCCCGGGTCACCGCGGCGTCCGGGATGAGGAAGGTGGCCTCCCGGTTCCCCTCCCCCACCGGCTCGAGCAGCATGAGCTCGCCGGCGGTCGGCAAGGGCAGGTCGGGCCCCTGGACGACGTCGATCACCCTCGTGGCCTCGAGGGGCGGAGCCGCTTGGCGGTCGGCCCGGCACGCGTCGTCGAAGGCCGCGCGGAAGGCCTCGAGCCGATCCGCCGACACCGTCACGCCCGCGGCTGCCGCGTGGCCACCGAAGGCGCGGAGGTCGCCTCGGCAGCGCCCGAGCGCGGCGTGCAGGTCGAAGCCGTCCGGGGTTCGGCCGCTGCCGTGGCCGACGCCGTCCTCCACCGCCACCACGACGGCCGGGGCCCCGACGCGCTCCGCCACGCGCGCGGCCACGATGCCGACCACCCCGCGATGCCAGCCCTCCGCGTAGACGACGACCCCGCCGTCGACCCGCTCCCCGTAGACCTCTTCGGCCTGGGCGAGCGCTTCCTGGGTGATGCGGCGCTCGATGGTCCGGCGCTCACGGTTGACCCGCTCGAGGGCCTCCGCGAGCGATCGGGCCTCGGGCAGGGTCGCCGCGCGGAGCAGCTGCACCGTGCGCTCCGGATCGCCGAGGCGCCCGGCCGCGTTGAGCCGCGGCGCGAGCCGGAAGGCCACGTCGACCCCGCCGATCGGCGACCCCTCGCGCAGGCGAGCGACCTCGCGCAGGGCGCGGACCCCGGGCCGGGGGCTCGCCGCCGCGAGGCGCGCGAGGCCAGCCCGGACGAGGCGGCGGTTGTCCCCGTCGAGGGGGACGACGTCCGCGATCGTCCCGAGCGCCACGAGGTCGAGCCAGGGGCGCAGGTCGAGGGGGCTCGCGAGCTCCGCCCGGACCGCCGCCGCGAGGCTGAGCGCCAGGCCCGCGCTGCAGAGCGACTTGTAGGGGAACGCGCAGTCCGGCCGGTGGGGGTTGAGGAAGGCGAGGGCCGGGAGCTCCGTCTCGGGGACGAGGTGATGGTCGACGACGACCACGTCGACGCCGCGACGGCGGGCCGCCTCGATGCGCTCGTGGTCGGCCGAGCCACAATCGCACGTCACGATCAGCTGGGCCCCGGCTTCGAGGGCGCGCTCGAGGGCCGGCGCGCTGAAGCCGTAGCCGCCCACGAAGCGGTTGGCGCAGAGCACGCGGGCGTCGCCGCCCAGGGCTTCGAGCACCTCGCCGACGATCGTCGCGCTGGTCGTACCGTCGACGTCGTAGTCGCCGAAGACCACGACCCGCTCCCGGCGGCGGACCGCCCGCGCGAGGCGCTCGGCGGCCGCGCTCCGGTCACGCATCCCGTCCGGCGGCGTCAGGTCGCCGAGGCGGGGGGCGAGGAACGCGCGAGCCGCGTCCTCGGACGTGATCCCCCGGTGGAGGAGGACCTGCCCGATCGCAGGGCCGACCCCGCACGCCCGGCCGAGCTCCGCCGCCGTCGGCGGGTCCGCGGGGAGCAGGCGCAGGCCGGGGCCCCGGGACGCGGCGTGGACGTCACGGGGCCGAGGAAGAGAGGGCAGGGGAGCGACGGGGGCGGCGACCATCGTTGACCGCCACCCTGGCCGACGGGATCCGCAGAGGAAAGGCCGACACGCCCCAAAACCCTTCGAGAGGCCCAAGATCCCCACGAAATCGACGGACGGGGGCCAGAACGGGCGACTGACGGCGATCGTCGGGCGATCCGTCGGGCACGATCTCGGGGTACACGGCCCCGGGCGGCGCTCTAGCCCTGGGCGCGAAGCGTGCGGCGGGCGGCCCGGGCCCGCGCCTTGGTCTGGCGGAAGAAGCGCTGGTCCATCCACTCGGTCAGCGGCGCGGCGACGTAGATCGACGAGTAGGTCCCGATCAGGATGCCGATGAAGAGCGCGAAGCTGATGTCCCGGATCACGCTCGTGCCCCAGAGGAAGAACGCGCTCACGCTCAAGAGCGTCGTCCCGCTGGTCACGATCGTCCGCGACAGCATCTGGGACGTGCTGATGTTGATCACGTCGTAGAGGGACTTGTCCCGCTCGCGGCTGACGTTCTCGCGGATCCGGTCGTAGACCACGATCGTGTCGTTGATCGAGTAGCCCACGATCGTCAGGAGGGCCGCGATGATCGTCAGATTGAACTCCTTCTGGAGCAGGACGAAGATCCCGGCCGTGATGATCGCGTCGTGGGCCATCGCGACGACCGCGCCCGGCGCGTAGCGAAGGTCGAAACGGAACGCGACGTACACGAGGATCAGCACGATCGCGAACAGGAGGCTCTGGATCGCGGCATCCCGGAGCTGCTGGCCGGCCCGCGGCCCGACCCACTCCACCCTCCGCGGCTCCCCGGGCGCGCGCTCGTCGAAGGCCTCCCGGAGCTGCTGGATCATCTCCTGCGCGATGCCCTCGAGCTGCGCCTCGTAGCGGTGGTCGCTCTCGCGGCCGAAGCGGCGCACGGTCGTGACGGAGACCCCGGCATCCTCCAGCGTCTCCCGGATCACGGCCTCGTCGACGGCCGCCCCGAGGTCGAGGCTCACCTTGTCGCCGCCCGGGCTGATCGCGACCCGCTCGATGCGGTTGGAGCTCCCGCCGCCCTCGATCGCGTCCCGGAGGCCCTGCTCGATCGCCTCCCGCTGGCTGTCGGGGATGGCGGAGACCTCCCGCACCCGGATGATGTACTCGTTGGGCGAGCCGACCACGGCCACCACGTCCGGCCGCTCGTAGCCGAGGGCCTCGAGGGTCTGACGGAGCTCGCCGCTCGAGACGTCGCCCTCGAACTGGAGCTGGACCTCCGTCCCGCCGGCGAAGTCGATGCCGAAGTTCGGGCCGGGGACAAAGAGGCTCACGAGGCTGGCCACCACCAGGAAGCTGCTGACCCCGATGTAGATCGGCCGGTGGCGCATGAAGTCCACCAGGAGGCCGGGCTTGAAGAACTCCATCGCCTACCTCACCCGACCCGGAGCCGGCGCACCCGCAGGCCGCGCACCACCCAGTCGAACATGACCTTGGAGCAGAACACGCCGGTGAAGAGGCTCGTGATGATCCCGATCATCAGGGTGTTCGCGAACCCCTTGATCGGACCGGTCCCGTACTGGGCCAGGACCACGCCGGCGATGAACGTGGTGAACTGGCTGTCGAAGATCGACCAGAAGGCCCGTCGGAAGCCCTGGTCGACCGCCGCCCGGGCGCTCTTGCCCATGCGGAGCTCCTCGCGGATGCGCTCGGTGATCAGCACGTTGGCGTCGACCGCCATCCCGACCGTCAGCGCGATCCCGGCGATCCCCGGCAGCGTCAGCGTGGCGCCGAGCCCGGCCATGATCGCCAGCAGGAACAGCAGGTTGAGGACGACCATCAGGTCCGCCACCAGCCCCGCCACCTGGTAGTAGAACGCCATGAAGATCAGGACGAGCACCACGCCGATCAGCGCGCCCTGGGCGCCCCGCTGGACGCTGTCCCGGCCCAGGGTGGGGCCGATGAACTGGTCGTTCTGCTGCACGATCGGCGCCGGCAGCGCACCCGCGCGGAGCACGACCACCAGGTCGTCGGCTTCGTGGAGCAGGGTGGCGTAGTCACGCATCCCGCCCAGGGTGATCATGCCGCTCGCGCTGATCCGGCTCTCGATGTTCGGCGCGCTCGCGACGACGTCGTCGAGCACGATCGCCATCCGCCGGCCGACGTTGTTGCCCGTGAGGGTCCCCATCGCGCGGGCCCCGGCCGCGCTCATGCGGAAGTTGACCACCGGGGTCTGGTCCGTCGGGTGCTGGCCGACGGACGCGTCCTCGAGGTTGTCGCCGGTCACGTCCGCGCGGGCGAACAGGTAGTAGGACCGGTAGGCCTCACCCTCGGGCCCGTCGGCCGAGCTGTCGGTCTCGAAGGGACCCATCGCGAGCTGGTGGTCGTCCGGGATCCGCCCGGCGTCCTCGAGGCCCGCGATGAAGTGGCCGAGGCGGGCGCGGGCCGTGCACTCGTCCTCGCCCTCCTCCGGCGCGAGGCCCTCGGGGCAGGGCCCCATGCCCTCCGCGACGAGGTAGGAGGTCTGCACCCGCTCGCTTCCGGCCTGGACCGCCTCGGCCGCGATCGTGATGCCCTCCGGAAGCTCCCCCTGGAGCTCGTTCACGAAGGGCGTCTCGTCATCGGCGATCTTGAACTCGAGGCGCGCCGTGCGGCTGATGATCTCCTTGATCCGGTCGAAGTCGGACTCCTGCGCGCCGGGGACCTCGACGATCACGTCGAGGTCGAGGGCCCGGACGGAGGCCTCCCGGAGGCCGAGGCCGTCGATCCGCTCCTCGATCGTCTGCTTGGCCTGGTCGACGCTCACCTCCCGGAGCCGATCGACGCTCTCGGCGGTCAGGCTGAGGGTCACCGAGCGATCGCTCCGGGACCCGCTGATCTCCCGGACGTCGCCGAAGCTGGTGACCAGGTCCCGGTCGAGGTGCTGCATGTCCTCGGCGCTCGTGAACGTCACGCGGATCTGCCGGTCCTCGTCGGGCACCGCGCTGACGCGGACGCGCTCCCGCACCTCCTCGAGCTGGTCCCGGGTCGGCTCGTCCCCCTCGCCGACGAGGTCCATCTTGCGCCCGACGGCCACGAGGATCTGGTCGGCCCGGAGGCGGCGACGGGCGCGCACCGCCTCGTCGACCTCGACCGTGTACATCAGGCGGAGGCCGCCGCGGATGTCGAGGCCCGGCGCGATGCGACGCTCGATCAGGTCGGTGAGGAAGGCCGGCGCCGGCACCCAGGCCGAGAGGCTCGGCCAAAGGAAGGTCCAGGCCGCGAGCACCGCGACCACGACCAGGGAGAAGCGAACGTACCAGGAACGGTCCATCGTCAGGCCTCGTCGCGGGCTTCACCCTTGGCGCCAGTGTCGCCCTTGGCCCCGTCCCCCCCCTTGCCGCCACCGTCGCCCTTGCCGCCGCCCTTCTTGGCGCTGGCGTCGGCGCCGGCCTTCCGGGCCGTCTCGGACGAGGCGATGTTCGCCAGGAGCACGTTGACGCGGACCCGGTCGGCGAGCTGGAGGACGACCTCGTCCTCGTTGACGCTCACGATCTCGCCGAGGAGGCCGCCCGACGTGCGCACCTTCATGCCCTTGCGCAGGGATTTCAGGAAGCTCTCCTGCTCCTCGCGGCGCTTGTTCTCCGGGCGCAGCAGGACGAAGTAGAAGAAGGCGAAGGCGAGCGCCATGAAGCCGGCGGTCAGGTAGCAGCTCATCCCGTCGTCGGGCGTCGCGCCGGCCGCCGGGCTGGGGACGCCACCACCACCGCCGGTGGTCGCGGGGGGCTGCAGCCACCACAGGATCTCGAGAAGGGTCAGAACCACGGACAACCTCACCCGGATGCGGGTTGCTCGGCAGGGCCTCGGCGCGCTGCCGGCGCCCGCGCCGTTGGGGGCGTTTCCACGCTGCCGCCCGGCAGAGCCGGCGCGTTGTACTCTACCCCCCTGAACCCGTCAACCGACGGTCTCTTCCCCGCGATGGACCCCCTCGGACACCGCCCACCGGACGCGGCCGACCTCCACCCCGAGGGGCAACGGCGAGCCCTCGAGGCCTTCCGGGACACGGCCCGGCGCCCGCCCGAGGCGGCGGAGGAGCGCGTGCTCCGCGCCCTCGCGGACCACGCCCCCGCGCTCCTGCCGCTCGCGCTCCGAGACCCCGACATCGTCGCGTCGCTGGCCGGCGACGGGCTCGAGGTCCCCTTCGACCCCGGCGCCGGCGCCGCCTCCTTCGCGGAGCGCCTCGGCGAGGCGTCCGAGGCCGACCTCGCGTCGGAGCTCCGCCGGGCCCGCCACCTCGGGCTCTGCCGCATCGCGCTCCGGGAGGCCCTCGGCGGCGACGACGTCCGCGCCACCGCGGCGGAGATGAGCGACCTCGCGGCGACCCTCGTCGACGCGGCCCTCCGCCACGTGACCCGGGCGGCGGAGGAGCGCTTCGGCCGCCCTCTCGATGCCGACGGGAGCCCGATCCCGCTCACCGTGCTCGGCATGGGCAAGCTCGGCGGCCGGGAGCTCAACCTGGGCAGCGATATCGACGTCTGCTTCTTCTACGGCACGGACGACGGGGAGGTGGAGGGCGGCGACCGCACGGTCCACCAGCACTTCGCGCGCATCGCGCAGCGGACCTGCCGCCTGCTGAGCGACGTGACGGAGGACGGCTTCTGCTTCCGCGTCGACCTGAGGCTCCGGCCCGAGGGCAGCCGCGGCCCTCTCGTCAACTCCCTCGCCAGCGCGGAGCGCTACTACGCGACCTTCGGCCGCACCTGGGAGCGCGCCGCGCTGCTGAGGGCCAGCCCGATCGCCGGGGACCTCGCCTTCGGCGAGCGCATGCTCTCGGTCCTCAGGCCCTTCGTGTACCGGCGGGCCGTCGACCCCCGGATCGCGGAGGCGATGGAGGACATGCTCCTCCGCTCGCGCCGCGAGCTCGACGTGGACCCGGAGGCGGACGTCAAGCTCGGCCGGGGCGGCATACGGGAGGCCGAGTTCTTCGTCCAGACGCTGCAGCTCGTCTGGGGCGGCCAGCACCCGGAGCTGCAGGTGCCCGCCACGCTGACCGCGCTCCGCCGGCTCCTCGGGGCCGGCCTGATCACCGACCGGGAGGCCGAGGCCCTCACCGAGGCGTGGGTGCTGCTCCGCCGCGTGGAGCACCGGATCCACGTGTGGGCGGGCTACCAGACGCACGCCCTGCCGCCCGAGGGCGACGAGCGGGACCGCTTCGGGCGGAGCCTCGGCTTCGACGACGGAGAGCACCTCACCGCGGTCCTGGAGGGGCACCGCGAGGAGGTCGCGGCCCTGTTCGCGTCCCTGGCCCCGGACGCGGAGCGGGAGGAGAGCCTCTGGGACCCCCTCCTCGACCGGGTGGCGGCGGGGGCGAGCGCCGCGGACCTCCTCCCGTGGCTCGACCCGTCGCTCTTCAGGCGCGATCCCCTCGAGGCCGCGACCCACCTCACCCGCCTCGGCCGCCACGCGAACGCCCCCCTCGGCCCCGTGACCCGGGAGCGCGCGCCCGGGCTGGGACGCCTGCTGCTGACGGAGGTCGCGGAGGCTGCGGACCCCGAGACCGCCCTGAGGCTCCTCGCCGACTTCCTCACGCGGCTGGTCGGGCCCTGGTCCTACGAGCGCCTCCTCCTCGAGGACCCGCGGCTCACGCGACGCCTGATCGGGCTCTTCGGCACCAGCGCCACCCTGGGGGCAGCGCTGGTCGGCCACCCCGAGGACATCGACCGCCTGCTCTCGACCCGGGGAGCACCGCCGACGGCCGAGCTCCGGGCCGACCACGACGCGCTGATCGCTCCGCTCTCGGCCGACTCGGACCCGGAGGACCTCGTGCGGGAGCTCCGCGCGCTCAAGCGGCTCCACACCCTGGAGGTCGGCCTCGCGCAGGCCGCCGGGGAGCTCGACCTCGAGGCGGCCACGGAGCGCCTCAGCGAGCTCGCGGAGGGGCAGATCCGGGTGGCCCTCGCCGCTGCCGGCAGGTGGGCGCAGGCCCGCTGGGGGCGTCCGCGCGGCCGGGGCCTCGTGGTGTGCGCCATGGGCAAGCTCGGCGGCCGGGAGCTCGGCTTCGGCGGGGACCTCGACCTCGTCTTCCTGTACGGCGAGGACGGAGAGACGGAGCCGACGGAGCGGGGCCGGAGCACGAGCGCTGCCGAGCTCTTCACCCGCACCGCGCAGCGCACGATGAAGCTCCTCCGCGAGCCCGACGCGGAGGGCCCGGGCTACGAGACGGACACGCGGCTGCGGCCGAGCGGGTCCCAGGGGACCTTGGTGGTCTCCCTGGCCGCCTTCGACGCCTACCACGCCGGCGGGGCCGCCGCGTGGGAGCGGCAGGCGCTGCTGCGGGCCCGCCCCGTCGCGGGGGACCCCGACCTGGCCCGCGACGCGAGGGAGCGGTTCGCCCGCATCGCCTACGGCGGCGCCGCGGGAGCGCCGGACCGGGAGGAGCTGGCCGCGACCCGACGCCGCCTGGAGGTCGAGCTCGCCGACGAGCGCCCCGGCCGCGTCCACCCCAAGCTGGGCTACGGCGCGCTGGTGGACGTCGAGTTCCTCGCCCAGGGGCTCCAGATGGCGCACGGCGACGACCCGCGCGTCCGCACGCCGAACACGCCCGCCGCGGTGCGGGCCCTGGCCGTGGTCGGCGCGCTGACCTCCACCGAGGCCCGGGCGCTCCTGTCGGCGTACGCCTTCTTCCGTCAGGTCGAGCAGGCCCTGTGGCTTCGGCGTGACGAGCACCGAGCGCCGCTGCTGACCCTCGACGGCCGCTCGGGGACCTTCGTCGCCCGCCACCTGTCCCTTCAGGCCCGCGACGGCCTCCCCCCCGAGGACGTGCTCCGACGGACCTACTACCGCCACGCCGAGCGCACCCGTCGCCTGTTCGAGGCGCGGATCGCGCCGGTGGGGACGGCGCCGCCCTGGTCCGCTTGAGCGGTGGGCGGGTCGACGCCAGGACCCGTGCTACATCGCCAGGACACCTCGGCGGCCTCGTCGGGGCCCGGCGGGGAGCACGTGATGGTAGAGAAGGTCGAGTCGATCTGGATGGACGGCGAGCTCGTCCCGTGGGACCAGGCCCGGGTCCACGTCCTGACCCACACGCTCCACTACGGTCTCGGGGTCTTCGAGGGGATCCGCTGCTACCGCACCGACGACGGTCGGGGCGCGGTGTTCCGCCTGGACGACCACATCCGGCGGCTGATCGACTCCGCCCACATCGTGTCCCTGCCCGTCCCCTTCTCCCGCGCGGCGCTGGTGGCGGCGTGCCTCGAGACGATCCGCGCGAACGGCCTCACGGAGTGCTACGTGCGGCCGATCGTGTTCGTCGGGGACGGCGCGATGGGGCTCGGCGCCACGACGAACGCCACCCGGGTCGCGGTCGTGACCTGGCGCTGGGGCGCCTACCTCGGCGAGGAGGGGCTCCACAAGGGCATCCGCGCCCGGGTCAGCAGCTTCGCCCGCCCCGGCGTCAACATGCTGATGGCCAAGGGCAAGGTCGTCGGCCACTACGTCAACTCGATCCTCGCCAAGCGCGAGGCGCTCCGGGACGGCTACGACGAGGCGATCCTGCTCGACGGGCAGGGCTACGTGACCGAGGCCTCCGGCGAAAACCTGTTCGCCGTCCGCGGCGGCCAGGTCAGCACCCCACCGCTCGGCGCCAGCCTGCTCGGAGGCATCACGCGAGACACCACGCTCCGCCTCCTCGCCGACATGGGCCACGACGTGGTCGAGCGGAGCCTCACCCGGGACGAGCTGTACGTCGCGGACGAGGTCTTCCTGGTCGGGACCGCCGCGGAGGTCACCCCCGTCCGGGAGATCGACGGACGCCGGATCGGGGGCGGCGCCCGGGGCCCCCTCACCCAGCGCCTGCAGGACCGCTACTTCCAGGTGGTGCGGGGCATCGAGGTCCCCGAGCCGACCTGGCTCGCCTACGTCTGACGCCTCGCGCGGCGACGGAGGTCGGTCAGGCCGGGCCCTCCTCGAGGACCGGCGGGTAGTAGACGAAGCGGCGGCACTGGGGGCACTGGTGGAGCTCCTCCCCCTTCTGGAGCTCGTTGAAGAGCTGCGGGGGCAGGGCGAAGCGGCAGCCCGTACAGACCCCCTCCGGCGCCGGGACGACCACCGGGTGGAGCTTGCCCCGGTAGCGGGCGTATTTGCGCATCACCGACTTCGGGAGCTTCTCGACGTAGGCCTCCCGCCCCTGGGTGACCTCGTCCCGCTTCGCCCGTAGGGCCGCCAGGCGCTCCTCGACCGTGCTCTCGGCCTCGGCCAGGGCCGTGCGCTGCTGCTCGAGCTCCTCGAGGGGCTCCGCGAGGACCTCCCGGGTCTTGTCGATCAGCCCCTCGAGCCGCTCGCGCTCCGCCTCGCCGTCCCGGATCGAACGGCGGACCGCCTCCACCTCACGCTCGGCCGCATCCGCCTCGCGGGCCGTGCGGGCCCGCGCGCCCTTCGCCCGGGACCGCGCCAGCATGTCGGTGCGGTGCTTGAGCTCGAGCTGCTGCTGCTCGTGGAGGGCGATCGCCTCGTCGAGCTGCGCCTTCTGGGCGCCGACGAGCTGCTCGAGGGCGGCCATCGCGTGGCGCCTCTCCTCGATCTCGTCCGGGATCCCCTCGAGCTGCTCTTCGAGGTCGCGAGCGGAGGCGTCGATCTCGGACAGGTGGACCAGGGCCCTCAGCTCTTCCCGCACGCCGTCGCGCCTCCCAGGGCAGGGTGAGATCCGCCCGTCGCGCAGCGCGTCTATCGCGCTTCGGAGCCGGACGCAAGGCTCGCCCCGCACGGGATAGGCCCAGTTGGACTCGAACCAACAACGACCCGGTTATGAGCCGGGGGCTCTGACCGATTGAGCTATGGGCCCAGGTCTAAGCAGGTTGCTGCGGAACCATCTCGGCGATCGATCCGAGAGCCTTCGGCAGCACCCTCCTAGCTATCGATGAAGCTCCGCAGCTGCTTGCTCCGGCTCGGGTGGCGCAGCTTGCGGAGGGCCTTCGCCTCGATCTGGCGTATGCGCTCCCGGGTCACCTCGAAGTCCTGTCCGACCTCCTCGAGGGTGTGGTCGCTCTTCTCGCCGATGCCGAAGCGCATCCGGAGCACTTTCTCCTCGCGCGGCGTCAGCGTCTTGAGCACCCGGCGGGTCTGCTCCTCGAGGTTGTTGTTGATCACCGCCTCGACCGGCGAGACCACGGACTTGTCCTCGATGAAGTCCCCGAGGTGGCTGTCCTCCTCCTCGCCGATCGGCGTCTCCAGGCTGATCGGCTCCTTGGCGATCTTCAGGACCTTCCGGACCTTGTCGAGCGGCATGTCCATCCGCTCGGCGATCTCCTCGGGGGTCGGCTCCCGCCCGAGCTCCTGCACGAGGTAGCGCGACGTCCGGATCAGCTTGTTGATCGTCTCGATCATGTGGACCGGAATCCGGATGGTCCGCGCCTGGTCGGCAATCGCGCGCGTGATGGCCTGGCGGATCCACCACGTCGCGTAGGTGGAGAACTTGTATCCGCGACGGTACTCGAACTTGTCCACGGCCTTCATCAAGCCGATGTTCCCCTCCTGGATCAGGTCGAGGAACTGCAGCCCCCGGTTCGTGTACTTCTTGGCGATCGACACGACCAGCCGGAGGTTCGCCTCGACGAGCTCCGCCTTGGCGCGCTCCGCCTCCCGCTCGCCGCGATGGAGCTCCTTGTAGGTCTCGCGGAGGAGCTGGATCGGCTGACCCATGTCCTCCTCCACCAGCCGAACCTCCCGCTTCGCTTCGGCGATGCCCTCGAGGAGGCTTCGCACCTGCTCGAGCTGGAGGCCGAGACGCCTGCTGATGCGGCGCTCGTTGGCCTCCGACTGGAGCATCTCCTGGAAGCTCTTCTCGATCGCGCGCTCGTCGCGGCCCCCCGCCTGCCGCTCGTACTCCGCGACCACCGCCTCGGACCGCTCGACGCGGCGGATGTAGCCCTTGATCGCGCTAACGACCTTGTCGATCTGCTTCTTCGTCAGGCCGAGCTCGCGCAGCGCCTCGACGCGCTCCGCGCGGTTCTTGTCGATCTGTCGCTGGGCCGCGCGGCGCTCGGCCGCCTTCTTCGTGCCTGCGATCTCCTCCCGGAGCTTGGCGTTCTGGGCCTCGAGGCGCTTCACGCGCTCGATCAGCCGTACGATCCGGGCCCGGACGTCCTCCTCCTCCGCGAGGGCGTCCTCTTCGCGCTCCTTGACGACGTCCTTCGGGCGAAGCTTCCCGCGCTTCAGCCGCTCGCCGATCTCGATGATCTCCTGGACCCCGACCCGGCTGTTGAGGATGACCTCGAACACCTTGTTCTCGCCGGTCTCGATCCGGCGTGCGATCTCCACCTCGCCCTCGCGGGTCAGGAGCGAGACCGAGCCCATCTTCCGGAGGTACATCCGGACGGGGTCGTTGCTCTTCGTGTAGAGGCCGTCCTCGGACGTCGGGGGGAGGATCCGCTCGCGGCGGTCCCGGCCGTCGCCGCCGCGCTGCTTGTTGACCTTGGCGTTCGACGCGTGGTCGACGACCTCGACGCTCTCCTGGCCGAGGACCATCATCAGCTCGTCGATCTGCTCGGAGGTGATCTCCGTCGGGAGGGCCTCGTTCACCTCGTCGTACGTGAGGAAGCCCTTGGCGCGGCCCTTGTCGAGGAGCTGGGTCAGCTCCTTGCGGTCCCGCCCCTTCGCCTTGGGGAGCACGGTGCTCGCCCGGTCCGGGGCCGCCCCCAGGTCGTGCCTGGACCTGGACCGTCCGTTCTCCGCCGCGTTCTTCTCCACCATGTCTACCCCTTGGTGCCCTGAGTCCCGAAGCGCCCCGCGCTCTGGAACACCTCTACCTTGCGGCGCAGCAGCGCCTCGGCCCAGGCATCGTCACCGGTGCGACGCGCGTCGCGGATCGCTCGGTCGAGGCGGCGAAGCTCGATGCGCGCTCGCTGCTTCACCAACACCGGAACGGTCCGTTCGACGAAAGCCCGTGCCTCCTCCTCCTCCTCGAAGGTCTGGACGACCAACCGCTCTTCGAGCCAGGCGCGCGCCGGGGACTCCTCATGCTCGGATAACAAGGACGTCGCATCCACCACGCGCGGGCCGGCCAGCCGTACCGCGGAGCGAAAGATGGCGCGAAGATCCTCGCTCGTCAAAAGGCGTTCCACGTCGGGTCCGAGGTCCGTGCGTCCGAGGCTCGGGTGGTCGAGGAAGGCGCCGACCAGGGCGGCCGCGAGCGGCGGGAGGCGCGCTCCATCGGCCGCGCGGCGGGGGACCGCGGGACCCGCTCCGCTCGCGTCCGGAGCGCGCCGCCGCTCGGGCAGGGCGCCCCGCCGAGCGCCGCGCCGAAGCTGCTGGCGCACCGCGGTGAGGTCGTTGAGGTGGAAGGCACGGGCGACGCGCTCGACGTAGAGCCCCGCCTCCACGGGGTTCTCCACCGCGAGGAGCACGGGCCCGAGCCCCTCGATCGCCGCCGCGCGGGCGCGCGCGTCCTCGCCGGCCTCGGCGGCCGCGCCCTCGATCAGCGCCTCCACGATCCCCGGCGCCGCGTCGATCCGCTTCTGGAGCTCGTCCCTGCCCGCGCCGCGCAGGAAGCTATCCGGGTCCTCGCCGGGCGGCAGGGTGACCACCCGCGCGCCGAGGCCCGCCCCCGCGAGCAGCGGCTGGGCCGCCCGGACCGCCTTGCGGCCCGCCCGGTCGCCATCGAACAGCAGCGTGACGGTGCCGACGTAGCGGCGCAGGAGCCTGGCCTGGGCGGCGGTGAACGCGGTGCCGAGCGGCGCGCAGGTGTGCGGGAAGCCCGCCTCGACGAGCGCCAGGACGTCGAAGTTGCCCTCGCACAGCAGCGCCTCGTCCCGGCGCCGCAGCTCCACCCGCGCCTCGTGGAGGCCGAAGAGCACCTCGCCCTTGGTGTAGAGCGGGTGCTCGGGGCTGTTGACGTACTTCGCCGGAGGCTCCCGCTCGGGCGACACCTCGCCGGGGGGCTCGGGGAGGGCGCGGCCGCTGAACGCGACGATGCGGCCCTGAGGGTCCGACACCGGGAACATCAGCCGGTGGCGGAAGCGGTCGTAGTGGCCCTGGCCGCGTCGGCGCGGAACGAGGAGCCCGACCGCCTCGGCGTCGGTCGGGCTGAGGCCCGCCTCCGCGAGAGCCCTCGCGAGGCCGTCCCAGCCGGCCGGCGCGTAGCCGAGCCGGAAGGTGTCCCGGACCGCCGCACCGATCCCCCGGCGCTCGACCTCCTCGCGCGCGAGAGAGGAGAGCGGATGCTCCCGTAGCATGTCCTGGTAGAAGCCGGCGGCCCGGTCGAGGACCGTGAGCAGGCGGTCGCGACGCGCGCGGGCCTGGCGGGCCTCCCGGTCGCGCTCGGGGTCCGCGTCCTCGAGCTCGCCGCCGAGCCGCTCGGCCAGCACGCGCACCGCGTCGGGGAAGCTTCGCCCGTCCAGGCGCATCACGAAGGCGATCGCGTCGCCGGAGGCCTGGCACCCGAAGCAGTGGAAGAAGCCGCGGTCCGGGTGGACGTAGAAGGACGGCGTCTTCTCCCCGTGGAACGGGCACAGGCCCTTGAGGCTGGCGCCGGAGCGCTTCAGGCGGACGTGCTCGCCGACCAGGGCCGCCAGGTCGGTCCGCTCCCTCACCTCCGCGACCTTGCTCTCGGCGATCACGCCCGTCTGCCCGACCTTCGATCCCATATGCCCAGGGGGCACAGGCCGGTCAAGGCAGGCACGGGTCGGGCGGCGTCTGCTATCCCACGGCGCATGGGCGGGCGCACCCCCGACCGGATCGACGGCGAGGTCCTGGCGGTGGTCGGGGGCATGGCGATCGGCGTGTTCGCGGTGGCGATGGCCGAGCGCCACGTGGCGGCGCTCCGGGGTCTGGACGGCCTGCTCGTCGCCACGTTGTTTCTCGTGACGGCGATCGCCCTCGCCCGTCGCGAGCCCGACGGGCTCCGTCGCTACGGGATCGACCTCGGCGGCCTCCTGGAGGCGCCGGCGGCCGACGACGAGCGCCCCGCCGGCCCCCTCGGGCTCTACGACCTCGCCCGCGCCCTGCGCCGCGCGCTCCCCGCGGGCCTCCGGGAGCTCGGGGTGGCGGTGGCCGTCGCCCTGGTCGTCTTCCCGGCCTTCAGCGTCGCGTACGCTCTCTGGCACCAGGTGGGCCCGCCCCGCTCGATCGACCTGCCTCCGGACCTCGAGGCCTTCGCGCTCAGCCAGGTGCTGGTGGTCGCGCTCCCGGAGGAGGCGTTGTTCCGCGGCTACGTCCAGACCCGCCTCGCGGACGCTCACCCTCCGCGCCACCGCGTCCTCGGGGTCCGCCTCTCGCTCCTCGCCTGGATCGGCTCGGCGGTTCTGTTCGCGCTGGTCCACCTCGCGAGCGACCCGCGGCCCGATCGCCTGGCGGTGTTCGTCCCCGGCCTCCTGTTCGGGTGGCTGCGGGCGTGGCGCGGGGGCATCGGGGCGGCGGTCCTGGTGCACGCGATGAGCAACGTCCTCGCCGAGGTGCTCGCCCGGACGCTCCCGATCCCCTAGCAGCCTTGCTAGACCGACCCGTCCCATGCCGGACCAGCCCGCCGCGTTCTTCGATCTCGACCGGACCCTCGTGCGGGTCAACACCGCCCGCCGCTACGTCCGGTGGCGCGTACGGCAGCGGCAGCTCGGCGTCCGGAAGGTGCTTCGCACGTCGTACTGGACCGTTCAGTACGCCCTCGGCCTGCTCGACGCGGAGCGCGTGAGCCGGGAGGCCGCGCTCACCCTGCAGGGCATCGACGAGGACGACTTCCGCGCCGAGCTGGCGGCCTGGGTCGAGGGGGAGATCCTCCGCGAGATCACGCCGGCGGCCCGAGCGGAGGTGGAGGCGCGCCGGGCGGCGGGCGACGTGCTCGCGATGCTGACGAGCGGCTCCCCCTACGTCGCCAACCCGGTGGCCGCCCACCTCGGCATCGGGCACGTGCTGTGCACCCGGTTCGAGGTGGAGGAGGGGCGGCTCACCGGGCGCGTCATCCCCCCTGTCTGCTACGGGTCGGGCAAGGTCGCGAAGGCGAGCGCCTTCGCCGACGCCCACGGCGTCGACCTCGACGGGAGCCGGTTCTACTCGGACAGCATCAGCGACGTCCCGATGCTCGAGCGGGTCGGGCAGCCGATGGTCGTCAACCCGGATCTCCGGCTGCGCCGCCTGGCCCGCCGGCGGGGCTGGCCCGTCCTTTCGTGGTAAGGGTCGGGCGATGCCGGCGCCGCCGCCCCTCCCCCGCCCCGTGGTCGACGAGGTCGTGCGCCGCGCGCTGCTCGAGGACGTGGCCGGCGGCGATCTCACCACCGACGCCTGCGTGCCGCCGAGCCTGCCGGGCCGGGCCGAGCTCCGCGCCCGGGCGCAGCTCGTCGTCGCGGGCCTCGACGTGTTCCAGGGCGTGTTCGCCGCCGTGGACCCGGAGCTCCGGGTCACGCATCACGCCGAGGACGGCGACCGCCTCGAGGCCGGTCAGGTCGCCGCGACCGTCGAGGGGTCCGCCCATCGGATCCTCACCGGCGAGCGGGTCGCGCTCAACCTGATCCAGCGCATGAGCGGCGTGGCGACGCTCGCTCGACGCCACGTCGACGCCCTGCCTCCCGGGAGCCGCACGCGGATCACGGACACGCGCAAGACCACGCCGGGGCTCCGGGCCCTCGAGCGCTACGCCGTCCGGTGCGGCGGCGCCCACAACCACCGCAACGACCTCGGCAGCGCGGTGCTGATCAAGGACAACCACATCGCGGCGTGCGGATCGGTCAGCGCGGCGATCGAGCGGGCCCGCGCATACGCCCCCCACACCAGCCGCATCGAGTGCGAGGTGGATCGCCTCGACCAGCTCCTCGACGCGGTGGGGGCCGGGGCGGACATCGTCCTCCTCGACAACTTCGACGACGACGCCCTCAGGGAGGCCGTCGCGAGGGTGGACGGCCGCGCGACGATCGAGGTTTCGGGTGGCGTGACCCTCGAGCGCATCCCAACGATCGCCCGCGCCGGCGTGGACGCGATCAGCGTCGGCGCGCTCACCCACTCCGCGCCGGCCGTCGACCTCGGCCTCGACTGGCCTTGAGCGCCGGGCCCGGCGACCTCGACCCGGACCGGGTGCGGGCATACCTCCGGACCGAGCGCTACGGCCGCTCCCTCGACGTCCGCGGCCGCACCGGCTCGACCAACGACGACGCGAGGGCCGCCGCCCAGGCCGGGGCGGTCGACGGCCACGCGGTCGTCGCGGACGCCCAGGACGCGGGCCGCGGCGCCCGCGGGCGAGCCTGGTCGTCCCCTGCCGGGACCGACCTCTACCTCTCCGTCGTCGCGCGGGCCCCGCTCCCGCCGGACCGCATCGCCGGCCTGACCCTCGCAGTGGGCCTCGGCGTCGTCGAGGCCGTCGACGCCGCCCTCGGCCGCCGGGACGCACGCCTCAAGTGGCCCAACGACGTGCAGCTCGGCGGGCGCAAGGTCGCCGGCATCCTCGTCGAGGCCACCAGCCGCGGTGACCGGCTCGACGCCCTCGTCGTGGGGGTCGGGCTGAACGTGAACCGGCGAGCGTTCCCGGCGGAGCTGCGGGAGGTGGCGACCTCCCTCGCGCTCCACGCCGGCGCGGACCTCGACCGCGCCGACGTGCTCGCCCAGGCGCTGCTCGGGATCGAGAACGCGGTGCGCGGCGTGGTCGCCGCGGGGGGTCGCCCGCCGGTGGAGGCGGTGACCGCCCGCCTCGCCTACCTCGACGCCGAGGTCGACATCGACGGGACGGAGGGAACGCTGAGCGGCCTCGCGCCGAGCGGGGCGGCCCGCCTGCGCGGCGCCGCTGGGCAGATCCTCGAGGTCACGGCGGGGACGCTCCGCCCCCGCGCCTAGGGCTCGACAAGGGCGCTGGCGCGGTCGGCCCGGGCCGACGTCAGCCGGCCTCCCGCGCCTCGCCCGCGCCGAGCCGGAGGGCGCTGGTCAGCCCGCGGACGACCCCGTCGAGGGCGCGGGTGCCGGTGATCAGGATGTCGTCCGGGAAGCGGTAGCTCGGCTGGTGGAGGCCGCCGGTGTCGCCGCTCCCGAGCCCGAAGTAGAGCACCGGGCACAGGGACGCGAAGTGGCCGAAGTCCTCCGACCAGCGGTAGGGCCACTGGCGCTCGATGCTCGGGATGCCCTCCTGGGCGCAGACCTGCTCCAGGATCCCGACGAGCCGGTCGTCGCTGCCGGTCTCGGGGAACTCGTCGTGGAAGCTGAGCTCGGCGCCGAGGTCGAGGGAGGCCGCGACGGAGTGGACCCGGCTGCCCGCCTCGGCCTTGAGCCGTTCGAGGCCGTCGGTGGACGCCGAGCGCAGGGTGACCCACAGGACGGCGCGGCCCGGGGTGACCCCGAAGGAGGTCCGGCCCATCCTCGCGTGGGTGATCGTCACCATGCGGTAGGGCTCGGCGCCGAGGTCGGTCAGGGCGGGGAGCTCGTCGAGGAGGCGAGCGAGGGCCGGCGTGGGCGTCCGGGCGAGGCCGGGCTCGGCCGCGTGGGACGGCACGCCGCGGAGGCGGATCTTCATCCCGGCCGAGGCGCTCGCGAAGGTCCCGCGGCGGTAGACGACCGTGCCGAGGGGCACGCCCGGGAGGTTGTGGAGGGCGACGGCGTAGTCGGGCCGGATCCGAGCGAAGCGGGGGTCGCGCACGACGTCGCGGGCTCCCTCCCCCGTCTCCTCCGCGGGCTGGAAGAGCAGCACCACCCGTCCGCGGTCCGGCCGACGGGCCGCGAGCACCGGGGCGAGCCCCGCGACCATCGTCATGTGGCCGTCGTGGCCGCAGCGGTGGCTCGTCGGAGGATGGATCGGCGACCCGTCGACGCGAGCCGCCTCCACCGGGAGGCCATCGAGCTCCGCCCGGACGAGGACCGTGGGGCCCTCCCACGCCCCCTCGAACACGGCCGCCACGCCGTGGCCGCCGAGCCCGGTGAGCAGCGCGTCCGGCTCGTAGGCGCGGACGAACGTGCCGATCACCTCGGCGGTGAGGACCTCCGCGCCGGACGGCTCCGCGCAGGCGTGGAGGGTGCCGCGGAGGGTCTGGAGCATCCCGCGCAGCAGCGGATCGTGGGCGAGGCTCATACCGTCAGCGTGCCGGCTCCCCGGACGCGTGACCAGGGCGCGCGTCGCCTTGCCTGCTCGTCCACCGGCCGCGATGCCGCGTGGTCCAGGCGCCCCCCGTCAGTAGACGCGGCGGTGGTGGTACTGCCGCCGGAGCCAGCGCCGGTAGGCGCGCTGCCAGCGACGGTGGGCACGACGCCAGGCCCGCGTCGGACGCCCCACGAGAGGGGGGGGAGGGACGGAGTAGAACGGCGCGCCCGGTCGGATCACGACCGTCGTCCCGCCCGGCGGCCCGGGGGGAGGCGCGACGGGGCTCGGCACGTAGACCTGCGCGGTCTGGGGCACGGCCTCGGCCTGGGGCTCCCCCTCCGGCACCTCGGGAAACCCGGGGGGCGGGCCCTCGATCGTGAGGTCGGGCTGCAGCTGCTGCCCCGGCTGAACGTCCGCGGGGCGCGGGTAGTACCACCACCGGCCCGAGCCGTAGACCCAGTAGCCCTCGATCGCCTGATCCTGCGGACGGCGCTGCACCACGACGGTCCCGTTCGACCCGGGCTGGAGCGCGAGGGTCGCGCCGGGCGTCCCCGGAAGGCGCCGCGGCGCCGGGGGCGGCGAGACCGGCGGCGGGGGCGCCGGGGCGGGCGCCGGAAGCGGCGCGACCTCCTGCCTCGACGGCTCCGGCAGAGGCGGCGCGCTCGGCGCGGCGAGGGCCGCGAACACCTGGGTCACGTACACGCCGGCGTCGCTGACGAAGGCGCCCAGCCCGACGTGGGTGACGTCGGGGGCGAGCAGGTTGGCGCGGTGGGCGTCGCTCTGGAGGAGCGTCTCGAGCGCGCTCGCGGTGTCGCGGTGGAGCGCCACGTTCTCCGCGATCGCGCTCGCCGCCACCCCGACCGCGCTGACCCGGTCCGCCGGGCTGCCGGACGTGGGCGACACGTGGCTCAGCTGCCCGCGCTGGGCCATGTCGGCGGAGTGCGCCCGCGCCGCTTGGTCGAGCGCGGCGTGACGGATCAGGGGTGGCAGGGAGCTCGCCTCGCGCAGGGCGTTGACCCGGGCGAGCATCGCGGCTTCCCCGGCGAGATCGTACGCGTCCTGACCGGCCGCGGGGGACGCGGAGGCCAGCAGGAGGGCGAGGGGCGCGAGGAGGGCCAGAGCGGGCGAGGCGACGCGGAGCATGGGGATGGGACCCAGCGAACGGCGAAGGCTGAGGTCGGAAGGCACGTTAGCACCATGGGTAGCAAGGCACGGTCCAGGGCACGAGGGCTCGGGAACCGCCCCGGTTGGCCGACCGAGAGAACATCGGTTCACAGCCCGGTGCACACCATGCGGTCACGGGGTTGCGCCGGGCCCGCGCCGGCCGCAGCAACAGCCTATGGACCTGTTCTTCACGTCGACGGTCGGTGTGCGCTCCCTCCCCGACCGCGCCGTGCTCCGCGTGGTGGGCCCCGACGCCCGGTCGTGGCTCCAGGGCCAGGTGACGAACGACGTGGTCGGGGTCGGCCCCGACGAGGCGGTGTACGCGCTCGTGGTGAACGTCCGGGGCAAGATCCTCGCCGACGTCCACGTGGTCGCCGGGCCCGACGACCTCCGCGTGACCATCCCCCGGGACCGCGCGGAGGCGCTGATCGAGCATCTCGAGGCCTACCTCGTCATGGAGGACGTGGACCTCGAGCTGACCGACGAGGCGGTCCTCACCGCGCAGGGCCCCCGGGCGCGCGACGCCGTGGAGCGCGCGGGGCTCCTCGGCCGGGCCTACCGCGCCGACCGCCTCGGGATCCCGGGGCTCGACGTCCGGCTGCCCGCCGCCGAGGCCGAGGCCGCCCGAGCGCGCCTGGAGGACGCGGCGCGAGCCCTCGGGGGGGGCCCCGTCGACGACGGGGCGTGGGCCGATGCCCACCTGCGGCGGGGGCGGCCACGCTTCGCGGTCGACTTCGGCGAGCGGAGCTACCCCCAGGAGGCGGGGCTGCGCGACCTGGCGGTGTCCTTCAGCAAGGGCTGCTACCTGGGGCAGGAGGTGGTGTGCACCCTCGAGAACCGCGGGCAGCTCGTGCGTCGGCTGATGATCGTGGAGGGACCCGGACCGATCCCGGCCGGAACCGAGCTGACCGCCGACGGCAAGGCGGTCGGCCGGGTGACCGGCGACGGTCGCCCCCTCGAGCCGACGGACCGGACCCGCGCGTTCGCGTACGTCAAGCGGGCGCGAGCCGAGGCGGGGGCGACCGTCGAGGCCGGGGAGCGGACGCTTCGCGTGGTCGGCCCCGCCGGCGCCCCGCTGGACTGAGCGAGGCTCGACGGTCGAGCACGCGCCGGGAGGCTGGTCATCGCGGGCGGAAGGCCTTATCTTCGCGACGTCACCCTGGAAAAGCGACACTACGTAACGATGATTTACCTCACTCCCAAGGCAAGCGACAAGGCGAAGGAGGCCCGGCGCGAGGCCGAGCTCGAGGGCCACGGCCTTCGGGTCCGCGTGATCGGCGGCGGCTGCTCGGGCTTCTCCTACGACCTGTTCTTCGAGGACGAGACCTCGGACCTCGACTACACCTTCGAGTCAGAGGGCATCCCGCTCTACGTCGACATGATGAGCCTCCAGTACCTGGAGGGCACCACCATCGACTACGTGGAGGGGCTGCACGGGGCGGGCTTCAAGTTCGTGAACCCCAAGGCGAAGGCGACCTGCGGCTGCGGGTCGAGCTTCAGCGCCTGAGGCCGAGCCCGGCCGCGCCCACGCCGACGACGCCACGCGCCCCCGGCTCCGCCGGTCGGGCCGCGTGGCGTTTTCGTATGGGCATCCCCGATGACCGTTCCGTGTGACGGCGGGGCCCGACCGGCATACGCCAGAGGAGGACGGAGGCGCGCGCGGGACCCCACGGCCCGGTCGTCTTGACCTCGATATGACGTAACGTTACGTTAGGCTCCGACCTGCCCCGGTGGCGTTCTGCCCCTCGGGGGTCTCGATCCCAAAGGCGACCCATGGCAACCGACCGAACCGACCCCGTGAACCGCTATATGGAGCGCGTCCGGGCCATCCCGACCCTGAGTCGGGAGGATGAGCACGACCTCGCGGTGCGGGTACGCGAGGGCGACCAGGCCGCGATCGACAAGCTGGTGGAATCCAACCTCCGCTTCGTCGTCGCGGTGGCGCTGCAGTACCGCCGCTACGGCATCCGCATCTCCGAGCTGATCGCGGAGGGGAACCTCGGGCTGATGATGGCGGTCCGGAAGTTCGACCCGGACCGCGGCACCCGCTTCGTGACCTACGCCGGCTACTGGATCCGGGCGTACGTCCTCGACCTGGTGGTCCGCTCGACGACGATGGTCGGCGCAGGCTCCGGCCCGCTCCGCTCGAAGCTGTTCTTCCGGCTGCGGCGGGAGCGCGCGAAGGTGTCCAATCTGGCGGCCGACCCGGAGGAGCGGGTGCGGCTCCTGGCGGAGCGCTTCGACGTGCCGCCCGAGAAGATGGAGAAGATGCTCCGGCGCCTGGACGCGCGGGACGTATCGCTGAACGCGCCCCTGTTCACCGACTCCGGCGCGACCCTGATGGACGCCCTGCCGGAGACGGACCCCGACCAGGAGAACGTCTTCCTCGACCATGAGCGCCAGAAGCTCCTCGAGGACAACCTCGGCTCGGCGCTGGACGTCCTCGACCAGCGGGAGCGCTTCATCATGGAGCAGCGCTACATGGGCGACGAGGAGGTCTCCCTGGCCTCCCTGGGCCGGACCCTCGGCGTCTCCCGGGAGCGCGCCCGTCAGCTCGAGGCCCGGGCGAAGAAGAAGCTCAAGAAGCGGCTGGAGCAGCTCGAGCTGCGCTGAGCCCCACTGAGCTGCACCGAGCTTGCGCTGAGCTGCACCGAGCTGACTCTGAGCCGCACCGAGCTGGCTCTGAGCCGCACCGAGCTGGCTCTGAGCCGCACCGAGCTGGCTCTGAGCCGCGCCGAGCTGGCTCTGAGCCGCGCCGAGCTGGCTCTGAGCCGCCCCGAGCTGGCTCTGAGCCGCGCCGAGCTGGCTCTGAGCCGCCCCGGTCTGCGCTGGAGCGCCCGCCGCGAGCGAGCCGTCGTGCACATCGCCCCTGCCGGCGCCGGCGGGGGCGATGTGCGTTCGGGCCCCCACAACCCGGGCGCGGTAGCGTATCGTGAACGTCGTCCGCATGGCCGAGGAGCGCGAAGCGAACAAGAGCCGCGATGACACGATGGATGTGGTCCTCGAGGATCTGGAGGAGACCTCCGCCCCCGACGGCGACGACATCCTGAGCGAGCTCGAGGCGGAGACCGAGGAGGCCCAGCCGGGCTTCGGGAGCGGTCGGGAGGACGCCTCCCGCGCCGTGGCGTCCGCGATCGACGGGCTCCTCGGGGAGCTCGAGGCGGAGGTGGCCGAGGACAGCGTGGCCGAGGGCTCGACGCCGCTCCGCCCCGAGCAGCTGGCCCGCGGCCCGAGCCGGTCCATCCCCCCGCCTCTGCCCCCGGCCGCCCGGGCGTCGGCCGCGCCCGTGTCCCAGCCTCCGCCTCCGCTGCCGCCCCCGTCGGCGTTCCTCGAGTCGCCGCCGATCGTGTTCCCCGACCCGGGCCCGGACCCGGTGGACGACGAGGACGAGGACGACGGGCGCGAGGGCGGCCTGGAGGACCTCGCCCTGCCTCCCTACGCCGGGCACGAGCTCGTGGACCCGCTCGACGACGGCGGCGCGGTCGGGGTGAGCGGCCTGGGGCTCCCGGGCGACCGGGAGGCGGGCTCCCCCGCGGAAGGCACCGCCGTGGGGCTCGGCGCGCCCGTCGTGACGGTGGGGGTGGAGGAGCGGCTCGCGGCCTTCCGCGAGGACCTCGAGGCCACCGACGCCCCGGCCCGGGAGGGCCGCATCCACTACGAGATGGCCCGGATCCTCGAGGCCTCGCGCCGCGACCTGAACGCCGCCAAGCAGCACTACGCCCAGGCGCTGGAGCGCCTCCCGGAGAACATCCCGGCGCTCCGGGGCAGCCGGCGCGTCCTGATCGCGCTCGGCGACGCGCGGGGCGCGCTCCCGCTCCTGGACACGGAGGCCCGGCTGACGGCCGAGCCGAGCCGCAAGGCCGCGCTCCTGTTCGCCAAGGGGCGCCTCCTCGAGGACCGGCTCGGCGACCCCGCGGGGGCCCGGGCGGCCTACGACACCGCGGCGCGCCTCGACCGCGGCAACGTCAGCGTGCTGAAGGCCCTCGAGCAGCGGGACCGCACCTCCCTCGACTGGGAGGCCCTCGACGCGACCCTCGAGCGCCAGGCGAACGCCGTCGCGGAGGATCCCCGCCACCGCGCCACGCTCGTGGCGAGCCGGGCGCGCTTGTGGGAGGCGCGGGAGAACGGGACCGACACCGCCCTCGAGCTGTTCGAGACGGCGCTCCGCCTCGATCCCGGGTCCCTCGAGGCCCTCGAGGCGCTGGAGCGCCTCCACCAGCGCCAGGGCCGGTGGCGGGACCTGATCCGGGTCCTCGAGCACCGCGCGGCGCAGACGGGCGACGCCCAGGTCCGGATGGAGGCGCTCTATCGGGTCGGCCGCCTGCACGCGGACCGCCTGGGCAACCGGGAGGAGGCGATCCACGCCTACGAGCGCGCCCGCGAGCACGCCCCGAAGGAGCCCCTGCTCCTCGACGCGCTCGCCCGCCTGTACGACCGGGGCGGACGGTCCGAGGAGCTCGCGGAGGTGCTCGCCGTGCTCGCCGAGCAGGCGTCCGACCGCCGGGTCCAGCTGAGCCTCTGGCATCGGGTGGGACGCCTCCGTGCGGAGGACCTCGGCCAGCCCGAGGCCGGTCGCCTCGCCTTCGAGCGGGCGCTCGACCTCGATCCGGCCCACCCGCCGAGCCTCGACGCCCTGGGAAGGATCCACGAGGCCCAGGAGGCGTGGGAGGACCTCGTCCGGATGCTCCTCCGGGCGGCGGAGGCGATGAGCGACGCCCCCCGCCGCGCGGCTGCCCACGCGCGCGCCGCCGCGGTGCTGGAGACCCACCTCGAGCGGAGCGAGGACGCGGTCGCGCACCACCTGCGGGCCCTCGCCCTCGATCCGAGACAGGCGTCGTCCTTCCGGGCGCTCACCCGGCTCTACGCGGCCGACGGCCGTTGGCGGGAGCTCGTCGAGATCCATGAGCGCGCGCTGACCAACGCCGAGCGCCCGGAGGATCTACGGGCCCACCTGTCGGCGATCGGGGGCATCTACGAGGACCGCCTCGGCGAGCCGGCCCAGGCCGCGCGGGCGTACCGACGCATCCTGGACACCGACCCGAGCGACCTCCAGGCGATGCACGACCTCCAGCGGGCCACGGAGCGGGCAGGCCGCTACAGCGAGCTCGTCGAGGCGCTGGAGCGCGAGGCGGAGCGCCGGAGCCCGGAGGACCGGCTCGGGCTCCTGTGCCAGGCGGCCGAGGTCCTGGACGAGCGCCTCCAGGACACGACGGGGGCCGTGAGCCGCTACCGGGAGGTGCTCCGGGCCGATCCGACCCACGCGGTCGCGCTCGCCGGCCTGACGCGCATCGTCCGGCGCCTCGGGCGCTGGGACGACCTGCTCGACCTGTACCGCAAGGAGCTCGAGGGCCGGCCGCCCGAGCACCGCGCGGACCTCCTGGTCGAGATGGGCCGGATCGCCGAGGACCGCCTCGGCGACGAGGAGCGCGCCCTGGCGCTGTACAAGGAGGCCGTCGAGGCGGCCCCGCGCCACACACCGGCCCGGCAGGGGCTCGCGCGGGTGCTCGCCGCGCGCCGGCGCTTCGACGAGCTCGCGGAGGTCCTCCAGCACGAGCTGAGCACGGCGGAGTCCCCCGCGGCCAAGGCCCGCATCGCCTTCCGCCTCGGCGAGGTGTACGAGCAGCAGCTCGCCGACCCCCGCCGGGCCCAGTCGGCGTACGAGGCCGCGATCAGCAGCGACGAGGCCTTCACGCCGGCCCGCGAAGCGCGGAGCCGGCTCCTCGACGCCCAGGGCTCGTGGCGTCGCCGGGTCGAGGATCTGGAGGCCGAGGCGGTCGCCACCGCGGACGACGCCCGCGCGATCGCCGCCTGGACGCGCGCCGGAGACCTCTGGGAGCGGTCCCTGGGCGAGCCGAGGAAGGCCTGCGCCTGCCACGAGCGCGCCCTCGAGCGGGACCCGGCGCACGTGCCGTCGCTCCTCGCCCTGGAGCGGCTGTACCGCCGGCTGTCGCGTCGCGACGCCCTCGCCTGGGTCTACGGGAGCCTGTCGCGCACCCTCGCCTCCCCCGGGGCGCGCGTCGCGGCGCTGCGGGAGCTGGCCCGGATCCAGGAGCTCGAGGAGACGCCCGCCGCGGAGCGACGCCCGACGTACGAGGCGATCCTCGGCCTCGCGCCGGGCGACGTCGGGGCGCTCGACGCCCTCGAAGGGTGGGCGCTCGATCACGGCGACGCCGCGCTCCTGGCCCGGGTCGACGAGCAGCTCGCGTCCGCGACCGAAGACCCGCGCCTCGCCGCCGCGTACCGGGTTCGCTACGCCGAGGCGCTGGAGGAGGATGGCGACCCGCGCGCCCTCGAGGCCTTCCGGGAGGCGGTCCGCGTCGACCCCGAGAGCCTCGCCGCGGTCCGGGGCCTGGTGCGGGTCGCGCAGCGCGTCGGAGCGCCGCAGGACCGGGTGGCGGCCCTGCGCCGGGAGGCCGAGCTGGTCACCTCGGTCGCTCAGGCCGCGCGCTGCTGGGCGGAGGCGGGGATCGTCAACGAGGAGGAGCTGGGGGACGCCACCGCGGCGGCCACCGCCTACGAGCGCGCCCTCGAGCTCGACCCGGACCACCCGACGGCCGCGGAGCGGTTGCTCGCTCTCCTGCTCCAGGAGGACCGGGCCGCCCAGGCCGCCGACCGGCTGGCCCGCGCCGCGGCGAGCGCGGAGCGACCGGCGCGCCGGGCCGCCCTCTGGACCGAGGTCTCGGCGATCCGCGCCGACCGCCTGGGCGACCGCCCCGGGGCGATCGAAGGCCTCGGCAAGATCCTGGTCGAGGACCCCCGGCACGTGCCGACCCTCGCGCGCCTGGCGGCCCTCGAGGCGGCCGACGGACGCCACCAGGAGGCGGCGGACCGGTGGGAGCAGGTCGTCGAGCACACGAGCGACGCCGACGTCCTCCGGACGGCCCACCTGGAGCTCGCCGCCCTCTACGGCGAGGCCCTCGGCGACCCCGCGCACGCCCTCGGGAGCCTCCAGGCCGTGCTCTCGCTGGTCCCCGACGACCCCGTGGCCCTCGAGCGCCGGGCGAGCCTCGAGACGCACCTCGGCGACTACGAGGAGGCGGTGCGGACGCTGCGGCGCATGGCCGAGACCGCGTCGACCCGGCCGGCCCGCGCGGACGCGTTGACCCGCCTCGCGGAGGTCGAGGCGCAGCGGGGCGACAAGGCGGCCGCGAAGGACGCGGCGCGCCGGGCCATGACGATCCTCGGCCCCGAAGGGCCCGCCGCCGGCCTTCACCGGCAGCTGATCGCGGGGCGGGCGGACTGGGACGCGCACGCCGAGGCGATCGCGATCTGGCTCGACCAGCCCGACATCGGCCCGACCGCGCGGCGGGAGGGTCACGTGGAGCGGGCGAGGATCCTCCGCGAGGAGCTCGGCCGCCCCAAAGCCGCGGTCGAGGCCCTCGAGGCGGCGGTCGCGGTCTCCCCGGACGACGTCGACCTCCGGCGCACCCTGGCCGGGACGCTTCGGATGGCGGGGCGCTTCGACGACTCCGCGGCCGAGCTCCGCACGCTGCTGCGGGAGCACCCCGCCCGCCCGGACCTGTGGCGCGAGCTCCGCGCCACGCTGGAGGCGGCGGGTCGCCCGACCGACGCGCTGCGCTGCCTCGAGCCGCTGACGCTGCTCGGCCGCCGCGCTCCGGAGGAGGAAGAGGAGATGGCGGCGCGGCCCCGCACGAAGGCGGCGCCGCCCCTCGCCTTCGACCGGGCGCCCCTCGAGGCCCTCTACCCGCTCCACCAGGCGCCGGCCTTCGTCGAGCTGCTCCGCCGCATCACGCCGGGGCTCGGCCGCCTCTACCCGCCGGACCTCGAGTCCCTGGGGCTCACCGCCCGGGACCGCCTGACCGACCGGTCGAGCGCGCCGATCCGGCAGGTCGCGGACCGGGTCGCGGCGGTCGTCGGTGCCGGCCCCTTCCACCTCTACGTCCACCGGCTGCGGTCGAGGGGGGTCGTGGTGGAGCTCGGGGAGCCGCCGACGATCATCGTGCCGTCGTCCGTGACCGAGCTGCCCGAGCCCCAGCAGGTGTTCGCCCTCGCGCGACCGCTGGCGGACCTCGCGCTGGAGGTCCACGCCACCGACAAGCTGACGCCGCGGGAGCTCAAGATCGTGCTCGCGGCGACCGCCCGGCGCGTGTCGAGCCGCTACGGGGAGGGGCTGACCAACGAGGAGATCCTCGAGGACCTCGGCCGCCGCCTGTTCCGCTCGCTCCCGAGGCGCACCCGGCGGGGCATCGAGGAGCTCGCCGAGGCCTACGTCAAGGAGAAGACGCCGGACGTCGCCTCCCTGGTCGACGGCGTGCGGGTGAGCGGCCTGCGGGTCGCGCTGCTGCTCGCCGACGACCTCGGCGCGGCGGTCGACGTGCTGAGGGCGAGCGAGCGGGACCTCCAGGACCTGGACGGGGCAGCGCTGCTCCGGGCGCCCGTCGTCGAGCGGCTGCTCCGCTTCTGGGTCAGCCCGGAGGCGGACGCCGTGCGCCGGAGCCTGTCGCCGGCCACCGCCTGAGCCGCCGGACCCGCCTACCCGCCGGCCCCGGCCCCGTCCGTGCGGACGAGCTCGATCCGCCGGTTCGCTTCGCGCCCCGCCCGCGTGAGGTTCGTGTCGCGCGGGCGCGTCTCGCCGTAGCCCCGGGCCGTCAGGCGCCGGCGGTCGATGCGCCCTCGCCGCAGCAGGTAGTTGCGCACCGCGCGGGCGCGGACCTCGGACAGGCGGAGGTTGAGGCGGTCCGGGCCCCGCGCGTCCGTGTGGCCCTGGATCTCGAGCGTGATCTCGGGGTTGTCCCGGAGCACCTGGACCACCGTATCGAGCAGCGGGTAGGAGCTCCGCAGGATGCGCGCCGTGGTCCCGCGGAAGCGGATCGGCTCCCGAAGCACGATCGCGTCCGGGGTCACCTCGAGCCCCGGGTAGAGGATCGGGCACCCGTCGGGCGCGTCCGGACCCGGCTCGTTCGGGCACCGGTCCTGGGCATCCGCGAGGCCGTCGCCGTCGTTGTCCGGGTCGGGGCACCCGTCCTCGTCCTGGAAGCCCTCGCGGTCCTCCGGCTCCTCGGGGCAGCGGTCCTCGGCGTCCGGCACGCCGTCGAGGTCGTTGTCGGGGTCGGGGCAGCCGTCCTCGTCGAGAACCCCGTCGACGTCCTCGGGCTCGATCGGGCACAGGTCGGCGTCGTCCCCGATCGCGTCGCCATCCTGATCCTGGGCGTCCGGGCAGCCGTCCCCGTCCTCGAAGCCGTCGATGTCCTCCGGCTCCTCGGGGCATCGGTCCTCGGCATCCGGGATCGCGTCGCCGTCCCGGTCCTGCGCGGTGGCGACGGGGGCCGGTCCGTCGTCACCGCAACGGTCGGCCGGGCTCAGGCGCAGGGCAGCCTTCGAGGTCGGCTCGGCCCGCTCGACGTGCTCGGTGGCGCGCTCGAGGTCTCCCTGCGCGACCTCGACCTCCGCGAAGGCGAGGTGCGCGCGGGCGAGGGCGAGCTCCCGGGGGGCGCAGACGTAGGCCCCCTGGGCCTCGGCCTGCTCGAGGACCTGGCGGATGTCGGCGACCCGGGCCTCGATGGCCGCGGCGTGCCCGCACCCCGCGAGGAGGAGCAGGGCCGTCAGGCCGATCGGCAGCCTCACGGGTCCCCCCGCCTCACCGCCCGCGCGCGGGTGCGCGCCAGGCGGCGCGCGCGGAGGGCGAGCACCCGCGCCTGGCCGGCGAACCGCTCCGCGTCCTGGTACTGGCCCTCCGCCGCCTCCTCCCGCGCCTTTTCGAGGCGCACCTGGGCGCCGTAGAACTCGTAGGGGGCGAGGTCGGGCGCGCCGGCGGCCTCCGCCTCCCGGACCACCCGCGCGGCGGACAGGACGTTGGCGCTGTAGCGGATCGGCCCGCACCCGAGCGCGAGGAGGGCGAGCCCTAGGCCGAAGAGGGTCGGCACCGCGCGGCCCGGGCTCCGGCGCGGGCGCGCGGCGCGCCGGCGCGCGCGGCCCGGGGACCAATCAGCGCCGGCCGCCATACCACATCCTGAGAAGCATGAACGCCCAGCCCCCGGCCGCGATCAGGCCCATCAGCAGGACCCCGCTGAGCAGCGGGCCGTCCTGGATCGGCTCGAGGCCGAACTGACCCCGGTACTGCGCCGTCGTCCCCACGAGCACCAGACGGGCCCGGAAGAAGTACAGAAGGAAGGTCGCGCCCGCGACCAGCAGGCCGATCAGAGCGCCCACCACCACGTCGCGCTGGGCCCGGACCAGCGCCGCTCCGATGATGAAGCTCAGCCCGACCAGGATCGCCTCGCCCACGAACGCGACCAGGGCGATCGCGGAGGGGATGCGACGGGCCTCGATCCAGTAGAGCAGGAACCAGTCGCCGTGGAAGACGTAGAAGTACACGGTCGCCGGGACGACCACGAGGCTCGCGAAGACCATCGTCGCGGCGAAGGACCGCGTCATCATGACCGGGCGCGGGCTGGTCCGGAGCTCCGTCCGTGCGGCCAGGGCCATGGACAGCCCCGTCGTCACGGCGAGGAGCAGCAGGGGCGGCAGCGGCATGATGGGGTCGACCGCCGGCGACCGACCGGCGGGGCCGACGGGACCATACGCGGCGCTCCGTGCCCGGGTCAAAGGCGCGGCCGGCGACCGCGGCCTCCGGCGTCGAGGTCCGAGCCGGCGGCTAGAGGTCGCCGAGCGTGCGGGCGCTCTGGCCCTGGCTCTGCCGCCGGGACGCCATCGTCAGGACGTCGACGTCGACGGCGACGTGGAGCTCCCGGTTGGTCAGCGAGCCGTGGCAGCCGCCGCACATCCCATTGAACAGCGTCCGCGGGAAGGACTGCCGGATCCGCTCCCCCGGGTAGAACTGCATTTGCTCGCGCTGGATCATCGGGCCCGCGAAGGGCGCGTCCGGTCCGAACAGGAGCGGCTCCCCGTCGTGGTCGGTCACCCCGAGCAGGATCGGGAGGCCCCCGCGGTAGCGGAACTTGGTGGAGCCGTCCGGGTTGAGGTCGACGTGGCCGAGCTCGTCGAGCGCCGCGTAGACCCGCCCGAACCGGTCCTCGACGACGTCGGCGCTCGGCAGCTCGGCGAACCGCTCCACCCCCGTGGGCGGCGGCCGCGCCGCGTAGACGTCGATGCCGCCCACGTTCGGGTCGAGGTCCCTCCCCTCCCGGGTGTTCTCGAACAGCAGCGTCGCGAGGAGCGGGAAGTCCAGGATCTCCACCTCCGCGTCGATCTGCCCCGGCTCGATCCGGGTCGCCCCGTTCGCCTCGTCGGGCCGGCTCACGAAGATGCTGCGGGCGGCCCGGGCGACGATCGGGACCGCCTCGATGTCGGCGAGGCCCGCGGCGCCGCCGAGCTCGCGGAGGGCTCCCGTGTCCGGGTCGAGCTCGCACAGGTCGAAGTCGTAGCTTCCGGCCGTCAGGTCGTCGGCGCCGCGGTCGCACGCGACGAGGAGGCGGCCGCTCGGCAGGGCCGCCGGGGACCGGTAGACGCCCGTGCCGCCGCCGAAGGCGCCCGGGATCGGGATCCGGGTCGACGCGATGTAGTAGCGGTCGTTCGGGTCCCGGTTCGCCTGGTCGGGGCCGATCGACCGGTTGACGATCACGATCGCGCCCGCGCCGTCCGCGGCGTCCGCGGGCGCCGCGACGAAGGCCAGGTTCCGGTTGTAGAGCTCGACGAACTCGGTCGCGCGCTCGTAGCCCACGCTGTTCCGCTGCGCGAACAGGGGATGGTAGTCGCCCCCGTCGAGGTTGATGCGGCGGCCCGCGAGCTGGAAGAAGTCCGGCTGCCGCTTCTCGGTCGTGAAGATCAGCCGCCCGTCCGTCATCAGGGCGGGCATCAGCTCCTGGTTGAGGAGGAAGGTGAGCTGTCGGACCGCGCCGTCCGCGTCCTGGATGTAGAGGTTGGCGTTCGGCGCGAGCTCTGACGGGGTGCGGGTCGGCCCGTCGACGCCGAGGATACGGCGGTCGAGGTTGCCCCGGCTCGACGCGAACACCAGGCGACCGTCCGCGGCGAAGGCCGGGTCGAGGTCGTGGGTCAGGATCCCGTTCGCCTCGTCGACCGCAGGCGCGATCGAGGTGTCGAGCGCGCAGCCCGACCCGTCGCTCGCCATCCGGTAGATGCGGTGGGGCTCGTCGGCGCTCTCCCGGGCGCTGAACGCGATCCGAGCGCCGTCCCAGCTCACCGCGGGCCCCCGGACGTCGGCGCTCGCGGCGTCGAGGCCGCAGCCGGCGAGGAGGCTCCGCTCCGGGCCGAGGCTCAGGTCTCCGCTGCCCGGATCGAGGGTCGCCTCCGCGAGCCGGAGGTCGGCCCCGGGGCGGTAGGTGTCGAAGTCCCGGGGGTCGCCGACGTCCGTCGGGCGGGCGACCCAGACGACCCCCCGGACGACGTCCGGGTCCGGGTCGATCTCGCCGCGGGCGATCGCCGCTTCCCGCTCCACCTGGTGCCAGCGGACCATCACGCAGTAGGCCGGCACCTCGTTGAGGTCGCCCTCGTCCAGGTCGAAGCCGGCGCAGTCGTCGGGGGTCGCGCCGTTCACCTCGCCCGCCTCCGTCACCCCGAAGTCCTCGAGCAGCGGCCCGCCGCGATGGAAGATGCCCGGCTGGCCCGCGATCGCCTCCGGCGCGAACAGGTTCTTGGCGATCAGGCGGCTCCGGTTGGGGTCCGGGCTGTCGATGGCGAGCAGCTCCCGGCTGATGTCGTAGTTGTGCAGCGTCGAGCGCCAGCTGAAGACGCCGCCCGCGCCCCCGCGCAGCCGGAGGTCGTGGAACATCGCCGGGCTGTGGCAGTTGAGGAACGCGCAGCCCTTGCGCACGAGGGTGGGCTGGACGCGGTCGGCGAAGTAGCGCTGCCCCACGGTCGGCGTGAAGGGGAGCGCGAGGGCGTCGGGGGCTCCCTCGACCAGGTCGGCGGCCCAGGCGCGGATCGTCTCGTAGTCCGGATCCTCGGTCGAGGCGAACACGTCGCCCCCCTCGTGGAACACCCCTCCGCGGAACGTGGAGAGCGGGCGCCGCAGGAGCCCCGACGTGGAGGCCGGCGCGGCCAGGAACGCGACGGAGACGAAGTAGTTCCATCGGCGCTCGGCCTCCGTCTCCCCACAGGCGAGGTAGGGGTCGAGGGCGAAGTTGCCGTGGCACGTCGAGCCCGCGCAGCGGTCGCGCAGGACCGGCTGCACGTCGCTCACGAAGGCACGGAAGCTCTCGGCGTCGGCCGGCTCGGCCGCCGGGTCGAAGTGCTCGTCCTCCCCCGGGCCCCGGACGCAGGGCCCGAGGTTCTCGGCCAGCGTCTCGTCCGGCAGCCCGCTCCGGGTGTGACCGGCCGCGATCCACTGACGGATCTGCGCGTAGCCGGTCGAGCCGAGGTCGACGTTGGCCCCCGCGTTGTGACGGATGTCCGTCCGGACCCGCACGAAGGGCTCCGCGGGGTCGAAGGTCTGGACCTGGACCTCGATCGGATCGCCGGCCTTGAGCAGGAACAGGCTGGTCGCGTAGGGCCCGTAGGGGTCGAGGACGTCCTCGCGTCGGATCAACGAGTCGTAGCTCGACAGGTCCAGGTTCCCGAGGGCGGTTCCGTCGGCGCGTGGCAGGTGGCAGCCCGTGTTCTGCCGGGCGCAGCTGTTCTGGACGATCGGCCCGATGCGCTCCTCGTAGAAGGAGAAGGCGGGCTCGTCGGGGGGCTGGCAGCCCCCCGCGACGGTCGCCAGGGCCAGGGCCCACAGGGGGAGGCGCGGCGCCGGTCGGCGCGGAGCGGGGAGGCGCCGCGCGGGAGCACGCGGCGGGAGCGAGGGCCGTCGGGGGGGGTGGGTCACGTACCGTCTCACTGCGGTCGAAGCACTGCGGTCGAGGGCGCCGCTGCGGTCACGACGCGCGTCGAGGGATAGCAAAGGACGGAAGGGGGAACGGACCATCGGGTCCGCCCCTACAGGCCCTCCGCCGCGCTCCCCGTCGCGGCGGCGGGCCCGAGGGGCCTCCCTGGCTTCCGCTCGTCAGCGCTGGAGGCCGACCTCGATCGCGTCGAGCACCCGGCGGTTGTCCTCCACGCCCTGCCGGCCGCGGAGCGCCGCGCGGGCGTCCCCGGTGCCGAGGCGGCCGAGGGCCCAGGCGGAGGCCTGCCGCACCATCGGGTCGGCGTCCCCCTCGAGGAGCCCCACCAGCGCGGGCACGGCGGCGGTCTCGCCCAGGGTCCCGAGCGCGAGGGCGGCCCGGCGCCGGACCGTCGGCGCCTCGTCCGCGAGGCGCCCGAGCAGCTCGTCCCGGTAGGGGAAGAAGTTCACGTAGAGGACCTCGCCGACCGCGGCCTCCCGGACCGAGGCGTCCGCGTCCTCGAACGCGGTGACGAGCACCGCGTTCGCATCCACCCGGTTGATCCGGGCGAGGCCGTGCACCGCCGCCTCCCGGACGCGCGCATCGACGTCGGCGAGGGCGCCCTCGAGGTGGGCGATCCCCGCCGGCTCCATGAACTCGCCGATCGCCTCGGCCGCCCGGGCCCGTCGGACCGGGTCGGCGTCCGTGGCGAGCACGACCCGCATGTCCCGCATCACCGCGGCGAAGCCGAAGGGGCGGCGGCGGAGCCACCACGCGGCGATCTCGCGCACGCGGGCGTCGTCGTTCTCGAGGATCTCGGCCTCGAGCAGCGGCACGCAGGCGTGGCACTCGACCCGCTCGCCGTACTCGAGGAGGGTGAACAGCGCGTTCGGGGACCCCTCGTCGATCGTGGTGATCACGTTCATGAGGTTCTCCACGCTCGGCGCCTCGGTGCCGGGGCTGATCTCCCCGCGCTCCCGGTCGTGGCCGGGCGGGTCCTCGAGCTCCTGCGCGGCGGCCGGGGCCGCGGCGAGAGCGAGAGCCAGGGCCGCGAGGATGGGCTTCGTCTGAGACATCATGGCTGGTTCCTTCCCTCGGGCTCGGCCCGTCAGTATTCCTCGGACAGGTCGCGCCAGTCGCCGTCGACGTTGCGACGGGACCAATACTGACCGCCGTTGTCGGCCATCCGGATCAGGCTCAGTCGGTCCTCCCGGCTCAGCGTCACTCCCTGATCCTCGGGGTGCATCGGGAGGTCGACCCAGGCGAGGTCGTCCAGGTCACCGGTCGCCGGGTCTCCGTTCTCCGCCGACATGTTGAGCTTGCGGATCAGCTCGCTCCCGCGAGCGGATCCGGGCACCACCCACTCCGGCGGCATCCGGCCGCCGGTGATCGTGACGTCGCCCATCATCGCCGACGGGTAGAGCAGGCTGATGTAGGAGGCCGGGTACGTGACCGCCTCGTCCTCGTACACCGTCTCGAGGAGCCGGTCGCTGAGGTCGAGGTAGGGGATGAGGTACTCGAGCTCCTCGCCCTCCATCGTGGTCACGGTGACGGTGTAGCCCTCGCCCGCGAACACGTCGTTCTCGTCGCCGCCATGGCAGGACACGCAGTTGGCGTCGAAGATGTCCTGGATGTTCTCGCCGCTCGGGGCTCCGTACCAGGGCAGCTCGATGCGGTCCGCGATCGTCCGGAAGGTGTCCGGGTCGGCGTCCACCTGCTGGGCCAGGGTCTGGGTGCCCATCCGGGGCTGGACCGTCTCGCTCCGCGACGCGTGGCAGCCGCCGCAGGTCCGGGTCTCCCCGGGCATCGCCTGGATCCAGAGCATCTGATTCCGGATCGCGAGGCCGTAGCGGTCGAGGGGCTGGAGGTGGTAGGGCAGGAACGCGGGGACCTGGGCGCGCCAGCTCCCGTCCTCCCAGACCCGGGTCTCGCCGAGGATCGCCGCGCCCTCGTGCATGGTCAGGCCGAACTGGCCGACGCCGATCTCGCTCGAGAAGCCCTCGATGATCCGCATGCGGTGGGACTCGCCGAGAGCCTCCGACAGCGGGACCCCATCGCCGAACTGCGCGCCCCGGACCCGCTCGTTGAGCGAGGTCTGGGTGACGTCGATCGAGCCGAGCACCGCGGGCTCGGTCGGGTCGGGGTTCGCCTCGACGGTCGGCCGGATGACGGGGGGCTCCTCGCGGGGCGCCACCGGCACCGCGTAGAGGTCCCACATGTTCGTGTCGTTGTTGACGAGAGTCCGGCGGCCGGTCTCCGGGTCGAAGAGGTAGACGCCGAAGTCCGGCGCGGTCTGGGCCTGCTCCGCCCGGTCGTTCACCGGCCCGTCGGCCCAGCTCACGAGGTAGCGGCCGTCGCCGAAGGGCAGCGGCGAGCGGTAGCGCCCGACGCCGTCGGCCGGGCGCCCGTCGCCCGTCGGGACGTCGGGGGTGAGCGACGTGAACGTCGCCTGCTGGACGTCGAAGTAGAGCGCCGGGTTGTCGCTGGTGGCGCTCCGCGCGTCGACGAACATCATCGAGCCCGCCTGGATGGTCCCGCTGCGGCTCGTCCCGATGCAGACGTAGGTGCCCGGCTCGGCCTCGGGCTCGCACTGCACGACGCTGTTGAACCTCTTGTTGAACTGCCCGGCCACCGCGACCATCCCGGTGCAGTCCGGGTTCATCCGGAACAGCTTCACGTCATTGACGGGGCCGAGGTGCTCCCACCGCGAGTAGACGATCGTGCCGTCGTGGTCGAGGGCCATCGTCGCGGTGTGGGACAGGTTCTGGGAGCAGAGCCGGCGGTCGGCGTCGCCGCTGTTCGCGCTGATCGTCCCGATCTGCGTGACCACGCGCGAGTGGTTGTACTCGTCCGCACGGGTGCCCATCGCCGTGTAGGGCTCGTTCGTGACGAAGGCGATGCGGTCCCCCGGGAGCCACAGCGGGTTCACGTCGTGGTAGTCGCCGAAGGTCAGCTGGCGGACGCCGCTCCCGTCGAGGTTGGCGACGTAGATGTGGTAGCGGTTGTCGTCCGCGTGCCGCATCGAGAACGCGACCTGCGTCGCGTCGAAGCTCACGTCGAGGCCGTTGACGTCGACGCCCTCGAAGTCCGCCGTGAGGTCGGTGAGGGTGCCGTCCGGGGTCGGCGGCTCGAGCACGTAGAGCGCCCCGCCCGGGACGTACCGCAGGTAGTCGATGGTCTGCCCGTTGCCGCCATTGACGTTCTCGGACAGGTCCTCGTTGACGAAGGACCGCGACGCGAACACGAGAGCCTGAACACCCGGCAGGACCGGCTCGCTCTCGCCGCAGCCGCTCATCGCCAACCCCAGGACCAGGGCGATCGCCGGGGCCCTCCACATCTGTCTACGCTGCATGGGCGTCTCCTCCTGATCCACGCGTCCGGCGACCAGCACTGCACGAGACGCACCAACCGCCTCAGGCGGTGCTTCCTCGGGCCTGTCGTTCGCGCGCCGGGGGGACGCGCCCCCACCTCCACCGCGCCTGGGGGGCGCCTCCCCCCGCCGCCCCGCGCAGGGATGCGATCCGCTCACTCTGGGAGGCAGACGCGGAGCCCGGGCACCGGGCCGACCGCCGACGCGCACCGCAGGCCCGGCTCGGGGCAGGCCTCGGTCACCTCGTCGCAGCGCGGCGCGCACAGCCCGAGCTCGTCGCCGGGGCTTCCCGCCACGCAGGCGGCCCCGTCGGGGCACGTGCCGGGCCGGGCCGTGTCGCACTCGCTCAGGCAGTGACGGCCGGGGCTGAAGTCCACGCACGCCAGCGAGCGGCAGTCGTCGCTCCGCAGGCAGGGCGCGAGCAGCCCCGCGCCGTCGGGGTTGAGCGGCTCGGCGACGCAGAAGCCGGCGTATCGGTCGCAGCGGCCCGACGCGCACTCCCGGTCCTCGACGCAGAGCCGCTGGCAGATGCCGCCGGCGCACGGCTCGTCGGTCGGGCAGTCGCCGCGGGTGGCGCAGCTCAGGACGCAGATGCCTGGCCCACCGGGCCCCGCGAGGCATCGCGCGTCGGGCCCGCACTGGGGCGCGGGGTCGAGGCCCGGATCGCAGATCGAGAGGCACTGCCCGCCCGGCACCCCCGCCACGAGCTCGGGCAGGCAGACCGCCTGACCGGCGCAGTCGTCGTCGCACCCGCAGGGCGCGGTGGGCCGGACCGTGTCCGGCGGCGCTCCGCACACGGGGACCCCGGCGTCGCGGACGGGGTCCTCGACGACCGGGAGCCTCGGCGACTCCGCGGTCCCGCAGGCACTGGCCATCGTCGCGAGGGCCAGGATGACGACGCGTTCGTGGCGGCCGATCGCGGTCATCGCAGCGGCAGGTAGGTGGCGAGATCGCCTCGCTGGAGGCGGACCGACGAGCCGCTCAGATCGCGACCGTTCGCCCCGCGGTCGGTCCACCCGATCAGGACCGTCCCGTCCGGGAGGACCGCGGCAGATGGCGCCTCCTGGAGGCCGGACAGCTCGCCGTGGACCTGGAAGTCGGCCCGGTCGCAGGCGGGGTTGGCGAACCCGACCTCCCCGTCGGGGTCCAGCACCATCGCACGGATCGCGTCCTCGCTCTCGGCCTGGTTGCTGTCCCCCCAGGCGACGAGGAACCCGCGGCCCTCGGGGAGGGCGGTCACGGTCGGGTCCTCCTGCTGGCGGGCCTCCCCGGTCAGGAAGAACGGCTCCCCGCTCGGGGAGTGAGGCGTGGGGAGCGGCCGCCCCTCGAGGTCGAGGAACGTCGCGACCACGCGCTCGACGCCGCCCGCAGCCGGATCGCTCCGTGTCCACACCGCGAGGAAGCGCTCCCCGTCGAACGCGAGGGCGGGGGCGATGCTGCTCGCCGGGATCCCGTAGCGGTCGAGCTCCCGGAAAGGAATGACGACGTCGAGCGTGTCCTCGAGGACCGCGAAGGCGACCGCCTGCGTCAGGAGCACCTCCCGCCGCGCGAGGAGACCGAAGCGGCCGTCGCGCAGCGGCACGACGCTGACGGCGCTCGCGCTCCCCCCCGCGACCCGCACGGGCGCCGTGCCGTCGACGACCTCGCCCGACTCCGGGTCCCGGACGGGCTCGAACTCGGGGCGGCCGAACGGCCCCTCCCGGAAGACCTGGACGAAGACCCCACCGTCCCGGGCGCCGACGAAGCTCTGGCCCCGGGGCCAGGCGAGGACGAAGCGCTCCTCGCCCACCCGGGCGGCCTGCGGCGGACCCACGATGACGCCGCGCGGTGGGTCATCGAAGACCCAGGGGGCGGGCTGCTCCTCCTCGAAGATCGTGCAGCCGTCCGCGCCGACGAAGCGCCCCTCGACGCGCATGTCGAGGTCGGGAACCTCCGCCGTCACGTCGCCCTCGACAAAGCTCCAGGTCAGGAACCCCTCCGCTTCCGCGTCCCGCGCCGCCGCGTACACGGGGAAGGCCGCCAGCTGGTCTGCCGGGCCGCCCTCGCGGAACGTGGAGTACGTGACCTCGTTCGGCTCGCCGCAGGTGTTGACCGGGGCGCCGTCCGGGTCGACGAGGATGCCACGGGCCGCCTGCCGGGTCTCCCCGACCTGAGCGATGAAGGTGACGAGCGCGCGCCCGGTGGCGAGCGGCGCGACCGCCCGGGCCGAGCGGAGCGACTGGTTGCCGTCGGTCAGGACGTTGATCTCGTCCTCGAACGAGGGGCGCCGGGAGCACACGTCGATCCCGTTCGCGAGGGCGCACCCGGACAGCAGCGACCAGGCCGCTACCGCGCCCAGCCGGCACCCTCGCCCTCCGGGCGACCGAGGCTCCCCGCCGAGTGAGCCCCCTCGCCGGACGGCCGGGGGCCGCGGCGCTACCTTCCGGCGCGATTTTGCGTCAATCTCGGGCATCCAGCGATGACTTCGATAGCAAAGGGTTACGGGCGAGCGGGGTACGCCGTCCTCCTCATGGTGGCGCTCGGGGCGGTGTTCGCGCTCCTCTGGTTCGACGTGCTCTCGGGCGTGGACGGGCTTCTGCGCGGAATGGGCGAGGCCTTCTCCTCGGCGATCTCCTCCGGGAACTGGAGCCTCGCCCTGGGCATCGCGTTCGTCGCTGGGCTGGGTACGTCCCTGACGCCGTGTGTCTACCCCATGATCGCCATCACGGTGAGCGTCTTCGGCGCCTCCCAGGCCAAGACCAAGCTCCACGCGGCCGGCCTGTCCACGATGTACCTGCTCGGGGTCTGCGCGCTCTTCACGCCCCTCGGCGTCGCCGCCGCGATGACGTCCACCGTCTTCGGGGCGTGGATGTCGAGCCCCTGGGTGATGTTCCCCCTCGCGCTGTTCCTCGCCGCGATGGCGATCTCGATGTTCGGCGCCTTCGACCTGGCGCTGCCGCCGGCGCTCCAGAACCGCCTCGCCCGGATGGGCGGCATCGGGCCGCGCGGGGCCTTCGTGCTCGGCCTGGTCATGGGCCTGATCGCGACGCCCTGCACCGGACCGGTCATCGGCGCGCTCCTGGCCTTCGTCGCGCAGAGCCAGGACGTCGTCTTCGGCGGCCTCGCCTTCTTCACCTTCGCGGTGGGGCTCGCCCTTCCGACGTGGTTCGTCGGCACCTTCGCGATGGGGCTGCCGAAGAGCGGTCGGTGGCTCGAGTACGTCAAGAGCGCCTTCGGGATCGTGATCCTGGCGGTCGCGATCATCTTCGTGCAGCGCTGGGTGCTCGAGACTCCGGCGGCGGCCCTCGGCTTCGACCCGCTCATCCGGCGCACCACGCCCATGCTGATCCTCGCCGTCGTGATGATCGCGGGCGGCCTCGGCCTCGGCGCAGTGACGCTGAGCTACCACGGAGCGAGCCGCCGCACGTTCGGTCAGAAGACCCTCGGCGTCGCCCTGGCGGTGCTGGGTGGCGTGTTCGCCGCGGGCTGGGTGATGGCCCCGCCGGAGGGCGCCGAGCTCGCGTGGATGACCGACTACGAGCAGGCCCGTTCCCTCGCGGAGCGCCAGCGCCAGCCGCTCCTGGTCGACTTCGGGGCGGACTGGTGCGCCGCCTGCAACGAGCTGGAGCGTGACACCTTCAGCGACCCGCGCGTCGTCCGCGAGGCGCAGCGCTTCGTCGCGGTGCGGATCGACATGACCGACCCGGAGGACGACGAGGAGCGCCTCCTGAGCGGCTACGAGCAGCGCGGCCTGCCCCTCGTCGTCATGCACGGCTCGAGCGGCGAGGAGGAGGCGCGCGTGGTCAGCTTCGTCGAGGCCGACGAGATGCTCGAGCTGATGCGCCGCGTGAACTAGCGTCGAGCGCTCGCGAGGCCCTCGCCGCGCGCGGGCGGTGCTACACCACGGCCCCGTGCGCCCCCCCCTCGCCACGATCCCCTGGTGGAGGCCGGAGCCTCTACGGATCCCGCTCCCCGACTGGTCGCTCCAGGTCCCGATGCCCGGGCTCGAGGGAGGCCTGACCGTCGGCCTGCCCGACGACCTCGCGCTCCAGCCCTTCGGCATGCTGGTCGCGACCGCGGTGCTGGTCGGCACGTTCCTGGCCGAGCGCCGGGCCCGCCAGGAGGGGATCCACCCACAGATCCTCGGCGAGATGGCCGGCTACCTCCTGATCTTCGGCTTCGTGATCGGCCACGTGCTCGACGCGGTGTTCTACCACTGGGACGAGGTCGTGCGGCGCCCCGTCTTCCTCCTCGAGATCTGGAACGGCCTGTCGTCGTTCGGGGGTTCTTCGGGGCCGTGGTCGGGGGGCTCGTCTGGTGCTGGCGACGGGGCTATCCGTTCATCCCCTTCGCGGACCCGATCGCCTGGGCCCTCCCCTTCGGCTGGCTGTTCGGCCGGCTCGGGTGCTTCGTCGCGCACGACCACCCGGGCCACATCACGGACTTCCCGCTCGCGGTCGCCGACTACCAGAGCCCCTACGACGTTCCCCCCTACCCGGCCCGCCACGACCTCGGCCTGTACGAGGTGCTCTGGTGCCTCGCGGTGATCCCCCTGTTCCTGTGGCTCGGGCGCACGCCTCGGCGCCGGGGCTTCTACCTCGCGCTGCTCCCCCTGCTCTACGCGCCGGTGCGCTTCGGCCTCGACTTCCTCCGCGCGACCGACCACCCGAACGGGGACAACCGCTTCTACGGCCTCACCCCGGGCCACTACGCCGCCGTGCTCCTGCTGGCGCTGGGGATCTGGACGTGGCTCCGGGTCCACCGGGGCCCGCCGATCGGGGTGCCCCTCGACGCGCGGTGGCCGCCCGAGACGCTCGAGGTGCTCGACGACCCCGGCCCGGGCGACCCGCCCGCGGAGCAGGACCGGGGCAGCTCTCGCGAGGTCGGTCGTACCACCCTAAAGTGAGCCGAAGGGCGATGGGACGCGCGCGCACGATGCTGGCCGGGGCGGGTTGCTCCCTCGGCCTCCACCTCGCCGCGGCCCTGGTGCTCGTCCAGCTCCCCGAGGTCCCGCCCCCCCCGGCGCCGGAGCTCGCGCTGCCCTTCGAGGCGGTCGGCGGGCCCGGCGTCGCCGCCGGGGGCCCCTCGCCCGACGACGCCCCCTCGCGGCCGAGCCCACCGGTCCCCGGCGGACCCGTATCGGTCCAGAACATCGACGCGCCGGACCGGGGCGCGGGCGGCGATCGGACCGGCGCCGCGCGGGCGATGCTCCTGATGGACAGGGCGGAGGGCGTGCTGCTGTTCGACTCGCCGCTGAACAACCTCAGGGCCGGGCAGAGCCAGAGGATCCGGACCGCCCGGACCCGGGCGAGCGTCGAGCGGCGGCGGGCCACGCCGAACCCGGCCGATGAGGCGTTCCTCGCGTCGGGGGCGGGCCGCCACCCGGAGCGCAGGCCCGTGGCGCGGGCCGACGCCCGGCCGGGGGCGCGCGCCGCCCCGGAGGCTGGCGTCGAGGGCCGGGGCCCCGTGACGGCG
>JBHJHB010000038.1:0-39824 GCA_050331215.1 Sandaracinaceae bacterium | reverse complement strand
GCGAGCTTCGGGATGTCCCGCACGGTCGGGGCCGGCGCGTTCGAGCCCTCGGCGGCCTGGGCCCGCGCCATCGCCGGTGCGCCGCCGCGGCAGGCCGCGAGCACCGCCAGCACGGCGAGCGCCGCGGGCGCGGGGGGTGGGCGTCGACGGCGCCGGCGGCTGGGGCGCTCCCGGGTCGACGCGGGGCGAAGGCAGGGCATGGGGGTCAGGGGCATGGAAGGGCGGGCACGGGGGGACGTGGGGGCTTCCCCCCTTCGAAAGCCGTCATCTTGGTCGCTGGAGAAGACACCGGCAAGGCCGTGCGTCACGCTCCTATCATCATCCCGCCGCCTCCCGCAATGCGCGCTGGCCACGGCCGGAACAGCACCTGCTAGACGGCCGCTCGGGTCTCCGTACAGTGTCCCCGCTCCGGAGCGCCCCGAGGCCCAGCGAGCTCAGACCGTGACCGACGCCGCCGAGTCCCCGTCCCTTCCGCCCCGTGCGGGGGTTTCCTCCTCCGTCGCCCGTACCGCGGGCGCCCGGGTCCGCCTGGCGCTCCACCGGCGCCGGCGGCTCTGCGTCGCGCTCTGCCTCGCCCTGGTGGCGCTCGTTGCGCTCCGGGCGCGCTGGCCCGGTGCGCGCGCCGCGAGCCCCGAGGAGGGGATCGCGCGGGTGGCCGCGGCCGAGGGGCTGCGCGTCGACCCGGCCACGGTGCTGTGGCTCGAGGAGGACGGCGGCCCGCTGGCGTACCGGGAGGCGCTGTTCGTCGCCGCTGCCCCCGGGGAGCTGCCCGACCTCCACTACGCCGCGGTCCGCGCGTCGAGCGGAGGCACCCCGCTGGACGTGGGCTGGATCCGGAACCTCTCCTCCACCTCGAGCGCCGCGGAGTCCGCGCCGGTCCGCTCCGGCCGACACGCGGCCTACCTGACCCGCGTCGGGGACCGCATCGACGCCCTGGTGGTGCTCGACCTCGCGGGCGAGCCGGCGGCGCTGACCGAGGGCTGGCCGGCGCGCGCCCGCTGGCAGAACCGCGTCACGAACCTCCAGGAGAGCGGCCGCTTCGAGGGCTTCGGGATGCGCCGGTACCACGTCCGGGAGGGGACCGGGGATGGCGACCTCGCCGTCCGGCAGGGCCGCTTCGTCCTGCGCGTCGGGGACCGGCGCGTCGTGGTCGACCCGGAGCGGGGCGAGCCGACGGAGGGCGCGGAGCTGGTGGAGGTCGCGCCGCAGCGCAAGGGCCGGCCGGGGACGATCGCGTGGGTCGTCGACACGGTGCGCAACGTGTCTTGGGTCGGGTCGGAGCCGATCGAATGGCTCGAGAACCGCGTCTTCAACTGGCGCGACCGCGCCCAGCGCGCCTACTACGCCGTCGCCGGGCCGGGGGACACCGCCGCCGAGGCGGCGGAGGATCTCGCCGTCCCCGACGAGGTGGACGAGGAGCGGATCGCGATGCTGACCGCGACCGACCCCGAGCTCGGCTGGCCGCCGGGGCCCCTCGCTCCCCCGATCGAGGACGTGGCGCCGGTGGACGGGGAGGGCCGCTGGATCCCCGTCGTCGACGACCCCTTCGTCAACGCCACGCCGAACGCCCCTCCGGCCTTCTTCCAGACCTTCCTGCGCGCCGACCCGGCGCGTCTCTTCTCCCGCGTCTACATCACCCTGTGGGACCCCCGGCAGGTGCAGCTCCGCATCCAGGCCGGTACCCGCGAGCCGGAGAGCGCGACCGGTCGCCGGGGCGCGGGGCAGGTCCCGCGGGACCCGCACACGCTCCGGCACCTCGTCGGCGCGTTCAACGGCGGGTTCCAGGCGCTCCATGGCGAGTTCGGGATGATGGCGGAGGACCGGGTGTACCTCCCGCCCAAGCCGTGGGCGGCGACGATCGCGGTGTTCGACGACGGCCGCGTCGGGATGGGCAGCTGGCCGGCGCCCGACTGGAACGGCCGCTTCTACACGGAGACCCTCGCCAACCGGCAAATCCCGGAGAGCATGGTCGACATGCGTCAGAACCTGACCTCCGTGGTCGAGGACGCCGTGTGGAACCCGTGGGAGCGCTGGTGGTGGGGAGCGGCGCCCCGGGACGCAGACGAACAGACGTACACGACGAGAAGCGGCCTCTGCCTCACCGCGGGCGGCTTCCTCGCGTTCTTCTGGGGGCGCGCCGCGGGCCCGGAGGAGCTCGGCCGCGCGATGAGCGCGGCCCGGTGCGCGCGGGGGATGCACCTCGACATGAACCACGCGCACTGCGGCTTCGAGTTCTTCCGCCCGATCGCCCCCGGCGAGGCCGCCCCGCCCCTCGCCGCGCGCCCCCGGCCCGGCAGCGAGTTCGAGGGCAGCTTCGCCCGCACGCCGGGCGACTGGCGGCTCCGTGCCCGGCTCGCGGTCCGCTCGATGGGCATGCCCTTCCCCCGCTACTCGGGGCGCGACGCGCGGGACTTCTTCTACCTCGTGCTCAAGCCCGTCCTGCCGGGGCCGCACCTGGAGGTCGACGCGGGCGGGCCCGGGGAGGGCGTGTTCGACACCTCCGGGCTGCCGCACGCGGGCTGGCCCCACGCCTTCGCGCGCACGTTCCTGGGGCAGGAGACCGCTCGGACCTGGCTGGTCCGCATCGACACGCGGCGCGCCGTCCCCGGCCCGCTCCGGCGCGAGGACCACCGCCGCCGCCTCGCGCACCTCACGGGGATCGGACCCGGCGGGGTCGGCCGCGTCGCGGTCGTGACCTACCGCTCCTCGGTCGGAGCGCAGCTCGCGGTCCGGGTGCCCCTGACCGGCGACCAGGTGCTCGCGGCGGGGCCGCCCGTCGACGCGATGCCGGACGCCGAGCGCGCGCTCGGCGTGGATGCCTCGGGCTTCCTCGTCTACGCGGAGCGCCGAGGGGATCCGCGGCCGCTGGCCGACCGCCTCCGCGCCGCGGGCGTGGTCAGCGCCATCGCGCTGCCGCCGGAGGCCCGGCTCGCCTTCCGCGTCGCCGGCCGGGATGCGTCCGTCGACGGGTTCGCGGCGGTCGAGGTCGACGAGGGCGCATCGCTCCCCTTCTGGGCCGAGGAGCGGCCCGCCACCGAGGTGCTGTGGCCGGAGAACACGCCGGTCCCCTACCGGGAATGGGGCTACCTCCAGGGCCAGCGGGTGCGCTACTTCCCCGAAGGGCCCCCCCGCTTCGTCCGACCGCAGTTCCAGGACGACGAGGACGAGTAGGGGCTCCCACACCCCGAGTAGGCTCCCACACCACACGCCATGCGAAGCGCCGCGCCATGCGAACGGCAGAGTCCGTCCTGAGCGGACGGTCGAGTGTCGCCCGAGAGACATCCGTCCCGGCTCCTTGAGCGGGCCGCGTCGGGTGCCGCATCCTTGGTCCGTCGGGGGCCGATGGGCCCTCGGGTCCGCGTCATGCCTCAACCGCCCGGTCCGCGTCCGCGCACCGCCCTCGCCGAGGGGGGGCGGTGAAGAAGCCCATCCCCTTCGGCAAGTACGAGCTGCTCGAGCGCGTGAGCGTCGGCGGGATGGCCGAGGTCTTCAAGGCCAAGGCCTTCGGCGTCGAGGGCTTCGAGCGGCTCGTCGCGGTCAAGCGAATCCTCCCGAGCATCGCGAAGGACCGCGAGTTCATCACGATGTTCATCGACGAAGCGAAGATCGCGGTCCAGCTCCATCATCCGAACGTCGCCCAGATCTTCGACCTCGGGAAGGTGGGAGAGAGCTACTTCATCGCGATGGAGTACGTCGACGGCAAGGACCTGCGGACGGTCTTCGACCACCTGCGCAAGCGGGGACGGACGGTCCCGGTCTCGATGGCGTGCCACGTGGTGATGAAGGTCGGCGAGGGCCTCGACTACGCGCACGACAAGCGGAGCGCGTCGGGGCGGCCGCTCCGCCTCGTGCATCGGGACGTGAGCCCCCAGAACATCCTGATCAGCTACGAGGGAGAGACCAAGATCATCGACTTCGGCATCGCCAAGGCGGCGGGCAAGGCGGGCAAGACCCAGGCGGGGATCCTCAAGGGGAAGTTCGCCTACATGTCCCCGGAGCAGATCGGCGGGCACGCCGTCGACCGGCGCAGCGATGTGTTCGCGCTGGGCGTCGTGCTGCACGAGATCTTGACAGGGGAGCGCCTGTTCGTCGGCCCGAGCGACTTCGCGACCCTCGAGAACGTCCGGGGCGCCCCGATCGCCGCGCCAAGCCAGCGCAACCCCGACGTGCCCGTGGAGCTCGACCAAATCGTGCTCCGCGCGCTGGCCCGGGACCCCGACGCCCGCTACCCGACCGCGCTGGCGCTCCATGACGACCTGCAGTCCTTCATGTACGCAGCCGGCCTCTACTTCTCGCGCGCCGATCTCGCCGCGATGATGGCCCGCACCTTCGCGGCGGAGCGTCGGCGGGCCGAGCCCGCGTCCGGGCCACCGACCCCTCCGATCCCCACCCCCTTTTCGGACGCGGAGCGGGCCGACGAGCGCCGGACGCGGGAGGACCTCCCCCCGGTGCGGGCCGCGGCGACGCCGGACCTCGGCCTGCCGCGGGCGGAGGCCCCGCGCGCGGCCAGCGCGCCGACGCCGTCTCGCCTCGGCGTCGGGTCGGTCCCGCCGCCCGTCCCCGCGGCCGCGCTCCAGGAGCGCACCTCGACGCCCGCCCCGCCCTCGTCCGTCCCCCCTGTCCTCGCCGGTGACCTCGACGGCGCGGAGCTGGCGATGGAGTGGGACGACGACGAGATGGCCACGATGATCTACGACCGTCCCGAGGACGAGGTGCTCAACGCGTTCCCGGACGTCGACGAGCCGGACCTCCCGGTCGCCGACCTGAGGGCCCGCGCCGTCCGCTCGGAGCCGACGCTCCGCTCGAGCGCCCCGCCGTCCCGTCGATCGTCCCGGCCCCCGGGCCCGGGCGCGCCGTCGCCGTTCGGTCCCCAGCCGTCGGGCGGCGAGGCGCAGCGCGGCACCGGGCGACGGCTCGTGGTCGCGGCGGCGGTCGCCCTCGGGCTGCTGGCGTTCGCGGGGGCCTTCGCCACCTACCGGCTGCTGTGGGCCCCCGGCACCGTGCACGTCACGGCCCACCCGGCGAGCGCGACGGTGCTCCTCGACGGCCGCCCCCTCGAGCGACGCGCCGATGGACGCCACGTGCTCCGGGAGGTCCCGCCGGGCTCCCATCAGCTCGAGATCCGCGAGCCCGGCTACGTGCCCTGGCGGCGCGAGCTCCGCCTGCCGCCGGGCGGGACCGTCATCCTCGACGAGGTGACCCTCCAGCCGGCGGCGGCGGCACCGGCGCCCGGCGAGGGCGGGCCGACGGCGGTCCCGGCGCCGGACCGCGACCGGGAGGCCGGGTCCATCCCGCCCGGCGGCGAGGGCGACACCAAGGCGGACGGGGAGGGGGAGGGCGCCGAGCCTCGGAGCGACGACGGGGCGAGCCCGGGGGCGGGCGACCCCCTGGAGGAGCGCCCGGAGCGCGGCCGCGCCCGCGGGCGGCGCTCGACCCCCGGGTACCTGGCGGTCCGGCCCGTTCCGTGGTCGAACGTCTTCGTCGACGGTCGGCTGGTCGGCCACACGCCGCAGCCCGGGATCCGGCTCCCGGCGGGCCGGCACCGGATCACGCTCGTCAACGACGAGCAGGACATCCGCCGCGAGGTCTCGGTACGGATCGTCCCGGGCGAGACCGAGCGGCTCGACCTGACGCTCCGGCCGGACGGTTGAAGGCGTGGCCGGCTCTGCCAGAGTCGAGGCGATGAGGCGACGGCGTTCCGGCGTGACCGCGGTGGAGGTGTGCGCCGTCGTCTGCGTCGTGGGCATCCTGCTCGCCATCGTCGTGCCCGCGTTCGTTCGCGAAGCCCGCCTCAGCAAGACCGCGGAGGCCGCGCAGCTGCTCGAGACGCTCTACCAGCGGTCGGCGGCCTACTTCGCGGCGGAGCACGAGGGTAACGGTGAGGGCCCCCCGCTGCGGCGATGCCTGCCCGTCCCGGCCGGACCCACCCCCCGCCAGCCGTCGCCCGACGGCGAGCTCGTGGCGTTCGCCGACCCGGAGCGCGCCGGCGCGGCCCCCTGGGAGGCACTCGGCTTCCAGCCGGAGGTCCCGGTGCGCTACAGCTACACCTTCGAGCCCACCACGCCGGGCTGCGGCCTGCGCGCCCCCGAGGGGACCTACCTCGTCACCTTCCGCGCCGAGGGGGACCTCGACGGCGACGGCGAGCGGAGCCTGCTCGAGCGACGCGCGACCGCCACGCCGGAGGGAGACCTCGTCCCCTTCGGCATCCTCTACGTGCGGGACCGCGTCGAGTAGCTACGGCTCCCCGAGGCCGCCGCCCGCCACGAAGCCGTCCCGGAACGCCTGCTCCTCGTCGACGGGCGGCCGCGGCCCGATCAGGAGGTACTGCGTCGCGTCGAGGTAGGGCAGCTCCGCGCGGCGCTTGGCCTCGAGGGCGCTCATCCGCTCGACGAAGGCTTCGGCCCGGGCCCGGCTCCGGAGCGCCTCGATGCGCTGGGCGATGCGCGCGCGGGTCTGGGGATCGTGGACCTGGGCGTACATGTCCTCGAGGTGGCTAGCCGCCTGCTCGGCTCGGCCGACCCGGTCGAGCAGGGCGGCGTTGGCCAGGGCGGCCCAGTCCGGCCCCGCGCCGAGGCGAACGGCGGCCATCAGGTAGGGCGCCGCCCGGGCGCGCGCCCGGTCGCCGGCGGCCGGGTCGTTCTCCTCGATCATCGGCGGCAGCTCGTAGGCGAGGGCGGCCCCGATCTCCCACAGGAGCTCGCCGTCGTTCGGGAACCTCTGGGCCCCGCGCTGCATGAACGCGACCGTGCGCTCGATGTCCTCCGCCGTGATCGCTTGAGGGCGGTACATGCCGGCGGTCCCGATCCAGCGGTACAGCGCCCGGAAGTCCGGATCGAGGGTGGCGATCGCCTCGCCGTAGTCGAAGACATGGCGCACGGCGCCCTCGTGGAGGAACTCGTCGCCGAAGTAGACGAGAGCCCGCATCCAGAGGGCGTCGGCGAGCGCCTCGTCGTAGCCCAGGCTGAAGACGGGCAGCCAGGCCGGCGGCGGGAGGTAGTAGATGTCCTCGTAGCGCTGCGCGCCGACGTAGGCCTCGTGCGCGTGGGCGCGGAGGCGGTCGGTCGCCAGCGCGAGGGCGAGGACCAGCGCGATCCCCAGAACGGCGGCGAGAGTGCGGCCCAAGCGATCGCTCCTCGGCCTCGCTGTAGCACGGCGCCGGCCGACCGTGCCCGCCAGGCCCACGGACGCGTGGCGGGCCCGACACGACGACGCCCCTCCCGGCGTGGCCGGAAGGGGCGCGGTCGGTCCGTCGGGAGGAGCGCTACTCGAGCTCGTTCTGGCGGTAGATACCGGGCGACCGCATCAGCGCGTTGGTCGTGCTCGAGCCGGAGGAGATCTCGAAGAGCGACTGGGTGCCGTCGCCGTCGAGGTCGCCGTTCGCGTCGAAGCTGTAGAGGTTCTCGCCCGCGATGTGGGCGCAGGAGTCGGTGGAGCCGACGATCGAGTACTGGTAGTAGACCGGGTCCACCACCTGGAAGCCGATGGCCTCGAAGCTCGCGGCCTCCGCCGTCCAGTCGAGGACGGTCTTGCTCGCGGCCGGCGCGTTGGTGGTGGCGGCGGCGGCGACGGTGCACGCGCTGGTGTTCACGAGACCCGCGCCGAGCTGAACGCCCCGGGTCGCCCAGTTCTCGTTGCCGTAGTAGGCGGCGGCGCCCGTGAACATGGCCTTCAGGTTCGCGGCGGCCTCGGAGGTCTTGCTCCGGCGCATGTAGCCGACGAAGGCGGGGATCGCGATGGCCGCCAGGATGCCGACGATGGCCACCACGATCATCAGCTCGATGAGCGTGAAGCCCGACTTCTTCCGCAATAGCTTACTCATGGATCTGCTCTCTCCGTTCTGACAGGGAAATCCGGACAGGCGTCGTGGCCGTCCTCTGATTCGCCCTCTGCGGCAGTTACCGTGCCAGTCCAGTCAGCCTGTATTTTGAAGCCTATCGGGGTCCGAGTGACGAAATGCGGCACCCGCGCCAATCGCGACTGCCGAATATCGTCACTCACGGATCCCGGGGTGTCCCGCGGCGTCGGGAGAGCTCCGGACAATTCCCCCTCTTCGGCCCTACTCGTAGTAGTTCGGCCCTACTCGTAGCCCTGGGAGAGCATGTTCATCGAAGCATCGCCGATGAAGATGTGGCTCGCCGCGGAGTAGGCCTCCATGATCATCAGCTGGCCGTCGCCGTCGAGGTCGGCCCGGGCCTGGGCGATGTACCAGAAATCGGAGCCGTCGTAGCCGACGGGAGCCGGGGTCGCCTCCGTGGGCAGGCCCGCCACCGTGCGGTACTGGAACCGCACGAAGCCGTCGGGCGCGGCGCCGAGCTGGTTCCAGGCTCCGCCCGAGTAGTCCCACTCGACCAGCGCGCGGCCCGGTGGGTTCGGCGCGGTGGTCGGGGCCCAGGTCCCGAGGGCCGTCGGAGGCCCGCTGACCGAGCAGTAGCGTCCGAACTCCGACCGGTACGCCTCCTGCCGTTGCCGGATGTCGGCGAGGAAGGTCACCGCCTCCGACACCCGGGACCGGTAGCGGTAGCCGTTGAAGACCGGGACCGCCAGGGCCGCGAGGATCCCGACCATCGCCACCACCATGAGCAGCTCGATCATCGTGTAGCCCGCCCGCCTTCTCGTCATCGTCGTCCTCCGCCGCGCTCTCTCCGGCGCCGGTGCGCGCCCCTCGCGCTCGGTCTCGCACGTCGGTCGCGCGTCGCCGCGAGCCGCCTCACCCGGGGGGATCAAGCAGCAACCGTGCCCGGCTCTCCCACACGGCGAGCTGGCTGCCGACAGAAGGAGGGTGACCGAAATTGTCCGTCCTCGCCACCGAGGGGCCCCCGCGTCCGTCCGGCGTCGTCGGCGCGCCGACGTCAGTCCCGGGCGACGCCCTCCGGCGGCGTGGCCCGGCCGTCCTCCACGTCGAGGTCGTACTTCGCGAGGCGGTAGCGGAAGGACCGGAAGGTCATCCCGAGGAGCTCCGCGGCGCGCTTACGCACGCCCCCCGCTTCCTCGAGGGCCTGGAGGATCAGCCGCTGCTCGATCCGGCCGAGGTGCGCATCGAGGTCGAAGCCGGCCCCGAGCTCGACGGCGGCCGACGGCGCCGGCGGCGCCGCCCCGCCCTCCGCGAGGTCGGCCACGGTCACCTCCGCGCCGAGCGCCAGCGTGACCGCCCGCTCGACCAGGTTCTCGAGCTCCCGCACGTTGCCCGGGTACGCCTGCTGGACCAGCCACCGGCGGGCCTCCGCGGACAGGCCGAGGCGCTTGCCAGCCAGCGCCCCGTGCTTGCGCAGGAAGTGCTCCGCGAGCAAGGGGACGTCCTCCGGCCGCTCGCGCAGGGCTGGGAGCTTCAGCCGGATCACGTTCAGCCGGTAGAACAGGTCCTGCCGGAAGGTCCCCTCGGCGACGTCCCGCTCGATGTCCCGGTTCGTGGCCGCGACCACCCGGACGTCGACCTCCGTCTCCGTCGCGCCGCCGACCGGCCGCACCCGATGGTCCGACAGCACCCTCAGGAGCTTCACCTGCAGGGCGGGGGGCAGCTCGCCGACCTCGTCGAGGAACAGGGTCCCGCCCTCCGCGGCGCGGACCAGGCCCTCGCTGCGCGTCGTCGCGCCCGTGAAGGCCCCCTTCTCGTGCCCGAACAGCTCGCTCTCCATCAGGCTCTCGGGCAGGGCCCCGCAGTTGACGACGATGAACGGCGCGCCCGCGCGCGCGCCCTGCTCGTGCAGCGCCCGGGCGACCATCTCCTTGCCGGTCCCGCTCTCGCCGGTGATCAGCACGCTGGTCCGCGCGTCCGCCACACGCCGGACCAGGTCCATGATCCGCTGCATCGCGGCGCCCTTGCCGATCAGGCCTCCCGACCGGTTGCGGCTGGCGACGGCCTCCCTCAGAGAGCGGTTTTCCTCCACGATCTCGCGCTTCTCGAGGGCCTTCTCGAGGAGCGCCAGCAGCTCGTGGTTACGGAAGGGCTTCTGGATGTAGTCGTAGGCGCCGAGGCGCATCGCCTCGACCGCCTGCTCGGTCGTGCCGTAGGCGGTGATCATCACGACCTGGGTGGCCTCGTCCCGGCCGCGGGCCTCCCGCAGCACGTCCATGCCCGAGCCGTCGGGCAACGCCAGGTCCGTGATGACGGCGTCGAGGGTCGGCGCCTCGGCGATGCGGCGCAGCGCGTCGGTGGCCCGGCCCACCGCCTCGACGGTGTAGCCGGCCCGGCTCAGGAGGACCTGGAGCATCTCCCGGAGGCCGGCCTCGTCATCGCAAACGAGGACCCTGGCGCCCATCGGTCGTCGTCAGAACCCGGTGCGCCCGCTCGCCCCGCGGGGCGGTTGGACCGCGAAGCCGAGGATATGCTCGTATGCGAAGTAGGAGCGCGTGCCTTCCTTGCTCTCGATCTCCAGGTGGTCGTCCCGCAGGCTGAGGCGGACCAGGTCCCCGACCATCGTCGTCTGGCTGGCGAGCCCGAGGTAGAGCGACGCCCGATGGTCAACGCCCACCGTGTAGGACCCGTCGGTCTCGCTGAGGCCGGGTGCGCGGTCGAGCACCTTGCGAAGAACGCTCCGTTCCATCGCGCGGATCGTCGCTGCCGGCCCCCGCGAGGTCAAGCCACACTCCTCGCCCTCGCCCTCGCCGTCGCCGCCCTGGTCGGGGGCTGCGCCCGCGGTCCGGTCGCCGAGGGGCGCCGGGCGATGAACGCCGGACGCTTCGAGGAAGCCGCCCGCCACTTCCGCACCGCCGCCGAGGCCGCGCCGGACGACCCGCGGCGGTGGGTGGCCCTCGGGCGGGCCGAGATGGCGGCGGAGCGCTACCCCCGGGCTCGCGACGCGTTCGAGCGCGCGGCGGCGCTGCGCCCGGCCGCCGCCGTCCCTCGGGTGCTGGTCGGCCACACGTGGGAGCTGGAGCGGCGCTACGACGAGGCGCTCCTGGCTTACCGCCGGGCGGTGGCCGCGTCCCCCGGGTCGGCCTACGCGCACCGCGTCCTCGGGACCCGCCTCCTGCGGTGGGGCCAGCCCGAGCTGGCAGCGCCGGCCCTGGTGCGCGCGACCGAGCTCGACCCCGAGCACGCGGAGACCTGGAACGCGCTCGGCGTGGCGAGGGTCCAGGCCGAGGACCCGGAGGGCGCCGAGGAGGCCTTCCGCGCCGGGCTCGTCCACGCCCCCGCGCACCTCGGGCTCCGCCTCGGCCTCGCCGCCCTGCTCGTCAACGAGGGGCGGCACGCGGAGGCGCTCGCGGTGTACGGCGACGTCGTGGCCCACGCCCCGACCTTCGCGCCGGCCCACGTGGGCCGGGCTCTGCTGCTCGACGAGCTCGGCCGCGAGGACGAGGCGGAGCAGGCCCTCGAGGCCGCCGTCCGCGTGGCGCAGCACCGCGAGCGCTTCGAGCGGCGCCTCGCGGCGTACCGGGAGCTGCGGCGCGCGCGGGCGCAGCGGTCACGGGAGGCGGCCCCGCGGGAAGCGGAGCCGTAGCGGAGTGGGGTAGGCTGGAGGGCGATGGGCGAGCAGGCGGAGCGGGAGAGGGCCCTGGCGGGGGGCACCGGCGTCCGGGTCGAGCGGCGAGGCGCGGTCGCGGTGTGGACCCTCGACCGGGAGGAGCGCCGCAACGCGCTGTCCCGGGCCGTCGTCCGCGAGCTCGGGCGCCTCGCCCGGGAGGCGGCGACCGACCGCTCGCTACGGGCGGTCGTGATCACGGGCCAGGGGGACCAGGCGTTCTGCGCCGGCGCCGACCTCAAGGAGCGCCGCACCATGGACGAGGAGGACGTCCGGGACTTCCTCCCCCACTACCGGGCGAGCTTCGGCGCGATCGACCGGCTCCCGGTCCCCGTCATCGCGGCGCTGAACGGCGCCGCGTTCGGAGGCGGGCTCGAGCTCGCCCTCGCCTGCGACTTCCGCGTGATCGCGCCCCGCGCGCACATCGGGCTCACGGAGGTGAGCCTGGCGATCATCCCGGGGGCCGGCGGCACCCAGCGGCTGGTGCGGCTGCTGGGCCCCGCCCGGACGAAGGAGCTGATCCTCTTCAGCCGGCGGCTGTCGGCGACGGAGGCCTTCGACCTCGGGCTGGTCCATCGGATCTGTCCGGAGGGGCAGAGCGTCCTCGACGCCGCCCTGGCCATGGCACGGCCCCTTGCGGACGCCGCCCCGATCGCCGTGGCGGCGGCCCTCGAGGCGATCGACGCGGCGAGCGACCTCCCGCTCGAGGCGGGGCTGTCGGTCGAGCGGGCCTGCTACGACCGTACGCTCGTGTCACAGGACCGGCTGGAGGCCCTGGCCGCGTTCGCCGAGAAGCGCCCGCCGCGCTACCGCGGCGAGTGACCCCCGCGCGATCAGGTGAGCGTCAGGGGGAAGCGGGCCACCATCGCCGGGCCGTCGAAGGGCGGGAACCGCAGGGTCCGCACGGCGCTCCGCAGGCAGTCGCCCGCCTCGCCGGTGGTCGCGGCGGCCGGGCCGCTCAGCTGAACCCCCTCCACGGCGCCGGTCGGCGCGATGCGGACGCCGAACACCACGCGGCCCGTGACCGGGTCCTCACCCGCCATCAGGACGAGGCACCGGCGGATGCGGGGCATGGCGCCGTCGAAGGTCGTCTCGAGGTGCGCCCGCGGCAGCTGCTCGGTCCCCCCGCCGCCCGCGAGGTCGAGGCTCCGCATCTCGTCCTCCCGGAGGTCGTCCCCCGTCGTGGCCTGGCCCTGCGGCGTTCGCTCGGTCCGCGGCCGGCGGCCCCGGCGGCGCCGGCGTCGGCGAGGCCGATCGGAGGCCGCGACCTCCACCGCCGGGTCGACCGAGGCCGCCACGACCAGCCCCGACCCCGCCGGCGGCGGTCGGAAGCCCTCCACCACGTAGAGGTAGGCAAACGCACCGCCCCAGAGCACGCTGGCGAGGAGGAATCCCCGGACGAAGTGGCGCACGGAGGCACCTCTTAGCACAGCCCACGGCGCGGCTCGCGGGGCCCTTGACCGCGCTGGGAGCCGCACACTAGGGTGCGCGAACCGTGAATCGTCACTGCTTCTTTGCCTGGCTCATCGCCCTGGCGATCGGCGCTTCGATCCCTGCCTCGGCCCAGGCCCAAGGCGTCACCGACAGCGACGCCGAGCTCGCCGGGGAGTCCCGCGAGGGCGTCTTCGGCCAGCAAGAGGTCCCGCCGGACGACCCCTGGCGCGTGATGGGGTTCCTCGGGGCCGGCATCGGGCTGAGGATCGGACCGCGCGAGAACAGCCCGTGGTTCCAGGAGGTCATCGCGCCCCCCTACCTCGAGCTGGGCGGCGCCGCCTTCCTGCCCGGCCGCGCCGTGCGCCACGGGCTCGGCGTGTTCGTCAGCGCGAACCTGATCTCCGACGGCGGCGGCACGCGCCAGGTCGACGCGTTCAACCAGTACACGATCACCCCGAGCTACCACCTCCTGGTCCCGCTCTACCGCGCGGCCGGCATGGAGCACGACACGGTGCAGGTGCAGGGGCGCCTCGGCGCACCGCTCAACCTGACCGCCCAGCAGGGCGGGGGGCTGAGCTTCTCGCCGGGCGTCGAGCTCGGCGCAGCGATACATTACAAATTCTTGGCCGGTCTCGGGGTCTACCTCGAGGCCACCGGAAACCTGACGTTCGGCGCGCTGGAGACCCTGCACTGGCTGGTCGCCTTCGACGCCGGCCTGCTGTGGGACTTCGAGTTCTTGCCATGAAGCTGCACCGCCTCCTCCTTCGCTTCGGCGCCGCCGCGCTCCTCTTCCTCGGCCTCGCCGGCACCTCCCCGGGCAACGTCGGCGGCTGCTCCGACGAGTTCGGTCGGGCGCCGCCCGTCGAGTCCTGCGTCGAGATCGAGGAGGCGATCTGCTTCCACGAGCTCATCGGCGGCCGGGCGGACGTCTTCGAGACGGAGACCTGCCGCATCATGGCCAACACCGAGACCTGCGTCGGGTTCAGCTGGCCCTTCGGCTGCAGCCCCTTCATCGACGACGTCGACGACTGCGTCAACCTTCTGCTGACCGACGACGACGCGCTGCTCGCGATCCCCGGACGAGACCTCCGGGACATGCACCCGCGTTGCGATCTCTGCCCGTGAGAGGACCCGCCGTGACCCGAGCCACCCCCGCCGCCATCGCGATGCTCCTGCTCGCCCTCTTCGGCTGCCAGACGGTGGTCAGCCACGGCGAGTACGAGGCCTACAAGAAGGTCCGCTACGCCGAGGACGACGCCGAGCGGCTCGTCACGATGCAGGGGTACCTCGCGGACTACCCGGAGGGCCGCTGGGCGCCCGAGTACAACGAGTTCCGGGACGCGCGGGAGCAGGAGGTCTGGGCCGAGAACCAGGCGACGATTCCCGGCCTCGAGTTCTACCTCGCCGCCTACCCGAGCGGCCGGTACGCGCGGCTCGCCGAGCGGCAGCTCACCGTCCGCCAGCAGCAGGCCGAGGCCCGAGCCAGCCAGGACCAGACCAACGTGCGCGCGGCCGACCAGCAGCGCCGTCAGCGCGCGCGGGAGGCCAACGAGTGGGTGAGCCAGGCGGTCGAGGCCTGGACCGAGGCGCTCCTCGAGGTGACCAACTACGGCGCGCCTCTCGGCGCCGTGGCGCGCTCGAACGAGCGCTTCAGCGACATGTTCGGTCGCCGCCCGCCGCGCCCGATCTGCCGCCCCGCCTGGTGCCTCAAGCGCTACGGACAGACCTATTACATCCCCGTGCCCGGCGCGACGCGGATCGACCGGCGCATCGACGTCTTCGTCCGGCTCGACCTCGACGATGGGCGCCTCCGGCGCGTCGAGTTCCTCCTTCCCGGCAAGGGCTTCAGCCGCTGGTACGAGCTCGAGAACCAGGAGGCGATCATCGACGAGGACCCCGCGCAGCGGCAGGCCGCCGTCGACTGGGCGGTCGCCAAGATCCGCGCCGAGATCCAGCGGTCCGCCAGGTCCGCTCAGCCGACCGACTTCACGCCGGAGCCGATCCCGGCGCTCCCCGAGATCCGCCAGCAGGCCGCCGCGGAGGCGCAGCCGGCGGAGGGCGAGGGCGGTGACGAGGGAGGCGCCGAGGAGCCCGCCGAGGCCGCCGCGGACGCCGCCGAGGAGAGCGCCGAGCCCGCGGTGGACGACGACGTCGACGAGCTTCTCCGCGCCGCCGCCGGCGTGGAGGAGGAGGCGCCGCCGGAGCCCGTCGTCATCGAGCCCGAGCCCGAGCCCGAGCAGGTCGTCTTCCCGATCGGCCTGCTCGCCTACGACGTGCGAAACCTCCGCGTGGTCGTCTTCGCGGCCGGCGACGAGGACTACGGCTCGGCCTTCGACGGGTTCTTCATCGAGCTTCGCTAGTCACCTGTCTCAGCGACTCGTGGACTAGCCGAAGCCTCCCCGTCGTCCGGAGCGCTGGCCGCGGCTGCGCGGGCCGCCGCCAGGCGGTCCGCCGGCACCAGCTCCCCGCTCGCGAGGAAGCGCCGCGCGCGATGGCGGATGCGGCGCCCCTGGTCGCGGTCGAAGAAGGGCGGGCCCTCCCCCCGCTCGTAGCTCATCAGGTTGCCGGGAACGTCGGAGTGGCGGTTGCCGAAGAAGTGGCCCAGCGCGTGGGCGAGGACCGTCGGGCCGGCGATCGCGCTGAGGATCACGAGGTGCGCACCCTCCTGGATGCCCTCGCCCCGGGGACGCCAGTGGACGCCTTGCCGCATGCGGTCGGGCTCGTCCACGTCCCGGAGCGACGCGACCACGAACACGTCGATCACGTGGTCGTGGAGGAGGTGGCCGAGCGCGTGGCGATCGCGCCGCGTCTCCATCCGCGCGTGGGCGGGGCCCATGGCGTGACGCTCCGCGACCTGGAAGGTGACGCCCTGGGGCCGGAACAGCGCGTTGGCCCAGCGCACCTGCTCGGCGAGCCAGGCGCGCTCCACCACGGGCCGGAGCCGCCGGTCCTCGCGCTGGCGGGCGACGGTCAGCGCGAGCGGCAGAGTGGGGACGGCGTCGGGTCGTTGGGCGCCCGCCGGGGACCCTGCTCCGGCACCCAGCACGGCACCGAGCACGACGGCGGCGCTCACGACGACGGTGAGCGCCAACACGCCGCTTCTCCGCCGCCACGCCTCGGTCACGGGCCGAGCGTAGCAGCGCCGGCGCCTCACCGCGCCGGCGACCCCTCCACCACCTCGCCGCTCTCACGGGCCAGGTCGGTCGCGGGGCGCGCGGCCCGGCGCGGGTCGAGGACACCGAGGTCCTCGTCGGCGTTGAGCGCCCAGTACTGCGCCCGCTTCACCCACTCGAGGGCGTACTCGCCCCCGTCGGCCCGGTCCCAGCGCACCACGACGTGGGGGAAGGCCTCGTCCAGCCAGAAGGTCTCCTCGCCGACGCCACGCACCGCGACCGGGACGGCGCGGCGAGGCCCGGCGGGGACGTCGATCGCCGTCGGCTCCCCGACCTCCACGGTCGCCTCCTCGACCTCGGGCCGCTCGGCGTGGCTCGACAGCTGCTCGGGCACGAGGCGGATCGTGCGCTCGCCCGGGCGCGTGAGGTCCAGCGTCCGCACCCAGACGGGGAGGGCGTCGGCCAGGACGGTCCGCTCGTCGACGCGCAGACGGTAGGCCCGGTCCCCCTCCGACCCGAAGTAGGAGTGGGTCTCCAGGGCCGCCTCGGCGCCGCGGATCACGAGCCGCTTGGCCGTCAGGCCGCACCACTCCTGGCTCCCGGTGGCGAGCTTGAGGGGAGACCCCGTCGCCCGCGCGAGGAACACGCTCGCCATCTGGCGGTACGTGTAGACGCCGGTCGGCGTCGTCCGGACGTGGTTCAGCTTGATCGCGTCGAGGGTCCGCTCGTGCCGGGGGCCGTCCGCCTTGACGAGTAGGTCGGCGTCGAAGCGCTCCTTGACCGTGATCAGGGTCGCGTGGCCGGCCCGCAGGCTCCCGTAGCGGCGCTCGCGCACGCGGTAGGAGGCGACCTCGGCCTCGCCGTCGTCCCACAGGTCAGCGACCAGGAAGCCGGTCTCGGGGGGCGCGCCGAGGCGGTCCGGGGGGTCGACCGCGGCGGGGCGGCCGCAGCCGGCCGTGCCGAGCAGGGCGAGGGTCAGCGCGAGGACGAGGAGCGCGCCGAGGCGTCGGCGCTGCGGGCGGGTCGAGGTGGGCATGGGCTCTCACGCGCCGCGCGTGCCATCCCTTGACGGGTCGGCACCGACGACGACATCAACCGTGCATGGGTGAGCCCGACCAGCGCCTGTCGCGGAGCGAGCACATCGCCAGCGACGCCGTCGGGCGGTTGATCGAGTTCTGGGGCTTCCGTCGCAACATGGGGAGGATCTGGGCCGTGCTGTATCTCGCAGAAGGCCCCCTCGGAGCCCGCGAGCTCCAGGAGCGGCTCCAGCTATCGAGCGGCGCGGTGTCGATGACCGTCAAGGAGCTCGCGCGGTGGGGGGTGGTCCGCAAGGTATGGATCGAGGGGGAGCGCCGGGACCACTTCGAGGCCGAGGTCGACTTCTGGCGGATGATCAGCCGCGTGTTCCGGGAGCGGGAGCTCGTCGAAGTCGAGGAGGCGATCCGGTCGCTCGAGGCGGCCCTCGACCACGCCGAGGAGGAGGGGCGCTCGGGTGACCTCGCGTCGCGCCGCCGCGCCCGGCTCCGCGTGGGCCGGCTCCGCCAGCTGCTCGACCTCGCTCGGCTGGGACGCCGGCTCCTGACCACGGTCCTCAGCGACGCCCGGGTCGACGCCTCCGCTCTCGCCCGCGTGCTGCTCGGCCACCGGCGCAAGCCGTCGTCGGGGCGATGAACGACGACGAGGATCTCCTCGACCGCCTCGGGGTGCTGGTCGAATCCCGGGCGGTCCGGGTACTGCTGGTCGCCCTGGTGATCGTCAGCCTGCTGCCCTATCCGGGCCTCGAGGCAACGCTGCGGCCGCTCTTCCTCGCCACCTTCGGCGTGGAGCTCGCGATCCGGGTGCCGCTGTGGCGACGGCGCGTGCGCCGCGGGAGCGTCGAGCCGGGGGAGGGCGCCTTCCTGATCGTCGACTTCGTGGCGCTCCTCAGCTTCCTCCCGCTCGAGCAGTGGTTCCATCGCCACTTCGACGCCCTCGCGATCCTCCGGCTGGCCCGCCTGGCCGTGCTGCTGCGCTTCACGCGATCCCTCGCGCGGGACCTGTTCGCGATCCTGACGCGCCGCGAGCAGCTCCAGCAGTTCGCCCTCGTCACCGGCACCGTGGCGGCGCTCGCCTTCGTCAGCGCGGTGGTGCTCTCCCAGCTCCGGATCGGGCACGACTACGACGGGACGAGCGGACCGCCGGAGGGCTTCGCCGCCCGGCTGTGGTGGTCCTTCCGGCAGCTCGAGAGCGCCGACAACCTGGTCCCGAACCTGGACGTCCACCCCCTGGTCGGCGTCCTCTCGCTCGCGCTGACGGTGGTCGGGGTGTTCGTCGTCTCCTTCATCATCGGCATCGGCACGAACATCGTGGAGCAGGTGGTCCGCTCGGAGCGCCGCCGCCCGGTGAGCTACAGCGGCCACACCGTGATCGTGGGGCCGCTGTCCGAGAGCGAGACCCTGGTCCGCGAGTTCGTCCGCATCTACGCGAAGAACCGCAAGGACCTCGTCGACCAGCTCCGCCGGACCTGGCGGTGGCTGGCCGGCGTGGGGAGCCCACCGCGGCCCGGTCGCCTGCCCCGGATGGCGCTCCTCGGGTCGAGCCCGGAGCCACCCAGCGTGCTGCTCGAGCCGGGCATGCGCTGGGTCGTCTACCGGCATGGACCAGGCTCCACGACGGACGCGCTCCGCCGGATCGGCGCCGAGCGGGCCAAGCGCGCGATCCTCCTCGGCGACCCGTCCCACGGCGTCGACACCGACGCCGTCACCCTCAGCACGCTGAGCGCGTTCCGGGAGGTGAACCCCTACGCGCACGTGTTCGTCGAGCTGCGCCGGAGCCGCCACGGCACGCTCCTGAGCGCCCTCGAGCACGACGGCCACACCTTCCCCCTCGACGTCCCGCGGTTCCTCGGGCTGTTCCTGCTGCACCACCTGGCCGTTCCGGGCGTGGACGGGCTCTACCGGGACCTGCTCACCGCCGAGGGAAGCGAGCTCTACACGCACGTGTTCCTGGATGGGGAGCAGGTGCCCGCGGACGGCGGCTCCATCCCCTTCGACGATCTCGCCGAGGCCGCCGAGCAGGCGGGGGTGAGCCTCGTGGGGGTGCTGCTGGGCCCCCCCGCGCCGGGCCGGGGGCCCTACGACCTGATCCCGATCGGGGAGCTCGAGCCGTGGCTCGACCCGCTGGTCCCGGTGAGCGCCCCGACCCTGCGCGCGCAGGGCGCCCGCCGGGGGGAGGTTCCGGCGGCCGCGCTGCGCGGCCTGATCGGCGTCGCCGAGAGCTACCCGCCGCTCCGCGCCTTCGCGCGGCGCCTGACCCAGGAGCCGATCCCGCGGTCGCGCTCGGCCCTCGACGGCGAGGACAGCGTGACGCTGGGCGATGGTGGGCGGCCGCCGCGACGCGTGGTGGTGGTCGGCTTCAGCGAGACGCTCGTCTCCTTCGCCCAGCGCCTCGGCCAGCTCGTCGAGGCGGCCCACCTGATCGTGGTGGATGAGGGGTCGATGGACCGGTGGCGGACGCTCCGCGGCCCGCTGGCGGCCTCCGGCATCACGCTCGCGCCCGGGACGGACGGGGCCGCGTACGAGGCGTCGCTCGAGGGGGGCGGGCGCCTCGAGGTGCGGGCGGTGGCCGAGGGCGAGGCGATCGACCTGGTCACGGCCTACCTCGGGGCTCCGACCGACGCCCTGGTCCTCCTGGCCGAGCCCGACGCCGCGGACAGCGACGCACGCACGACCCTCCGCCTCCTCAAGCTCGCTCACCACGCGGTCCGGGACGAGAGCGCCCTGGGGTCCGACCTCCAGGTGCTGGTCGAGGTGGTGAGCCTGCCCCGCGGCGCCAGGGTCCGCGGCCAGCTTCTCGAGGCCTTTCGCCAGGCGGACCGGCCCGCGCCGCGCGTCACGCTGGTCAGCACCGAGCAGGTGCGGAACTACTTCATGGTCCACAGCGCCTTCGTGCCGGGGATCGGCGCGGTGTACGACCGGCTCCTCGGCCCGGACGGCCCCGAGATCGTCCGCTGGTCGCTCCGGACCGAGGGTCCGGTGCTGGCCTCGACCCTCCGGCGGGTGGCGCGACGCCACGGCCTGGTCCTTCTGGCGGTGGAGGACGAGGACGGCGACCTGGCCGTGAGCCCGGCCCCCGACGCGCGCTTCGACGCGCCGCGGGCGCTCCTCGCGATCGGCCCGCGGTACGACCCGACGGAGCGGCGCGTCGAGGGCTCTCCCGCTGCCCGCTGAGCTCGCTCGCCGGGCTGGCCGGAATGCCGCGCTGGCGTGCCGGCGGGCACGCCGGGCTTCATCACCTCGCTACCGCGCCTCCGGCGCGACGCGTCACGGATCGGGGTTGGTCGTCGAGTTGGCCGGAACGACCACGTAGACCTGGCGAGTGTCGAGGACAGCGCCGCCGGTGCCGACCACGTCGATGAAGGCCAGGAACACCTGCGTGTTGTTCGTGCCCCGGAAGACCGTGTTCCGGAACGTCACCCGGAACGTCACCGTGCTCCCCGGCAGGACACCGAAGAACGTGGTGTCGTCGAAGCCCTCGACCGCCTCCTCGAAGGTGATGTTGGAGGGCGGGGGCGGCTCCACCCAGCAGGTGGGCGACGGGAACGGCTGCGCGGCGCACGCTGGCACGCGCCCGATGATGAAGTCGGCCGCGTTCACGCCGAGCTCGTCGGACGGGTCGTCCCGCTTCTCCGTCGAGACGTCGATCGGCACGAGGGTCGCCACGGTCTCCACGGCGCCGACCACCTCGTCGACGAACTCCTCGTTGCTGGCGTTGTTCGGAAGGTTGTAGACGAGGCGCCGCCCGTTGAGGTCGACCGACTCCGTGGCCTGAGCGGTGCGGTTGAGGAAGAAGCAGGACCGGCCGCCGTCGGGCAGGTCGTTGGTCTCGCAGTCCGCCCCGGAGGACGCGTTGACGCCGATGAACTTCGCTCCCTCGGCGTTCATCAGGGACATGGTCTGCGACCAGGTCGCCGGGGCCGGGGTGATCTCCACGTAGGGATCGCACGAGGCGCTCTCCCCGGGCGGCCCCTCGTGGGCGCACACGTCGGTGAAGAGCACGAAGATCGGGAGCGCGCTGTCACGGAAGCAGGGCGCCCCGAACCCCGCCCCGAGGCAATCGTCCTGGTAGGGCGGGATGGTGTAGGTGGGGCTGTCGCCGTCGAACGTGCCGCCGATGCCCGTGAGCGACTGGTAGAGCGCCTCGGTGTGGGCCTCCGGGAGGTCCGCGCCGCCGCCCGCCGTCACGAGGTTCCACGCCGCCTGCACGTCCGCCGCCCGGGACGGGGGAGTCATCGGGATGATCAGCTCGAACGCCACGTCCGCGCCTCCGCCGTAGCTGCCGAAGGGGAAGTCGTCGAAGCGCGCGCCCCCGAACCAGGCCTGTCGGATCGTCTCCCGGATCCTGGTGATGAGGCCGTCCTGGGCGGCGATGCTCATCTTCACGTTGTCGATCGTGCCGCCCATCGACCCGGTCGTGTCGCTGAGGAAGAAGATGTCAGCGACCTGGATCGCGGTGGAGAAGTCGAGGTCCCGCTCGACCTCGTCGGGGCCGAAGGGCAGCACCACGAGGAAGAAGTCGTCCGGGATCTGGCACTCCGGGTCCGAGGCGCAGCCGCAGCCCTCGCCGGTCTCCCCGTCCTCGCAGTTGAAGCGCTCGTAGGCACCCTCGCCGATGTCGAGGTCGCCGTCGTCATCGCTGTCGATGTCGCAGCGGTCCGTCCCGAGGAGCACCTCGTCCCCGTCGCCGAGGCCGTCGTTGTCGCTGTCCGGGTCGAGGTAGTCCGGGAACCCGTCCCCGCGCACCTCGCCGGTCCCGGGGTCGATCTCCCGCTGGCACACCGCAGGCAGCGTCGCGAGGTCCCGGTCCCCGGCCTCGATCTCGTCGTCGACGGTGTCGCCGTCGGAGTCGGTGTCGATGTAGTTCGGGAACCCGTCCAGGTTGGCGTCGACCGTGCCCTCCGTCGCGTCCGACAGGAAGTCGTTGTCCGAGTCGATGTCGCGCAGGTCGGGGGTGCCGTCCCCGTCGAAATCGCGCGGCGCATCGCCGGGGCCCCACTCCTCGATGTTGGAGATCCCGTCCTCGTCCACGTCCAGGTCGAGGTAGTCCGGAACGCCGTCGTCGTCCTCGTCCGCCAGGATCTGGAACCGGTCCCGGATGTTGTCGCCGTTGGCGTCGTCGTCGAGGAAATCGTAGATGCCGTCCTCGTCGAGGTCGGGGGGCTCCGTGCTGCAGTCCGAGTCGCCCGCCTCCTCGATGTCCGGGAAGGTGTCGCCGTCAGAGTCGAGGTCGGCCAGGTTCGGCGTCCCGTCGCCGTCGACGTCGTCCGTCCCCTCGATGTCGTTGGGGATCGTATCGCCGTCGTCGTCCGTGCCCTCCGCGCAGGGAAGGTCGGGCACCCCGAAGTCCGGTCCCGGCGGCGGCCCCATGTCGACCTCGGGCTCCGCGGTGCCACTGCAGGCCAGCGCGAAGACGCCGGGGATGAACAGAAGGGCGGACGCGGTCACCCGCAAGCGCCGTAATGACATGGATAAGCTCCCTCGTACCGAGGGGCGCGCCGCCGACGGGCGCACCCTCACCGATCGGCACTCTAGAGGCCAGGCGATCCGGTCACAAGGGCATCACCTGGCGCCGAGCCGACCCGGGGGCTCGCGAGCGCTGGACCCCCATGTCAGCGCCTTGCCCAACGCAGCGGAGCCCCGGCGCGTAGCTGGCAGTCCTCTGTCGTGCCGACCAAGAGCGTGCGGTGCGGACCAGGAGGCTCTGGGACAAAAGTTTACATAATGTTCATTCTGCGAAGTACGGACCTACGTACGGGCGCAGGGAGGATCGCGTCGCTGACCAGCGGGGCGAGCGCATCGACCACGCTGATCCTCATCGTGGTGCCCGCGCTGGACTACCTCTTGCGCAGAGGCTCGAGCGCGTAGGTGGCCTCCGGGAGGCAGCGCTGGCGACCCAACGACCAGGAGCGAGCGACGCACCGAGCGACAGAGCGCCCGTCGGGGCCCTGCAGGCGTGGGGCCTCGGCGTCGGCACCCTCGGAGGGCTCGCCGTCGCCTTCCTCTTCGTTCCGCAGTGGATCCTCACCGGGCTGTCCGGCCTCGGGCGGTCGGTCCAGGTCTGGCTCGCCACGGCCTGGGTGGCCCTCGCGTTCGCCACCGTGGCCTACGCCGCCTGGCGCACGAGCGCGCCACGCGAGCGTCCCCATGAGACCGGGAAGGAACCTGGCGCGGAGGACGGACGCCGCGGGGACCCGGCGTCGTGACGGAGGCCGCCGACCCCGGGCCCGTCGATGGCCCGGTGCGCCGGGGCTCGCCCGCGCCCTGCCGGGCGGCCTGCCCGGTGGGGACCGACGCCGCCGCCTACGTCGCGCTGATCGCGGAGGGACGGCTCGCCGAGGCCTACGACGTGGCGCGACGGCCGAACCCGTTCGCGTCGATCTGCGGCCGCGTATGCGCCGCCCCCTGCGAGGGGGCCTGCCGGCGGGCGGTGCTCGACTCGCCGATCTCGATCCGGGCCCTCAAGCGCGTCCTGTCCCGGGCCCACGGGGTCGAGGCCGGGCTCGCGGCGCGCTGGCAGCGGGCGGTGGGTGAGCTCCCCGCCGCCCGGGCGCCGTCCGTCGGGGTGGTCGGGGCGGGCCCGGCGGGCCTGTCCGCCGCCCACGACCTCCGCCTGGCCGGCCACCCGGTCACCGTGTACGAGCGCGAAGCGGAGCCGGGCGGGATGCTGGTCCAGGGGATCCCGCCCTTCCGGCTCCCGCGGACGCTGATCGGCCAGGAGCTCCAGGCGATCGTCGACGTCGGGATCACCCTGCGGGTCCGCTGCGAGGTCGGTGTGGACGTCGCCCTCGGCGAGCTCCTCGCCGAGCACGAGGCGGTGCTGATCACGGTGGGGTGCGTCCAGGGCCGGCTGCTCGAGACGCCCGGCGTCGAGCTGCCGGGCGTGCTCCGCGCAGTCGACTTCCTGCGGCGTGCCAACGCGGTCGCGACGGGCCGGGCGCTGCCCCTCGAGGGCCCGGTCGTCGTGATCGGAGGAGGCAGCGTCGCCTTCGACGCCGCCCGGAGCGCGTGGCGCCTGCAAGGCGCCCAGGGAGGCCACGGGCAGACCATGCTCGACGCGGCCCGGACGGTGGCCCGGACCGGGCGGGGCTCCCCCACGACGACGGGCTCGGTCACGCTGATCGCGCCGGAGGGGCGCGACGAGCTCCCGGTCCCCCCCGAGGAGCTGGCCCAGGCCGAGCAGGAAGGCGTGAGGGTCCGCGGGCGCCTCGGCGTCCGGCGGGTGGTGGGGACCACCGCCGTGGCCGGGGTGGAGGTGGCGCCGGTCACGGCCCTCTATGACGACGCGGGACGCTTCGCCCCCCGGCTCGACGACGAGCGGACCGAGACCCTCCCCGCCCGGAGCGTGGTCCTCGCGATCGGTCAGCGGTCCGACACCGGCTTCCTCGACGACCTCGAAGTCCTGAAGCCGACCGCCTGGGGCGGCGTGGCCGCCGACCCCTTCGGGGGCACCGCCGACCCGAGGATCTTCGCCGCGGGGGACGTGGCGACGGGCCCCCGGGACCTGATCGCCGCGATCGCGGCAGGCCAGCGGGCGGCCTCCGCGATCGTGCACCGCCTCGGAGGCGAGGGCCGCGACGCCCCGCCGCCCCCGCGGGCGATCGTGCCGCCCCCCGTGGCTATCGCCCCGCCCCGGCATGCGCCGCGGCGCTTCTGGAGCGGCTACGACGTCATCCCGCGGGCCAGGCTGCCCGTCCGCCCGCCCGGGCAGCGCACGCCAGGGACCGCGGTGGAGCGGCCGCTCGGCCCCGCCGCGGCGCGCGACGAGGGGAGCCGGTGCCTGCGCTGCGACGAGCACCTCCAGCTCGCGCGAGGGCGGTGCATCGCCTGCGGGCTGTGCGCGGACGTTTGCCCCTACGGGTGCCTCGCCCTGAGGCCGGGCCCCGGCGGCGTGACCCTGACCATGGACGACTCGGTCTGCATCCGCTGCGACCTGTGCACTCACCGGTGCCCGAACGCCGCCCTCGCCTTCGTCGTCGCGCCGGCCCCCGCCCGATGACCCGACCCGCCCTCCCCGGTCCGTCCTCCCGCGACGCAGAGGCCAGCCCCGCCACCCCGGCGCCGTCCCGCCGGCTCGTCGAGCGGCTGCGCGCCACCACCGTCTACCGGTCGATCTTCCGCGCGCCGCCGGTCGACTCCCCCCGGGGGCGGGCCCAGCGCACGTTCGGCAACGTCTTCCTCCACATCTACCCAGCGCGGGTCCCGCGGGCGCTGCTGCCTCTCCGGAGCACCTACCGGCTCGGGTTCATCGCCACCGTGCTGTTCGGGATGCTGCTGCTGACCGGCGTGTACCTGATGTTCTTCTACACCCCAGCCATCACGATGGCCTACGGGGACATGCAGACGCTGCGGACCACGGTCGGCTTCGGTCAGCTGATCCGCAACGTGCACCGCTGGGGCGGGCACCTGATGGTCCTCGTGGTCGGCCTCCACCTCGTGCGGACCTTCCTCGACGGCGCCTACAAGGAGCCCCGCCAGTTCAACTGGGTGGTCGGCGTGCTGCTCTGGGTGGTGACCCTGGCCTACTCCTTCACGGGGTATCTGCTCCCCTGGGATCAGCTCTCGTTCTGGGCGGTGACCGTCGGCTCGGACCTCCTGCAGTACACGCCGGGCGTCGGGCCGCTGCTCCGGGACTACCTGCTCGGCGGGCGCACGATCGGGCAGGCAACACTGCTCCGCTTCTACGTCCTGCACGTCGCGGTGCTGACCGCGGCGTTCGGCGCGCTCCTGGCGGTGCACCTGTGGCGGGTGCACAAGGACGGCTTCGCCCTCGCCCCGTGGCGCGTGGCGGTCGGCGACGTGGCCGGGCCGTCCGAGTCGCGCCGCGTCGAGCCGCCGACCTCGGCTCCCCGCGAGCTCGGCACCGTCGACGTCCCTCCCGACCGCGTCCGGTCCCGGGGCCCGGCGGAGGAGGTGTTCACGTGGCCGCACCTCATCGTCCGCCACCAGGTGGTGGCGCTGGCCACGATCGCCCTCGTCATCGGCATGGGAGTGGCCTTCGAGGCGCCGCTGCGGGAGATGGCCAACCCCAACCACACCCCCGAGCCCGCGAAGGCGCCGTGGTACTTCGTCGGGATCCAGGAGCTGCTCGCCCACTTCGACGCGACGGTGGCCGGGGTCCTGGCCCCCGCCGTCCTGCTCGGGGCGCTGCTGGTCCTTCCGTACGTGGACCGCAGCCCGCATCGGGAGCCGCGTCGCCGCCGCTTCGCCCGGGCCCTCTTCGGTTGCGTCCTCGTCGCGGTGGTCGCGCTGACGGTGATCGGGGCGTTCTTCCGGGGCCCGGGTTGGGCGTGGGTGCTCCCCTGGGAGCACCTCTACTTCGAGCCGTGAGGGGCGCGCTGGCCCCGGGGAGCGGTCGACGATGAGCACGAAGCGACGGGACCTCCTGATCGGTGGGTGGAAGGTCGGGGCCGGGCTGCTGGCGGGTGCCGGCGTCTGGACCACCTGCGAGGCGCTGCGGCCGCTGGGCCAGGGTACCGAGCGCGGGGGCTCGGGGACCCTCGCCCCGCCGGAGGCCTACGGGAATGTGACCGCCACCTACGTCCGGGAGGCGCGGCTGTACGTGACCCGGGTCGAGGGGGAGCTCTTCGCCCTGTCCCAGAGGTGCCCCCACCTCGGGTGCCGGGTGCCCTTCTGCGAGGCCTCCGGGCGCTTCGAGTGCCCGTGCCACGGCTCCCGCTACAACCTCGCCGGGGAGTGGCTCGACGGGCCCTCCCCGCGGGGCATGGACCGACACCCGGTTCAGGTGCGGGACGGACGGGTCGTCGTCGACACGTCCGTCCTGGAGGAGGGGGCGCCGCTCGGCTCCCGCGACTACGACACCCCCCCGCGAGGCGGGTCCTGCACCCCCGAGGAAGGCTGAGGCCCTCCGCGCGTCGACCATGCCGAGCCGCCCGCCCCTCGACCGTCCCGACGACCTCGCCGCCCTCGACCGCTACTACGCGGTCGGCCTGGCCTGCATGGGGCTCCTGGTGGTCGCCTTCGGCGCCTACCGGGCGACGGAGCCCTCGCGCCGGGCCGCCGCCCTCGAGGCGATGGAGGCCCAGAACATCCAGCTCGGCCGCGAGGCCTACGGGCGTCACTGCGCCTCGTGCCACGGCCCCGAGGGACGGGGCGGGCTGGGCTCGCCCACCCTCGCGGCGACGGAGCTCTTGAGCCAGGTCTCCGACGAGCAGCTCCGCTGGCTGATCGCGGGCGGCGTGCCCGGCACGACGATGAGCGGCTACGGGATCGACCGGGGCGGCCCTTTCACGGCCCAGGACATCCAGCAGGTCGTGGCCTACCTCCGCGCGCTCGAGGACTCCGCGACGAGCGTGCCGGACTGGCGCGCGGGGGCCGTGGCCCCGCCTCCGCCGCGGGAGGCGGACCGGCTTGGCGGTGAGCGAGCGGGCGAGCGCCCACCTACGGCGGACCGGACGGCGCGGGACGCGGACGAGCCCGGGGGCGCCGTGGCCCCGGCCGCGGGCGGACTGACCGCGGTGGCGCGCGAGCGGGCGCAGCGCCTCTACGGCCAGCACTGCGCCGGCTGCCACGGACCGGCGGGGCAGGGGACGCCGATCGCCCAGGGGGTCCGCCCTCCCCGTCCGGCGCTCCGCGGGGACGTCCAGGCCCTGGCTGACGTCATCGCCGAGGGCGTCGACGGCACGGCGATGCGCGGCTACGGCGCCGGGGCCGGTGGCCCCTTCGACCGGGCGACGGTCCGGCAGCTCGCCGCGTGGCTGCTGGCCGCCGAGCCCTGAAGCGGTCCGGGACCGGCTCAGCCCCCCGAGGCGCCCTCGCCCCGCGGCTTCACGAACGTGAACGCGCCCCGGAGGTCCCCGGCCGCGTAGCCCGTGGCGGCGTCGGCCGGGTACCGCGCCCGGATCGCGTCCAGCACGTCCGAGGTGACCTCCGATCCGTGGCAGGTGAGGCAGAGGGCCCCCGTCGGGATCGCCCGCATGAAGTGGACGTAGGTCGCATCGCCGTCGCCCAGCACCTCGGCGTGCTCCAGGCTCGCCGCCGGCTCGCCGGCGGCGTGGCGCGCCTCGAAGCGCATCAGCACGGCCCGCTCCCGCACGCTGGGAGCGTTCCGCGGGTTCCGGGCCCTCAGCGAGGTCCGCCCCACGGCCCACCCCTCGCGCTGGGACAGCTGCGTCGCGATCCCGGGCGCCTCGGTCGCGCACACGTCGATCGCCGCCGGTGCGCCCCGCTCGCGGATCGCGGTCTGGAGCGCCGAGGCCAGCTCGCCCATGAAGCGGCCCGCGAGCGCCCGGGCCTCATCGAGCTCCTCGGCGGTGGGCTCCGGTCGAGGCGCCGCGGAGGGCGCGTCGGCGGCCTCGGCCGCGGCGGGCTCGTCGGGCGTGCCGGGCGCCTCGCAGGCCGACAGGCTCCACGCCGCGAGGAGGAGCCCAGCCAGGGCGGCAAGCTCCGCGCGCTCCCAACGACGAGGGTGTTCCATCTTCGACCTCCCGTGGGCCGGGTCAGTCCCGAGAAGGGGACCCCGGACCCGCCGCGCCTCCACGTGCACCCGGAGCGTCCCGTCGGCCACCTGCCCCCCCGTCCGGCGGTCGCTCGTTCCGACCCCGGATCTCGTCGATCACCATCCGCGCGCCCTGGAGCATCGGCACCTGCTCGTCCTCGGGCACCATCCGGCGGCGGCGCCAGCGGCGGCGCATCGCCTGGTCCCGGCGGTTGCCGCTCTCGCTGACCATGAGGACCCACTCCGCGTCGATGCGGTCGAACAGCTCGTCGAGGTCGTAGTCCCGGCTCGCCATCTCGAGGTCGGCGTAGGCCATCGAGTGGAAGGTGGCCGCCGAACGATGCCCGGCGCGCCACGGCACGAAGGGGAAGTCCGGCGCGAAGACGCCGCCGTCGAGGGCGGCGACCCGGGCGTTGAACGCTTCCGCGCGCGCCCACTGCTCGTCCGACGGGATGTAGCGGTCCGGGGCGAGAGGATGGGTCAGGAGGAACGCCGTGAGGGCGGCGAGGAGCGCCGTCTGGCCGACCCCCGCCCCGGGGCCACGCCGCGGCAGAACGTCCAGGACCAGCAGCACGACTACCGGCGGGACCAGGACGAGCGGTGGCATCAGGTTGTTCCAGTGCCCTCCCCACTTCACGTAGGGGAGCAGCCCCGCGGGGATCGCGACGGCGAGCATCCCGAGCCAGAGCACGGTGCGCTGGTGCAGGCGCCCGAGGCGCAGCGCCGGGAGCAGCAGGAACGGGAGCGCCGGGAGGAACGGCGCGAACGCGAGGACGCGCGCCTGGGCGTGCCCGAGCTTGCCGAGGTCGAGGCCGTGGCTCCCGAGCTGGGTGAGCGCGACCCGGCTGAAGTTGCCGCCGCTCGCCACCTCGAGGGCCGCAAGCGGGATCGCGCAGCAGAGGAACGTCGCGCCGGCCAGCGCCCAGCCCGGCCGCGGCCACCGCAGCAGCACGAAGCCGACGACCCACACCGCGAACAGCGCGTTCGTCTGCTTGGTGTAGACCGACACCGCGAGCACGAGCGCGGTCAGCCAGAGGTGGCGCCCCCGCGGCGGCCGGGGCCCCGACACCATCCACGCGCCGAGCACCGCGAGCCCCATCATCAGCGAGTCCACCCGGGCGAGGTCGTACCAGCCGTCCAGCACCGGGAAGAGCACCGCCACGACGCCGACCGTCGCCACCGCGAGGGCCGCTCCGCTCACCCGGTCCCGGGCGTGCCGCTGCACCTCGATGGCGAGCACGCCCGCCATGAGGACGAAGCCCGCGGCCGACACGACCCGCCCCGCCCAGTAGTCGCGGCCTACCCAGCCCACCGACGCGATCGCGAGGTAGTAGACCGGCGGATAGGGCAGCGGCTGGAAGACCGACTCGAGGCCCGGGTACAGCGCCTGGCCTTCGAGGAGCCGCGCCGCGTGCACCAGGGACCCGCCCTCGCACCACTCGAGATCGAAGGGGTACGCGAGGCGCCCGAGGAAGATGCGCGCCAGCTGAACGCTCGGCACCGCGGCGACCGCCGCGAGGACGAGCTGCACCGCGCCGAGGAGCCCCACGCGGCCCACGGCGTCGCGGAGCGCAGCCCACCGTCTCCCTCGCCGTGCCCCGTCCGCCATCGCCCTCGCGAGCGCGGCAAGGGTATCCGGCTCCCGCGCGGCGTCCAGCCCTCGCTGCCGGGCACGGGACAGGGAGCTCGACGCGGTTCATCGTCAGCCCGGAGAGAAGGGGGACGGACGCCATGAGCTGGGACGACGCACGGGCGATGTGGGCGCGCGGGAGCTACGCGATCGTGGGCGACTGGTTCGCCGAGGCCTCCCGCGACTGCCTGGAAGGGCTCGACCTCGAGGGAAGGCGCCTCCTCGACGTGGCGTGCGGCACGGGCAGCGTAGCGATCGCCGCGGCCGCCGCGGGGGCCGACGTGGTCGCCCTCGACATCACGCCGTCCATGCTGACGGAGGCCCGTCGGAGGGCCGACGCGCTCGGGGTGGCGGTCGACTGGCGCGAGGGGAGCTTCAGCGATCTGTCCGCGTATCGAGGGTTCGATGCCGTGACGTCGGGCTTCGGCGTGATCTTCGCGGACGACCCGGCCGCCGTGGCCGGAGAGCTCGTGGCCGCGTGCCGCCCCGGTGGACGCATCGCCGCGACCGCCTGGGCGCCGGACGGCGCCTTCGGCCGCCCTCCCCAGGCGCTCCTCGATCAGCTCCCCGAAGCCGCCGGCATCTCGCCGTGGGCCGAGCGGGACACCGCCGCGGAGCTGGCGACCTCGGCAGGCGCGGCGCTGGACGCCTTCCGGCGGGCCACGGTCACGATCGGCTTCGCGTCCGCCGCGGACGCCGTGAACCAGATGCTGGCGCATTCAGGGCCGTGGCAGGTGATCGCCGAGGCGCTCGAGGCGCGGGGCGCGCTGGCGGCGGCCCGCGAAGCCATGATCGGCCACCTCGGCCGCTTCGCTCGACCCGCGTCAGGAGGGATCGCTCTCGAGGTCGACTACGTGGTCGCTCGCTGGCGCGTCCCCGGCTGAGAGCCCCGGCCGGTCGGTGCCTGCGCCGGCCGCCGGTCCCGCGCCGTTCCACAGCCGCCGGAGCGCGCGCCGCAGCGTCTCGGCCTCCACCGGCTTCTCGAGCACGGGCGCCTCGACCCGCTCGACGAAGTCCCGGCCCTCGGGCGTGTAAGCGCCCCCGGTCACGAACAGCAGCCGCTCGAGGAGCGCCGGCGACCGTGCGGCGACGGCGCGGTGGAACTCCTCACCGGTCATCCCCGGCATCATCAGGTCGCAGACGATCGCGTCGTAGCGGTCGTCGTCGGCGAGGCGCTCCAGCGCCGCGCGGGCGTCCTCGGTGACCTCCACCTCGTGGGGCCTGAGCACCCTGGCGATCGCGCGTCCAACGAGGGGTTCGTCGTCGACGACGAGGACGCGCCGACGCTCCTCGGCGGCCTCCGCGCTCGCGGCCCGTGGGGTCGCGTCGCGCCGCTCGCGCGACGCGGCGGGCAGCTCCACGCGGAACGACGGGACGCCGGTCGTGCTCGTGGTCGTGCGAAGCGAGCCACCGAGCCCCGCCACGAGGCTGACCGAGACCGCGACGGACGCGCCGTGCATCGCGCCCTCCCCGCTCGGGGGCGCCGGGGAGGGGCGCTCGCTTCGATCCGCCGCCGCGCCGGTCGTCACGACCTCGAAGAACGCGTGGGACGGCGTCCCTCCGGTCACCAGGCGGAGCTCGGCCGCCGGCGGGCCGCTCGCCGTGCGCGGGAGCACCTGGGCCACGCGCAGGAGCAGGTTGACGACGACCTGGAGGAGCTGGGACGCGTCCGCTCGAACCGGCGGCGTGGTCGGCGACAGCTCCCAGCGGAGCGCCGCTCGGGGCCGCAGCTCGCTGATGCAGAGGTCCACCGCGGCCTCGAGGAGCCGCCGCAGCTCGAGCACCTCGTCGCGCCGCGCTCCGCCTCGCGAGAAGGTCTTGAGGCTCTGCACGATCCGGTGGATGCGGCGCGTCCCGCGCCGGATCTCCTCGGTCAGCTCCCGGAGCTCGCGCACCCGGGCCGTCGGGCGACCCCCGACCATGTCCTCCAGCTCCTCGTCGAGCAGATCGACGTTCGAGCGGATGTACGTGAGCGGGTTGTTGATCTCGTGGCCGACGCCGGCGGCGAGGGTGCCGATGGCGGCGAGCTTCTCCGCCTCGACGAGGCGCGACTTGAGCGCTTCCTGCTCGGTGATGTCCTGGGACACACCGAACAGCGCCTCCACCTCGCCGGTCTCCGGGTGGAGCTCGCAGAGCCCCCGGCTGACGACCCGTCGCACCTCGCCCTCCCGCTGGATCCGATGGGGGAACGCGAAGCTCGTCCTGCGTTCGATCGCCCGCTGGACGGCGCGCCGGACGGGCGCCTCGTCGTCGCGGTGATAGCGCGCGATCGCCTCCTCGATCGACGGCATCGGCCCGCTCGGGTCGAAGCCGTGGATCCGGTAGGTCTGGGGCGACCAGTAGAGCTCCCTGGCCTTCACGTCGATGCGCCAGTGGCCGATGTTGCCCACCTCCTCGGCGAGGCGGAGCAGCCGCAGCTGCCGCTCGTTGGCGGCGACGACCCGGCGGAGCGCGAGCTCGTCGACCACCACCTCCGCGAGGTCGCGCAGGGTCTCCACGTCCCGCTCGCTCAGCTCCCGGGGCCTCTGGTCGATCACGCAGAGGGTCCCGATGCGGTGCGCCCCGGGCGTGGTCAGGGGCGCGCCGGCGTACAGGCGGATGCCCGGCTCGCCGCGCACGAGGGGGTTGTCCGCGAAGCGCGGGTCCTGTCGCGCGTCCGGGACGACCAGCACCGCGGGCTCCCGGATCGCGTGGTCGCAGAACGCGTGGGCCCGGCTGGTCTGCTCGACCTCGAGGCCGACGCGGGACTTGAACCACTGCCGGCTCTCGTCGACGAAGGACACGAGCGCGATCGGCGCGTCGAGGAGGCGCGACGCGAGGCGGGTGATCCGGTCGAAACGAGGCTCGGGGGCCGTGTCGAGGACGTCGTAGCGACGGAGCTCGGCGAGCCGGGCCGCCTCGTCGAAGCGCGGCGGGTGAGTCATCGGGAGCGGGGGGGCAGAGGCCGGCGGAGTGCCCGGCAGGCTACCATTTCCCGGCCTGTCTCGGCCCCCCGTCGACGCGGGTACCGGAGCGTCAGGCGAGGTCGGCCGCAGCGCGCATCCGGTCCACGTACGTCGGGATGGCCGGTATGCCGAGGGCGTGGTCGGTCAGCGCGTTCTTCGAGCGCGTGGTCGCGATGTGGAGGAGCACCGCGAAGGCGCTGCAGTCGTAGCTGGTCGGCCGGTCGCCGAGGAGGAACGGCCGGTCCCGGAGCTCCGCCGCGAGCACGTCGACGTCCGCCGAGCCGGCCTCGTAGATGTACTCCTGGTCGTGCCGGCCGAGACCGTGCCCGTGGAGGCCCTTGAGCGTGCCCCGGCGGATCACGCCGACCAGCACGGGCCGGAGCAGCGCGGGCACGAGCCCCGCGACCACGGGGCGCTGCACCTTCCAGCCCTCCGGGTCGCCGAAGCGAGACCAGAGGAGCGACCAGTAGAGGTGGTCCTCCACCATGCGCCGCAGCAGGTGGCCGTGGCGGTGCTGCGCCTCGGTCAGCTCGCCGTCCAGGGGGTCCCCGAGGGTGGCCTTGGCCCACGCGATGATGCAGTGGGAGTCGCCCATGAGCTGGCCGTCGGCGTCGATGTAGGGGACCTTCCCGCGCGGCGCCTTCCGGTAGTCGGCCTCCTTCGTCTCGTACGCGATCCCGGCCAGCCGGAAGTACACCTCGAGCTTGGCGCAAAATGGGCTCACGCTGACCGGCAGGTCGAACGCGGGGGGCAGCTGGTAGAGCGTGATCACGGTGCCTCCGAGGCCCGCGCAGCCTACCCCAGACGGCGCGGGCCTGGGTCGTCGGGCGCGTGCGGCTCGCCGGCCTCCCGGAGGTCGAGGTGAACGGAGCGTATGCCCCGGGGGCCGGGGTCAGTTCGCGGGAGTCGCCGCGGCGACGGTGCGCCCCGGGCGCCGGCGTCACCGCCTCGTGTGCGCCCGGCGCACCGCTCCCGTGCATCCGATCGGCTCGCGCGGGCGGCGGCGGGCCCTCAAGGTGAGCGCGTCCGCCCACGGAGCCACCATGGACCTCGACCTCTCCTCGACCATCCCCCTGCCCACCGGGGCCGCCATGCCGCGCCTCGGGCTGGGCGTGTTCCGCGCGGGGCCGGGCGACGCGACCCGGAACGCGGTGGGCTGGGCTCTCGAGCGGGGTTACCGCCACATCGACACCGCGCGCATCTACCGCAACGAGCAGGATGTCGGGGCAGCGCTCGCCTCATCGCCGGTCCCGCGCGGCGAGGTGTTCATCACGACGAAGCTCTGGAACGACGACCAGGGCTACGACGCCGCGCTGCGCGCCATCGACCGGAGCCTCGCGGCGCTGGGCGTCGATTCGGTCGACCTCTACCTCATGCACTGGCCGGTGCCCGAGCGCCGCCTCGAGAGCTGGCGGGCGATGGAGCGCGCCTTCGAGGATGGCCGAGCGCGCGCGATCGGCGTCAGCAACTTCGTCCGCCGCCACCTCGACGAGCTCGCCGCCCACGCGAACGTGTCGCCGGCGGTGAACCAGATCGAGCTCCACCCGTTCGGGCAGCAGCGGGACGCGGTCGAGCGGTGCCGGGAGCTCGGGGTCGTGGTCGAGGCCTACAGCCCGGTGACCAAGGGCCGCCGCCTCGACGATCGGCGCCTCACGGCCGTGGCCCAGGAGGTCGGCCGGACCCCCGCCCAGGTGCTGATCCGCTGGTCCCTCCAGAAGGGCTACGTCGCGATCCCGAAGTCGAGCGACCGGGCCCGCATCGACGAGAACGCCTCGGTGTTCGACTTCGCGCTGGACGACGACCGGATGGCGCGCCTCGACGCCCTCGAGGAGGGCCTCCACCTCGCGTGGGACCCGACCGACGTGCCGTGACGCCCCTCAGCGATCCGGCGTCAGGGCGAAGGCGAGGAACGTCCCCCCGTTGGTCAGGACGAAGCCGCGGCCGGCGGCCACCGACGGCGGCGCGGCGATCCCGTGGCCGAGCTCGACCCGACCGAGCTCCCGGCCGTTGCGCACGTTGACGGTGACCAGGCCGCCGCGCGTCTCGCCGAAGAGCGCCCGGTCGCCGACCACCACCGCCATCGACGGCGCCCCGCGGACGGCCATCTTGCGCCACCGCACCTCGCGGCGGTCGATCTCGTACAGCGAGAGGCCGTCGTCGCCGCTGGAGAGCAGGAGCTCCCGGTCCGAGACCTTCGCGATCGCGGTGATGCCGGTCCGGCGCTCGTCGCGCCACAGCACCGTTCCGCTCTCGAGCTCGAGGGCGTAGAGGCCGGCGGCGAAGCTCGCGACGTAGACCGCCTCGCCGATCACCACCGGCGTCGTGTCCACGTCCGCGAAGCGGGCCAGCGCCGATGCGCTCCCCTCGAGGTCGACCGTCGTGTCCCGCTCCCAGAGCAGCGCCCCGTCGATCGGGTCGAGGGCGATCACCTCGCCGCCCGTGAAGCCCGTCATGAGGCGGTCGTCGTGGAGAGCCAGCCCCGCGTGGCGGGTGATGAAGTCGGCCTCCGGCGGCGGCCGCTCCACTCGCCACAGCGGCTCGCCGGTCGCGCGCTCTACCGCCGTGACGGTGTCGTCGTCGGCGACGATGTAGACCGTGTCCCGGAGCAGCAGCGGCCGCTCGGTGATCGCCCCGCCGATGTCGACGCGCCAGGCCAGCTCGCCCGTCGACGCGGTCAATCGGTGGAGCACCCCGTTCTCCGTCCCGACGTAGAGATCGTCGGCAGACCGGTCGAGGACCGGGGGGGAGGCGATCGAGGCCTTCGCGTCGTAGCGGTAGAGCACCGCGCCGGCGCCGGTCATCGCGAAGAGGTAGCCCTCGCTCGTGCCGATGTAGACGCGGTCCCGGAAGGGGTCGAGCGCAGCCCGGGAGCGCTCGGCGGGCACGTAGTCCCCCGTCCCCTCGGTCGTGAGCCGCCGAAACCAGCGGGGATGGATCGTGAGGGTCGTGGCCGACGGACGCTCGCTGCTCCCGTCGAGCCAGTTGAAGGACTCCTCCCTCAGCGCCGGGCCGCACGCGCCGAGAGCCACCACGGCGGCCGCGAGCGCACCCGCCGCCGCGCGTCGAGCCGCGGCTCCTCGGGTCGAGGCCGCCCTCACCGTTCGGCCCTCACTCCGTGGCGCCCGCCGGGTCGACCACCTTCTCCAGCATGCGCCGGATCTCCTCGTCCGTGGGGCGCTGACCCGGCGGCGCGGCTCCGGACGGGACGCCCGACGGCGGCGCGCCGCCCGAGCGAAGGGCCCGCTCGCGGACCTCCGACAGCGAGGGCGTCGCCGGGGCCCCGCTCGGGTCGAGGGCGCGGAGCCTCTGCTGCGCCTGGGCGAGCACGAACGGGAACTGCAGGGCCTCGGGCTCGGCCTCCCGCTCCCGCAGCTCGTCGACCACCTCCCGGAGCGTCTCGGTGGCCTGGGTCGGGTCCTCGCGCAGCAGGTAGATGCGCGCCATGTGGTAGCTGGCGAGCGGGCGGTAGGCCCCCTCGTCGACGCGCGACAGCTCCCGCAGCGCCTCGAGCGCCCCGTCGAAGCTCTCCTCGCCCTCGCGCGCGAAGGCCAGGCCCTCGAGCGCCTGCCACACCACGGTCTGTTCGCTGCTCTCGCGCGACGCGGTCCGGAAGGCCTCGGCGGCCTCGTCGTAGCGCTCGAGCGTCAGCAGCTGGCGGCCGACACCGACCCGCGCCCACGCCGCCGCCGTCGAGCCGCCCCGCTCGTCGACGACGCGCTCGTAGGCCGCGAGGGCCGCCTCGGCGCGGTCCTCGACGCTCGCGTAGGTCGGCGGGTCCCCGTCGGGCGCGGCCTCCTCGCCTCCGGCGACGACCTCCGCGGACGCCAGGGTCGTCGCCTCCGCCAGCAGCTCCGCGGCGGCGGCGGCCCGCTGCTCGCCGACCATCCGGTAGCCGATGAACCCACCGATCGCGAGGACCACGGCCCCCAGCAGCGCGTAGACGATGCGCCGGTTCTGCTGCGCCCACTCCCCGGCCGCCGCGGCCCGCTTCGCGAGGTCCGACTGGGCGACCTTCTCGAGCCGCTGCTCGGTGGTGAGGGCCTTGTCCTTGCCGAGCTTGGCCGCCTTGCGGGCGGCCTTCGCCGCACGGGCAGCCGCGAGGCGTGCCCCCGGCGTCAGGCCGTCCTTGTCCTTGCGTGCACGCCGACCCTTGCCGGCAGGCCGGGCGGGGCCGTCGTCGGCCTCCGGCTTCTCGTCGGTGCCGTCGTCCTCGGCGTCATCACGCTCGGCGGCGGCGGCTCCGTTCGTGGTGTCGTCCGTGGTGTCGTCCGTGGTGTCGTCCGCCGCGGCGGGGGCCGCGGCGTCAGGCTCACCGTCGCCGCTCGGAGCGGCCTCCGGCGGGGGGACCTCCGGGTCCGCGTCCTCGCCGATGTGCTTGTCCTCGTTGGCCAAATGCCTCTCCCAGAGCCGGCCTCGGGCCGGGGGTCACGCACTATAACCGCGGGCCCCCCACGATCAATCACGTCGCCCAGCGTGGCGCCGGGGCTCGCCAGGCCCGTTGCCGGGGCGCACGGTCGTTCGGTAAGGCGTGCCGGTGCGCCCCCGCCCTCCCCTCGCCGCGCTGATCGTGCTCGCGTCCGTGGCCCTCGCCCCGGCGACCGCGCGAGCCTACGAGGATCAGCTCCACCTCGCCCTCGGCGCTGGCTGGGGCTTCGCGCCTACCGTGGACCAGGCGCCGGACCACGGGCCGGCCACGGCGCTCACGCTGGAGGTCGGCCTCGGGCCCGCGTGGGGGATCCAGGGCGTCCTCGGGGCGTCGGTGCATCCGCCGTTGCTCGGTGGCGACACCTACGTGCTGCTGCTCGGGGGCGCCGAGGTGACCTACATCCTCGATGTCCTGAGCTGGGTCCCGCGCTTCGGCCTCGGCCTCGACGTCCTCCCCGCCACGGACGGCAGCGCCTGGCGCGTCGACGGGGCGGTGCACGCGCTCCTCGGCGTGGACTACCTGGCGAGCCGGACGTGGGGCGTCGGCCTCGACGTGCGCCCGTACCTCCGCTTCACGAACGTCCGCCGGGACCCTTTCGTCCTGACCGTGCTGCTGCGGGTGGGTGCTCTGCTCGACCTCTGAGCGATCCACCGGTCTTCGCTCTCGCGCTAGCGGAAGCACCATCCCGCGAAGGGGCCCCGGCAGGTGAAGTCGTCACAGTCCCCGAAGCCATTGCCGTCGTCGTCCAGCCCGTTCGTGCAGAGCTCGACGTCCGCCTCACACACCCGCAAGAACGGGTTGCGCCGACCGCAGGTGAGCTCCTCGCAGTCCACGCGACCGTCGCGGTCGTTGTCCACACCATCGGTGCACTTGACCTCGCTGTTCTCCTCGGCGAAGCAGGCCGTGACCTCGGGGATCGCCGCGCAGCCGAAGTCGTCGCAGTCCGTGTAGCCGTCGTCGTCGTTGTCCACGCCGTCGCTGCAGCGCGCGTTGGCCACCTCGGCCCACGCCGCCTCCGGCAGGCCGGTCGCCGCGCCGTCCGCGCACACCACGATCCCCTCCGCCCCGCAGCCCGGGTCCGCGCAGTCGACCGGCCCGTCCGCGTCGTTGTCGACGCCGTCCGCGCAGGTGCCGTTCGATCCCTCGGGCGGTGCCGGCCGGCACCCGAGGTGGTTGATCTGGCAGGAGAAGTCCCGGCAATCGACGAAGGGGTCCCCGTCGTCGGACACGCCGTTGGAACAGCGCACGCCCACCGAACCGGGGACCTCCATCTCCGGCACCGCGATCCCGGTCGGGCCATCGCACACGACGATCGCCTCCCCCTGACACCCCTCGTCCTCGCAGTCGGCGGCGCCGTCCCCGTCGTTGTCCACGCCGTCGGCGCAGGCGCGGTTCGTGCTCTCCCCCGCGCAGGCCGCGAGCTCTGCGCAGCCGAAGTCCTCGCAGTCCACGAACCCGTCCCGGTCGTTGTCGACGCCGTCGAGGCACGCGGGGTTCGACGCCTCCACCCCGCACGTGCCGATGCAGTCGAGGTCCTGGCAATCGAGCCGACCATCGCAGTCGTTGTCGCGTCGGTCCCCGCAGAGCGCGGCGGTCTCCTCCTCGGCCTCCGGCACGCACCCCGCCGGGCCAGCGTCCAGCGCCCGACAGCGCGCCGCCGCAGCGCAGGCCGTGACGGCGCAGCAGGGAAGGTCGTCGCAGTCGACCGCGCCGTCCCCGTCGTTGTCCCGCCCGTCGGAGCAAGCCGTCTCGCCGAGCTCCTCGCTCGTGGGAGGAAACGTGCCGCTATCCGATCCCGTGAACGGGCCGATTCTCGGCGAGCATCCGGCGAGGAGCAGCCCGACCAGGAATCCGAGCACGACGGCGCACATCATGGTTCGAGTCGTCATCGAGGGTCTCCCGGGTGATGGAATCGACAATGATTCATTCCGCCTCCGCGACCCTGGCTACGGCCGACGCGTCCGGGGATCTCCCGGACTCGATGAGGTGTCGTCGGCCACCCCCCCGTCGCGGGACCGAACGTCCACGAGCGGTCGGAGCCGCGCGACGGTACGCGGCCCGATCCCACGCACCGCGACGAGCTCGTCGACGCGCGCGTAGCCCCCTCGACGTTCACGCAGCGCCACGATGCGGCGGCTGAGCGCCGGTCCGATCCCGGGCAGGAGCTCCAGGTCGGGCGCGGTGGCGCGGTTGAGGTCCATGGGCCGCCCTGCCAGCAGCGCGGCGGCCTCGGCGCTCGGGGCCGGCCGCGACGCCGGGGCGCCCGACGGGCGAGAGGCCGCGAGCGGCGTCTCGCCCGCGGTCGCCCGGCGCGCCGCGGACCCC
>JBHJHB010000037.1:0-62791 GCA_050331215.1 Sandaracinaceae bacterium | reverse complement strand
GGGCGAGGGGCCCGCCGGTGCGGCGGGCGGGGCCGCGGCCGGCGCGCCGGGGGTCTCCTCGGGCGGGGCGAGCTCCACGGCCGGCTCCGCGGCGGCGCCCCGGGCGCTGCCGCGAGCGGCCTCGTGGGGGGCCGCCCGATCCGGGGCCGGCGCCGTGGGCTCCGTCGCGGCCTCGGTCGCGACCCACCACGCGGCGGCGCTGCTGAGCGCGAGGAGGAGCCCCGCCGCGGCCCCGACCGCTGCGAGGGACGCGCGCCGTCGCGGTGCGGGGGCCGGGGCCGGGGGGATCGACGCCCGGCCTCGGAGCCGGGTCCACACGCGCGCGGCGACCTCGCGATCCTCGTCGGTCGGCAGGGTGTCCAGCGCGAAGAAGCGGCTCTGCTCCCAGCCCACCCGGCAGGCCGGGCAGACCTCGAGGTGGTGCGTGAGGCGGCGCTCCTCGGAGGGGTCGAGGGGGCCTCGCCGGGCGCGGTCGAGGAGCTCCTCGGGGTGGAGGTCGATGGTGCTCATGTCGATTCCTCGTGGAACAGCTCCGCCAGCGTGGGGTCCTCCGCCACACGACGGCGGATCGCCTCCTTGGCCAGCCGGATTCGGCTGCGAACGGTGTTGAGCGGGACGCCGGTCTCCTTGGCCACCTCCCCGAGGGAGCAGCCGAGGACCACCCGGAGGGCCAGGCTCTGGGCCTGCTCCTCGGGCAGGGCGTCCAGGAGCTCGAGCCAGGCCCGCTTGCGTGCCGCGCCCAGGCCATCCGGCGGGACGGCCTGCGTGTTGGCCCCGCCGAGGGGCAGGGCGCTGTCACGAAGCTGGCGGATGCGGTCCGAGCCCATCGCCCCCCGACGGCGGTGGCGAAGGGCCACGAACAGCGCGATCCGGCACGCGTAGTGGCGGATGCCGGCCTCGTGGCGGAAGCTCGACAGCGCGCGCAGGAGCTCGATCAGCGCGTCGTGGAGGAGGTCCTCGGTGTCGGGCCCCCGACCCACCACCGTGCGGATCACCCCGTGCATGCTCGGCGCGAGTGCCCCGAAGAGCGCGTCCAGGGCACGGTCGTCGCCGTCCTGGGCCGCCGTTGCCAGCGCCGTCAGGTCCGGACCCGACGTCCCTCGAGGCTGGGCCAGAGCTCCCTTCACACCCTACCTGTGCCACGGCGGGCACCGATCGATCACCCCGCCCGCGGCTGGGGGGTGCCCGCGCCGCGCAACGGCGCCACCGTAGGGGCGATGCGAGGCGCCCCCCTGAACCGCGCGGCGGAACGGCGACGCGACGACGACTGGCTCCGGGCCGTCCAGCGTCGGCCCGAGACCCGGCTCGTGCCGATCTGGCGCGGCCGATGCCTCGTCCGGGGCCGGCCGGCCAGGGCCCTCACCCCGACCGTGGCCGAGGCCCCCGCGCTCCTCGAGCAGGCCGAGGAGGTGGTCTTCCTCGGGCTCGACGGGGAGGTGGCCGTCCTGATGGTCGACCTGCCCGCCGCGGATCCGCCGGAGGTGCCCGACGGCACTTTCCTCGATCTCTTCACCGTCGGGATGCAGCTCCCCCCGGAGGAGACGACGCTGCTGGCCTACGCGCGCGGGATGGCCCACTGGCACCGCGAAGCGCGCTTCGACCCGAAGACCGGCTCACCGACCCGACCCGCGGACGCCGGCTTCTCGCGGCTCGCCGACGACGGCCGCCGGCACTTTCCCCGCACCGACCCGGCCGTGATGGTCCTCGTGACCCACGGCGAGCGGTGCCTCTTGGCGCGCGAGCCCCGCTTCCCGCCCGGGATGTTCAGCACCCTCGCCGGGTTCGTGGAGGTCGGGGAGTCCCTCGAGGACTGCGTGGCGCGGGAGACGAAGGAGGAGGTCGGGCTCACGCTGCGGGACATCCGCTACGTCGACTCCCAGGCCTGGCCGTTCCCCCGCTCGTTGATGATCGGCTTCCGGGCGGCCACCGATGATCCGACGATCCGCCTCGACGACGACGAGATCGAGGACGCCCGCTGGGTCACGCGGGACGAGGTCCGGCGGCCCGAGGGGTTCTTCGTCCCTCCGCCGTTCTCGTTGGCGCATCATCTGATCCGGGGGTGGCTCGACGAGGGTCGGTGAGGCGCGGGCACGTCGCCCGGCGCGTTGGGGTCGCGTCGGCGCTCGCCGTCGCGCTCGCGGCGACGGCCTGCGCCGAGTCCCGCCGGTGCCCGGAGGGGACGGGCGTGTTCCGGGACGACGCGGGCAGGGTGCGGGGACCGTGCGTCCCGATCTGCCGCGGCCCGGACGGAGGGGCGGAGCGCTGCGTCGACAGCGGCGTGCCGCCCCCCGACCTCGGGCCCTGCGGCGGGCCCTGCGAGCCCGGGCGCTTCTGCTCGCCCTTCGAGCGGGCCTGCGTGGAGTGCGACGAGGTGACGCCGTGCGACGGCGCGGAGGGCAGCGACCGACCGGCCTGCATCGGCGGGCGCTGCCGACCCTGCATCGAGCGCCGGAGCTGCCGTCCCTACCCCGACCGCCCGGCCTGCGACCGCGGGAGCGGCCGCTGCGTGGAGTGCACCGCGGATGACCGGCAGGCGTGCGACGCGAGCCCCGAGGGACGGAACGTGTGCGATCCGCGGGCCCGCACGTGCACCAGCATCCCCCCCGCCTCCGCCGACGTCTGCGCGCCGTGCGTCGCGGACGCGCAGTGCATGCCGGGCCGGCTCTGCATGCCGGTCGACCGGGGGGACCACGAGGCGCGCTGCTTCTGGGAGGAGGACGCCCCGTTCCCGGGGCCCGGCGGGTCGTGCCGCGAGCGCGGCCGGCCCTACAGCCTCGCGCAGGACGGCCAGGCGAGCGTCGACGGGGTGCGTCGCACCACCTGCCGGCCGGCCCGCGCGAGCTGCGAGGCCCTCGCGGACGTCGGCCGTCCCTGCACCATGGACCGGGAGTGCGGGCTGCCGGACGTCGAGACCGACGCCAGCTGCGCGACCGTCGGCCCGGACCGGGTGTGCGCGTCCTCCTGCACGAGCGACCGCGACTGCCCGCCCGCCCTGCGCTGCCGCTCGCTGGACGACGCTTGCGTGCCCGATCTCGACTGATCTCCGCCGCTCTGGGGCTCGGTCCGGGGCTTTCCTCTCGGGGGGACGGGAGCTATGTCGGCTCTGATGGCTGACGCGGTCCCGCTCTTGAGCGCCTACCTCGGGGCGGCATGGGACGTGCTGCTCGAGCTCGCTCCGTGGCTGCTGCTCGGCGCCGCCGTCGCCGGGGTGCTCCACGTGGCGCTGCCGACGGGGCTGATCCGGCAGCGGCTCCGTGGGCGGAGGGGCGTCGTCACCGCCGTCCTCCTGGGGGTGCCTCTGCCGCTGTGCTCCTGCGGGGTCATCCCGGCCGGCCTCGGCCTGCGCCGCGACGGGGCGTCCCGGGGCGCTGCCGTGGGCTTCCTGATCGCGACCCCCCAGACCGGGGTGGACTCGCTGCTGGTCAGCGCGTCCTTCCTCGGCTGGCCCTTCGCGCTCTTCAAGGTCGCGAGCGCGCTGGTCCTGGGCCTCGTCGGCGGCCTGGCGACCGAGGCCCTGGGCGACGACGAGGAGACGCCGGCGATCCCGCCCGTCGGTGCCGAGCGGGCGAAGCGCACCTGGAGCGCGGGCATCGAGCATGCCCTCGAGACGGTCCGGCCGATCTGGGGGTGGCTGGTGTTCGGCGTCCTCGTGAGCGCCGCGCTCACCGTCCTCGTCCCGCCCGAGGCGTTCGAGGGCCTGTCGGCGGCGGGCGGCCTCGCCACCATGGCCGCGATGCTGCTCGTCAGCGTGCCGCTCTACGTCTGCGCCACCGCCTCGGTCCCGATCGCCGCGGCGCTCGTCGCCGGCGGGTTCCCCCTGGGCGCGGCCCTGGTGTTCCTGATGGCCGGACCGGCGACCAACGTGGCGACCCTCGGCGCGGTCCGCCGCGCGTTCGGCGGGCGCGTGGTCGCCGTCTACCTGTCGACGATCGTCGTCGGCAGCCTCGCGCTCGCGTGGGCCTTCGACTTCGTCCTCGTGGGCGGCCTGGGCGTCGCCGCCGCCCACGGCCACCACGGCGCGAGCCCGGTCGCGGTGCTGTCGGCGCTGCTCCTGCTCGGGTTGGTCGGCGCCTTCGCCACCCAGGACCTCGCGGCCGCCCTGAGGCGGCGCCGCCAGGGGGGCGCGCCCCCCGGGCCCGTCCTGGAGGTCCCGATCGTGGGCATGACGTGCGATGGCTGCGTCCGAGCGGTGGAGCGGCGGCTCTCGACCGCGCCGGGGGGCGCCCGGGTCGAGGTGGTCCGCGAGCCTCACGGGCGGGCGAGGGTCGAGGGGGACGTCGACGAGGCGACGATCCGCGACGCGGTGCGCGACGCGGGCTACACGCCCGCGTGAGCGCGGGCGAGCTCCCCCCGGGGCGCCCTCGCCCACGGCATGGCGCGGGTCGCGGCCGTGGCCCGCACCCGGGAGGCCTCACGGGCCGAGCAGGACGTCGACGGCCGGAAGGGGCGGGCCGAGGAAGTAGCCCTGGGCGAGCTCGCAGCCGAGCTGCGTGCAGACGTCGAGCTCCTGCTGGGTCTCCACGCCCTCCGCCACCGCGCGGATCCCGAGCTCCGACGTCGCCTTGAGCAGGCCCCGGAGCAGCTGCTGGCGGGCCGGGCTGCGATCGATGTCGGTGATCAGGGACCGGTCGAGCTTCACGTAGTCGGGCGGCGCGTCGGCGATCTCCCGCAGGCGCGAGCGCCCGGCGCCCACGTCGTCGAACGCGAGGCCCATCCCGTGCCGATGGATCTCGTCCCGCAGCGTCCGCATCATGGTCAGGTCCTCGGTGATCGCGGACTCGTGCACCTCGAGCACGACCCGCAGCGGCTTCGGCACCGTGCGCGCCACCTCGGCGAGGTTCCGGGGGAGGTCGTCCATCTCGGCCGGGTGGACGTTCAGGAACAACAGGGACGGCACGCGCGGCAGGCCGGTGGCGGCCGCGAGGGCCACGCGGCGGAGCGCGCGGCTGAGGGCGCCCGCGCGGTGGTGCCGCTCCGCGAGGGCGAACAGCCCGCCCGGCCCGGCGGGCGGTCCGGTGAGCCGGGTCCGGGTCAGGGCCTCGAAGCCGACCCGCTGCCGGGAGTGGACCGCGACGAGCGGCTGGAAGACCGTCTCCACGCCACGCCCCTCGAGGGCCTCGAGGAACTGGGGCACGCCCATCATCTGGGCGCTCGGGTCGTCGGCGGTCAGCGTGGCCGCGCGGGGCCGGAGGTGGCTGCGCGGCTGGCCCGTCGGCACGAGGAAGCGCAGGTCGTGGCCGGCCAGGTGCACGACGTCGCCGTGGTTGAGGTCGAGCGGCCCGTCCACGCGTCGCCCGTTGAGGAAGGTCCCGTTGCGACTCCCGAGGTCCTGGATGCGGTAGACGTCGTCCACGAGAACGATCTCCGCGTGGGCCTTCGACACCTGCTGGGAGTCGAGCTGGAGCTCCACGTCCGAGCTCCGGCCGATCCGGAACGGGAGCCGCTGGACCGCGAAGCGGGACGCGGGACCTCCGTCCGGCGTCCAGAGCTCGAGGAAGGGGGTCCGCCGCTGAGGCATCACGGGACGAGGGCGCGGCCGGATCGGCGATCGGCCGGTCCGATGCAAATAGCAGAGCCAGCCGACCTTCGCATTCCGATCCGGGGTTCCGTTAGCGTAGGTTGTGGTGGTGGGGAAGCTCCCGAGGAGGGGCAGGAGGCGAATGGAACACCGAGCACAATCGGGGGGCCTGCGCGCGCGGGTCCTCGCATCCTTCGCCGCGCTCGGCATCGCCGGGGCCGCGGCTGGCGCCGAGGCCCAGCCGGCGCCCGACGGGCGCGATCGGGAGGCGAGGGCGCTGTTCGAGGCGGGCGAGGTGGCCTACCAGGACGGTCGCTTCGAGGACGCGCTCCAGTACTTCCGCCGCAGCCACGAGCTGAGCGGTCGGCCCCAGCTCCTCTACAACATCGGGCTCTCGGCGGACCAGGCGCGCCGGGACGAGGAGGCGCTCGAGGCCTACGAGGCCTTCCTGGCCGCCGTGCCCGACACCTCCCTCCGAACCCGGGTGGAGCCCCGGATCGCCGCCCTGCGGGCGATCCTGGCCGAGGAGCCGGCCCCGGGGCCGGCGGAGCCACCCGCCCCCCCGCCCCTGCCGGCGACGGCCCCGGACGCGACGCCCACCCCCGCCCCGTCCCTCGCCACGGACGAGAACCGCGGGGGCGTGGGGCCCGGCCCGTGGATCCTCGTCGGGGCCGGGGGCGCCGCCCTCGTCGTCGGCGCGGTGCTCCTCGGCCTCGTGATCTCGGACGTCAATCGGGTCGAAGGGGCCCAGGACGGGTCCGACTGGGCGGACGTGGAGGGCGCCTACGAGCGGACCCTGAACGAGGGGCGGCCGATCGCCGCCTACACGCTCCTCGGCGTCGGGGTGGCCGCCATCGCGGGGGGGCTCCTGTGGTGGGGGCTCGGGCGATCGAGGGGCGCCGGCGGCGGCGCGCAGGCTCGCCTCGAGCTCGGCCCGACGTCGGTCCGCTTGCGGGGGGTATTCCGATGACGGCTCGACGGACAGCGCTCGGACTCGGTGGGGTGGCCCTGCTCGGCCTCGTCGGCTGCCAGGCGACGATCCCGGAGGGCGTGTTCTTCTGCGAGGACAGCGGAGACTGCCCGCCGGGCCAGGAATGCGACCTGAGCGACAACCGGTGCCGCACCTTCGACGCCGGGCAGATCGTGGGCTCACCCGACGAGGGCGTGGTGCCGGACCAGGGCGCCCTCGAGAACACGGAGCCCCTCTGCCGCGACGGCGAGGACAACGACGGCGATGGCGTCGGCGACTGCGATGACCCCGACTGCTGCCCCACCCGGGACGACTGCCCGCCGACCACGCTGTGCGGCGGCACCTGCCCCGCCGGGCCCGAGGACAGCGCTGTCGCCTGCCAGGACGGCTGCGACAACGACGAGGACGGGCTGGAGGACTGCGAGGACCCGGACTGCCGGCCCTTCTGCCCGTGCCCGGAGGTCCGGGACCGGCCGGTCGAGCAGGCGCCCGCGCTGATCCGGGGCGAGGTCCGCTGGACGTGCTTCGCCAACATCGAGCTCGCGGGGCCGACGGTGGTCGAGCCGGGCGCGACCCTCGTGATCGGGCCCGGTACGCGGGTCCTGGGCCTCCCGGCGGCGACCCCGACCGCTCTCCTCCTGGTCCAGCCCGGAGGTCGGCTCATCGCCGTCGGAACGCCGGACGACCCGGTGGTCTTCAGCAGCGCGGCTCCGCCGGGAGGGCGCCGCCCGGGGGACTGGGTCGGCCTCTTCCTGCTGGGCAACGCCCCGGTCAACACCCCGGGCGGCGGGAGCTTCATCGAGGGCTTCCCGACGCCCCAGACCGGTCGCTACGGCGGGAGCGAGCGCACCGGCAGCTGCGGCGAGCTCGAGCACGTCCGCGTCGAGTTCGGCGGCAACTCCGGCGAGGGGGGCGGGGTCGCCGGCAGCGGCATCACCCTCGGAGGATGTGGATCGTCGACCCGGCTGTCGCAGATCCATGTGCACCGGATCGCGGAGGACGGGATCGAGTTCTTCGGGGGTAGCGCGAACGCCGACCACCTGATCATCACCCGCGTGCAGGACGACGCCCACGACTACTCCCTGGGCTGGACCGGCGCCGTGCAGTACCTCGCGGTCCAGGCCGGGCCGACGACGGACAACGGCGTCGAGGGGGACAACCTAGACGGCTCCGTCAACGCCACGCCCCGCTCGAACCCCACGATCTGGAACGCGACGCTGATCGGTGGGACCGCCGCCACCAACGGGATGCTCCTGCGGCGTGGGACGGGGGGCGACTTCGGCAAGGTGCTGATCGACGGCTGGGGCAGCGCGTGCGTCGCCGTCCGGACCGACACCGACACCCTGGTCCGGACCGGAGTGCTGACGCTCTCCTCGAGCCTGCTCCACGGCTGCACGGAGGAGATCGCGAGCTCCCAGGCCGACAACACGTTCAGGCTGCCGGAGGCCGGGAACCGCTTCGGCGTCGACCCGGGGCTCCCGCCGGCGGTCCGGGACCCGGTGCCGGACTGGCGGGCGCCCGCCGGGTCGGCGCTCACGGAGAACACCCCACCGCCGGCGCCCCTCGACCCCACGGGCTACCTCGGCGCGTTCGAGCCGGGGGCTTCGCCGACCTGGGCGGACTGGACCCAGTACCCGCCCAACTGAGCCGGCCGGAACCGTGGCGCCGGAGGATCGGCCGGCCCGCGGCGGTCAGCCCACCACAGGCCGCCGGCGCGCCCCCGCACCGGGACGAGCGTGATCTCTCACACTGGAGTGATCGCTCCACAAGTCTGGCCCCAGCGCTCCACCGCCCGGGCATCCGGGCTCCGAGTGTGCTACGGCCATCGGCGCCCCGGCGGCCGCGGCTGGGCGAAGAGGAGGTTCGAGCTGTGAGGAAGCTTAGTTATCTGGGGGCGTTGGCCCTCGCCACGGGCGCCTGCTCCGAGGCGCCCGAGATGATGATGCCCGACCCGATGGACACCCTGCGCTCCGGCGCGGCGGTCGAGGTCGTGTCGGTCTACGAGTCCGGGGCCTACACCCACCCGCGGCTGGACGGGGAGCGTCGCTGGTTCCCCACGGACCTCGACGTGGCGCCCAACGGTGACCTCTGGGTGGTCCAGCAGATGGAGTGGAACCCGGCGATGGACTTCGACGAGGAGTCGGACATGTGCCCCACGCGGGCGTTCGGCCCCTTCGAGGACCTGAACGACTACAACTGCCTCGAGCTCCAGGGCAGCACGGTGACCATCCCGCGTCCGGCCGAGGCGGGGGCCGCGGACCGCGCGCAGCTGATCGTCGACCCCAACTCCCTGCACTTCCTCCGGATGCCGACGTCGATCGCGTTCGGGGCGGCCGAGCTCACCCTCGCGTCGGACAGCCCCGGCAACACCGACCTGGCCGGGCTCCGCATCGGGCAGGAGGAGCTGGTGTTCGAGAACACCTTCGCGACGTGCCACGAGCACTGGACCGCCAACGCGACGAACCAGGGGCCCTTCATCGGGCCCACGCTCTGGACCGCGGACCCCTCCATCTACGGCAACACGAGCGATGCAATCCGCTGGGGCACCGACCACCGTCGCCCGAACGGGCACCTTCCGAACGGCAACCACCTCGATATGGTGCACGCCACCCAGTACTGCATGGGGATCGCCTACGAGGGGGACAACGTCTACTGGACCTTCAACGGCGAGGAGGGGACGCTCGACCGCTACGACTTCGCCGACCCCCACATCCCGGGCCACTTCTATCACGACGACGCGATCGTCTCGCGCATCTTCCTCCGCGACGACGACGCGCCGCTCGCGCGCGTCCGGAACGTTCCGAGCAACATGGTGATCGACGGCCGGGAGCTGTACGTCGCCGACAGCGGCAACGGCCGTATCCTGAAGATCGACCTCGACTCCTCGATGACCACCGTCGGCTCGGACTTCACGTTCGAGGCGCTGCCGATGGACCTGATGGAGGACCTCGGCTACGAGGTGCTCGCCGACGACGCTTCGCTCGACGCCGTGTTCGGCGGGGGCGCCGTGCCGAGCGGCCTCGCGGTCCTCGACGACGAGACCCTGCTCGTGGGCGACTACACCTCGGGGCAGATCGCGCTCCTTTCGCGGGCCACCGGCGAGGCCGTGCGCACGCTGGACACGGAGCTCGGCGAGGGCCTGGCGGGCATCACCGTGAGCGACGGCCAGGTGTTCTTCGTCCACCGCGAGGCGCGCGCGGTGTACCGCCTCGACGTCGTCCCCGCGGACGGCTGAGCCTCCTGGCCCGCGGGCCTTCCTCCTTGCCCGCGGGCCTTCCTTGTCCGCGGGCTAAGGGCGAGCTCGCGGGAGCCGGTCGCTCGGGGCGGGCTCTCCGTAGAGCGCCGCGTAGAGGTCGCCGAGGGAAGCGTGGCGATCCTGCGGGAGCGGCATCATCGCTCTGTGCAGGGCCGCGGCCACCGGCTCGCCGACCACCGAGCCGACGTCGTCCGGCAGAGGGGGCGGGTGCTCCTTCGCCTCCGCGAGGCGCAGGAGAACCCGCTGGGGGAACGGGAGGTCCCCGGCCAGCGCCTCGAACAGCATCACGCCGAGGGAGTACTGGTCGCTCGCGGGCCCGGCGCTCCGCGCCTCCCGCAGCTGCTCGGGCGCCATGTAGAGCGGGGTGCCGAAGCTGACCCCGCTCATCGTGAGGGCGGCGGTGCCCGGCACCTTGGCGAGGCCGAAGTCGAGGACGAAGGGGTGGGCCCGGTCGTCCTTCCCGGTAAGGAAGACGTTCTCCGGCTTGAGGTCCCGGTGGACCACCCCCTGGCCGTGGGCATAGCTCACGGCGTCGATGATCCCGCGGAACAGGTCGAGGGCGAGCGGAGGCGGCAGAGGGCCCTTGGCGCGGCGCAGGCGCTGGCGGAGCGTCTCCCCCTCGAGGAGCTCCATCACGAGGTAGGGGCGGTCGTCCCAGACGCCGCTGTCGAGGGCCCGCACGATGTGGCGGTGGCTCATCTGGAGCACGCTGAGGGCTTCCCGGGAGAAGCGGGTCTGCATCTCGGTGTCGGCGCCCAGGCGAGCCCGGATCAGCTTGAGCGCGACGGCGCCCGACCCATCGGTCCGCTCCGCCGCGAAGACCGAGCCCATGCCGCCCTCGCCAAGCCGGCCCAGGATCCGGTATCGGTCGTCGACGACGGTCCCCTTGGTGACCGCGCGCATCGGCTCAGCGCCGGGCGAGTCGTGCGCGCCCGCGACCCTCAACAGGAAGGTGTCGAGCTCCGTGCTCCCCTGCTCGTCCGGGCTGCTCTCGGTCTTCTCCTCGTCCGAGCCCTCGTCGCTCACCTGACCGCCCGGGCTGCTGTCGTTCTCCTCATCATCCGAGCCTTCGTCATTCACGGGGGATAGGATAGCGTGTGTCGAGCCGATGAAGGACGATCTCGAAAAGGCGATCCGGGAACATTGGGAAGCGGGCGACCATGAGGCGGCGGCGGAGGTTGCGCTCCGCGGTTACGGGCCTGAGGTGTACCGATTCCTGGTCCTGCGGATGGGGGCTCCGGACCACGCGGACGAGGTCTTTGCGCAGCTGGGGGAGGACCTCTGGAAGGGTCTCGGCGAGTTCCAGTGGCGAAGCAGTTTTTCAACGTGGATGTATACGCTCGCCCGGAACGCGGCTAGCCGGTACCAGCGGAGCCCTGCGAACCAGGCCCGCCGGCGGGAGAACGCCTCCCGCATCTCCGACGTGGTGGAGGAGGTGCGGAGCCGGACCGAGCCCTACCGGCGCACCTCGATCAAGGATCGCTTCGCGGAGCTGAGGCGCCGGCTGCCGACGGAGGACCAGACCTTGTTGCTCCTGCGGGTGAGCCAACGGTTGTCGTGGAATGAGGTCGCGCGGGTGATGGAGGACGACGAGAGCTTGGACGGCGAGGCTCTCGCCAAGGCGAGCAGCCGCATGCGGCAGCGCTTCCAGAAGATCAAGACGCGCCTTCGCCGCTTCGCGGAGGACGAGGGTCTTCTGGAAAACGACGAGTGACCGATCACATCCGGGTCGCACGTCACTCTCATCATTGAACGCGGAACACGGCCCGGCGCCGAGCGCAGCTGAGGCCTCGAGACGACCCCGCCCAGGAGGAGGGGAGCCCGCCATGGTGGCGGGGTCCACTCCGACGCGAGTTCGTGCGCCTTGCGCACCGAAGGAGAGAGCCAAAATGACCAGCCCCCGCACCAACCCCCCCGCCCGCACCGTTGTCCGCCGCGCGCTGGCGCGTGCCTCGGCGGTCATCGCCTGCGCCCTCCTGGGGGCTTGCGGTGGCCAGGCCTTCGGGCCTCCGACGGCGAGCCACCCGGCCCTCATGACCGACAGCGACCGCTACGCCGCCGCCCTCTACGAGGCCTACGACGAGTACGCGGCCGAGGTCGACCAGGCGGCGCAGTTCACCTACCCGACGCCCGAGGCCGCCCGGTCGGCGGCCCTGGCGGTCAGCGCCCAGCGCTTTGACCAGCTGCTTGACGCCGCCCTTGCTCAGCGTGGCCTGACCCGGCAGGGCCTGACCGTCCACGCGGCCCACCACCCCGAGTTCGTCGAGCATCAGCAGGAGATCTACCGGCCGCGCCTCGGCCGCCTCCGCCAGCGGGCCGTCGCCATCGCCGACCAGGTCCCGGCGAGCAGCTCCTGGGCGATGGCCCTCCTCGAGGGCGACGACGACACGTTCCTCGCCGCGCGCTGAGCGGCACGACCCGCGCGCTGCCGAGGCCCCGGGGTGCTCCTGCACCTCGGGGCCTGCGCGCGTTTCCCGTCAGCGTTCGGCCGCGGTTCGGTCTGGCCCCGGCTCTGGCGTCTCGTTCCCGCGGGGTGCTCGGGGAGACGCGGGGAGCCCCGCCGCCGCAGCCGGGGTTTTGCGAGCAGCCCCCGGCTAGCCTAGATGCGTTCCATGCGTCGCATCCTGCTGATGCGTTCCACCCTGGCCGCGGGCGCCCGGGTGGCGCCCCGGCGATTCCTGAGGGGGCCGCGTCGACCCACCTGGACCTGGACCTACGAGGTGCTCGTCGAGGCGATCGCCGCGCGCTTCGAGGGGTCGGAGCTCACGCTGGAGGACCGCCGCCGGCGGATGGACGAGCTCGGCCTCCGGGGCGTGAGGCCGGGGCGGGCGACGTTCGACCCGGTGGACGCCGGCGGCGTGCCCGCCGAGTGGGTGCGGCCGCCCAACGCGCGGACCGAAGGGGTCGTGCTCCACCTGCACGGGGGCGGGTACGTGATGGGCTCGCCACGCTCCCATCGACCGCCCCTCGCGGCCCTCGCCAGCCAGTCCGGCTTCCCGATCCTCAGTGTCGAGTACCGGCTCGCGCCGGAGCACCCGTGCCCGGCGGCGATCGAGGACGCGGTCGCGGCCTACCGCTGGCTGATCGGACCCGGCGGCGTCCGCCCGTCCCGGGTGGTGATGCTGGGGGACTCCGCCGGTGGCGGCCTGACCCTCAGCTCCGCGCTCTGCCTCCGCGACGCTGGTGACCCCCTGCCGGCGGGTCTGGCCCTGCTGTCGCCGTGGCTCGATCTGACAGCGGGCTCGGAGCGGGTACGCCAGGAGACCGGCTGCGACTACGTCCCGAAGCGGCGCCTGGAGGACCCGGCCCTGCAGTACGCGGGGGGCCTCCGCCGCGATGACTGGCGGGTGAGCCCGATCCTCGGCGATCTCGCGGGGCTGCCGCCTCTGTTCGTCATCGCCGGGGGGGAGGAGCTCCTGCTCTCGGACAGCGTGAGGATCGCCGACCGGGCCCGGGATGCCGGCGTCGACGTGGAGCTCCACGTCCAGAGCGACGAGATCCACGTCTACCCCTTCTTCCTGAGCGTCAGCCCCCATTCGAGGGACGGCATGACGCGCATCGAGCGCTTCATCGAGCGGCGGCTCGCGGGTCGCGTCGAGGGCTGACGTCCGCGCGGAGGCCCTCGACCCCCTCGTGAGGGCCCGCCTATCCTCGCGGGATGGCCGACCTGCTCGCGCTGAGCGCGAAGTATATCGACGAGGACCTCTACGAGGGCCCCTTCAGCGTCAACCGGGTCACGACCGAGCTGTCGGAGGTGGCGGATGGGGTGGCCGTGGTGGAGGCCTTCAGCCACGTGGTGGCGTTCGCCACGGAGGCGGGCCTCCTGCTGTTCGACACGAGCCTCGAGGCCTTCGGTCCGATGATCCGAGGCGCGATCCGCCGCTGGTCGGAGGCCCCCGTCGACACCATCGCCTACACCCACGGGCACGTGGACCACGTGGGGGGCGCCGCGACGTTCCTCGCCGAAGCGCGCGAGGCCGACCGGTCGGAGCCGGCGGTCGTCGGCCACGAAGGGGTCCTTCCCCGCTTCGAGCGCTACGACCGCACGAACGCGTGGAACCGGATCATCAACCAGCGGCAGTTCGCCACGATCGGCGGGGGCGTGATGGGCGTGGCGCCCGGCGGGCGGTGGGGGCCGTCGGTGTGGGTGCCCCCGACCCGCACGTTCCGGGACCGCCTCGACCTCGAGGTCGGCGAGCTGGCCGTCGAGCTCCATCACGCCCGCGGCGAGACCGACGACCACCTCTGGGCGTGGGTGCCCTCCCATCGGGCGATCGTCGCCGGCGACTTCGTCACCTGGGTCTTCCCGAACGCCGGCAACCCGCAGAAGGTGCAGCGCTACCCGGCGGAGTGGGCCCGCGCGCTGCGGACGATGGCGGGGCTCGAGGCGGACCTGCTGCTTCCCGCGCACGGCTTGCCCGTCGGCGGCGCGGCGCGCATCCGGCAGCTGCTCGGGGACCTCGCCACCGTCCTCGAGCATCTGGTCGAGGGGACCCTGACGGCGATGAACGCGGGTGCGACCCTCAACGACGTGATCCACGACGTCCAGCCGCCCGCGGAGCTGATGGACCGCCCCTACCTGCGGCCGGTCTACGACGAGCCCGAGTTCGTGGTGCGCAACGTGTGGCGCCTCTATGGCGGCTGGTACGACGGGAACCCGGCCCACCTCAAGCCGTCGCGGGTGGGGGTCCTCGCGTCGGAGCTCGCGCGCCTCGCGGGCGGGCCCGGGCGGCTCGCTGCTCGGGCCCGGGAGCTCGCCGAGCACGACCCGCGCCTCGCCTGCGAGCTCGTGGAGCTCGCCGCCCAGGCGGCGCCCGAGGATCCGGCGGTCCACGCGGCGCGGGCCGAGGTGTACCGCACGCGGCGGGACGGTGAGCTGAGCCTGATGGCCAAGGGGGTCTTCGCCGAGGCTGCCGCGGCGTCGGAAGCCAAGCAGACCTAATAGGAAGGCAAAGGAGAGAACCATGACCCTGACCTCACGCATCGACCTCGCGGACAAGGTCCGGACGCCGATGATCCAGCTCCTGAACGAGCGCCTCGCCGACACGCTCGACCTCTACATGCAGAGCAAGCAGGCACACTGGAACGTCGAGGGGCCGAGCTTCATCGCCCTCCACGAGCTCTTCGACGACGTGGCCGACCACGCGGCGGAGTGGGCCGACACCGTGGCCGAGCGCGTCCGGGCCCTCGGGGGCACGGCCGAGGGGACGCGGCAGGCGGTGACCGAGCGCAGCACCCTCCCCGAGTACCCCCGCGATCTGAGCTCGGGCCGCGGGCACGTCGACCGGCTGGCGGCGGCCCTCGCCGACTACGGGGCCAAGGTCCGCCGGGCGATCGACGCGGCGGACGAGGTCGGCGACAAGGACACGGCGGACCTGTTCACCGAGGTGAGCCGCGGCGTCGACAAGGACCTCTGGTTCGTCGAGGCCCACCTCGGCGCGGCCTGAGCATCGCTCCGCCTCCGGGGGGCCAGCGGGGCGCCCCGGCCCCCGCCCCGCCGGTCGTCAGGGCCCGGGCCTCGGTCCCCGCGTCGGGTCGCCGCGCAGCATCGCGAGGGCGGCGAGCCCGACCGCGTCCGTGACCGGATCGGTCGTCGAGGCGAGGAGCACGACGGCCCGCCCCTCCGTCGGGACGGCGCCCACGAAGGCCCGGAAGCCCCCCGTGCCGCCGTTGTGGAAAAGCACCTGGCCCTCGTCGAACAGGAACCACCCGTGCCCCACCTGCCGCCCATCGTCCCCCTGGACCAGGGGCTCCTGGGTGCGCGCGAGGCTGGCCGACAGGGGTGAGCTTGCCGGGCGCAGCTCGGCGCGAAGCCATCGCGCCAAGTCCCGCGCCGTCGACCGGAGCGCGCCGGCCCCCGCGCTGGCGTCCGTGAACGTCCAGGTCGGGACCTCCGCCCCGGCGGGCCCCAGCCCGGCGACGGCGCGAGCTCGCTGCTCCGCCGACAGCGTCGGTGTCGTGTCCACGAGGCCGAGGGGATCGAGCACCTTGGCCCGGATCGCACCCACCCACGCCCGACCGTCCCGTCGCCCCAGGGCATGGCCGAGGAGGCCGACGCCCACGTTGCTGTAGGTCACCGAGGCCCCGGGGCGCGAGGCGAGGGCGTGCCCCGCGAGGAACGCGTAGAGGTGACGGACGGTGTAGTCCGCGTAGGGGTCCCGCGGGTCGCCGGCGGGCATGTTGTCCGCGAGCCGAGGGAGCCCCGACGTGTGCGTCGTCAGGTGGCCGAGCGTGATGGCGACCTCCTCCCGCGTCGGCACGACGGTCCCCGGGGGGAGCAGCGCCGCGACGGGGTCGTCGAGGGCTACCTGCCCGTCTTCCACCATCCGCGCCAGCAGGAGCCCGGTGAACACTTTCGTGATCGACCCGATCTCGTAGAACGATCGCTCGTCGGGCGGCCTCGGGTCGGTCCGCGACCGGTTCCCGAAGGCGAGGTAGGTGGTGTCCTGGTCGACGATCAGAGCCACCGACGCGGCGCCGAACACGCCGCGCGCGACGAAGGCTTCCACCATCGCCTCGACGCGGGCCTGCGCCGTGGTCGAGCCGGGTGGCACCGCGCGGGCCGGTCCCGGGTCGGCCGACGCCGGTGGGCGTCCGGCGTCGCTCGGGGCCGTGCCGCCGCAGCCCAGGATCGGGGTGAGGGCGAGGACGAGAGCAAGGCGATGCGTTCCGCTCACGCCCGCAGCATGAGCCTGAGTCGCTGCGCCCGCCGACCGGGCGCGGCGGGCGCGCTCGTCCTCACCCTGAGCTCACTTCCCTACCATTTGACAAACTGCTTTTCCTATTCGACCATCGCGTCATGACGGACGCCGTCGACGTGCTTCCCCGGGACCGGATGCGGGGTCAGCTCGGCCCGCTGCGGCGCGCGGTGCTGGCCGCGCTGCAGGAGCGGCCGGCCTCTGCCGCGTCGATCGCGGCGCGCCTCGACGCCTCCCGCCAACGCGTCAACTACCACGTGCGCGAGCTGGAGCGGGCGGGCCTGGTCGAGCTGGTCGAGACGCGGCCGCGCCGCGGCTTCCGGGAGCGCGTGCTCCGGGCGACGGCGAGGGCGGTGGTCCCGGAGCCGGAGCTCCAGGGCGACATCGACGGGGCGGTCGAGGCCCAGGACGGGTTTGCGGCCGAGACGCTGATCGCGCTGTCCGCCCGGACGGCCAGCGACGTCGCCCGCATGCGGCGCTCGGCGGCGGGGGCGGAGCAGCGCCTCGTGACCTTCGCGATCGAGGCCGAGGTGGGCTTCCACCGGCCGAGCGACATCCAGGCCTTCGCGAAGGACCTCGCGGAGGCCGTCGCCACCCTCGCGGAGCGCTACGGCCGCGGCGGCGCGCAGCGATCCTACCGGGTGGTCCTCGGCGGCTACCCCACCCCCCACGGCATGCCCCGCCCCCCGGCGGCGGCGGAGACGGAGGCGACATGACGGACGAGACGAGGCGGGGCTACCGGGTCGAGATCACCATCGACGCGACGCCCGACGAGGTGTGGAGCGCGCTCCGGGACCGCGAGACCCTCGAGCGATGGTTCGGCTGGGACTACGCGGACCTTGGGCCGGAGATCGAGCTGATCTTCTTCACCGCTGCGACGGCGGACGAGGCGCGAAGGCGCCTCGACCTCGGCAACCGCTCCTCGATCGAGCTGGTCGACGCGGGGGCCCGCACGGTGGTGCGGGTGGTCCAGGCGGGGCCCGGCGACGACAGCGACTGGGCGGAGCTCTACGATGGCGAGCGGGAGGGCTGGCGCCAGTTCTTCGTCCAGCTTCGCCACATGCTCCGGCGAGGTCGCGGTGAGGGGCGGCGGACCCTCCGCCTCTCGGGTCGGGGAGCGGGCCGGGCGGTCCTCGACGCCGTCGACCGACGCTTCGCGGGCCCCGTCGACGACGAGGGCCCCTTCCAGCGCACGACCCGCCCCGGCTCCGGGGCGGTCGGCCTGGCCAACGTGTGTGCCGAGGCCCCCTTCGCGCGGGGCGAAGTCTCGGACGTCGCCCTGACCCTGACCACCCACGGCCTCGATGAGGAGGGCTTCGGCGCCTTCGTCGCCGAGACCGTCCGGTGGTGGGAGGCCCTCACCGAGCCCCCCCGGAGGGTCGAGCAGGCCTAGCCCCACGCCGGCGCCCGTTCCCGCGACATGCCCGGCCGCGCGAGCCTGGCGAGGCCGAAGGAGGGTCGTCTTCGCGTCTAGCGCCGCTGGGTCAGGCTGAAGAAGTTGCCGGAGTCGTCCACCAGCACGGCCTCCAGACCGTAGGGCATCTCCGTGGGCTCCCGCAGGAAGGTCACCCCGCGGGCCTTGAGCTCGTCGTAGGTCGCGCGGCAGTCCGCGGTCTCGAGCACGCCCACCCCGAGGGCTCCGCTCTCGACGAGCTGGCGGAGCATGTCCGCCTTCTGCGCGTCGAGCATCGGGCTCTCGGCCACCGGCATCAGCACGATCTCGAGGTCGGGCTGCGTCGAGGGCCCGACGGTCAGCCACCGGAAGCCGTCCATCCGGACGTCCTGACGGACCTCGAAGCCGAGCTTCTCGCGGTAGAAGGCCTTCGCCCGGTCCTGGTCGAGGACGTAGGCGGTCGCGTGGGAGAGCTTGTCGATCATCATCCGTACTCCAGCGTAGGTGGCTCGCTTACCGGATGGCCCCCGACGGCGCTTCTCGGATCGTGCTCGACCCGTAGGCGAGAAGGAAGCAGCCCGGAACCCAAGCGGCGGTCCAGAGGCCGGGCGCCGGGAGGACGAGACGCGTGCGTCGCTGCCACTCCCGGGGCGGCGCACCGTAGCGCCGAGCGAACAGCGTGCTGAAGGACCCGAGGCTCGTGTAGCCCGCGGCGAGGCACGCCTCGGTCACCGCCTCGCCCCGCGCCAGGGCGCGCCGCGCCGCGTCGAGGCGGGTCGCCGTCACCACCTCGAGGGGCGTGGCGCCGAAGGCGCGCCGGAAACACCGATGGAAGTGCGCGCGCGACAGGCCGGCGGCCCGCGCCAGCTCCTCGACGGAGGGAGGTGGGCGGCCGCGGTCGTGGATCAGGTCCCTCGCCCGGAGCAGCCGGCGCAGGGTCGGGCGCGACAGCCGGTCCGTCATCGGCTCAGCCGAGGGGCCGCTTCGTCAGGCGGAGGGTGATCTCCTCGGGGCAGCACGCGGGGCTGGTGCGGATCGCGAGCATCGCCGCCTCCGCGATGTCGTCCACGGACAGCATCCGGCTGCGGTCCGCGCCCGTCACGTGGGCCGTCATCGCGGTGTCGACGAACGCGGGGTTGAGGAGCACCACCTTGATCCCGGCGTCGCGGAGCTGCTGGTAGGAGCTGAGGCTCCAGCCCCGGAGGGCGTGCTTCGTCGCGGCGTACGCGCCCGCGTTCGTCATGCCCTCGATCGCCGCGACGCTGCCGAGGTTGATGATCGTGCCGCGCTCCCGCTCCTTCATCGCCGGGGCGAGGCGACGGGTCAGCCGCATCGGCGCCGCCACGTTCAAGCGGAGCGCCTGCTCCCAGACATCGGGGTCACCGTCGAGGGCGTGGCCTTGCACCAGGGTGCCCGCGTTGTTGACCAGCACGTCCACGGCCCCGTGCTCGGCCAGCAGCTCGGCGCAGAGATCGTCGATCGTCCGGCCGTCCCCGAGGTCGAGGGCGCGGACCTCCGTACCTTCCGCCCCGTCCTCGTCGCAGAGCGTCGCCGTCCTCTCCAGGTCGCCGACCGTCCGGGCCGTCAACACGAGCGTGGCGCCCTCGCGCGCCAGGGCCCTCGCGAGCGCCCGCCCGATCCCCCGGCTCGCGCCCGTCACCAGCGCCGTCCGTCCTCGCAGCTCCATCATGGGCGCCTTGTATCCCAGCACCGGAGGCCGTCAACCGCGCACCCGAGGTATCACCGGGGCGCCTCGCCGGAGGCGCCACCGCCACGCCTGGTCAGCGGAACCGGGCGGCGTTCTCGGCCTCCGCCGCCTCGATGTCGCCCCCCTGCCCGAAGGCCTCGGGGAACGGCCGCGGCTTGCTCAGGGCGCGCTGGATCGCCGGTCGCGCGTCGAGCCGGGCGAACCAGGCCTGCAGATGGCGGAGGCCATCGACGGAGACCTTCGCCCACGGGTGCGCGCGGGCGTAGGGGTACATCGCGATGTCGACGATCGTGTAGTCGTCGCCGAGGAGGTAGGGGCGCCCGGCGAGCCGTTGGTCGACCACCTCGAGCAGGCGCCGCGACTCCGCCACGTAGCGCTCGATCGCGTACTCGTCGCGGTGACCGTTCGGGGCGGCGATGCGCTGGAAGAACATGGCCTGCCCCATCATCGGGCCGACCCCGGCGACCTGGAACATCAGCCACTGGAGCGCGCGGGAGCGGTCCTTGGGGTCCTCGGGCAGGAAGCGTCCGTACTTGTCGGCCAGGTACCAGAGGATCGCCCCCGACTCGAAGACGACGAAGTTGTCGTTGCCGCGGTCGACGATCGTCGGGATGCGGCCGTTGGGGTTGAGGGCCACGTAGGCGTCGTCCTTCTGCTCCTTCTTGCCGAGGTCGATCGCCGTCATCGTGTAGTCGACCCCGGCCTCCTCGAGGAAGATCAGCGGCTTCCACCCGTTCATGGTCGCCGCGGTGTAGAGGTGGATGTCCGGCTCGCCGCTCATGGTCCCGCTCCTCCGCTGGCGGGCGCGGCGTTGGCCGCCTCGCCCCTGGTGTCATGGGCTCATGATGCCGGAGACGAAGCGGTAGGTTAGGCGCGGCGAGCTCGAGGGCTCGCCGCCGTGGTCGGTCGTCCAGCGGTTCGTGCTGGCGGCGTCCGCTGCGGTCACGGCGAGGCCGGGGCCCTCGGGACCCTGGGCGACGCGGGGCGCCACGCGCAGGAGCGCGCTCGCGCCCAGCGCCCGCAGGGCGCCGTGGAGCAGGATGACCGCCGTGGCCTGGGGCCCGGGCAGGACCAGGCGGGCCTGCCGCAGGAGCTCGAGGCCCTCGACGAGATCGGGGTCCGCGACGACGTCGGCCGTCGCCTCGAGCAGGGAGGCGGCGAGGTCGGTCGACAGCGTCGACCCGAGACGTTCGGGCCGAAGCGCCACCACGAGATCGAGGAGTACGTCAAGCACGTCGCACCTCCGGGTTCCTCGCTGCCCCTCATGCAGCGACGCTCGACGACGCGCCGGAGGGCCGGGCCTGACGCCTCCCTCTCGACTTCTCCGATTCTCCGGCGATCTCGCCGTCTTGGCGGATCTGCGGGCCCCGCGCGTCCCAAGACCATACGGAGGTGATTCATGACGGAGCTGGAAGGACAGCGGATCGCGGTGGTCGGCGCCTCGCGGGGACTGGGACGCGGGGTGGCGCTGGCGCTCGCCGACGCCGGCGCGTCGGTCCTCGCCCTCGCCCGTAGCGCGCCGGGCCTCGCCGGGCTGGACGCCGCGAACGTGAAGGCGAGAGCCGCCGACGCGGCCGATCCCGCGTCGGTGGCGCACCTGCACGAGGACGACCCGCCGGACGCGGTCGTGTTGGTCGCCGGGGCCCGTCCCGCCCTCGGGCCGCTCGGGTCCTACGAGTGGGAGGCCTTCCTCCGGCCGTTCGAGGTCGACGCCAAGGCGACCTTCCACTGGTTGAAGGCCGCGCTGCGGCACGCCCCGCCGCCGTCGCGGGTCGTGGTCTTCTCGAGCGGGGCGGCCCTTCACGGCTCGCCGCTCAGCGGCGGGTACGCCCCCGCCAAGCAGGCGCAGCGCTTCCTGTGCCAGTACGCCCGGCTCGAGGCGCAGGAGCGGGGTCTCGACCTGCGCATCCAGTGCATCCTCCCCCAGCTCAACCCGAACACCGGGCTCGGGCGGGCGGGGGTCCGGGCCTACGCGTCCCGGGCTGGCGAGACGGAGGAGGAGTTCGTGCGCAAGCGCTTCGGCGAGACGCCCCTCGGCCCGGCGGCGGCGGGCGCGGCGCTGGTCGAGCTCCTCGGCTCCCCGGTGCACGACGGAGCGGCGGAGCTCATGCTGACCGGCGACGGCCTTCGAGCGATCGCGTGACCGACCCGACCGACGACCGGGAGCGCTTCGGCGCGGCGCTGGTGCCGCTCCTGCCCCGCCTCCGGAGCTTCGCCTTCCGGATGCTCGCCCATCCGGAGGACGCCGAGGACGCGGTCCAGGAGGCGCTGGCCAAGGCGTACCGCGACCGCGAGTCGTTCCGGGGCGAGGCGAAGCTCACGACCTGGATCTTCTCGATCCTCACCCGGACCTGCCTCGACCGGCTGCGCCACCGCCGCCGGTGGCGATGGGACGCGCAGCACCTCACCCGCGTGGACGGCGACGCGCCCCACGCCGAGGTCGAGGCGGTCCTCGCGGACCCCGAGCATACGTTCGACGTCCACGAGCACATCACGTTCTGCTTCACGTGCGTCGCGCGGAGCCTCCCTCCCGAGGAGGCAGCGGCGGTGCTCCTCCGGGAGGTCTTCGGCTTCGGTAACCGGGAGGCGGCGAGGATCTGCGGGGTCAGCGAGCCGGTCCTCCGCCACCGGCTCTCGGCGGGCCGCCGAGCGATGCAGGACGCCTTCGATCGGCTCTGCGCGCTCGTGAACAAGGAGGGCGTCTGCTACCAGTGCTCGGGCCTCAGGGAGCGTGCGGCGCGGCCCGGGCCTCCGGCGCCGGACCTCTCGGGGACGGCCGAGGACTCCTACCGCACGCGCCTGAGGGTCCTCTCTCGTGCAGACCTGGAGAGCGGCCGTTCCGCAAAGCTCCACCGGACGATGCTCGAGGCCGTGCGAGGATCCGAGGCGCGGCGAAACCGGGCGTCGTCGTCGTCGTCCGGAAGCTGACCCGCCACGGGCGGCTCACGCAGCGCGCGCGGGCTCCGCGCGGACCGCCGCGCCCGGCCCATGCCGACGCGCGAAGGAGGCGTGCCAGAGCACCAGGAGGGGCACCCCGAGCACCTCGAGGAACAGACCGCCGACCATCGCCGGGTCCGGTGGCCAGCCGTAGGTGGCGACCGAGAGCACCCGGCCGAGCCCGCCGAGGACGATGCCGAGCGCGACGAGGCGAAGGGGGACCACGCGGCTCTCGATCCGCGGCACGGACCACCAGATCACGATGCTGATCGCCACGTACACGCCGGAGAGGTAGCGGAGCTGGCTGTCCAGGTTGACCGCATGCCCCTCCGGCGCGATCCCGAAGGCGGCGACCCCGGAGAGGAAGCCCACGAGGAGGTTCAGGATCGGGATCAGGCTCAGGACGAACAGGATCCCCTGCAGCGCTCGTCGTTCCATGCTCTGCCCGCACCGTAGCAGGCCGCGACAGCAGCCTGTCCCCGCCCGTGCCCGAAGGTTGGCCGTGCCCGAGCCCGAAGGGGGGCCCTTCCCGAGACCACGCTCGTCAACGCGGCGGATCGGCGTCGTCCGCGCAACACCCCTCCACTCGGGGGCCATCAAGCCGCGGCTCGCATCCGACCACCCGTCGCCGCGCGTCGAGCGCGATGTGGCAGCAGTCTTCGAGCAGGGCGCGAAGCTTGCGCCGTCCCCGCTGCACCCGCGACTTCATCCCGCTGAGCGAGATGCCGAGCAGGTCGGCAGCCTCCTTCTGGGTGCGGCCCTCGAGCTCGGTCAGGGTGAGGGCTTCGCGGTACGGCGAGGGCAGCGCCGAGACGAAGAGGCGCGCGTAGAAAGCGACCTCGCGCGCGACGGCGTCGTCGTCGACGTCCCCGCTCGCGGGGTCGGGCGCCTCTGGAGGCGCGCTGCGGACCAGGGGGTGGCGGGCCGAGGCGCGCGCGTGATCGACGATCGCGCTGCGGGCCACCCGGTACACCCACGGGCCGAACCGCGCGTCGTCGCGTAGGGACGGCAGGCCGCGCTGGAGGCGCACGAAGACGTCCTGCATCACGTCGTCCACGTCCGCCGGGGAGCGAACGCGCCGAGCGATGAAGGGCCGGAGCCTCGCCTCCAGCTCCCTCCAGGCGCGGCGACCCACGGGGCGGCTCGGAGCATCGATCATCGCGTCCCCCGTCCCTGCCCTAGCTGCAGCACGCCGGCGCGCAGCAGCCGGCGACCGGCTTGGTCGCCTCGAGGGTGGCCGAGGCGACGTAGCGGCCCACGTCCTTGCCGGGCACGCAGCGCTCCAGGATCTCCCGGCTCTTGTTGCGGACCTCGACCTCGACCTCCTCGAACCCGGCGTCGGCGAGGAGCCGCTTCAGCGTCTCGACCTCGGCCGCCCCGGCCACGCATCCGGTGTAGGCGGCGACGTCGTCGGCGAGCTCCTCCGGCATCGGCGCGATCGCGACGATGTCCGCGATCGCGAGGCGGCCGCCCGGCCGCAGGACCCGGAACGCCTCGTCGAACACGGCCCCCTTGTCCGGGCTCAGGTTGATCACGCAGTTCGAGAGGATCACGTCGACGCTGTCGTCGGCCACGGGCAGGCGCTCGATCTCGCCGAGGCGGATGTCGACGTTGGCCGCTCCGATCGTCAGCGCATTGGCGCGCGCCTTCGCGACCATCTCGGGGGTCATGTCGACCCCGATGACGGTCCCCGTCGGCCCCACCTGCTGGGCGGCGAGGAACGCGTCGAAGCCCCCGCCGGAGCCGAGATCCAGCACCGTCTGCCCCTCCCGGAGGCTGGCGATCGCGTGGGGGTTGCCGCAGCCGAGGCCGAGGTTCGCTCCCTCCGGCACCGCGTCGAGGTCCTGCTCGGAGTAGCCCATGGCCAGGCTGGCGTCGCCGGCCGGTGAGCAGCATCCCCCGGTTCCGCAGCCCGGCGCCCCGTCCTGCCGAGCGATCTCGCCGTAGCGTGCGCGCACCTCGGTGCGGATCTCGTCGTGGGTTCGTTCGGTCATCGTTCGTCCTCCTGCTCTCGAGGACGTGCCTCCCCCCAAAAGGACGCAGGCGGATCGGACGAAACGGCCCCGACCGGTCGAGACCCCACGGAACACCCGGCCGAGCGGAGCCCGGCCAGGGTGGCGCTACTTCCCCAGGAACGCGAGGAGCCGCGGGATGACGAGCTCGTGGGCGTCCTCTTGGATGTAGTGGCCGGCGTCCTCGATCCGGTGCACCTCGGCGTCCGGGAAGTCGGCCAGCCAGAGCTGCTCCAGCATGTCCGGGGTGAACGCCACGTCCTTCATCGGCCAGGCGATGAAGACGGGCTTGCCCGCGCACCCGGCCACCAGCTGGTCGTGGATCCCGCCGACGAAGTCGCTGACGGGCCCCTCCGGACCGGCCGGGATCTCCCGGGGGAAGACGAGGATCGGCGTCCGCGAGGACCACGTGGGGTGCGGGGCCAGGTAGGCCGCTCGCTCGCTGGCCCCGAGCCGCTCGGGGTGGGTGACGCCCGACCGGAACAGGAACACGCGCACGAACGCGTGGAGCCCCTTCACCATCAGCTCGCCGCCCCCCGGCGTCCGGAACAGGCGCAGCGGCAGGGGCAGGGGCACCTTGCCGGGCGGCCGGTGCGCGAAGGTGTTCAGCACGGCGAGGCTCCGCACGCGGTCCGGGTGACGCGCGGCCCAGGTCAGCCCGATCGGTCCGCCCCAGTCCTGGACCACCACCGTCGCGTCCTGGAGATCGAGGGACTCGAGCAGCGCCTCGCACCGCGCGCCGTGCTCCGGGATGCGGTAGAGCGCCGGGTCGTCGGGCTTGTCGGAGCGGCCGAAGCCGAGGTGGTCGAGCGCGATCGCGCGGTAGCCGGCGCCGGCCACGGCGTCGATGAAGCGCCGGTAGAGGTACGCCCAGGTCGGGTTGCCGTGGACCATCACGACGGGGCGGCCGTCCCGCGGGCCCTCGTCGACATAGTGCATCCGGCCGTGGGGGCTCTCGAACCACCTGGGCGCGTACGGCCACGTGCCGCCGAAGGTCCAGTCGCCGTCGGTCGTCGCGAGCTTGCTCATCGCTGCCTCCTCCCGGTGACGGTCACGCCGCGACCCGGACCACGACCTTGCCGAACTGCTCGGACGCCTCGAGGTGGCGGTAGGCATCGGCGAGCTGGTCGAACGGAAAGGTCCGGTCGATGATCGGGCGAAGCGGCGCCTTCGCGGCGTGCTCGGTGAGCCACCGGAGGGCGTCGGCGCGGCGCGCCTCCACCTGCATCACGTGGAAGCCCAGGTGGAACGCGGTCATCGTCACCTCCCGGGCGAAGGCCGCCCGGAGCGGGAAGGGCGTCACCTCGGCGCCCGCCAGCGCGCCGTAGACGACCAGGCGCCCCCCCGGCGCCAGCGCGCTCCCCGCCTCGGCGGCGAAGGGCCCCGCGACCGCGTCGAACACGAGGTCGAAGCGCTCGCCCGCGTCCGCGACGGAGGCCTGGTCGGTCACGATGACCCGGTCCGCGCCCGCCTCGAGCAGGCGGTCGCGCTTGGCCGGGCCCCGGGTCGTGGCGACGGCTCGCGCGCCGACATGCTTCGCCAGCTCGATCGCGGCGAGGCCCACGCTCGAGCTCGCGGCGCTGATCAGCACGGTCTCGCCTTCGGCGAGCCGGCCTGTCTGCACCATGCCGCCGTAGGCGGTCAGGTAGGCCATCCAGAAGGCGGCGAGCTCCAGGTCGCCCTGGCCGGGGACGTCCGGAAGGAGCGCCGACCGAGGCAGCACCACCTTCTCCGCGCCGGTGCCGTAGCGCGTCATGTCCGTGGCCGCGAGGATCCCCACGCGCGCCCCCACCGCGACGTCGGACACGCCCTCACCGAGGGCGGTCACCACCCCCGCGCCTTCGACGCCGATCCGGTTCGGCAGCTCGGGGCGGACGAGGTACTGGCCCCGCGCGAACATGGCCTCGGCGCGGTTCAGGCCCATCGCCCGCATCTCGAGCGCGACCTCGCCAGGGCCGGCGCGCCGACCTCCTCCTCCTGGATCCGCAGGCCGTCGGGGCCGTCCAGCGCGACGATGCGTGCCACTCGGGTTCGATCCATGTCTCGTCTCCTCCGTTGGGTGGGGCCCGGTCCATCCCGCAGCCTGCTAGGCCTCGGGCCGCCCCGTCGCGGCCGTCAGTCGCGATGAATGCACACCGGCTGTCGAACATCGCACAGCCCCCGGGGGGCGGGGCGGTCGCGAGCGGAGACGCGCCCCCCAGGGGCCATCCGCCGGACGCCTGGCGCCGGGGATGCGCATATGCGGGAATGCGGGTATGCTTGCCACCGCATGCGCGACCTCGCCGAGCTCCACCGGGCTCTCGCCGACGAGACCCGGCTCCGCATCCTCACGCTGCTCGTGGCGTGCGGCGAGCTCTGCGTGTGCGACGTCGAGACCGGGCTCGACATCTCCCAGTCGCGGGCCTCCCGCCACATGACCCAGCTCCGGCGGGCCGGCCTGGTCGAGGACCGGCGGGAGGGGGCGTGGGTCTACTACCGCATCGCGGAGCCCCTCGCGCCCCCCGCCGCTGCGTGCCTGGGCACCCTGCGGGAGGCGGCCCGCGAGGACCCCACGGCCCAGCGGGACATCGCCTCCACGCTGGCGTCCCGCCGCAGCCCCTGCCGGGACACCTGAGCGGGCCGAAACCGAACCGAAAGGAACCTGACCGATGGGCGTCTTCGAACGCTATCTCTCTTTGTGGGTTGCGCTCGCGATCGCGGCCGGCGTCGGCCTCGGCTGGCTTGCGCCCGGCATCTTCGCCTGGGTGTCGGGGCTGGAGATCGCCCGCGTCAACCTCGTCGTGGCGGTGCTGATCTGGTTGATGATCTACCCGATGATGCTGAAGGTCGAGCCCTCGTGCCTGAAGGACGTCGGCCGAAAGCCGAAGGGCCTCCTCCTCACCCTCGCCGTCAACTGGTTGATCAAGCCGTTCACGATGGCCGCCCTTGGCGTGCTGTTCTTTCGCGTCGTCTTCGCCGGGCTCGTCCCCGCGGCCGACGCCGAGCAGTACATCGCGGGGATGATCCTCCTGGGCGTGGCGCCGTGCACGGCGATGGTGTTCGTCTGGAGCCACCTCACCAACGGCAACGCGAGCTACACGCTCGTCCAGGTCTCGCTGAACGATCTCATCCTGGTGTTCGCCTTCGTGCCGATCGCGGGCCTCCTCCTCGGCGTGACGGACCTCGCGGTCCCCTGGGGGACCCTCGTCGCCTCGGTCGTCATCTTCGTCGTCCTCCCGCTCCTGGCGGGGGTGGCCACCCATCGGCACCTGATGGCCGCGCGAGGGCCGGCGTCGATCGAGGCCCTCGCCGAGCGCCTGAAGCCCGGGTCGATCGTCGCCCTCCTCCTCACCGTGGTCCTGCTCTTCGGCTTCCAGGCCCGGACGATCCTGGAGCAGCCGTTCCGGGTGGTCCTCATCGCCATCCCGCTCCTGGTGCAGAGCTACGGGATCTTCGCGATCGCCTACGGCCTGGCGCGCGCCCTGCGCCTGCCCTTCGACGTGGCGGCGCCCGCCGCGATGATCGGGACCTCCAACTTCTTCGAGCTCGCCGTCGCCGTGGCGATCAGCTTGTTCGGGCTGTCCTCGGGGGCCGCCCTCGCGACGGTGGTCGGCGTGCTGATCGAGGTCCCGGTGATGCTGTCCCTGGTGGCCTTCGCCAACCGAACGCAGCACTGGTTTCCGCTGGCGAGGGAGGCGCGGCACGCCGTAGGTTGACGCGGTGGACCGTCGCCGCGCCGTCGCCGGGCTCCCGCCGCCATCCGGCCGGCTTCTCGTGGGGATCGTCCTCGGCGGGCTGATCGGCATGCACGGCTGCTACCGCGCCCACGAGCGGAGCGCGCCGGCCCCCCCGACGGATGCTTCCGCTCCGGCCGACGCCCGGGGCCCCCCCCGCGTCGACCTCGTGCCGCCCCGGCCGCTGTTCCCACCGTCCACCAGCACCGCGACCTCGCGCCGGCCCACCTTCCGCTGGTCGCCGGCCGACGGGACCGACGGCGCGCGCGTGGAGGTCTGCGCCGACCGCGCGTGCGCGGAGACGATCGCGGCCGCGGACGTCGGGGGCTCCACGTGGCGGCCCGAGGCGGACCTTCCGCCGGGCCTCGTCTACTGGCGCCTCACCTCCCGCTCGAGCGGGTCCCTCGGCCGCGACGCGGGCCCGAGCTGGCCCCTCTCGCTGGGCGTCTCCAGCGCCCCCGTCGACCCCGCCTGGGGCACGACCCTCGACGTCGACCACGACCGCCGGGCCGACCTGGCCGTGTCCGCCTTCGGGGCGGCGATGCGCGACGGACGCGTGTACGTGCTCGCGAGCGACGACGGTGGCCTCGAGGCGACGCCGCACCGGGTGCTCGACAACCCGGCGGGGGCCATGGCGACCTTCGGCTTCGCGATCGCCGGCGCCGGGGACGTCAACGGCGATGGCTTCGCCGACCTCGTGGTGGGCGCGACCCAGGCCGGGGAGGAGGGCCGGGCCTACCTCTACCTCGGCGCCGCGGCGGGCCTGACGTCGGAGCCCGCGGCGATCCTCGTCGGCCCCGAGGACGCGGACAACCGCAACTTCGGGTGGTCCGTGGCGGGCGCGGGGGACGTGAACGGCGACGGGTACGGGGACGTGCTGGTCGGCGCCACCGGCGGCCCGTCGGGCACGCCGCCCGGAGGGCGGGCTCACCTCTTCTTCGGGGCCGCTGACGGGCTCGAGGCGGCGCCGGCCAGCAGCCTCGTCGCGCCCGACGGACGTGGGAGCGGCTTCGGGTGGTCCGTCGCGGGCGTCGGCGACCTGAACGGCGACCGGCTCGCCGACGTGGCCGTCGGGGCCCCCCTCGTGCAGTCCAGCGTGGGCCGCTGCTACGTCTACCTCGGCACCGAAGCGGGCCTCGCGCTCACGCCGACCCGCTCCCTCCGGCCCGACGAGCAGGCGCGAGGGATCGGCGAGTCCGTCGCCGGCGCGGGCGACGTGAACGGCGACGGCTACGCCGACCTCCTGATCGCTGCCGACGGCGCGACCTACCTCGACCGCGCCCGGGTGTTCCTCCACCTCGGAGGCCCCGCGGGGGTCGGCGTGGATCCGGCGACCACGATCGCGCCGGAGCCCGACGACCGCGGCTTCGGCGCCTTGGCGGCGAGCGCAGGGGACGTCAACGCCGACGGCTACGCTGACGTGGTGCTCGGCGGCGCGACCGGAACGCTGGAGGGCTTTGCGCGGGTGTACCGGGGGTCCTCGGAGGGGCTCCGCTCGGGCACGCCGTGGGCCTTGAGAATCCCGGACGGCGAGGAGGCCCTCCCGCGGGCGGTGATCGGCGCCGGCGACGTGGACGGGGACGGCTACGCCGACCTCGCGGTCGGCGGCTTCGGGGACCCCACGTTCACGGGGCGCCTGTTCCTGTTCCGGGGCGGGCCGGAGGGCCCCGGGGCGGCGCCCGCGGCCGCCGTCGTCGGGCCGGACGGCCCCTTCGGCTTCTTCGGGCGGTCCCTCGCGGGCGCGCGGTAGGCGTCAGCGCGCCACCCACGCGGTGACGGCGCTCGGCGCGTCGCCGCAGCTCTTGGGCCGCTCGCCGTCGAGCGTCGTGGGTCGCACGGACGTCGCGTGGACCGCGCCCGCCTGGTCGCGAAAGGACACGGCCCACGAGCCGTCGTCCTCCCGTCGGCTCTCGTGGAGGGTCAGGGAGCCGAGGTCGAGGTCGTCCCGGGCCTGACGCACCCGCACCTCCGCCGCCTGCGTCGGCTGGCGGTAGGCGGTGCGCCCGCGGACCCGTGCCAGATCGAAGAAGCGCCCCCCGTGATGGGCTTCGAGGAGCGCCCTGGCGTCGGCGGGCTCGACCTGGCCGTAGGCGATCCCGTCGGGCAGGGACACGACGTTCGCGGCGAAGCGGTGCCCGCCGGTGTGGCTGGTCTGCCAGACGGCGTCGGGGGCGAGGTCGTGCATCGCCCGGAACGTCCGGGTGCCGAGCAAGGCGCAGCACGCGTCCCGCTTGCCGTGGGCGCAGACGAGGTGGAGCGGCGCCGTGCGAGGGCGGCTGCCGTCGACCTCGCGGCGGCGCAGCGCGGCTGGGAGGTCGAAGGAGCACAGCTCGTCGTAGGCGTATAGGAACGTCTCGGCGAGCCACGCCTCCCCGGGCTCCGACGAGCCGAACAGGAAGCGGGGCGACCCGCCGTCCGCACCGGGTCGCCGGATCAGCTGGACGCGGGCGCCGGCGACGTCCTTCTGCCAGGTGACGAGCCGGTCCCGGACCGCCTCGGGCAGCGTGTCGTCCTGGAGCGGCCGTGCGCCCCAGGGGCCGGGGTGCTCAAGCAAGATCCACACCCGGGTCGACTCGGGCGCGGTCCCGGCGAGCGGCTCGGCGACCTCGGTGGCTGCCCGGGCGCAGCGCCCGGGCTCAAGCCCCAGGCTCGCGGGCCGGGGCGGCGTCTCGCCCTGCGGGGTGGCGCTCATCGCCGCCGAGGGTAGCAGCGGCGTCGGCGCGCGCCGGCAGGTAGGCCACGACCTCGCCCGTCACCCACGTCGCGAGGAGGATCAGGGCGAAGGGCAGCCACGTCCCGGCGACGCTCGTGAACATGGCGAGGCTCCCCTGGACGAGCCCCGCCACGACCGCCAGGTCCAGCCCAGCGACGATCGCGACGAAGGCCACGGCCGTCGGCAGGGGAGCGCGCGCTCCGCGGGCCCGGAAGTAGTGCCAGCCGACGCCCACGAACACGAGGGGCGCGGCGACCGCGTGGAGCGTGAGGGCGACGCCCAGGGTCGCGGTGCTCATCAGCGCGCCCATCAGGGCCGCGCACGCCGCCCAGCCCGCGACGCCGTGCGCGAGGAGCCGCCACGACGAGCCCCCGGTGTGGTCCACGGGTGTTCCGGGGACGGCGTGCGGCAGCGCCTCCGCGAGGTCGGTGGCCCAGGCCCGGATGCGCTCGGGGTTGCGCCAGTCGCCGGCGTGCTCCTTCGCCATCGCGCTGGCGGGGAACCCCGTCGCGTCGGGCGCGAGCCGACCGCCGAAGGTCACGTGGCCCACGATCCCGACGCGCTCGCCGAACACGGCGACCTCGTTCGTGGCCGGGATCGGGCTTCGGTCCGCCGTGTCGTCGAGGGGCCCGCTCGAGAAGAACCAGACCGGCATCCGCCGAAGGGCCCGCGCGTTCCGCCGGACGAAGCGCCTCGCGCTGGTCGTCCAGCGGCTCGCGTAGAGCGCCCCGCCGACGATCGCGGCGTCATAGGCGCCGACCGACCCGATCTCGTCGACGGGGGCGTCGTCGACGTCGAAGCCCTCCGCGCGGAGGGTCTCGGCGACGATGCGGCCGATGCCCTCGGTGCCGCCTCGCTTGGAGCCCCAGGTGACCAGAACGCGCATGTCCCCTCCCATCCGGTGGCCCTCGGCGGCCACCGCCCGCTCCTCCGGAGCTCTCCTGGATGAGATGTACGCACCGCGTGGCGGCGCGCGGGCGGCGGGGACGAAGCGCGTCTGCCATGGTCGTCGCGGGCCCGAGGGGGCCGGCGTGGCTCGAGCGATCCCGTTCGAGCGGGGAGGGCCGAGGACATGAGCACGACGAAGGAGAACGGGCCGACGGCGCCCGACCAGGCGGGCGCGAAGCGGCCGGACGAGGCGCCGAGGCTGCTGTCCGGCGGCAACCCCCAGATACCCAAGGGCGACGGAGACGGCCCCGTCCAGGCCTACCTCGCCGCGATGCCGGGCTGGAAGCAGGCCGTCGGGCGGAGCCTGGATGCCCTCGTCGAACGCACCGTCCCCGGCGTGCAGAAGGCGGTCCGCTGGAACTCGCCCTTCTACGGCGTCGAGGGTCGGGGCTGGTTCCTGTCGTTCCACTGCTTCACGACGTACATCAAGGTGACCGTCCTCAACGGCGCGTCGCTGCGCCCGCCCCCGCCCATCGCGTCGAAGCATCCGAACGTTCGGTACGTCCACCTCCACGAGGGCGACGAGATCGACGAGGCGCTCGTGACGAGCTGGATCCAGCAGGCGTCCGAGCTGCCCGGCGAGGACCTCTTCTGACGGCGGCGCGCCATGAAGCACCTCTTCCTCGCGCTCGCCGTCCTCGGGACGGTGGCCCCCTACGCAGCCTTCGCCCCGTGGCTTGCCGAGCACGGCCTGGACATCGGGCGGCTGGTCCGCGAGATGTTCGCCAACCCCGTCGCTCGCTTCTTCAGCCTCGACGTGATCGTCAGCGCGCTGGTCGTCGTGGCGATGGTCGCCCGCGGGACGCGCCGCGGCGTGCGCCACGCGTGGCTCGCCGTCGTCGGGACCCTCGGCGTCGGCGTCTCGCTCGGCCTGCCGCTCTATCTCTATCTGGAGGCCCGCCACGACGAGGCCGACGCGTGAGCGGGAGACGCCGAGGGCCGAGCCTCGCGATGCCATCGTCCGCGCGGTCCGCGCGGTCGGCTCAGCCCGGCGGGGCGGCGGGCGCGTCCAGGCTCCGGAGCCGCTCGCGCAGGTGCCGGCGCTCCACGTCGTTGGAGCACAGCTCCACCGCCCGCTGGTAGGACGCGCGGGCGAGGTCCGCGTCTCCAGCGCGTCGCGCCAGCTCCGCGCGAACGGCGGCGAGGCGGTGGTGGTCGGCGATGACCCCGTCGAGCGCCGCGAGGGTGGCGAGGCCGGCGCGAGGCCCTTCGACCTCCGCGACCGCGACCGCGCGCTGCAGGCGCACGATCGGCGACCCCGTGAGCGCCTCCAGCGTCGCGTAGCGCCGCGCGATGGCGGTCCAGTCGGTGGCGTCCGCGGTGGGCGCGCGCGCGTGCTCGGCCGCGACGAGGGCTTGCAGGCGGAGCTCCTCGGCGTAGCCCCGCTCGGGCGGAAGGGCGGCGACGAGCGCGAGCCCCGCGCGGATCTCGTCGTGATGCCACGCCGTGCGGTCCTGCGCCGCCAGGGTCACGAGCCTGCCATCGCGCTGCCGGGCGTCGCGCCGCGAGTGCTGGAGCAGGAGCAGCGCCAGCAGCGCATCCACCTGCGGGGCGCCGGGCACCAGCTCGCGCAGGATGGACGCGAGGCGAAGGGCGTCCCCGGCCAGGTCGGCGCGGAGGAGCTGGTCCCCCTCGCCCGGCGCGTAGCCCGCCGTGAAGGCCAGGTAGATCGTCCGGCAGACCTCGTCGAGGCGCGCTCTGAGCTCTCGCTTCGCCGGAGCGGCGAGCGGGATGCCGGCGTGGACGATCTTCTTCTTGGCTCGCGTGAGACGGGCCGCCATGGCCGTCGGCGCGACCAGGAACAGCCGCGCGATCTGGGCCGTGGGGGTCCCGAGCACGAGGCGAAGCGCGAGCGCCGAGCGGGACGTGGGTGACAGCGCCGGATGGCAGCACAGGAGGATGAGGTGCAGCCGCTCGTCGGGCAGGTCATCGAACGTGTCCTCCGGCGCAGTCCAGCCCGTCCGGACCCTGAGGAGCGGGACCTTGCGCGCGGCTACCGCCTCCGATCGGAGCCAGCCCACGAGCTGGCGGTGGGCGGTCCGGTAGACCCAGCCGGCGGGGTTGTCGGGTACGCCGTCGACCCTCCAGCGTGCCGACGCCCGAGCAAACGCCTCGCTCAGGGCGTCCTCGGCCAGGTCGAGCCGACGGGGCCGCGCCACCAGGAGCGACAGCAGGCGGCCCCACTCGGCTCGATGGAGACCGTCGAGGACCTCCTCAGGACGGGTCAAGGACCGGTCGGATCTCGATGTCATAGGCCGGAAGGCTCCGACACAGCTCGATCACGGCGTCGAGGTCGGGCGCCTCGAGCAGATAGTAGCCGCCGATGTGCTCCGCGGCCTCCGCGAAGGGCCCGTCGGTGACGCTCAGCTCGCCGCCGCGGGTGCGCAGCGTGGTGGCCATCGACCCGTCGCCCAGCGCCTCTCCGCCCAGCAGCGCCACCTTCGCCTTGGCCTCGCAGGCCTCGGCGAACGCGCCGTGCTTGGCCATCTCGGCTTCCTGCTCCTCGGCGGTCAGCTCATCCCAGGGCTTGGTCTCGCCGTACCCGGCAAGCAACACGAAGTATTTCATGGAGTTATCCTCTCTGTGGGGGCCGGCGACCCTGCCGGCGCGAGCATGACGCGCGAGGTGCCGCTCGATCGACACGGGCCTCCGCTAAACGTGGCGGCGGCGCGGCGCCGGGGCGGCGGCGGCGGGCGCGTCACCCTGTGCCTCGCACGGCTCGCCGATCCGAAGCGGAGCACGGGACCTACCGTCCCCTCAGTGGGGTTTCACCCACGACACCAATGGCCAAGGTCTGGGCATGGCTCGCGAGCAATTCTCGCGCGATCTTCGGGTGTTCCGCGGCTGAGCGCCGCGGCCGTACCCCGTACGGTTCCGGGGGTACGGTTGTACGGTTCCGGGGGTACGGTTCCGGGGGGCATGGCCTGACTCTGCCGCGAGCTCCCCGGGGCCGTCTGGGGCAGACCGGGCGCGCTTGGCCGGGCCATGCATGCTCGTTGGCCGGGGTGATCGTTGACCCGTAAAGGCATCCCACCGACGATGCCTTCGAAGGGGAGGCTGGATGAAGCTCTTTGGCCCGCACGTCGGGTGGAGCATCACTTCGCTGCTGCTTGCCGCGGCATGCGGCGGGGCAGCGGCAAACCCGACCTCGCGATCAGCGACGCCGGCGGCGGCCTCGGCCGCTCCCTCGGCGACCACCCGGAGCCTCGATGCCGACGGCGTCACGGCGCTCCGAGAGCAGATGGACGAGCTCGTGGCGACCGGTGGCTGCCCAGGCTACGCGTTCCTGCTCGCACGGGACGGGGAGATCCTCGAGACCGGCGCGGGCGGCTACGCCGACGTCGCTACGCAGCGCCCCATGACGGCGACGACGCCGGTGCGCATCGCGTCGATGACCAAGCCGGTCACCGCCTTCGCGGTGCTGCAGCTGGTCGAGCGCGGCGTCCTTCGCCTCGACCAGCCAGCCAGCGACTTCATCCCAGCGCTGGCCCACGCGCGGGTTGCGGTCTCCACCATGGCGGGCGACGACGGGACGCTGCCGACCGAGCCGCTCGCTCGGCCGATCACCATCCACGACCTGCTCACGCACACCGCCGGCATCGGCTACTTCTTCGGTGAGGAGAGCGACCTGCAGCAGCGGCACGTGGAGCTCGACCCGTACCGACGGGACATCGGCCTCGAGGTCTTCGCGGACGAGCTGGCGGCGATCCCCCTCCATGCGCAGCCTGGGCGGCACTGGCGCTACTCTTGGGCGAACGACGTCCTCGGACGGGTCGTCGAGGTCGCCTCGGAGCAGCCCCTCGACGCCTACCTGGCCGAGCACATCTTCCGACCGCTCCGGATGCACGACACGGGCTTCCCGCTCGGTGCCGGGCTGCCCGCCGACCTCGCGACGGTGTACGTGCACGACGAGGACGGCGCGCTTCTGCCCTCGCAGGGCCTGGACCTCGCGGAGGCGACCTGGCCGTCCGGCGGCGGTGGACTGATCTCGACCGCAGCAGACTTCATGCGCTTCGCGCTGATGCTCGCCCAGGAGGGAGAGCTCGAGGGCGTTCGTCTGCTGTCCGCCGAAGGGGTGCGCCTGATGCGCAGTGACCAACTTGCCGACGCTCAGCGCCCAAGTTCGGGCGAGGGGTTCTTCTTCGATGCGGGCTACGGCTATGGCGTCGGCATTGCCCTCGACGCTTTCCCCGAATGGAACCGTAGGATCGGCGCTCTGCCCGGGGACTTCGGCTGGGCGGGCGCCTACGATACGCTGTTCCGCGTCGGTCCGACCACCGGCCTGGTGGCCGTGTTTGTGACCCAGGTCGAGCCGGGACCCCACCTGCCCGAGCGCAACGAAGTGGTCTTCGGCCAGCAGCTGCCCACCGTGCTTGGCGATTGAAGTCGCGGACGCGTGGCCGCGGGGTAGAGACTGGCCGAGGGAATCGCGGCTTGGGGGCTCCAGCGCTTCTGACTGAGCGCATCACCCCGTGCCTCGCACGGCTAGCCCATCCGGGGCGGTGCTCGGGACCCACCGTCCTCTCAGCGGGTTTCATTCACGACACCTATGGCCAGGGTCTGGGCACGGCTCGCGAGCATTTATCACGCGATCTTCGGGTGTTCCGCGGCTGAGCGCCTCGGCCGTACCCCGTACGGTTCCGGCGGCCGTACCCCGTACGGTTCCGGCAGTAAGGGTACGGTTCGGCCGTACCCAGTACGGTTCCGGCAGGCCGTACCCCGTACGGTTCCGGCACCGTACGGTTCCGGCACCGGCGGTACGGTTCCGCCCCGGCGGTACGGTTCCGGCGGTACGGTTCCGGCGAAGCTAGACTATCGCTGAACCGTGCCGTTGCAGCGCCGCTGTCCAGGAGTCGGAATGGAGATCCGTCAGGCTACAAATGATGACGTAGCAGCGCTATGTGCTGCTGACCGGAGCGCAGTCGACCAGGAGCGAGACCCGGAGGGACGGCGCGGCGTCATCCGCACGTGGGTGGGCGAGGGTCGGGCCTACCTTGCAGTGCTCGATGGCGCACTGGCGGGCTACACGGTATTCGAGCACTCGTTCTTCGGACGCGGTTTTGTATCGATGCTGATGGTGGACCCAGCGTACCGTCGCCGCGGCGTGGGTTCAGCACTGGTTCGCCACGTAGAGGGACTCTGCGAGTCGGAGAGAATCTTCACGTCGACCAACCAGTCCAACTTGCCGATGCAGTCGCTGCTGGCAAAGCTCGGATACCGGCACAGCGGCACGGTCGAGGATCTCGACCCGGGTGACCCAGAGCTGTTCTATAGCAGGCAGTTGAGGTGAAAGTTCCATCAGGCGCAGGTAGTGCGGGTCGCGAGCGTCCCAGAGATTGCGCGGGGCGTCGTACCGCTGGTCAGCGAGCAGAGCATGGACGGCGCAGCTGACGTCTCGATGCAGGCGCCAGGTGAAGTCGGGGAGTCCTTCGTCGGCCTCGGGTGTGATCGGCGTGTGGTGATGGTTCGGCAGCAGCGAGCTGAGGTGCACCGCGACCTTCGTATGCCGCTGAGCATCAGCCAGCGCGTAGCAGCGAGAGCGGGGCTCATCCGTGACAGGGGTGGGCACGATGGATCGCACGCCGTACGGTTCGATCGTAGGTTCCCTCCGTCGCCCAGAAGCGCTTCGGCGTGGTCCTCATGCAGTGGGACCTCGTCGAAGGCGGCGGCTGAGTCCCGACGCGGAGACGACGCGATCACCCCCCGTCGTTAACACGGGGCAGGGCGAGGCGATACGCTTCACCGGCGAGCTCGTGGTCGGCGAAGACGGCGCACAGGTGGTGGTCAAGATCGAGTGACCGGGCGCCGGTCGAGCTCCCGTGACGCGGCGAGAGTGGAACGAGAGCGTACCTCGATGGTACGGCATCGTTCCGTGGGCGTGGCTGCGGCGCGCGCGCACGTGGGAGACTACGGGTCACTCCGAAATCCAATCCCCAGGGAGCACCATGTCACCGACCGCTCGTCGCATCGCAGGGGTCGCGGCCGTCCTACTGATCGTCGCGGTGGTCTTCGTCGTCAGCCTGCCTTCGCTGCTGCAGGCCCTCGGGCTTCACCCCGACTACACGGGGGAGCGCTATGCGCTGCCCGAAGGCCGGGCGCTCATCATCACGACCAGCCACGACGAGCTGGGCGAGGGCGGCTCCAAGACCGGGGTGGCGGCATCCGAGATGACCGCGCCGTACTACGAGCTGGTCGATTCGGGCGTCGACGTAGACCTCGCCAGCGTCGAGGGAGGGCCGATCCCCATCGACCCGCTCACCATGCTGTGGTTCATTCGCACACACTACGACGACCGCTACCTCGACGATCCGGTGCTGCAGGACAAGGTGAACAACTCGCTGCGCATCGACGACGTCGATTTTACTCAGTACGACATCATCTTCCTCGCCGGGGGCTGGGGCGCGTCGTACGATCTCGCCCAGTCGCCGGTGCTCGGCGACGGCATCACCGAGGCGTGGGCCGCCGACAAGATCGTGGGGGGCGTGTGCCACGGACCGCTCGGCCTGCTGCAGGCGAAGGACGAGAACGGTCGCCCGTTGGTCCAGGGGCGGAGGGTCACGGCCGTGACGGACAAGCAGGTCGAGCAGCTGCGCATCACGGTGACGCCCATGCACCCCGAGCACGAGCTGCGCGAGGCCGGAGCCGAGTTCGAGAGTTCCACCGCCATCCAGGACTTCTTCGCGTCGCACGTCACGGTGGACGGCCGCCTGATCACGGGCCAGAACCAGAACTCGGGGGCCGAGGTGGCCCACCTCATGATGAAGGCGGCGGGCGGGACGCCCCAGTAGTCCGCACGACACAGAGAATCTCGGTCCTCGGTGATCCGAGCAGGCGTCAGGTCCGGGTATAGATGGGATGAAGGACGGCTGCCCTCCGCTTCGGTCCGTCGGAGAGTCCCTGAACGGGGTGGGTTGGCGGCCCGACTTCGCGGATAGAGCTCTCCCGGAGGAAGCGACCAGCCCTCGAGAGCCGCGGCGCTCGAGGGCTGCCTCGTTTCGACGACGGGCGCGATCAGTCGGCGATTCGCCCGTTCACGTCATACCGGCTGAGGAAGCTCCAGATCTCCTCGGCCATGTCGATATCGCTGTCGCCGTCCGCGCCGGGCCAGACGTGGCCGCCGCCCGTGATCCGGAGGTGTTCGACGTCGACGCCCGCGTCTCCGCCTGCGTACACCAGGCGGTCGACCGCGGTGCCGTTGTCCGGGAACGGGTCCGGGAGCTCGCTGACCGCCGGCGGGTCGGCGGCGCCGTTGAAGGTGACCCACCACTGAATGGCCACCTGCGCGGTTTCGTAGTCGATCTGGGCGTCGGCGGTGCCGTGGGTCTGCAGCACCGGCACGCGACGTTCAGGGGAACAGGACGCGGCCATGTCCGGAGTCATCACCCCCGAGACCGGCGCGATCGCGGCGAAGGTGGCGCTGAAGCGACAGGCGAGCTCGAAGGCGAGGAAGCCTCCCTGTGACATCCCCGTCGCGTAGATGCGGGCCGCGTCGATGGTGTAGGTCGCGGAAAGATCCGCGACGAGCGCGGTGACGAAGCCGAGGTCGTCGGCGTCGTTGCCGATCGGGAAGCCGGTCACGGTCCAGACTCCCCTCACCGCCTGCGGCGTCACGACGATGAAGCCCTCCCGCTCCGCGAGGACGTCGAAGCGGCTGTCTTCGAGCTGCTGCTCGGCCGATCCCATGAGCGGGTGGAGGTTGACGAGCAGCGGGACCGCCTCGTCCCCGGAGTAGGTCTCCGGGACGGTCAGCAGGTACTCGCGGTCGACGCCGTCGACCTCGAGCGTCTGGAGACCGTCTCCGGGAGTGGGGACGGCACCGGAGTCGAAGCTGACCCGCATCGGATCGTCCAGGGCGATGACAATCGGCTCGAGATCGGCCGGTCCGGGCTCGGTATACGTCACCCCTTCGAACGGCGTTCGGCCAGGTCCACCGGGGTTGTAGAAGGCGTCGTAGCCGCCCTCCAAACTGGGAACCTCGACGTGGGTCAGGCTCCGGGCCGCGGCCTCATCGCCGGCGAGGATGATATCGATGTAGTTGTCGAGATCTTCATCGTAGCAGGGGTCGTAGGGGTTCTCGGCGCTGGCGGGCTGACCCAGGTCGGAGAGGCCCAACACCCGCAAGGTGCCGCCGCGGACGGCGTAATCCACCCCGACGGTGTCGAGGATGACCGTACTCCCGTCCTCTCCCGTCGCGTGGAGGCGGAAGAAACGCGGGAAGTCGTCGGGCGTCACTCCGGACGTTCCGTTCGGGGAGACACCGCCGGTGGAGAGGGTGCGCACCATGAACTGGGCCTCGTCGCCGTAGAGCGCCCAGGCATCGTTCGGAGGAAAGACCGGAGCTGGGGAGACGGTGCCCTCTCCCTCCATCGGTCCGTCGAGGCGATTCAGCTTCGCGCCCACGAACCTCGGCCCATTGTTCTCGTCGTAGGGGCTGGTCGAGTTCACCCAGGTGAGTCCCCGAACGTTCTCGACGACACCGCCGGGTCCGATCAAAAACAGATCGCCTACGATGGTCACGATGGCCGGGTAGCGGCTGTCCGGGTGGTCGCTCGGCAGCCGGTTCGCGAACTCACCGAAAATGGGCAGCGTGTTTCGCTCGTTGCATTCGAAGTTGGGGAAGGTGCTGACGGCCAGGGGCCTGACGATATCCCCGGTGTTCAAGGTCACTTGAAAATCTTCGAGATCGATCGAGCGGCTGTCCACGGGCCAGCTGAACACGATGGGCAGCCCGTCGATCCCCAGCGCGCCGTCCTGGAGATCTCCGTAGGGAGCGCGCGTGATGTACACCTGAGAGACCTGGCTCCGGAGGGAGGTGGAGGTGTAGTTGGCCTGGTCCGTGCCGCAGTCGATATCTCTGGACCACGCGCCTCCGGCGGCGCGCGCGACCTCTACCGTCATCTCGGGCTCGTCGACCCCGATGATGTCCGAGAAGCCCAAGCCCGCGGAGAGGATCTCGGGTAGGTCGGACCAGTAGTCGGCCTCACACACACGACCGTCGAAGAACGACGAGGCCACGGGGTTCATCGGCCTCGAGATGCTCGAGGTGAGATTCTCGTCGTCGCGCACGAATACCTGTCGAGACGCGATGGAGGTATTCCCGCTCAGATCGCTCGCGGTGTAGGTCAGCCGGTACGTGCCCGGCACCGCGGTGTCCACCGTGCCTTCGACGATGACCTCTACCTCGCCGTCGACATCATCGACGGCGACCGCGCCCAGATCACCGAAGACCGCTTCGTATACGACATCGATGCTCTCGTCACCGACGAGCGTGATCACGGGGGCGGTCGTGTCGCTGCCGCCATGGGTACAGGCCATCAGCTGTGCGGCAATCATCAGGGCGATGCCGTTCGCGTGTGTTGCTGCTTTGTTCATCGTCTTCCTGTCCGTCTCGCGTCGCGCGAGGTGTGTGTCGCTGGGCATGCGAGGAAGCTAGATCCCGCGTCTTGCGAAACCCTGATGAAGCCGCGAGAAGAGAGAGGCGCAGGGCGATCGACACGGCTCCCCGCGCGACGTGGGGCGCCCGTGGTCGGCGCGCCGCCGAAGGCCATCGCGCCGCCGTATCCCGTCGGCAGGTCGACGAAGAGTCGAGGAGGATGAGCCGGCCGCGAGGGACGGCGAGACCAGGAGGAGACACCGACGAACGTCGCGAACCCGGCCCGGACCGTCCCGCGGCCTGCCGCGCGGGGATCGAGCGACAAGCAAGTCGGATTATTCCGGGCCGCGGCTCCGGCCCCGTATGCTCAGTCCCGCGCCGATTCCCACACCTCCGCGTGCGCGATCAGATCGCGGATCCACTGCGCGACGGAGATCCCGCCGACGACCCGGTCGAAGTCCCGTAGGACGAAGGTGTGGCCGTCTCCCTCGGCGATCAGGCTGCCGAAGCGATCTCCGTAGGCGGCGTCCAGCTCGGCCATGGCGTCGAGGAGCTCGGCCTCGAAGGTGGGGCCGCCGAGGGCTCCGGCGACCACGGCGTCCTGCGTCGTGCTCAGAAAACCCATACGCAGGTTGGGGTCCTCGTTCAGCTGCCACGCGTGGTAGCCGGTCAGATTCCCGTCTTCGCCGATGCAGTCGGCGCAGCTCGCGGGGTAGGACGAGCCGGAACCCCAGTAGTCGTTCACCGTCTCCATGAAGCCGGGGCTCAGGATGCCCATCCCCGAGTCGTTGACGGCGTCGATCGCCACGTCCGGGTAGAGGGCGCGCACGAGGGGCAGCGCGGCGTGTACGCCGAAGCCGCCGGCGCTGTTGCCGATGAGCAGGATCCGCGAGGGCGTCGGGTAGGCCGCGGCGATGACGTCCAGCCCCGCCGAGAGGTTCTGGAGACCCCGGAAGAATCGGTCGTTCTCGCCGGCGTCGTCGCTGTCGACGTCGCGGTCTCCGGTCCACATGGAGCCGTCGCAGTAGGGGAGGTACCCGACGTCGAAGGCGGCGGCGGGATTCTCGGGTGAGCTGGGGTCGAGGACGCCGAAGGGCGGGATGAAGAGCGGCCACTCCTCCGTAGCCTCGCAGTTGTCCGGGTGGCAGAGGCCGCCCCCCTGCAGGAAGATCATCAGCTCGTCGCCGCTCCCATCACGCGTGATCATATCGAACTGACCGCCCGTGTAGCAGAGCGGGCCTCCTTCCTGATCCATGAAAGAGTGGACGAGGACCCCGCCCCCAATGGGTTGCGAAGAGCTCGGGGTGAACGCGCCGAGGTATCGGTCGACCCTTTGAACGTAGAGCTCCTGGAAGGGCGCCTCGGTCGACGGGCCTTCGTGGCCGTCGTCCGCGCACCCTGCGGCGAAGGAGAGACACGACATGCAGGCGAGCAGGTGGGTGAGCTGGGATTTCATGGTGGGTGACTCCGGTTTCATGGAGCCTCGCGCTCGGCCCTCCGCCTCGGGCCCCGAGCCGGGCTCCGAGAGCGAAGGTGGGGCGCCGACCTTGCGATCTCCTGACCGGGCGCTCTTTCTCCCCCTCTGCCCGCCCTCGGTCAGGGCTTCGCAAGGGCCGCGGGTTACGATCTCCGCCATGGGACGGCTGCTGGTGATCGAGGACGACCGCCTCCTCGGCGAGACGCTCTGCGCCGAGCTCCGTGGGGCGGGCTGGGTCGTGGACTGGGCGCGGGACGCCCACGGCGGGCAGCGCCGCGCGGAGGAGGGCTGGGACGCGATCCTGCTCGACCTCGGCCTGCCGGACGGCTCGGGCCTCCAGGTCCTGAAGGAGCTGCGAGAGGCGGGCTCCTGCGTGCCGGTCGTCGTCCTCACCGCGCGCGTCCGCGGCGCCGACAAGGTCAAGGCCCTCGACCTCGGCGCCGACGACTACGTCACCAAGCCGTTCTGGACCGAGGAGGTGCTGGCCCGCCTCCGCGCGGTGCTCCGGCGGAGCGGCGGAGACGCCCCCCCCAGCGCGCGCACCCTGCGCCTCGGCGGCTGCCTCCTTAACCTCGACGCGCGCCGCCTGACCCGCGGCGACGAGGTCATCGCCCTGACGCCGACGGAATACGCCATCCTCGAGTACCTCGCCCAGCGCCTGGATCGCCCCGTCCGGCGGGGGCAGATCAGTGACGCGGTCCTCGAGGTCGAGGACGCCCACGAGTCCGCGCTTCAGGCCCACGTCTCGCGCCTCCGGCGCAAGCTCGGGCCCGACGCGGATCGTCTGCAGACCGTCTGGGGGATCGGCTACCGCCTCAGCCCCGGCGAGGTCTCGTGAGCCGCGTGGCGCGGCGCGTAGCCGTCGCGTCGCTCGTGGTGCTGGGGGTGCAGTTCGCCGTCGCCTTGGCCATCCAGGTCGCGCTCTCCCTCACCATGCGCCGGGAGCTGGTCCTGGAGGTCATGCGGAGCCTCGAGGCGGCCGGCGCGCTCGACGCGTGCGCCGCGCGTCCCGGACCCTGGGCCGTGGACGGCGGCTGGTGGACGATCTGGCCCGTCGCCGAGGACGGTCGCCTCGTCGGCGCGGGCTCTCCGACGGATCGCGTCGTGCTCCCTGGCGCGGGCGGGCTGCAACGCTGGTCCGGCGGCCCCGACGGCGTGGTCTACGGGTCGCCCGCGCCCGGCTGCGGCGGCGTGCTCCTGCTTCAGCGGCGGTTCTTCCCGATGATGGAGACGCAGTCGGCGCGGATCGCCGGCTTGGCCGGCCTCCGCATCCTCCTCGTGCTCCTGGCGGCCGTCGCGCTCGTGGCGGTGACCGCGGTGCCCCTGGTGCGCCGCATCCAGGCGCTGGCCGCGGCGATGAATCGCGTCGTCGACGGCAACTTCGAGGGAACGGTGGCCGACGGCACCGACGACGAGCTGGGCGAGGTCGCCCGGGCGTTCGACGCGGCCAGCGCCACCGCCCGGGAGCGACTGGCGCGCCTCGAGGAGCGCGACGCCGTCCTCCGGCGCGCCCTCGCCGACCTCGCCCACGACCTTCGGACGCCGCTGGCGACCCTTGCCCTCTCCGCCTCGAGCCTCCCGGCGTCGACGGCGGCGACGACCATCCGCAGCGAGCTCGGCTTCCTCGAGGGGATGACCCAGAACTTCGAGGCGCTCCTCGGCGGGGAGGAGGACTTCGCCCGCACCCTGGTCGCCCTCGACCGGCTGGTCGAGCGGCTCCACCACCGCTTCGCCCCGCTCGCCCGAGACCGAGACATCGCCTTCGAAGTGGCGCTTCCGGACGAGGCGCTCCGCGTGCGCGCGGACGCCGTGGCCCTGGAGCGGGCCGCGAGCAACCTCGTGCACAACGCCCTGCGCTTCGCCTCGGATCACGTGGTGCTGCTCCTGTTCCGCGAGGGCGAGGACGTGCGCCTCGAGGTCCGGGACGACGGGCCCGGCCTCGGCGAGCTCTCGGACCGCGCCGTCGAGCGGGGGGTGCGCGGGGCCGAGACCGCCGGCGTGGGCTTCGGCCTCGGGTTGGCCATCGCCGAGAGCGCGGCGCGGCGTTTCGGCGGGCGGCTCGAGCTGCGCAACGGAGATGACGGCGGCGCGCTCGTCGCGCTCGTCCTGCCGGTCGCGTCGGCGGGATCGGCGCCGCCGGCCGGGTAGCTTCGCCGGGTCGCTTGGCGGAGCGTTCCAGCTGGAGGGCTTGCACGGAGGGCGCCTGAAGGTCAGCGGGACGGCGGACGATCTGAACCGGGTGATCGGGCGCTGGGTGATCCTGGAGGTCCACGGGCGGAAGGTCATCCGGCGCTGAGCCTTCGATCCCCGGGGAGCCGCCGGGACATCACCCCCCGGCGTTCTCCTCCGTTCCGGGCAGGGCGAGCTGGCCGGGGGGGCGCTTGGAGGGCTCTGGCGGCGCTCGCGGCGCAAGTCCGAGGTGGGCCAGGATGCGGTCGATGACATCCCGGCGGAGGATGACGGCGACGAAGTGGAGGCCTCCGGTGCAGCCGTCCTTCGGGCAGGCGAGGCGGTCGATGTCGAGGCCGCGCCGGAGGAGCTCGGCCCAGGTGGGGTTGCGACGAGGCGGGGGTGACGTCGGGCGGGTGGACGGGGCGGCCTGCGCCTTGGGGACGACGGCGCTGCGCCAGGACGATCGGCCCGCGAGAACGCCGTGGTTGACGACTTGGTTCTTGCGCGGCGCGCGCACGAGCGCTGCGAGCCGGTTCAGGAGCACGTGCCCCGACAGGAGCAGGTGGCTCGTGCCGTTCCGCCAGGCGGTCTTCAGCCGCAGCCGGTAGCGGCCGTCGGGGAGGGCCTCGAGGCGGTCGTCGCTCAGCGGCGGCCGGAGCAGGTAGCGGCACGGGGCCTCGAGGCGGTCGCGCCGCTTGGCCCCGACGACGACGGTGGCGTGGAGGTCGAAGCCATGCTCGGGTCGGCTTCCGTCTCGGAAGGCGCTCCCCGGCTCGAGGGCGAAGCGGGTCCCCTGGCGCTCGAGGGGACGGCCCGCCCTCGGACTGCTGGCGGCGACCCGCGAACGGCCGCCTCGTAGAGGTCGGCCAGGGCGGGCGGCTCGTCCACCTGAAGGCGGCCGCCGTCGAGGTCGTCTCCCCACCCGCCCCGCCGCACGAGGAGACGTCGCACCCGCGCGGCGATGGTGTCGGCGAGCTTCACGACGTCCTCCGAGGTGGGCTCGGCGATGCGGTTGAAGCGGACGTGGCCGCCTTCGTCGCGATGGAAGACGCCGTCGACGGCAAGCATGTGGAAGTGGAGGTTGACTGCGGGCGCTCGTCGTCGCCGCTTGATTCGTGCAGCTTCACGGACTTCGTCCGCTCCGCTCCGCACGAATCCAGCAGACGACAGGTTCAGCGCGCTTCCGAAGCGCTGAAGCGCGCTGACGGTGCCGATCTCGACGCGGCCCTTCACGCCGGCTCGGCGAGCGCGGCCCCGGTAATGGCCGCGCAGGGCGCGGATGACGATCTTCAGGACGGCGAGCGCGAGGGGGTGGTCCCACGCGAGGCGCCACCGCAGGGCGAAGGGGAGGCTCAGCACCCACTGGCGGATGCGCTCGTAAGGCAACACGTGATCCACGAGATGGGCCGCGCCTCGAACCATCCGTCGGCCCATGCAGCTGGGGCAGAAGCCGCGCCCCTTGCAGGTGAGGGCGACCAGGCGGTCGGTGCCGCAGTCGTCGCAGCGGAAGCGGGCGAAGCCGTGCTCGAGACGGGCGCACTCGAGGAAGCTCTCGAGCTCACGGCGAACGAACCGGGGCAGGCCGGAGCCGCCGTGCATCTCGCGAGCGTCGCGCTCGACTAGCCAGCTCGGGAGGGCGCGGCCGACTGCGGCGCGGAGCGTGGTGTCTTCGGGCCGCCGTCGTACGTAGGTCGGGCCGGAGGACTGCGGCGAAGGGCGAGACGGCGGAGACCACCCGGCTCGCCAGAGCAGGGACGGCTCGGGGCCTAACTCTGGGCCGAACCGCCGAGTTCCACGGTGATGCAGGCGTCGGGCGCGGGCGGACCGCCGGCGCCCGCCGGTGAGACCGGGCCGACCGGCGACGGTTCCGGAAGCGCCCGTCGGCGCGGGCGGTGCGCGCGAGGCGGAGAGGCAAGACCGCCGAACAGGCCTCCGCCGAGCTCGTCTTCCACGCCGCGTCGTCAGAAGGTCTCGCAGTACGGCGGCGCGCCAGCGCCGCCCTGCGGCGAACGCCGCAGCAGGAGCTGGGCGCAGCGAAGCTCCCCAAGCCGGGTTCAAACAAGAGCTTCGAGGCCTGCTTCGTGCTCGACCTCGACGCGGCACGAAAGCGTTTGCGTCCCGTGGCCCTACGACGACCGAAGGGGCCGCGCACGATCGAGATGCTCGACCTCGCCGAGTCGTTCCAGGACATGCTGGATCGGCGTCTGGTGAACAGTCGAGCCGCGTTGGCGAGGCTGCATGGAGTCTCGCGGGCGCGTGTGACAGAAGTGTTGGCGCTCCTGACCTTGGCGCCACGGATCCAGACCAAGCTACGCGCTCGGGCCAGCGTCGGTGAACGCGTGCCGAGCGCACACTCACCGGCCGCTGCTGCGATTGCCCCACCACGAGCAGTTGACCGCCTTCGCCGCGATTCTCGCGCAGCTCGATCGGCAGGTACGAGCACGGCGGACACCAGATGCGTGCCCTGACGAGATGTCTACATCCCTTGCGTCAAAAGGATGTTCATCTCCTTGAACCCCTTGTCCCGCACTGGGACCAGAGCCGCGTAGTCATCCGACTCGAACATCGTCGTAACCGCCTCTTCGGAGTCGAAATCCATCACGAGCACCATCCCGCTCGGGCTCCCGTGGACCACGTCTCCGACCTTCAGACGCTTGACCAGCTTCCCCCCGGCGCCCTGGAGCAGGGGCATCACCCCCTTCAGGTACTGCTGCGCCGAGTCCATCTCGGTCGGGTTCGGAACCGCGGTCACTACCAGAGTCGTCGCTTCAGACATGATGGCCTCCCCTTGCTTTTTCAGAACGACCGTTTAGATATTAAGCAGCAGCGAGGCTGTCAACCGGACTCGAATGGGCAGGAAGAAGAAGTACGACCGAGACGCGCTCGTCGCGAAGGCCATGGCCATCTTCCGCGAGCACGGCTTCGCCGGCACGTCCGCCGGGATGCTCGTCAGCGAGTTGGGCGTGAACCGCTACAGCCTGTACGCCGAGTTCGGTAGCAAGCAGGGGCTCTTTGATGCTGCGCTCCAGCGCTACGACGAGGAGGTCCTGGGTCGCCGGTTCGGACCCCTAGAGAAGCCGGGCGCAGGGGTCGTCGAGATCAGGGCGCTGCTCGACTTCTACGGATGCGCGAGCGATGGACCAGCAGCGGGTCGGGGCTGCCTGCTCTGCAACACCGCAGTCGAGTTCGGTGCAGACGACCCTACCGGCGCGGGGTTCGTCGGACGCTACTTCGAGCGTGTGTCCTCGGCGTTTTCGGACGCCTTGAGCAATGCCCGACGAGCGGGAGAAGTGCGACGCTCGGTGGATCCCGGAGCGGAGGCGGGCTTCTTCACGGCCGCGGTGCTCGGCATGTTCGTCATGCTGCGAGCCAACGCCCCGGCCTCGGTCGTCGAGAGCGCCGCGCGCGTAGCGGTCGCGCACCTCGACTCGCTCCGCACCGGTCCGAGGAGATAACTCAAAAGGTGGCGGAGGCCGCAACAAACTCGCCGCCGACGACCGGAGTCGAGGGCGGCGAAGTTCTCGCTTCAGCAGCGAAGCAGCTCCGGGAACAGGACTCGAACCTGTGACCAATCGGTTAACAGCCGATCGCTCTACCAACTGAGCTATCCCGGAAAGGGCGCGAAGCTTAGCGAGGGGCCCGGTCGAGTCAAGATGGCCCGCGGGGCCCGGCCGCGGTCGCCCCTCGCACGACCTCCCGGCGCCGGCCGCCGAAGCGGCCCTCCCGCTCCGCCCGGTCCCGATGGGCCTCCGGGAAGCCCGGTCCCGGCGCCGCGACGACCCGCCGTGGGTCGAGCGGACGCCCCGTCGCCTCGTCCACGACGACCGGGCGAACCGGGTGGCCGTCCCGGTCCCGGAGCTCGACGGGGACGCCCTCAGGGCCTGACATCCAGTCGTCTCCCCAGCGCATGAGCGTGACGATGACGGCGAAGAGCGCCCGGCCCTTCTCCGTGAGGAGGTACTCGTGGCGGAGGGGTCGGTCTTGATACGGAACCTTGTCTAGGACGCCGCCGTCGACGAGCCGCTTGAGCCGCCCGGCCAGGACATTGCGGCCGATCTCCAGGCGCTCCTGGAAGGGCTCGAAGCGACGAACCCCGTAGAAACACTCTCGAAGCACGAGGAGGGTCCAGGCGTCGCCCACGAGGTCGACCGTGCGGGCCACGCTGCACGGCCAGTCGTCGAAGCGCGTTCTTGCCATCGGGTTCTCACGGTAGTGAGTTGCTTTACGAAACGCAATCCTTCAAGGTGCGTTCCGTCGCACGTGGCGGGCCCCTGCCGGCCTGTCGGGCTGCGGTGCAGGAGGGATCGATGACGACGGCGGCACTCCACTTCCTCAGGGCGCAGAACGCGGTGCTCGGGCGGATCGCGCCGGACCGGGCCGCCGCGGCGGCGCAGGACCTGTTCCTCCAGCCGCGGCGCGCCGCGGAGCGGCCCTGGGAGGCGGAGGTGGAGGCGTCCGCCGAGCGGTTTCGTCTGAAGGTCGGCTTCAGCGTTCTGCGCTGGCGTGCCGCCCGCGATGACGCGCCCAGGGTGCTCTGCATGCACGGCTGGGAGGGCCGAGCCACGCAGTTCGGGGTGCTCGCGGCTACGCTGCGGGCCCGCGGGCTCGAGGTCGTCGCGCTCGACGGGCCGGGCCACGGCCGCTCCGCCGGCCGGGAGGCCCACCCGGTGGAGTTCGCCCGCGCGATGCTAGCCGCGGACCGGGAGCTCGGCCCGTTCGACGCCGTGGTCGGCCACTCGATGGGCGGCGCGGCCACCAGCCTCGCCCTCGCGTGGGGGCTGCGCGCCGAGCGCGCCGTTCTCCTGGCGTCACCGTCGTCGATCGACGGCGTCCTCGAGCGCTTCGCCGACGTGATCGGCCTTCCGCCGCCCGCCCGCGCCCGGCTGATGGCGCGTGTCGAGTCGACGGTCGGGTTTGCGCGCGCCGAGCTGAACGTGGCCCACGCGGCGGAGGGGCTGTCCATCCCCGCTCTGGTGGTGCACGACCGCGCCGACCTCGAGGTGCCGTACGCCGACGGTCAGGCGATCGCGGAGCGGTGGCCTGGCGCGACGCTGCTGCCGGTCGAGGGCCTGGGGCACCGGCGCGTCCTCCGCGACCCGAGCGTGGTGCAGGCGGTGGCGTCGTTCCTGCGAGCCGCGCCCGAGCCGAGCCCGCAGGCGTAAGGAGGGCGGGGGCGCGAACGCGCGACGAGGCGGCGCGTGTGGGCCGCTGGACGGTCTCGCGCGGGGCGCCGCCGGGGACTACGGAGCTGCCGGGGCCGCCAGGGGCCCGCCGCGCTGCATGGCGCGGCACCGCGCGCGCTCGAGGCTCTGGGCCATCACCGAGGTGGGGGCGAGGTAGAGGGTGACCGCCGGCCGCGGCGGTACGGCGAGGACGATGTCCGCCATCGACAGCTGCTCGCCCCGCCACGTGAAGCGGAAGGACGAGATGCCGTCGTCGCCCCGGCACTCCCAGATGCCGCTCGGGGCACCGTAGGCCCGGGTCATGGCTGCGAGGTGGGGCTGGAGGGCCTCCGGCTGCGGGAGCTGGCTGAGCACCTGGACCCTGGCCAGGCGCTCGGTCTCGCCATCGACGGCATAGACGACGCGCGAGCCGTTCTCGAGGCGCTCCTCCCACTGCTCGAGCTCCGGCGCCTCGGGGTCGACCTCCCCGTCGGTGCGGCTCGCGTCGGGCCGGGCGGCCGCGAGGTCCTCGGCGGCCATCCCGATCTCGACGCCCTCGAGGAGCTCCGGCATCCAGCGGTCGCTCTCGGACCGCTGCTGCGCCCAGACGCGCTCCTGAGCCGCGCGGAGGCGCTCCTCGCGGGCCTGCTCCTGGGCCTCGCGGGCAGCCTGCTCGGCGCGCGGTCGCCACACGAACGCCCAGAGCCCGAGGGCGCCGAGCGCGATGGCGGCGACCGCCGCAGCGGCTGCCAGGCGAGACCAGGAGACGTCCATGGCCGACGAGCCTAGCAGGTCGTCGGAGGCCGCTTCGGCCACCGGCGCCCGACGCGTTCGTGCGCCCCCCGACCCCGCGGGCTATCTTCGCCGCCCGATGCGCCTCCTCTTCGTCACGCCCGAGCTCACCCCATACAGCGGGGTCACCCCCGCCGGGGATACGTGCTGGGCCCTGCCCAAGGCGCTCAGGGGCCTGGGGCACGACGTCACCGTCCTGAGCCCCCTGTACGGCTTCATCGATCCGGCCGCCCGGTCCCTGGCGCGCCGACTCTGGAAGGTCGAGGTGGACGTCGCGGGCGAGGAGCTGGCCTTCGACGTCTACGATGTGCGGACCGCCGCGGGCCTCGACCTGCTGTTCCTCGGCCACGAGGTGCTGTTCCAGCCTTGTCGCGAGGTCCCGCTCGACGGCGACGGGGTCGAGGACGCGAGGCGCTACCTCGCCTTCGCCCACGCCGCGGTAAAGGTGGCGATGGACGGGGACCGCGCCTTCGACCGCGTCCACGGGCACGGGTGGGCGACCGGTCTCGTCCCGGGCCTGCTGCGGTTGGCCGGCGGCGCCCTGCCTACCGTCCACAGCGTCCACGACCCGACACGGAAAGGCGCCTTCGGCCCCGCCGTCGCCGACGACCTCCGCGTCCCGCGCGAGCTCCGCCACGATGGCGGCCTCCACTTCCTCGCCGCCGCCGTTCGCGATGCGGACCGCGTCACCGCGGTGAGCCCCTCCGCCGCCGCCCGGCTCGGCGAGGGGCCGACGGAGGCCCTGGGACCGCTGTTCCGCGACCGGGGAGCCGACGTCGTCGGCATCCTCGGCGGGGTGGACGTCGCGCTATGGAACCCGGCCACCGACGCACGCCTCGAGGCGCGCTACGACCCGATCGACCGCTCGGGCAAGGCCCGCTGCAAGGCCGCGCTCCAGCGCGAGCTCGGCCTCCCGGAGCGGGACGACCGACCGCTGATCGGCGCCCTCGGCCCGGTCGACGCCTCCACCGGCCTCGACCGCCTGGCGCGGATCGCGAGCCGGCTGCTGCGTAACGACCTCCAGCTCGCGGTGGTGCAGGTGGGTGAGGAGCGCGACCCCGACCTGGTGGACGTGCTAGCCGAGCATCAAGACCGCTGGCCCGACCGCGTCCAGGTGCGCGACGAGCACGATGTGGCGCTCGTCCACCGGCTGCTGGCCGGCTGCGATGCGCTGGTCGCCCCCCGCGTGGCGCCGGGGAGCAACCTACCGATGCGCGCCCACCGCTACGGCACGCTCCCGATCGGACCTCGCCAAGGGGCTTTCGCGGACGCCGTGGTGGACGTCGACCCGAAGCTCGGGTCCGGCAACGGCTTTCTGTTCGCCCCGGAGGACGACGCCGAGCTCCTCGCGGCGCTGCAGCGTGCGGTGGGCGCCTTCGGGCGGCGCGACGCGTTCGACCGGCTCAGGGCGCGCGCGATGCGGGTCGACCACAGCTGGGAGCGCGCCGCGTACCACTACGACCGGCTCTACCGGAACCTCGGCTGAGCTCCGGTCCCCGGGGGCGAGGGAGCGATTTTGTGCACTCCCCGGCCCCCCTCTGGGCGGCTGGACCGGCGGCTCGACATCCGCGGGCGCTGGAGCTCGCCTCGACGACCCAGAGACCGAACGAGTCGCGCGCGGGTAACGTTCGTGGGCGCGCACCGTCTCTCGAGGCAAGCGTACCCCGCCGGCGGAGGAGGCGTGCGCCGTCGGAGGAGGTGCACCCCCGCCTCTGGCGACCAGGGGGTGGGACGCCTAGGTGAAGGTCGAAGAGGAGCGAGCACACGTGGAAAAGCGCAGGGCCGACGTGGCCATCATCGGGGCAGGCACCGCGGGCCTGAACGCGCGGCGGGAGGTGGAGCGGGCCGGCAAGAGCTGGGTCCTCATCGAGGAGGGGCCCTACGGCACCACCTGCGCCCGGGTGGGGTGCATGCCCTCCAAGCTCTTGATCGCCGCCGCCGAGGCCGCTCACCACGTGCACGGCGCGCGACGCTTCGGCGTCCACGTGCGGGGCGAGGTCGACGTGAACGGCCGCGAGGTGATGGACCGGGTCCGCAGCGAGCGTGACCGCTTCGTCGGCTTCGTCGTGCGAGCCACCGAGGCCCTGCCGGCCGAGGCGCGCCTCCACGGAACGGCCCGCTTCGTCGGACCGACCACCCTCGTGGTGGACGACCACACGCAGGTCGAGGCCGGCGCGGTCGTCGTGGCCACCGGGAGCGCCCCCTGGGTGCCGCCGCCCTTCGACCAGCTCGAGGAGCACGTCGTCGTCAACGATGACGTCTTCGAGTGGGAGGATCTGCCGGGATCCGTGGCGGTCGTGGGCACCGGGATCATCGGCCTGGAGCTGGGGCAGGCCCTCCACCGCCTCGGGGTGAAGGTCACCTTCTTCAACCCCTTCGAGGAGCTCGGGCCTTTCACGGACCCGGTCATCCAGGCCAAGGTGCGGGCGGTCCTCGACGAGGAGCTCGACCTGCAGGTCGGCATTGCCGACGTCGAGGCGGAGGCTCGGGGTGACGGCGTCGAGGTTCACTGGACGCGCCCCGACGGGGAGCGACGCCGGGGCCGCTTCGCGAAGGTCCTCGCGGCGGCGGGACGCCGGCCGAACGTCGGGCGCCTCGACCTCGCCCAGGCCGGCATCGAGCTCGACGGGCGGGGCCGGCCCCGGGGTTGGGATCGGCTCACCGCGCAGGTCGGCGACCTCCCGGTGTTCCTGGCGGGCGATGTGAACGAGCACCTACCGCTGCTCCACGAGGCATCCGACGAGGGACGCATCGCGGGCTCCAACGCGGCGGCGTGGCCTGGCCCGGTGTCCGCTCACGTCCGCCGTACGCCTCTCGTCGTGGCCTTCACGGACCCGCAGATGGCCATGGTCGGTGAGCGCTTCGCGGACCTGAACCCGGACGACATCGAGGTGGGCGAGGTGAGCTACGACGACCAGGGTCGAGCCCGGGTCATGGGGGTGAACCGTGGCCTTGCCCGCTTCTACGGGAGCCGCGTGGGCTGCCGCCTGGTCGGGGCGGAGATGTTCGGCCCCAGGATGGAGCACATGGCCCACACGATCGCGTGGGCGATCCAGCAGGGCCTCCAGGTGCAGCAGGTGCTCGAGCTGCCTTTTTATCACCCGGTCTTCGAGGAGGGACTCCGGACGGGCCTCCGCGACCTGGGGACCCGCCTCCGGGTCACGGGGACCTGCTCGCCCGAGTCCCGTTCCGACGCGCCGGGAGCGTAGAGAGCGAGCGAACCGTCCAATGTACGGACCTCGAAGTGGGTCGTGGCCGCCGCTCTGCGGCGTTGGGTGAGCCTGACTGGAGCGGCTCGGGCTTCGATCAGACGCCTCGACAGCCGGCTTCGGCCGCCGATCGGACCAGGTCGGCGTCCGCGGCTCCGATCAAGGCGCACCGATGCGCCCGTCCCCGACTCTCGAGGACGTGCCTAGGCCGTGAGGGCCATCTGGAGGTCGACAGGTGGGGCGGCAGACCACCGCCCTGCCGCTGCGCGCGCAGCGCCCGCGTCTTGTCTCGCTGTCGAGAGAACGGCCGTCCGACCTGCCTTCCGGCGCCGGCCAGCTCGATTCCGGCGCCGGCCCGCTCGGCCGCCGCCGAACCATCTCCTGCGAGGAACTCGTCGTCTCTTCCCCGGACCAGACAAGGCCAGGTCGGGCGCGTTACCCATCCCCTCGCCAGGCAGCGGCTCGCCGTAGTCGAGCCACGTATGGTCGAGTCCGCGCTCGATGTCCTCCAGCACGCCCTGCCGTACCGCGTCGAAGATCGCCTTCCGACGCCGTCGGAGCTCTTCGGTGGGGTCGTTGCTGGGCGGACGCTCGGCCACGAAGCGTTGCGCTCCAACTTCCATGCCGGACGGAATCGCCACGGTTCAACCGTCGCGGCGGGGTCGAGCGGCGGCGGGCGGCGGCGAGGCCGCCGCCGGGTCGGTCGCTCCCTTCTCCGTTCGGGACGATTCGTGCGTGACACCTGTGGACGAGATTTCGCGTACATTGGACGGCGCAGCCGAACAGGCGCGCCGCATGGGGGTCCGCCGGGAGGGTGGACCTAGTCTCCATCCATGCGTTTGGTCCTCACCCTCACCCTCGCCCTCGCCCTCGCCGCCTGCGGCGGCCCCTCCGGAGAGGCGCTCGCGCCGGACGCGGCCCGGGGCGCCCTGATCGACAGGAACTGGGTATCGCTCTGGCCCACGGACCCGAATCAGCGACTCCATGTCTATCGCTTCGTGCCCTCCATGGGCGGGGGCGTCTATCAGGACCGCACCGTCTTCCGGGGCTCCTTCGAGCTCTTCCAGTTCGAGGCGACGGGACAGGAGCTGCGCTTCGCGTTCCCGGACAATCAGGAGCGCCTCCACACGCCTTATCGCATCGAGCGGGTCGACGGCCCGCGTCCGTTCACGCATCGCCTGACCCTCGAACAGGCGCCGCGCGGCCCGGCCGTCTACTACGGATGGAACGAGGGTCAGCAGGCGTCGCCGTTGCGCGACATCCCTCAGCTCTGAGCTCGCACGGGACCGAGGCACGTGGCGGTTCGCTCCGGCGGGCTGCTGCCCCCAGGATGGAGCCGTGCGGAAGGAGTTCGAACGGCTCGCGAAGATCGAGGTGTCGAGCTCGGAGGAGCTCTGGAGCTGGCTGGCCGCTCACCATCGCCAAGGCGAGAGCGTCGCGCTCGTCACCTACAAGAAGGCGGTGCCGGACCGGTACGTGGGCACCGACGAGGTGCTCGACGCCCTGATCGCCCACGGCTGGATCGACGGCGCTCGCCACAAGCTCGACGAGGAGCGGACCATGCAGCTCATCGGGCCGCGCCGAACGCAGCGCTGGACCCGAAGCTACAAGGACCGCGCGGCACGCCTCGAGGACGAGGGTCGAATGGCCGAGGCGGGACGCCGCGCCATCGCGGAGTCCAAGCGGCTCGGCCTCTGGAACGCCATGGACGACGTCGACCGACTGGTGGTGCCCGAGGATCTGCGGGCGGCGCTCGACGCTCGACCCGCCGCCGCCGACTTCTTCGACCGCGCCGCGCCCTCCTACCGGCGAAACGTGCTGCGCTGGATCAAGCTGGCGAAGCGGCCGGCGACACGACGCAGGCGCATCGACCGGACCGTCGACCTCTCCGCCGAGCGCACGAAGGTACCCCAACTCTGAGACGCCTTCGTCAGGGGCGAAGGCCGACGGAGCTGAGCTTGCCCCGCTGGAGGTCAGCTCGGCGAGCGCTAGAGAGCAGTCGAGCGCCGAACGCGGCGGCGCATCCTACCCGTCGCCGGGACTCCCGTCCGCGTCGAGCGGTCGCCGCCCCGGGCCAGACCTGCACCCGGACGCCCGTCCTGGGCGACGAAGACGTAGCTTCGGAGGTAGGTCGAAGCGCATGGACGCCGAGCCCTACCGGCCCGCGGCGCGGAGCACCGGCGGTCGGATCGCCCTCGCGGTGGCGGTGTGTGGCGTCCTAGCCGCGGGGGGCGACGGCGTCCGAGGGGCGCAGGTACATGGGTTCGAGGGCCGCGCGGTCGTCGGGGCCGCGGCTCAGGTACAGGGTGAGCCCCTCGAGGGCCAGGAGCGCGCCCCTGGGCGTGTCGTAGACCGGCATCAGCGGCCGGCCGCCGGCCGGCCGGAAGCGTTCCGGGTAGCGGCGGACCGCCGACCCGGCGAGGTCGAAGGGCCGGGGCGCGTTGCGCTCGAGGACTCGCGCGGCCTCCTCCGGCGGCCGATGGAAGGGTTTGACGACCTCCGCCAGGCCCCGGTCCGGGCGGCGCTGGTAGAGGGCGGCGAACACTTCGCCGTGGTGGGCGTCCACCGCCGCCGCCATCCACGCCCCGGGCATGGCGCGGGCCAGTACCCGGAGGGTGGGTACGCCGACGATCGGGATGTCGTTGGCCAAGACGAGGCCCTTGGCGGTCGACACGCCGATCCGCGTCCCGGTGAAGCTGCCCGGGCCGAGGCCGACCACGACGAGGTCGTACTCCCGCCGTCCGAGGCCAGCGCGGTCGAGCGCCTCCGCGACGAGGGGGAGGAGGGTCTCGCCGTGGCGCGCTGCGGCCCTGGCGGTGACCTCCGCCTGGAGGCCGCCGTCGACCACGACCGCCACCGAGGCGAGGTCGGTGGAGGTATCGAGGGCCAGGACGCGCACGGGGCGAATCGCTAGGTTCGCGCATCCGGGGCCGGGTCACAAGAGGGGGGTCCGAGGGACGGCAACGGGCAGGCCGCCGCTTGGCGCCCGGTGCAGACCACGCCAGCGGCAGGCCGGCGCGCGGACGCAGGCCGGCGTCAGGCCGACTCGGGCTCGCGGCGGGAAGAACACGGGCCGGCGTCGGGCCGAGTCCGGTCCCTCGGGCCAGCCGTAGCCCGAGGCGCCGACTCAGGCCCGCAACGGGTGCAGCGCCGCCGCCAGCCGCGGCAGGACGTCGCCCAGGCGACCGTCGACCCGCAGCGTGGCGTGCGGGTCCCCCCGCGTCGGCCCGAGGTTGACGATGGCGACCGGGAGGCCGGCCGCCTCCGCCCGCCGCACGAAGCGGTAGCCGCTGAAGACCGCCAGGCTCGAGCCGGCAACCAGCAGGGCGTCGGACGACTCGACGTGGTGGTACGCCGTCTCGACGCGCAGGCGTGGCACGCTCTCGCCGAAGAAGACGACGTCGGGCTTGAGGTCGCCGTCGCACATCAGGCAGGTCGCCAGGACGAAGCGCGCGATGCGCTCGCCATCGAGCTCCGCGTCGCCGTCGGGCGCCATCTCGGCTTGCTGCTGCGTCCAGCCCGGGTTGAGCTCCGCCATCCGGGCCTGGACCGCAGCCCGCGGCTCGACGGCTCGGCACGCGATGCAGCGGACGTCCGCCAGGGCGCCGTGCAGCTCGACGATGTTCCGGCTGCCGGCCGCCTGGTGGAGGCGGTCGACGTTCTGGGTGATCAGGCCGGTCAGGAGCCCCTTGCGCTCGAGGGAGGCGAGCGCGTGGTGGGCCGGGTTCGGCCGTGCAGCCTTGAACTTGTCCCACCCCAGGACCGCGCGGGCCCAGTACCGCCGTCGAGCGTCCCGGCTCTTGACGAAGGCGCGGTACTGGATCGGGTTGCGGGCCCGGCGGCGGGTCTCGGGGCCCCGGTAATCCGGGATGCCGGACTCGGTGCTGCACCCGGCGCCGGTCAGGACGCTCAGGCGGCGCCCGTTCAGGAGGCGTACCAGGTGCCCGAGGTCGGGGGCCAGCGGGGTTGGAGCGGCGCTCACGGCGCTCGAGATATCGAGGCGAAGCGCCCCGACGGCAAGGGCGGACGGGGTGCGCTCGCCGGGGCCGGTTGCGAAGCTACCTACCGATCCCTACATTGTAGGAGCTGCGCCACAGCGCAGCGGTCGCCGCGCCCGTGGGCCCACTCAGGGTCCACCCCCGGCGCGGCCGGCTGGGTGCACGCCTCCCCGCGTCGGGAGGCGCCCGGGGCCTGCTCGGCCCACCACCCAAACCCCACCGCCTAACAAGGAGAAGCGATTGGCCAGAAGGCAGCGTCGAGGACGATACCGAGGACGACGACGAAAGAAGAACACGAGGGGGCCGTCCCCGGAGGCCACGCCCCGGGACGATCATGTGAAGCTCGACGGGACGGTGACGGCGGTTCACCCGGCCGGCCTGTTCGACGTGGAGCTCGAGGGGGGGCAGACCGTGCACGCCCACCTCTCCGGCCGGCTCCGGCGCTTCCGGATCCGGGTCATCCTCGGCGACCAGGTCACGGTCGCGCTCAGCCCCTACGATCTCACGCACGGCATGATCGTCTGGCGCACCGGGTGACCCTCGGCGGTCGGGCGGCCCGGGGCCGACGGGCCCCGCGCCCGCACGTCCCTGCCCGCTGGTCCGCTCGCGGCGGCCCGACGCAGGATGCGTCCGGCCGCCGCTCGCGCGCTCGGCCCGTGCCGCGGCGTCAGGGCGAGGTGGGCGAGCTGGGCTGACTCGGCGGGTCGCGCCGCAGCTCGGGCAGGCGCTCGAACAGCTCGGCGCGATCGCCCCCGGGCCGCACGGCGGTCGCTTCCCGCGATGGGCTCGACGTGGGCGACGTCGAGGGCGGGTCGGACGTGCCCGGCGTCGTCGTCCGCGCCGGGGTGCTCGACGACGCCTCCGCGGAGCGTCGGCCGGACCGGCCACGGCGTCGACCGCCAGCGCGCCCCGCCGGCACGGGCTCGGTCGCCTCGGGCGCCGCCGTCGGCGACTCGGTCGCCCCCCCCGGCTGCCCGGCCGCCTGGGCCTCCGCCCCCGGCGCGTCGGACGTCGTCGTCGCCGCGACCGGGTCGCGGGCGGCCGCGTCCCCGCCCGGCTGAGGCGCCTCGGCCTCGCGCTGGGGCTCCGGCGGGGTGCTCGCGGTGGCCGCTCCCTCCTGGAGCCGGGCTTCCTGGTCGAGCACGACCGTGGCGAGCCAGGCCCCGCCCCCGAGCCCGACCGCGGCGAGGACGGCCACGAGGATCGCGCCCCCGATCCAGAGGGCGCGCCTCGACGACGGCGTCGGCGGGGAGGGGGCCTCGGGCGGCGGCGGTCGGTAGGTCGCGATCGCTCGCTGCAGGGGCGCGCGTTCGTGCTCGTCGAGGCGTGCCGTCCGGGCCTTGCCCCGCGGGGCGGCAGGCCCATCCAGCGGGACCGTCGGGTGGTAGTCCCGGGGGTCGTGGTCCGGCCTCGTGTCCGGCCCGGTGCGGGGAGGCGGCATCTCACCGGGCCCGGCGGGGCTTCCGAGCGGCGCCGTCGCCGCGCCGGGCCGAACCGCTGCGAGCTTGGCCGCCGAGCCCATCACCGCGGTTCGCCGGCGGCGGCCGCTCGGCGTGACCGGGAGGTCCGGCGGGCCATCGGCCGGGTCGGGCACCCCCTCCGCCGTGCCGCGGGCGTCGTCGCCCCGCCGGGCCCGCTTCAACACCTCCAGCATCTCCTGCGGGGTGGTCGCCGCCGTGCTCTCGAACGCGGACACCGGATCGGTGTCGGGCTCCACGCTGACCCGCGTCGCCGGAAGGGACGGGGCCGCCCTCGGGTTCTCCCGCGTCGGGGGCGTCGACAGGGGCGGCGGCATCTCGGACGGGCCCGCTCCGCTCAGCGCCCGGCGGATCCCCTCCTCGAGGCGGCGCAGGTCCCGGCCGCCGTAGCGACGCACCCACTCGCCGACCGCGCCGCGATCGTGGGACGGGGCCTCCCCCAGGCCCTCGAGGAGCGCGATGCCGCGCTCGAGCGCGGTGCCGAAGCGTTCGTCGGGGTCCCGCTCGAGCGCCTTGGCGCCCGCGGCGGAAAGCGCCTCCGGCACCCCCGGCGCCTCGCTCGCGACCGGTGGGATCGGCGCGCTCGCCACCCGGTGGAGGGCCTCCACGGGGTTGTCGGCGTCGAAGAGCCGCCGGCCCGTGAACACCTCCCACGCGACGATGCCCAGGATGAACACGTCGACCCGGCGGTCGACCGGCCGACCCCGGGCCTGCTCCGGGCTCAGGTACGAGAGCTTGCCCTTCATCTCGCCGGCGCGGCTCACCGTCTGCCGCTCCATCGCCTTCGCGATGCCGAAGTCGGTGATCTTCACCTGGCCGTTGACGTCGATGAGGATGTTGTGGGGGGAGCAATCGCGGTGGACGATGCGGAGCGGCTCCCCGGTGGGGCTGACGGCCTCGTGCGCGTCGTGGAGCCCGCGCGCGGCCTGGGCGAGGATGTCCACCGCGATCGGCAGAGGCACCGGCTCGTCGTCCCGGCGCGCCTCGCTGAGGAGGCGGTTGAGGGATGCGCCCTTCACCAGCTCCATCACGAGGTAGAGGGAGTTGTCGTCGGCGCGGCCGAGGTCGAGCGTGCTCACCACGTTGGGGCTCGCGATGTTGGCGGCGACGCGGCCCTCGTCGAGGAACATGGTCACGAAGCGAGCGTCGTCGGCGAGCGCCGGCTTCATGCGCTTGAGCGCGACGAGCTTCTGGAAGCCGGCCGCGCCGAGGGCGCGGGCGGCGTACACCTCCGCCATGCCGCCCCCCGCGATGCGGAACAGCGTCTCGTAGCGGCCGAAGCGCTCGCGGTCGCTGCCCTCGCTCACCGCTTGCGAAGCTACCGCCACCCATCAGGGGCGTCGAGGACGGGCTCCCCGACCGCGTCAGCCCGGATCGGGGCCGGGCGGGACGGGCTCGGACCCGGCGGGGTGCCGGACGTCCTCACCGCTCGCCATGAACACGACCATCGCGGCGATGTTGCAGGCGTGGTCCGCGATCCGCTCGAGGTACTTGTTCGTGGAGGCCAGGCACATCGCGACCTCGACCTGCTCCGGGTGCTCCTCGATGAAGGCGAGGCAGGCCCGGCGCAGGTCGCCGTACATCTCGTCCACCTCGTCGTCGCGCCGCGGGATGGCCCGCGCCATGTCCGCGTCCCGCGCCACGAAGGCGTCGAGCGCCTCGTGGACGATCTCCTTGGCGATCGCCGCCATCTCCTGGAGCTTGGGGGTCAGGTGGCTCACGGTGACCCCGAGGCGGGTGAGCTGGAGCGCGCGCTCGGCCGTGTTGACGGCCTCGTCCCCGCTGCGCTCGAGGTCGGTGACGACCTTCAGCGCCGTCACCAGGAACCGGAGGTCCCGCCCGGCCGGCTGCCGGAGCGCGAGGATCCGGACGGCCAGCTCGTCGATCGCGAGCTCGTCCGCGTCGATCCGCCGGTCGGCGAGGCCCACTCGCTGCGCCAGCTCCGCGTCGTGCTGCCCGAGGGCCTGGCTCGCGTCGTCGATCAGCCGCTCGCAGCGGCTGCCCATGATCAGGATGCGCTCCCTGAGCTCGCGGAGCTCATGGTCGTAGGCGCGGCTGGTCAGGGTGCTCATCGGTGATCATCCGAAGCGCCCCGTGATGTAGTCCTCGGTCTGGCGCTCCCGGGGCCTCGTGAAGATTTGCTCCGTCTCCCCGTACTCGACCAGTTTACCGAGGTAGAAAAATGCCGTGAAGTCGCTCACGCGCGCTGCCTGCTGCATCGAGTGGGTGACGATCGCGATCGTGTACCTCTCCGAGAGCATGCGGATCAGCTCCTCGATCCGTGCGGTGGCGATCGGGTCCAGGGCCGAGGCGGGCTCGTCCATCAGCACGACCTCCGGCCGGACGGCGAGGGCCCGGGCGATGCACAATCGTTGCTGCTGGCCACCCGAGAGGCCGAGCGCCGACTCGTCGAGGCGGTCCTTGACCTCCTCCCACAGCGCCGCCGCCCTCAGCGACTCCTCGACCCGCTGCTCGATCCGGCTCTTGTCGCGGGTCCCCCCGATCCGGAGCCCGAAGGCCACGTTGTTGAAGATGCTCTTGGGGAACGGGTTCGACTTCTGGAACACCATCCCGACCCGCCGGCGGACCTCCACCGCGTCGACCTCCCGGCCGTAGATGTCCTGCCCGTCGAGCAGCACCGCGCCCTCCATCCGGCAGCCCTCCACGACGTCGTTCATCCGGTTCAGCGCGCGCAGGAAGGTGCTCTTGCCGCACCCCGAGGGTCCGATCAGCGCCGTCACGCGGTTCTGACGGATCGGGACCGACACGTCGACGATCGCCTGCTTCGTGCCGTAGAAGACCCGAAGGGCGTCCGTCTCCATCTTCGCCGGAGGGGGGCTCGCGGCTCGGGCGGCCTCCGCCGGGGCCGGCGCGGCCTCACTCTCCTGGAGTTCCTGCGTCTCTGTCGTCATCCGGTCCTCCGTCCTGCTCCACGGGACCCAAGTCGATCATCGCGCAGTCCGCCGGCGGATCCGGCTCCCGGCAGCGATCGAAGCGGATGCGGACGCACCCGTCCAGCGTGCACGCGAGGAGCACGCCGGCGACCACGACGAGCAGCTGCGCGCGGCCCGTCAAAACCACCTCCGCAGGCCAAGGCCGAGGTCGCCTGGCCCCTGCACCACGTCGAAGTCGCCCCCCAAGCTGACGCCCGGCGACCGGCCCCCCGCGGGCCCCCCGCACCCCCCGCCCGCGCCGGGGGGCCCGAGGGGCCCCGGCACGGCCCCGCGGGGGGTGTTGGGCCGCGCGCGGGCGGGGCCGGGCCCG
>JBHJHB010000036.1:0-54352 GCA_050331215.1 Sandaracinaceae bacterium | reverse complement strand
GGCGCCAGCGCGGCCGGGGCGTCGGGGGCGAGCGCGGCCGGCGCCGCCGGGGCCGTCACCGCTGCCGTCACGGTCGGCGCGGCCGTGAAGGTCGGCGCGGTCGTCCTCGTCGTGGCCGCCGCCGTCGGGGTGGGCTTCGCGCTCGGGAGCCGGGACGCGGGCTCGCACGCCCCAGGAGGGGCTGCCCCCGCCGTGGGGACGGCAGGCGCGACGGGCGGGGACCGGCCCGAGGCCGCGACCGGAGACCCCTCGGGAGCGGCCGGGGGCCGGCTCGAAGCGACGACCGGGGACCACCCCTCGGGAGCGCCCGCCACCTCGGCGACGCCGTCCCCGACCTCCGGCGTCACCCCGGCGCCGCGCGCGGCGGAGGGCGAGACCGGCGCGAGCCGGGGGATCGCCGACCACGCGGGCCAAGCCACGGAGGACGGGCGCGGCCCCGGCCGCTCGACCGGGGCGCCGGCGCGTCCGGCGGGCGGAGCCGGAGCGACGCCGTCCTCTCGATCCACGGCGTCCGCGTCCGGCGCAGCCTCCCCGTCGCTGGGCGCCCGTCGACCCTCCGCGTCCCCCTCCACCCCGGCGCCCGAGGGCCAACCCCCCTCGACGCCGTCGCCCGCGCCCGGGTCGGCCTCCGCCGCCCTGCCCGCGCCGGGCTCGCCGCCCACGGCGCCGTCGCCGCCCACCCCGGGCCTGCCCGCGCCGGCCAGGCCTCCCGCGGAGGAAGCGACCCCGAGCTCGCCGCGGGCGTCGGCTTCCCTCGCCGACCCGCTCCCCGCCCCCGGGAGCGCGGCCGGCGCGGGGGCAGCGCAGGAGCCCCGCGAGACCCCCGCGGGGTCCTCCGCCCGCGATCCGGACGACTTCCGCGGCGTCGCGGCCGCGGTCCGGGCCTGGCGGGCCGGCGATCCGACCCGGGCCCTGGCCCTGCTGGAGGCCCACCGGCGCCGGTTCCCGAGCACCCGCTACCCGATCGAGGCCGCCGGGGTCCGCGTGCTGAGCCTCTGCAGCCTGGGCCGGCCGGACGCCGCCGCGGCGGCGCGCGCCTTCCTGGCGCGCCACGCCGACCACCCCGTAGCCAGCCAGGTGAGGGCGACGTGCCGCTGATCCTCCGATGCTCCGTCGCTGTCCTGGGCCTGACCCTGCTCGGGTGCGTTCAGTCCACCGTGCTCCTGGGCGGCAACCTCCAGGACAGCGGCCCCGACGTCGGCGGCCGGGACGGCGCCACCCGCGACGCTGCCCTCCCCGACCTCGGCCGGGACGCGGGCCCTCTGGACCTCGGCGCCGATGCTGGCCCCGCCGGCGCGCTGGCCGTGGTCCCGGACCGCGTGCGCTTCGACCACGTCGTCGGGCTCTCTCCGTGCCCCCAGCGGGCGGGGACCGCGCGCCTGGCGAGCACCTTCGACGTGCCGGTTGCGTGGGTCGTGGAGGACGTCCCCGCCTACCTCATCCTGCGCCCCGCAGCGGGGTCCCTGCCGGCCGGCTCGGCCACCGACGTCGTGGTGGAGTTCACCTGCATGGACATCCCCGGGGTCCCGTTCCTCTTCGTCGACGACCTCCCGATTGCGCACGACGGCGGGGGCGAGGCTCCCACGCTGACCGTCGACGGCTCCGTACGGGCCCGCTGACGGGTCAGGGCCCGTCGCCGAAGCCGCACGACCGGATAGCGAGGCAGCTCGCGTCGTCCAGCACCGCCCAGGGCAGCTCGGACCCGCCGGAGGCGAGGAACCAGCCGATCGCCTGGAGGAGGTACGCGCCGTCGTCGAAGGGCCGCTCCGGGCTCGGGGTGGGGATGCGGTGGGCGCCGATCGGAAGGACCATCGGGTGGGTCACCGCGGAGTGGCCGTCCGCGCCGCCCGCGCCGGTCCAGGGGTCGTCGTCGGGCCCGGCGACCGGGCGGCTCTCGCGCGCCCACCGGAGGGGCTCGGCAGGCCGCTGCGGTCGGAGGCCCCCGTCGTCGCGGGATCGCTGGCTCCGGCCGTCCGGGGAGAACAGCTGCTGCCCGTCGCTCAGGTCGTCGACGTCGACCAGGAAGGTCTCGGCGCCCGGCACGGGGTGGCGGGCGAGGCGGGCCAGGCCCTCGATCACGTGGAGGTCGATCAGGAGGTCGTCGGGGGAGGCCACCCCCCGTGCGTCCCGGAACCGTCCCGGCGCCCTCCAGTCCGCGTACGCGGTGGGCCCGTCCGGAGGCAGGAAGGCCAGGACCCCCGCCGCGCGGGCGAGGGCGTCGCCGGCGGCGATCGGGAAGGTCGTGTCCCCCACCGGGTGCACGACCCACAGGCCCCGCGGCCCCGGCGGGACGTCCGGCGCCTCGCCGGGCTCGAGGACGATCCGGCGGGCCAGGGTGATCGGGTCCCCGCCGTCGAGCAGGGTCTGGGCGATCCCCGCGTACCTCCGGAGCCCCGGCGTCTGCCGGCGCAGACCGAGGCCCGAGGCCGGCGCGACCAGCGGCTCGCCAGCCGTGAAGCGCCGGCCTCGGTAGCGCCCGCACGCGGGGCACTCGCTCGCCCATCGGTCGATGCGGAGGTTGAGGCTCCGGGGCGGCGCGGCGCAGACCGCGTAGTCCATCGCGTCCGCGCCGTCGTCCCAGATCCGGACCTCGAGGCGGTCGCCCTCATCCGACGGGACGGGGAGGCGGAAGCGGCCGTCCGCGCCCACCCGGGCGCAGGTCCGGGTCCCCTGGGTGATGTTCACGACCCGCACCGCGTCGCCGTCCTCGAGGAGCGAGGCCTCGACGCACGTCACCTCCGTCCGGACGATGGAGCGGGTCCCCGGGAGCTCGAAGAACACCGAGCGATCGCCTTGTTCGCAGGACGAGCGGTCGGAGGGGCCGTCGGAGGGCGCGGAGGCCAGGATCGGCCCGAGGGCTCGCATCCAGAACGGGTCCCGGACACGGGGCAGGGAGGAGCGGAGGAGGATGTCGACGAGACCCCCGCCGCCCGCGACCGGAACCGAGGCCCTCACCGCCGGCTCCGCCTCCGCCACGAGCGCGGTGACCAGAGCCCCGAGGCCGGTCCCCCACTGGCCGTACACCGCCTCGCGGCCGCCCATGTCCCGCACCCCGTCCCCATCCAGGTCCCCGGCTCGGTCGACCGCCCCGTCGCCGTCGACGTCCCCGTCGAAGGTCACCGATCCCGGGGCGCCGGGCAGGGGCCCGGGGCTCCAGGAGCGCGGGGGGCGGTCGAGGCTCCGCAGCACCCGGATCGCCTGGACCACGTCGAGGGCGCCCTGCCGGAGGCTGTCCCGCGTCCGGAGCAGGTGGGAGGTCAAGGTCAGCGCGCCGGGATCGGGGCGGCCGTCCGCGTCGATGTCCGCGGCCCGGTCGCGGAGGAGGGCCTCGGCCAGCGGCTCGAGGCACGCCGCGCGAAGGGCGCTGCGCAGCGTGGCCCGGCCCTCGTCGCCGAGCGCCAGGCCATGGCCGGGCGCCGTGATCGCGGCGGTGCCGACCCCCTGGGCGGCCAGCGGCGCCGCGTAGGCGAGGGCCTCGAGCGCGGTCGTCCCCAGGTCGTGGGCGTAGAGCGCCACGTCGAAGGGCGGGCCCCGCGCCTCGGTCCCCCTGGGCACGACCAACAGCATCGGGACGGCGTCCTCCGTGCGTGACGCGACGCCCCGCGGGCGGTCGACGTCCCAGCGATCGCTCCCGCTCGGCGCGGCCGGGTCACCCAGGAGGTACGGGCTCTCGAACACGCCGAGGGCGATGCGACTGACGGAGGCGGTCAGGTCGTCGAGCAGGCCGGGGAGCTCCCCGTCCTCCAGGCCGAGGGGCTCCGGCCCGAGGGCCTCCAGCACCGGCGCGAGCTCGACCGGGCTCAGCGCGTAGGGCGCCGCGTCCCCGGCGCACCCGGGGTCCTCGCTCGAGCCGCGGAGCGGCGCGAGGAGCAGCTCGGGGCTCACCTCGTCCGCGAGGTGGGCGAAGGGACCGAGCCCCTCCAGCCCGTCCCGGAGGGCCGGGAGGTCCTCCGCGGTCGACTGCGTCGTGAACGTCCAGGCGAACGCGATCCCCGCCCAGCCGCGCTCTGCGAGGTCCCCGTAGAGCTCCGGGTGCTCGGCGAGGTGTGGGGCGAGCCCCTCGAGCGCCGCGGTCTGGTCGAGGGGGTGCACCTGAGGGAACGGCGAGCGGACCGGGAGGCCGTCCATCCCCCGGAGGCGATGGGGCAGGACGACCGCGTAGGTCCGACCCGGCCGGAGCGGCAGGAGCGGCCGCAGGAGCAGCGTCGACGACTCACGCTCGTAGAACGTGAGGAGCCGATCGACGGTCTCCAGGGGCGCCCCGACGAGGGTGCCGTCGAAGGTGTTCGGTCGGTCGAGCACCCCGTCCGCGTCGTCATCGAAGGCCGGGTCGTACACGCCGTCCTCGGTGGCCGAGGCCTCGTCGACCGTCTCGAACAAGAGGTTCGAGCCATCCGCGCGTGGGTCGTTCGCGAAGAACGCGTCGGTCTGCGGCAGGGCCCGGGGGAAGCGCCCGCTGTTGACGTCGAGGGGCACCGGCAGGCCGGTCACGAGGTCGACGAGGTAGACCGGGTGGCGCCGGAAGCTGGCCTCGGCGAGCCGAGCCCGCCCCATGCTGGTCAGCAGCAGATCGGTGTCGATCGGCCCGCCGAAGGGGATCTCGACCGGCGCGAAGGTGCCCCAGCCGTCCAGCGCCGACAGCGCGCTCAGGAGCTCGCGCTCGCCGCCGGAGCGTACCGCCAGGCTCGGGTTGAGGCGTCGCCCGGTCACGGCCGTCGGATCCGGCCAGGTCAGGCTGTCGTTGGGGAGCGGGAGCCCCCGGAGGGGGCCCGCCTCGAGGGTCCAGCGCACCGGCACCCCCGTCCCGCCCGGCGTCGGCCGCCCCCCCTCCGCCAGCCCGCCCCCCGTACACCCCGCCGCGGCGAGGCCCAGCGCGGGCACGAGCGCACGAAGGAAGCTCATGGCGGGAGCATAGCGCCGGGCCGCGGCCGGGCTGGGCGCCTGCCGGCGCTCGGCTAGAGTCCCGAGCATGGGTGCCGGGCACTCCGAGGACGAGGACATCGCGCCGGACGACGAGGGCGTCCCGCCCACCCCGCGCTACGTCGACCGAGGCCGGCTGGGCTCCGGCGCCATGGGCCAGGTCCGCGCGGTGTTCGACCGCCACCTCGCGCGCGAGCTCGCCATGAAGATCCTGTCCTGGGAGCATCACGACAGCCCCGAGGTGCGCCGCCGCTTCCTGCTGGAGGCCCGGATCATGGCCGGCCTCAGCCACCCCGGCATCGTCAGCGTGTTCGACCAGGGGCGGGACGACGAGGGGCGGCTCTGGTTCACCATGCGCCTCGTGCGCGGCAAGACCCTCGGGGCGGTGATCCAGGAGCTCCACGCCGGCTGCCGTCGGGGCGCGTGGCCCGCCGGCGAGGAGGGGACGTGGACGCTCTTCCGGGTGATCGACGCGTTCCGGCGGATCTGCGATGCGGTCGCCTACGCGCACAGCCGGGACGTCATCCATCGAGACCTCAAGCCGGCCAACCTCATGATCGGCGAGTTCGGCGAGGTCCAGGTCATGGACTGGGGGATCGCGAAGGTCCCGGGGGAGAGCTTCCACTCGATCAAGCCGCGCGCGGACCGGCTGACGCACGCGGGCGACGTCCTCGGGACCCCCGCGTTCATCCCGCCGGAGCAAGCTCTCGGGGAGGTGGATCGGATCGGGCCCCCGAGCGACGTCTACGCCCTCGGCGCGTGCCTCTGGACGATCCTGCGGAGCGAGCCGCCGGTGGTCGATGGCCCCGTCCAGGCCCTGATCCGCTCCGCCCAGGGCCAGGTCGGCCGCGTGAGCGACGGCGTCCCGCCCGGTCATCCGCCCCTTCCGTCGCCGCTGGTCGAGATCTGCGACCGCGCGATGGCCTACGACCCGGACGACCGCCACCCGGATGCCTCCGTGATGGCGGCGGAGCTCGGCGCCTACCTCGAGGGGGCTCGACGTCGGGAGCAGGCGCGGGCCCTGGTCGCCTCGGCGGCCGAGCTCCGCCCCGGGATGGAGGACCTCGAGCGGGAGGCGGCTCACCTGAGGCGGGCGGCGACGGCCGTGCTCGGTGCGCTCCCGGAGGGGTGCGCCGCGGCCGACAAAGCGCGGGGCTGGGCGCTCGAGGACCAGGCGGCCGCGCTCGACCGGCGCGCCTCGATCCTGGAGGTGGAGTGGCTCCAGCGGGTTCGCTCCGCCCTCAACCTCGAGCCGGACCTGCCGGAGGCCCACGAGAGCCTCGCCGACCACTACGCGGGGCAGCTGCGCTCCGCGGAGGAAAAGCGCGACGCTCTGGCCGCGGGGCGCGCCGAGGCGCTGCTGCGGGTCCACGCCCGGACCTCGCGCCACCGCGCGATCCTCAGCGGCGAGGGGGCGGTGACGGTGCTGACGGACCCTCCCGGCGCCGCCGTGCGGCTCCACCGGATCGTCGAGCAGGGCAGGCGCCTCGAGCCCGTGTTCGAGGAGGAGCTTGGGCTCACCCCGCTCGAGGGCGTGCCCCTCGTCCGCGGCAGCTACCTCCTCGAGCTCCGCGCGGACGGGCGGATCCCCGTCCGCTACCCCGTGCACCTCGAGCGGGGCGAGGGCTGGAGCGGGGTTCCGCCGGAGGGGACCGCGCCGCTACCGATCTGGCTCCCCCGGCCCGGGGACCTCGACGAGGACGAGGTCTACGTGCCGGCCGGGTGGTTCTGGAGCGGCGGGGACCCGAGGGCCCTCGAGGCGCTGCCGCGACGGCGGGTGTGGGTCGACGCCTTCGCGATCTCCCGCTTCCACGTGACCAACCGGGACTACCTCGCCTTCCTGGACGACCTCGTCGCCCGCGGCGCCGACGCGCAAGCCGAGGAGCACCTCCCCTGGAGCCGGGGAGGCGACGACCGGCCGTTCGGCCGCGACGGCGACCGGCACGTGCTGCAGGCCGACGCCTCCCACGTGATCTGGCTGCCGGACTGGCCGGTGTGCCTCGTTCGCTGGCGCGATGCGAAGGCCTTCGCCCGGTGGCGGAGCGAGGCCAGGGGGCGCAGCTACCGCCTGCCCGACGAGCTGGAGTGGGAGAAGGCAGCCCGCGGCGTCGATGGCCGGCTGTGCGCGTGGGGCGACTTCCTCGAGCCCAGCTGGGCGTGCCTCTTGCGGAGCCGGCCGGGCGAGCCCTCCCGGGCGAGCGTCCACGACTTCCCGACCGACGAGAGCGTGTACGGCGTCCGGGGCACGGTCGGCAATGCGCGGGAGTGGTGCGAGAACGTCTGGCGCGAGGATGGACCGATGGTGGTCGACGGGCGGCTCCGCGTCGTGCCGACGCGCCTCGACGATCCGGCGGCGCGCAGCGCGCGGGGTGGGGGCTACTACAGCGACGGCTCGGCGGCCCGCGCTGCGGGGCGCCTCGCGGGTCAGTCCGGGGGCGCCTACCACATCGTGGGCTTCCGCCTCGCGCGAACCGTCGGCCCCGGGGCGTGACGCGGGCCGCGCTCGTGCGGACGATACGGGCCACGGTGCCGAGGCGCCTCGCCGACCTCGACGGCCGGGGGCTCCCGCCACCGATCCTCGGGTGAGCGTGGGGCGCGGCCTCGCCGCCGGGGGACCGCGCTCAGCTCGTCCCGGTCGCGAAGAACGTCTGGTCGCCGAAGGGGTGCTGGCTCTGGGACGGCGTGAGCTCGACCTCCATGCCGAGCTGGAGGACGCTCGTCGGGTTGGCGCCGCCCACGGTGGCCCACGTGATGCTCGGGATGCTCGGGTCGTCGGTCTGCCAGACGGCCCGGCTGGGCACCGGCGCCGACTGGAGGGTCGTCGGTCCGAGGTTGAGGCAGATCCGGCCGACCGGCTCGAGCCCCTGGATCGCGCTGACGATCCCCGATCGCATGAACGTGACGGAGGATCCGGGCACGGTCGGCGTGCCCTGGTGCCAGTGCGGCTGGACCGAGGCGATGTCCGGGGTGGTCTCGGCGACCTCCGGCGCGAGCGCCGTCAGCACGGGCCCGACGGTGGACGTCTGTTCGATGTTCCGGAGCTGGAACAGGCTCCGGGCGGCGGACGTGTCGGCGCCGGCCGGAAGCCACAGCTCCTCCCCGGGGCCCGGGAGACCCTTGGTCCACCCGCTCGGAGGGGCGCCGAGGCCGGGCGCGTTCATGCCCCGGGAGAGGACGAAGCCGAACAAGGAGGCCGGCGTGCCCACGCGCGAGGTGAGGTCGAGATGGAACCGCCAGACGGTCCATTGCGTGTCTTCGACCGGGACCTGGAGCGTCTCCAGACCCGCTCCGTCCACGTTGCCACTACCCAGCATGGCCGACTCCTTTCGCGAGACAACGGAGCCGACTCTACCGCAGGCAGCGGAGGCGTGGCGATCGGCGGCAGCGGCTCAGTTGCCGACCGCGACGGCCAGCAGCTCCTGTCGAGACGCCACCCCGCACTTCCGGAGGATCGAGCTCACCTGGTTCGCTACCGTTCGGCACGAAACGGCCCTTCGGTCCGCGATCTCCGCGTTGGTCGCGCCGTCGATCAGGCTCTGATAGATGTCCTGCTCGGCGCGGCTGAGGAGATGGGTCGGCGTCGGCACGAGGAGGGGCGGAAGCGCGGCGACCCACTCGCCGTTGATCGCGTAGAGGTTGACCAGGCGGCTGCGGGCGGCGAACCGGATCAGGTCGGAGCGGTCCCGCAGCCACAGCTTGCGCAGCACCCGGCTGACATGAGAGCCGACCGTCGACTCGAGGAGGCCGAGGTCGTACGCGATCTCCGCGTTCGCGAGGCCGCGAGCGACCGGGCCGGCGACCGCGCGCTCGGAGGTCGTCAGCGGCGCGGGCCGGGCCCGGCGGTGTCCGCTGGTCGCCACGACCACCAGCTCCTCGCCGTCCGTCTGGATCCGACGAAGGAGCTTCCAGTGGCCGGCGAGGAGCTCGCTCCAGAGCGCCAGGGGTTCCGGCGTCGTCGCCGGTCGTCGGGGAGGCGGGTCAAAGGCCCCCGCGGGGCCGCTCTGCGGTAGCTCCCGTGCGGCACCACCATCCCAGCTGTCTCGCGCGTCCATCTCCCACCTCCAGGTTCGGGGGCTCTCCCACCGCGGGAGGCTCCCCGTTCATGGAGTAGAGACGCGTGTCGGCGGATGTGTGGACAGTGACCCCAGAAAAGCGCAACGAACGACCCCGTTCGGGGACGGGGCCGGCCTCGGGGCGCCAGGTCGGGGCGACCCGACGGGGGGTCAGCGGCCGCCCTCGAGCTCCTCGAGCGTCCTCGGCCAGCTCGCCTTGAGGAGGCGGCTCAGCGACCGGTCGGCCAGCAGCTTGCCCCCCGTCTGGCAGCTCGCGCAGTAGTTCGCCTCGTTGTCGGCGTAGCGGATGCGCTGGACGGGGGCGCCGCACACGGGGCACGGCTCCTTGTACTTGCCGTGGACCGCCATCTCGGGCCGGAACGCGGTGACCTTGGAGGGGAAGCTCCGGCCGGCCTCCTGGCGGAGCCGGTCGACCCACTCGGTCAGGACGGTCTGGGTCGCGCCGTGGAGCCGCTCGACCTCCTCGTCGCTCAGCTGGTCGCTCCGCTTCATCGGCGACAGCCTGGCCCGGTGCAGGATCTCGTCGGAGTAGGCGTTGCCGATCCCCGAGAACAAGCGCTGGTCGGTCAGGGACCGCTTGAGGGTGTGCCGCTCCCGGACGAGCGCGGCGCGGAAGTCGGCGAGGCTCGCGCCGACCGGCTCGAGCCCTCCGCGCTGGAGGTCCGTCAGGCCCTCCGCGCCGCGGACGAGGTGGAGGGAGGCGCGCTTCTTCTTGCTTGCCTCGGTCAGGATCAGCGTGCCCTTCGTGAAGTCGAAGGCGGCGAGGCCGACCCGGCCCGGGATCTTGGCGCCGGGCTCGTCGATCCAGCGGAAGCGCCCCGCGATCATCAGGTGGATGACGACGAAGGTCTCGCCGGCGAGTTCGAGCACGATGCGCTTGGCGAGCCGATCGACGCCGACGACCTCCCGCCCCACGACCTCGTCGACCGTCGGCTCCACCGAGCGCAGCACGAAGGGGCTGGCGAGGCGTATCCCGTCCAGGGTCGAGCCGACCGTGCGAGCCGCGATCGCCTCGACGTAGACGGTGACGTCGGGGAGCTCGGGCATCGAGCTACCCGCGCGCCCTCTTCTGGAGACGGCGAAGCGCCAGCCAGGCCTTGGCGAAGTTGCCGGCGACGATGCCGTGGAATACCCGCGCCATGTCCTCGTACTTGCCCCCGTAGGGGAACCAGAAGGGCTCGCTCCGGCTCCGGCCCGCGTCGACCATGATCGCCTTCTGATGGGAGAAGGCCATCAGGCCCTCGGGACCGTGGTAGCGCCCGAAGCCGCTGTGCTTGACTCCGCCGAAGGGCAGGGCGGGGTTGCCGACGATCGAGACGAGGTCGTTCACCATGACCTGCCCGCACTCCATGCGGGACGCGAGCTCGAGGCCTCGCGCCGTGTCGGCTGTCCACACGCTGCCGGTCAGGCCGTAGCGGTGGTCGTTCGCGAGGCGCAGGGCCTCCTCCGCGTCGGCGACGCGAACGACGGGGAGGACCGGTCCGAACGTCTCCTCCTGGTAGACCGCCATCTCCGGAGTGACCTCGGTCAGCAGTGTCGGCGCGTAGAAGCGACCCTGGCGGTCGAGGGGGTGGCCGCCGCGCCGGATGTTGGCCCCTGCGGCGCGAGCCTCGTCGACGTGGCGCTCGACGATCGTGAGCTGGGGGGCGGAGGTGAGGGGCCCCATGTCGGCGTCCTCGTCGGGTCCGCCGACCCGGACGCGGTCCACCTCCCGAGCGACGAGGTCGACGAAGCGGTCGTGGACCGCGTCTTCCACGAGGATCCGCTCGACCGACGTGCACATCTGGCCGCAGTTCAGGAGCCCTCCCCACACCGCGGCCTTGGCCGCGCGCTCGAGGTGCGCGTCGGCGAGGACGATCATCGCGTCCTTGCCCCCGAGCTCGAGAGCGACCGGGATCGGCTTCTTGGCCGCCTCCGCCATCACCTTGCGCCCCGTCGCGACCGACCCGGTGAAGAAGACCTTGTCGATGTCCGCCTGGACGAGCGCCTGGCCCGTGGACCCGTCACCCTGCACCACTTCGACCAGCCCGCGCGGCAGGGCCAGCCGCCGGACGATCTCCTCGCAGATCGCCCCGGTCAGCGGCGTGACCTCCGACGGCTTCAGGACGACCGTGTTGCCCGCGATCAGGGCCGACAAGGTGGGGAGGAGCGCGAGCTGGAGGGGGAAGTTCCAGGGGGCGATCACGCCGATCACGCCCATCGGGAAGGGCTCGACGTAGCTGGTCTTGCCCAGGAACAGGACGGAGGTCTTCACCTTGCGTCGCCGCAGGACCTTCGGAGCGAGGGAGCGGTAGTGGTCGAAGAACAGCGCCACGACCATCAGCTCGGTCATCAGGGCATCGAGCCTTGGCTTGCCGGTGTCCTCGCTGATGCGATGGGCGAAGGTCTCACCGTGCTCCCGGATGACGTCCTTGATCCCCTGGAGGGTCCGAAGGCGCTGCTCGACGGGGGTGTCCCGCCATGCGGGGAACGCCTGGCGGGCCCGGGCGACCGCCGCCTCCACCTCGTCCTTGCCGGCCACCGGGAAGGTGCCGAGGGACTCCCCGGTCACGGGGCTCTGCTTGTCGATGGTGGAGGGACGGCCGTCCCGTCTCGCGCCGAAGAGCTGCATCGCCCGTCGATCATGGGCAAGTCCGCGGACCCGGGCCACCCGCCGCCCCGCGGCGCAGGCGCGCGTGTTGCACCGACCACGACAACTCCTCACCGTGGGGGCGATGGCCCACGGCGCTTCGCCCTACCGGGTGCCCGCTCGCCGCGTCGTTCCGGTGGCGCCGGCCGTCAGCGTGGCCGGTCCGCTGCGCGGCGCTGTGGTGTTCCTCGCGATCGGCGCCCTCGCCCTGCTCGCCGCGTGCTTCGCCGACCGGTCGGACCTGACGCCGCTGCTGGGGCTGGCGGTGGCTTCGGCCCTGACGGGGGCTCACCACGCGCTTCGGGCGTGGACCGTTCGACGGGCCCTGCGGCCGGAGCCCCGGCGGCCTGCGTGGGAAGGCGTGGACGGCCGGACGCGGCTCGCGCTCTGACGGCCGGCCACCGTCCGCCGGTGGTCCCCCGGGCCCCATGCTACCTTCGGGCCGGGATGAGGCGCCTGATCGATGGGGTCCTCTGGCTGGTCGGCCTGACGGTGGTCCTCTACGTGTACTTCCTCGTGCCGATCGGGGAGCGGACGCTCTTCCAGCACACGCTCCGCATCGCCGCCACGGAGCCGGCGAAGGAGCTCGGGCGCGAGCTCGGCGACGTCGGCGCCCGCCTGAAGGACCGCGCCGTCGAGGAAGGGCGCCGCTCGATCGACGAATGGCGAGCCCAGCGGGAGCTCGAGGGCGACAGCGCCGAGGCTGGCTCGGCCCACTGAGGACGCGCTCCACGCGGCCGGGCCGCCCGGCCCCCGCGGCGCGGTCAGGCCCCGCCGAGGTCGACCGGGAACGGATACTCGGTCAGGAGGTCGGGGCTGAGGCTGGAGGCCTCCTCGACCTCCATGTCCTTCTCCAGCCGGTCGAGGAACGCCCGGACCGCGGCGACCCGGATCGGGCCGGCGCCGATCTTCGCGCGCTGCTCCGCGATCCACGTGCGCTGCTCGGCGTGCTCCGCCCCGAGGCGCCGGGCCCGCTCCTCGCCCCACGCGTCGATCGTGCGCAGCGTCGGCAGGAGGACCTCGTCCTCGTGATCGATGTGGGCCTCGAGCGCGGTCAGCAGGTCGAGGACCGAGCGCCGCAGATCGTCGCGCGTCGACGCTGCCGCGTCCCCGACCTCATCGAGGACTGCACGAAGCTCGCCGATCCGCGTCCGCAGCTTCGCGTGCTCGGCCAGGATCTTCTCTCGGACCTGGCTCGGGAGCCGCTCGTCGTCCGCCGTCGGGTCGCTGCTCATGGCGCCTCCGCGCCCGCCCCGTGCGGGGGCGGGCAGGTGCAGCCCCAGCTCGCCGGGAGCCGGGGGCAAACGGTGTCGGCCACCACCCGGTGGCCATCCGCGTTGAGGTGGACGTGATCGAAGCCTCGGTACCGCGGCCGCAGGTACCACCGCGGCATCTCGGCGAGGAGGCGCGCGTCCTCCGCGAGGCGCGTCTTGCGGTCCTGCTCGGGGAGGCGACCCGCCCGACGGCGCCACCGCCGGTCCCGCTGGAGCCGGGCCTCGATCCGCGTCACTTCCCGTACCGGGGCCTCCGGGTCGCGGAGGCGGGAGTCGTAGAGGTCGACCACCACGTCGGGCTGCTCCGCGGGCTCCCAGTCGACGCCCGGGCGCCGCTGCGCCGCGGCCTGACCGAGGGCCTGGTCGGGGGTGAGGCGGCCGAGCACGTCGTCGACGACCAGCCGCGTGCTGCGGGCGAGGTGAGCGCCCTGCCCGCCGCTCATCACGTCGTCCTCGCCCCACGGCGTGAGGGTCAGGGCCACGACGCCGATGCCCCGGCGATGCGCGGTCCGGGTGAGGTCGTGCAGGGCGCGCGCGTTGCGATGGGGGGTCGCCACGCTGTTGAGGCCCCCACCCCAGATCACCCAGAGCTCCGTGTCGGGGGCGCCGATCGGGACCCTCGGGTTGCGCAGCACGCGACGCCGGAAGCTCCGGTAGAGCGCCGGCGCGCCGCGGCCGACCTGGGAGAGGTTCTGCACCTCGGTGGCCGGGCACCACTCGTGAAGGAGTCGGGCGTACGGCCGGTTCGGGTGGGCGCCGATGCTCCCCGCGAGCACGACCGCCTTGGTTCGCCGCTCGGGATGGCGGAAGCGCCAGCGGGCGACGTCCGCCCAGGCGTAGCCCGCGCGCGGCGAGGCGGACTGGGCGCCCATGGACGCGGGGGCCCCGGAGACCGCGGCGACGCTCAGCGCGACGCCCAGCGCCCAGGCTGAGCCGCGTCGGGCAGCGCGCCGGTCGGGACCCATCATCGACGCGATCGTGAAGTCGCCCTCGCGGGGGGGCAAGCGGGGCCGCGCCCGCGCGTCCCGGGCGCATGGCGCCGGTCCGGCGATCGCCGGGCGCCCCTCGCCGCTCAGCCCTTGAGGGCCTCTGCGCCGCCGATGATCTCCATCAGCTCCTTGGTGATCGCCGCCTGGCGCGCCCGGTTGTACTGCAGCGTGAGGTTGTCGATGATGTCGGAGGCGTTGCTCGTCGCGGCGTCCATCGCCGTCATCCGGGCCCCGTGCTCGGAGGCCACGGACTCGAGGAGCGCTCGGTACACCTCGGCCTGCACGTAGAGCGGGAGGAGGCGGTCGAGGAGCGCGCGCTTCGACGGCTCGTAGATGAAGTCGACCATGTCGGAGCCGTCCTCCACCTCGAGGGGGACGATCGGCAGGAGCTGCTCGACGACCACCGTCTGGCTGATCGCGCTGCGGAACTGGTTGTAGACCAGGAAGACCGCGTCGAGCTCGGGCTCCTCCTTCTCGAAGGTCTCCACCGGAACGAAGGACCCGGCCGAGTCGTCGACGTGGGCGACCGCGTAGGGGACCTCGGCCGTCGCGTCGTAGTCGACCCGCGGGCTCGGCGCGATCACCCGGCCGCCCCGCTCCTCCGCCTCGATGCGCTCGAGGCCCCCCCGCGTGTACTCGGCGGTCAGCGTGCGTCCGATCTCCGCAGCCTTCTCGAAGTCGAGGGCCTCGAAGACGCCGCTGAACTCGTGGCGGATCGTGGCCCCCCGGCGGCGCAGGAACCCGCGGCCCTTGCGTCCGATCGCGGCGAAGGTGACCTCGGCGTCGGCCTCCTCGAGCGCCTTCCACTCCTGGTAGGCCGCCTTCTGGACGTTGGCGTTGAACGCCCCGGCGAGGCCCCGGTCGCTCGTGATGACCACGAACAGGACGCGCCGCGGCGGACGCCGCGCGAGGAGCGGGTGGACCCGCTCTTCCCCGGCCCGCGCCGCCACCGAGGACAGCACCTCGAGGGTCTTCAGGGCGAAGGGGCGTAGGCGCGTGATCTCGGCCTGGGCGCGCGACAGCCTCGCCGCCGCGACCATCTTCATGGCCTTGGTGATCTTCTGGGTGTTCTTGACGGTGCCGATCCGCTTCCGGATCGCCTTCAGGTTCGCCATCGCGCGCTCCGGTCTCGGGGACTCCGGCTCCTCAGGACTCCGCTGCCGCTGCGTCGCCGACCTCCCGGCCCGCCGCGTCCCCCTCGCCGTTGTTGGCCTGGAAGACCTTGTCGAACTGGGTCAGGGCAGCGTTGAGGGCGTTCTTGACGTCGTCGGTCAGCGCCCGGTCCCGCTCGATCAGCTCGAAGACCTCGGGACGGGCTCCGTCCAGGAAGGCGAGCAGCTGCTCCTCGTACTGACGCACCTTCTCGACGGGGACGTCGTCGACGTGGCCGTTGACGCCCGCGTAGATGACCGCGACCTGCTTGGCGACCGGCATCGGCTGGTACTGGGCCTGCTTGAGCAGCTCGACCATGCGGGCCCCTCGGGCGAGCTGCCGCTGGGTGGCCTTGTCGAGGTCGGAGGCGAACTGCGCGAAGGCGGCCATCTCGCGATACTGCGCGAGGTCGAGGCGCAGGGTGCCGGCGACCTTCTTCATCGCCTTGATCTGCGCGTTCCCGCCCACGCGAGAGACGCTGATGCCCACGTTGATCGCCGGGCGGACACCCGAGTAGAAGAGGTCGGACTCGAGGAAGATCTGCCCGTCGGTGATCGAGATGACGTTCGTCGGGATGTACGCCGAGACGTCGCCAGCCTGGGTCTCGATGATCGGCAGCGCGGTGAGGGACCCGCCGCTGTCGGGGAGCTTCGCCGCCGTGAAGCCCTCGCCCTTGGCCTCGGCCGCGGCCTTCGCTTCCTTCTCCCCGTCCTCGCCCCCGAAGACCTCGATGCCCTCGGCGCGCTGGGGCTCCTCGCCGGCCTTCACGACGACCCACTCCTCGGCCATCTTCGCGGCCCGCTCGAGCAGGCGGCTGTGGAGGTAGAACACGTCGCCGGGGTACGCCTCGCGGCCCGGAGGCCGGCGCAGGAGGAGCGACAGCTGCCGGTACGCGACGGCCTGCTTCGACAGGTCGTCGTAGATCAGGAGCGCGTGGCGGCCGCTGTCGCGGAAGAACTCCCCCATCGTGCAGCCGGAGTAGGGCGCGATGAACTGGAGAGGTGCGCTCTCGGACGCGCCCGCCACGACCACCGTCGTGTACTCCATCGCCCCGTGCTCCTCGAGGCGGGAGACCACCTGGGCCACCGTCGACTGCTTCTGGCCGACCGCGATGTAGAAGCAGTAGACGTTCTCGCCGCGCTGGTTGATGATCGTGTCGACCGCGACCGCGGTCTTCCCGGTCTGCCGGTCGCCGATGATCAGCTCCCGCTGGCCGCGGCCGATCGGGATCATCGCGTCGATCGCCTTCAGCCCGGTCTGGAGCGGCTCCTTGACGGGCTGACGCACGACGATGCCGGGCGCCTTGAGCTCCACCCGGCGCCGCTCGCTGGTCTCGATCGGCCCCTTGCCGTCGACCGGCTCCCCGAGGGCGTTGACCACGCGGCCGACCATCCCCTCGCCGACCGGCACGTCGAAGATGCGTCCGGTCCGCTTGACCGTGTCGCCCTCCCGAACCGAGCGGTCGGAGCCGAGGACGGCGACGCCGACGTTGCCCTCCTCGAGGTTGAGGACCATGCCCATCAGGCCGCCCTCGAACTCCACGAGCTCCCCCGCCATCACCTGGTCGAGGCCGTAGATGCGGGCGATGCCGTCGCCGACCGTCAGGACCGAGCCCGTCTCCATGACGTCGACGTCCTGGTCGTACTCGGCGATCTGCTTCTTGATGATGTTGCTGATCTCTTCGGCCTTGAGCTGCATGGGCAACCTCGGTCTCGGGGCCCGCGCGGAGGCGGGCGATGTGGGCTCGGCGTGTCGGGCGAGGCGGTGGTGGCTGAGCGGTGGTGGCTTTTAGATGTGGTGGCGGAGCGGTGGTGGCTGAGCGGTGGTGTCTGGGCCAGGGTGGCGCCGGGTGGGCGCGCGGCCGACCCTAGCCCGCTTCGGCGAAGACGGCCGGCGAGGCGGCCTCGAGGAGGTGGCTTCGGACCTCCCGCAGCCGGTGGCGGAGGCTCCCGTCGAAGATCCGACCGCCGACCTGGGTGACCACGCCGCCGATCAGCTGGGGGTCCTGGCGGCGCACGAGCACCACGCGCTTGCCGGTGGCTTGCTCGAGGGTCTCCCGGAGCCGCTCGAAGTAGGCCTCCGGAAGCTCCGTGGCGGTGATGATCTCGGCCCGGACCCGGCCCGACCGCTTCTCGGCGATGCGCCGGTAGGCCTCCTCGAGGTCGGGGAGGATCATCATGCGGCTGCGGTCCGTGAGCAGCCGCAGGGTGTTGGCGAGGATCGGGTGCAGGCCCCCGGCCTCGATCAGCGCGTCGATCACCCGCCGGCGCTCCTCGGCGCCGACGCGGGGGCTGATGAAGGCCGTCCGGAGCTCCTGCTGCTCCGTCCAACGCTCGGCCAGGGACGCCAGCTCGTCGCCGATGCGGTCGACCTCCGACGCCTCCTCCGCCAGCTCGTAGAGCGCGGTGGCGTAGCGCCGCCCGATCACGGTCGTGCTCATCCTGCTCCCCCCGGCCGGCTTCCGGTGCCGTTGTCGTGGATCGAGCGCTCCAGGCTCTCGAGGTACCGGTCGGCGAGGCGCACCTGGTCCTCGGCGTTCGACCGCTCCTGGAGGACGGTCTCCGCCGCGGCGACCGCGGCCTCGATCGCCTCCCGGGTCAGGTCGACGCGCAGCTGCTTCATCTGCTGGTCGATCAGGAACTCCGCCTCGCGTCGCATGCGCTCGCCGCGCGCGCGGGCCTCCTCGACCAGCCGCTCCTTCTCCGCCTCCCCGGCCCTGCGCATCTCCGCCCGGAGCGTGTCGAGCTCCTCGTCGAGGTGCTCGAGCCGGTCCGTGTACTCGTCGTACACGCGCTGGGCCTTGGCCTGGAGCTCCTCCGCGCGCTGGAGGCCCTCCTCGACGGCGCGGCGACGCGACCGGAGGTAGTCGCGCAGGGGCCCGCGCAGGAGCCAGACGAGGGCGATGATCCAGACGACGAAGTTGACGATGCTCGCCGCGAGCTGGATCGGGTCGATCGCCGGCTCGTGGCCCTCGCCGTGCCCTTCGCTCGCGCCGGCGTGCGCGCCGAGGTCCTCTTCCCCGTGCGCTTCCGCGGCCGCGTGCTCCCCGTCGCCGTGCTCGGCGTGCCGCGCCTCGTGAGCTACCTCGGCGGAAGTCGGCTCGGTCTGCGCCCGGGCCGGACCCGTCAGGGCAGCCAAGGCCGCCACGAGCGCCGCCGCCAGCTGCCATCGCAGCGCGGGGCCGCTCACGACGCCAGCTCCCGGCCGAGCAGCTTCGCGGCGATCTCCCGCGCCAGCTGGGGGGATTGAGCGCGGATCTGCGCGCGGATGGTCTCCGCCTCCTCCGCCATCCGGGCCTCCGCCTCGCGGACCGTGCGGTCGGCCTCGGCCCGCGCTTCCTCCGTGATCTCGCGCTCCTGCCGGAGCCCCTCCGCGCGGGCCTTCTCGCGCGCGCGGGCGCCCTCGCGACGCACCTTCTCGGTCTCCTGTCGGAACGCCGCGTACTTGGTCTCCGCCTCCTCCTCGAGGGCCTTGGCGTCGCTCGCCGCACCGTCGATGGCCTCCTCGCGGGCGTCGAACAGCGCCATCACGGGGCTGAAGACGAAGCGGCGGAGCAGGAGGAACAGGAACCCGAAGGCGACGAGGTAGAGGACGATCGACAGGTCGACGTCCAGGATCGGGCTTCCTTCGAGGAGCAAGGCGGGCATGGGCGGCCTCATCGCGACGGGCGCGGGACTGCTGCGCGGACCGTTAGGGGGACGCTGACCGAGACGGTGCGTGGGTCGAGGGTGCGGCGCGGATCGTCTGGGGCCGATGGCCCGGGCCGCCGGGCAGCCGGGTCTCCGGCCGCGTCGCGGTCAGCGCGCGCCATGCCTCCCGGCGTGACCCGACTCCGGCACGACGCAGAGGGTGGCGCGAGCGCTCATCATTCGGCTCCCGGGGCCAAAAGCGGGCGTTGAGTAGCAGCGGGGCTCAGGAGCGTCAAGCACCTCGCCGGGCCCCTCGGGCTAGCCTCGACGCTCCTCACCCACCCGGCAGGTAGGACCCTCGGGGGATGCCGACAAGACCTTGCTCGGCTCGCCCTCGGCGGCGATAAGCTCACCGGCCATGAGCCGACCTTTCCTACCTTGTCCCACCCCTGTCGCCGTGGGCGCGGTCCTGGTCGTCCTCGGCGTCGCCGCCCTCGCCGAAGCCCAGGACCGCCCGCTCCGGGTCGCTCTCCTCCCGACCGCGGGACGGGACGGCGAGGCGGTCGACGCGCACGTCCGGGACCTGCTCTCCTCGGGGTTCGAGGTCGTCGAGCCCGCGGACGTGGCGGGCGCGATCGGCCAGCGGGAGCTCGAGGACGTGGTCGACGGGGCGGTCAGCGACGTCGCGGTGGGCCTCGGCGCGGACGTCGTCCTCCGGGTGGTCCTCGAGCCGGAGCGGCGTCCCCGGACGGCGACGCTCATCGCCTGGACCTCCGACGGCACCCTCGCGGCCACCGAGGAGCTCGACTGGCGGAGGCGGGAGGGCCCCGAGCAGCTCGACCCCGCGTTGGATGCGCTCCTCGGCCAGGCCCGCGACGGGGTCGAGCGGCTCCGGGCGGCCCAGCCGCCGCCCGCGCCACCCCCGGAGGAGCGGGTACCGCCGCCTGCGCCGCCTGCCGACGTCGAGCCGGAAGCACCGCGCGGCCCGCCGGTCCTCGCGGTCTACGTCACCGCCGCGCTCCGAACGCGGGATGCGCAGGTCAACCTCGGCGAGGGGCGAGCCGCACGCCGCTACCGCTCGGGGGCCTTCCCGGACCTCGGGGTGCGGCTCGAGGTGCGGCCCTGGGCCGCCGACCCGGGCCTGCTGCGCGGCCTCTTCGCCCGCGTCCGCTTCGGCCACTCCGTCGGCCTCGACAGCCGGCTGGTCGGCACCACCGACGGCGTGAGCAGCCGGTTCCTTCGCCTCGAGGTCGGCGGCGGCTACCTGCTCGCGCTCGGCGACCGCGTCGAGGTCGGCGGCGGCGTCGACGGCGGCTTCGAGGGCAACTACTTCGGCGAGAACGTCGTCTTCCCGAGCGCCGAGTACCCCTACCTTCGTCCCTTCGGCCGTGTGCGGGGCCGCATCCTGCCGGGGGAGACGCTCGTCGCGGAGCTCGAGGTCGCCTACCGGGGCGTCCTGGGGCTCGGGGAGATCGGCACCGACTTCGGGACCGGGTCGGGCGCCAACGGCATCGACCTGTCCCTCGGCGTCGGCGGCCACCTGACCGATGTGCTCGGCGTCGGGCTCGCCTGGGGCCTCGCCTTCGCCTGGCAGCGCTACGGGCTCAGCTACAACGGCCAGCCCGGCGAGGTGGCGGCGGCCACCGACGGCTGGGACCGCTCCTTTCGCTTCGAGGCCAGCCTCGGGTGGGCGCTGTGAGGCCGAGCCCTCCCGCCCTGGTCGGCACCCTTCGCTCGCCCCGCCACCATCGGCCCAGCGGGTGACTCATCCGGGCTCGACCTCGGGGACGCCGAGCATCGCCATCTCGCCGGATCGGGTGCCCTCCTCCTCGGGCGGCGCCACCATCGACACCGTACCCTCGAACACGCAGCCCTTGTCGATGTCCACCTGAGGGGCGACCAGGTCCCCGTAGACGCGTCCCTCGGCGTGGATCTCGACCAGCTTCCGGGCCGTGACGTCGCCGCGCAGCGTGCCGCCGCGCACGATCAGCGTGCCGACCTCGACCCGGGCCTCCACCTCGGCGCCGTCCCCGAGGATCAGGATGCCCGTGGACTCGACGCGCCCCTTGAAGCGCCCATCGATCCGGACCCGGCCGTCGAAGCTGAGGAGGCCGTCGAACTCCGTGCCCCGGCCGAGCAGCGCGTGGAGCTCGCCGAGGCCGGTGATGTCGTGCTGCGCCATCGCGCGGGATCTTCCCGGGCGGCGGTTGGCGGGTCAAACCGGGCGCGGGGCGCCAGCCGGTCGCGCCGCCGGTGGTCCCCCGCCGCCTGCTCGACGACGGCGACCGCCGCGGGGGCCCGAGTCCACGTCGACGTGCCCGGACGTCGAGCGACCTCCTCGCCGGCACGGCGTCCCCGCATCGGCCCCGGGGGCGGGCCATGACCCGGGGTCTCGCGCATCATGGAGCCGCCATGCAGGGCTCCGCGATGAACATCCCGCCGGTCTCGATCGCCGCCGCCAAGCGGGCGCTGATCGCCCAGTATGCCGACCCGGTGCTCCGCCGACGCGCCTCGATGCTGTGGGGCACGCGAGGGGTCGGCAAGTCGTCCATCGTGCACCAGGTCGCCGAGCACGCCGGCGTACCGCTGGTGGACCTCCGACTGACCACCATCGAGCCCGTCGACATCCGGGGCGCCATCTACGCCGACGATACCCAGGAGAAGACCGTCTGGTTCCCGCCGGAGTTCCTCCCCACGGACGACGAGCCCGAAGGCATCCTGTTCCTCGATGAGCTCACCGCCGCCGACCAGCGATTGCAGATCTCCGCCTACTCGCTGATCCTCGATCGCCGGGTCGGCCGCTACCGCCTCCCCGATGGGTGGCTCGTGGTCGCCGCGGGCAACGCGGCTTACCACGGCGCCGTCAGTCACGACATGGGGACCGCGCTCGCCGATCGCATGTTCCATTTCCACGTGCAGACGGTGATCGGCGCCTTCCTGGACTACGCCCTCGCCCACGGCTTCGCCCCCGAGGTCATGGCCTACCTCCGGGTGCGTCCGGACAGGCTCGACGACACCCAGGCCCAGCTGGCAAACGACCATCTGATCGGAGCCAGCCCCCGCGGCTGGGAGGACGTCTCCAACGTCATCAAGTCCGATCTCCCCGAGGAGGCCAAGCGCACCTTCGTCCAGGGCCGCCTCGGGGCAGCGAACGCGGCCGAGTTCTTCGGCGTGCTGCGCGAGCTCTCGGCGGGGGCCGACGTCCTCCGCCTCCTGGCGGCTCGACGCGGCCCGGAGACCGCCGCTCTCTTGCCGAAGACCCTGGATGGCCTCTACGGCATGACCTACGCGCTCCTCGCGGCGGCCACCGAGCCGCAGACCGTCACGCGCGCTCTCGAGATCATCGAGCAGCTGCCCGACACGACGAGCCGGGCACCGCTCCCGATTCGGGAGGTCCAGACCCTGGCCATGGAGCTCCTCTTCCAGCGGTCCCTCGAGCGCGGTCTCGAGGGGACGGTGCTCGAGAGCCCGGTGTACCGACGGTACCTCGGCGACCGCGAGGCGACCGGTGCCACCTGAGCAGAGCGGGCCCGCCCGCGGCGTCTACACCCACCGGGGGACCCGAGCCATCCAGCGGATGGTGGAGTACGCGCCCGCGACGGGGAGCCTGGCCCTCTGGGTCCGTCACCGCGACGACGACAGCATCGACGGCGCCGTGGTGGCGAGCACGGACGGCGCGACCATCCGCTACGGCCCGAGCTTCGAGGCGCTGTCGCTGCCCCGCCAGAGCGGCGTCGTGGCCCACGAGGTGCTCCATGTCGCCCTTCGCCACGTCCCGCGCTACCGCGAGCTGTCGCGTCAGCGGGGAGACGTCGACCTCGAGCTGTTCAACATCTGCGCCGACGCCATCGTCACGAGCGCGCTGAGCCACCTCGAGTGGCTCGAGGTCGATCCGCACGCGGTCAAGCTGGAGGACATCCTGACCCGGGTGCTTCGCCAGCGGGAGGACACGGCCCGGGCGCTCCTCGAGTGGGACGTGGAGCGCCTCTATCGAGCCGTCGATGATCGACGCGCGACGGAGGGGCGCAGGCCGAGGCGAGGGCCGACGAAGGCGGGCCGGCGCCAGCAGGCCACGTCCGCGAAGCCGAGGGCGCGGCCGGAGTCGGGCGTGAAGGCCGACGGGCCCCGGGCTCGGCAGACCCGCCAAATGGGGGCTCACCTGCGCCGGGACCTCGTCCCGAGCGCGGGGGGGGACCGGCCCGAGGCCGAGGCCGAGCTCGCCCGGGAGTGGCGCGAGCGCGTGCTGCGGGGGCACGCCGGGGACGGCGCCTACTCCATGCTGCGGGCGCTCCTCGCGGACCTGCCCAGGGTCCAGGTGCCCTGGGAGCAGCTCCTGCGTACCCATCTCGCGCGCGGGCTCTCCCGGCGCCGGGCACGCTCCTGGTCCCGCCCCTCGCGCTCCTACATTGCCCGTCAGGGCCGGATGGGCGTCGGGCGACGGTTGCCCTGGGAGCCGGGCTGGTCCTCTGGCCAGGCGGTCGCGCGCCTCGCGGTGCTCCTCGACGTCTCCGGCTCCATCGAGGACGAGCTCCTCCGGCGCTTCTCGGGGGAGCTCGCTGCCATCACCCGCCGCCACGAGGCGCGAACCGTGGTGGTCGTCGGCGACGACCGCGTCCGGTCGGTGGTCCACTACGAGCCGGGGCTGACGGACCTCGGGGGCATCGAGCTTCGAGGCGGCGGGGGTACCGACTTCTCGCCGCTCCTCCAGGAGGCGGACCGCTGGGGGCCGGACATCGGGGTGTTCCTGACCGACCTCAAGGGACCGGCCACCTACCGGCCAGGGTTCCCGGTGCTCTGGGTGGTGCCCCGCAGCCAGGGGGATCGCGAGCACCCCTTCGGGCGCAAGCTCGTCCTGGACTGACGAGCGCTACGCGCGCGGATCGGAGGTCCACCGGGGCTGCGTCAAGGGCCGGGGCGGGGGCGGGACCTCGACGCGGTAGGCGCGGTCGGTCAGCGCGAGCACCACGATGGCCAGCATGGCGGCGTGGAACACCACCATATGGACCGCCTGTGTCCTGGGCAGGAGAGCCACGGCCGAGGCGATCCCGGTGGTCATCCCGACGAGGAACAGGAGCGGCATGAGCCGCTGAAAGGCCGCCCGCCAGCGCGCGGCCCAGTGCCGGCGGTGAAAGAGGAGCGGGGGGGCGGCGATCGTCTCCACGATGTGGGCGGCCGCCCGGTCCAGCTGGGCCTCCAGCCGGGCCGTCCGTGGCGACGCCCACCCGGTCGGGCGCACGCTGCCCACCCAGGTCCCTCGATTCACGCGGCGGAGGGGCCGCCAGCCCCAGCCGAGGACGGCGAGGAAGTCCCTCGGGAGGTCCAGGGCGGCTCCGCCCCGAGCGATCAACCTGACCTCGAGGGCTCGCCCCGTCGTCTCCGTCGCCGACAGGTGGACGGGCCCCAGGCTGGCCTCGGCCTGCGTCAATCGCGGGGCGACCGCCCGTCCCGGCCGGCGTCGGGGCTCCCGTGGGTCCCTCCGCGACAGGTCGGTCCGGTAGCTGCGGGTGACCAGACCGGCCCCGGTGACGTGGAACTGGCGGTCGGGGTCGACCTCCTCGACCACCTCGAGCAGCACCTCGGGATCGGGCCCCTCCGCGCTCATGGTGGCGAGCTGGCCGTCCGCGGCCCGGAGGGTCCGGGTCACGCGGAACTTCAGCCGATGCAGCCGTTCGAGCCGCAGGAGGGACTGCAGGGCCGGGCGTCCACTCGGCCTCGGCAGGTCGACCGCGCGGAAGGCGACCATCCCCCGCTCCCGGTCGCTGGCCGCGAGGTCCACCCGGTACCCCCGGCGCGTGAACGGGCCCACCAGCGCCATGATCGCGTGATGGGACAGGAGGGGGCGGCTGCCCGCCGCGGGGCGGGCGGGCGGGGTACGTGGCGCGAGGGTCATGACCTCACGCGGATCCCTCGGCGCTGCTCCGCTCACTGCGCACCACTCGGCTCGGTCCACACCACCCCGCCCACTCCACACCATGGAGGTGGTGCCTGTCGACCGGAGGCCCCCGGACAGCGGCCCGCCTCGCCGCTCCGCCTGCGCCCGCGCTCCGGGGCGCCGCGGCGCGCCGATGCGATCGGGCGCCCTTCGTCAGCCCTCGGCGATCCGGAGCGCCCGCGTCGGTCGCAGCACCCCACGCAGGCTCGCGATCTCCTGAAGGGCGCTCCGGACGAAGCCCTCCCGGGTCGGGTGGGTGAGCACCACCAGGTGGGCGGGCTCGTCCACCCGCGGCCGCCGCTCCTGGAGGAGCTGCTCCACGCCGACGTCGAAGGCGCCGAGGATGCCCGTGATGCGCGCCAGGAGATCCCGCCGGTCCGAGATGGTCAGGCGGAGGTAGAAGCGGCCCTCGAGCAGGCCGGGGTCGGCGATGCGACGCTCGAGCAGGTGCTCGCCCCGGAGCGCGAACTGGGGGACCCGACCGCTCGCGCCGCGGGTCAGGTTCCGGCCGACGTCGACGATGTCGCTCACCACGCTCATCGCCGTGGGGAGGGCGCCGGCGCCGTAGCCGCTCAGGAGGCACGGGCCGAGCATGGCGCCCTCGAGCACCACCGCGTTCAGGGCGCCGGAGATGCTCCCGAGGACGCTGCCGGCCGGCACCAGCGCCGGGTGGACGCGCAGATCGAGGGCCCCCCCGGGCAGGCTGCGGGCCGTCGCCAGCGGCTTGATCACGTAGCCGAAGCGGCCGGCGAGCTCGATGTCGAGGGCGGCCACGCTCTCGATTCCCTCCGACTGGACCTTGTCGAGGGGGATCCGGGCTCCGAAGGCGAGCGTCGCGAGGATCGCCAGCTTGTGCGCGGCGTCGCCGCCGGAGATGTCGAGGGTCGGGTCCGCCTCCGCGTAGCCGCGCGCCTGGGCCTCGGCGAGGGCCGCGTCGAACTCGAGGCCGGCCTCGCGCATGCGGCTCAGGATGTAGTTGCTGGTGCCGTTGACGATCCCGCGCAGCGCGACGACCGCGTCGGAGGCGAGGGCCTCCCGCAGGACCCGGATGACGGGGATGCCGCCGGCGACCGCCGCCTCGAAGTAGAGGTCGACGCCCCTCGCCTCCGCCAGCTCGATCAGGGCGTAGCCCTCCTCCGCGAGGAGGGCCTTGTTGGCGGTCACCACCGACTTGCCCCGGGTCAGCGCCTCGCGGACGAGGTCGCCGGCCGGGTCGAGGCCGCCGATCACCTCCACGACGACGTCGATGTCGTCGTCGTCCAGGATGCTTCGGGGGTCGAAGGACAGGAGCTCCGGGGGCACGAGCGCGTCCCGCTCCTTGGCCGGGTCTCTCGCCACGACCCGGCGGACGACGATCCGCGCCCCGAGGCGGCGCTCGATGTCGTCCGCGCGATCGGACAGGAGGCGGAGGATCCCGTGCCCGACGACGCCGGCGCCCATGAGGCCGATGCGGATCTCCCGCCTCGCTCCGGGCGTCGAGGCACGCGGGCCGGGGGCCGGCGCCGCCGGCCTCCTCGCCCCCGGGCCCTCGACGCTACCGCTCCCCGTCCCCCGCTGATAGACCGACGGCCGGTGCTCGCGCTGCTGTTGAGCTGGGTCCTCGTCGGGGCGGCGTTGCTGTTCGTCCACGTGCTGATCCTGGCGCAGGTGCTGCGGGCGGCGAGCCTCTCGTGGGGAGCGCGGGCGTTGGCGCTCTTCCCTCCGTTCGCCCCCATCGTGGCCTGGGTGGGCGGCCGGCGCGTCACGCCGGTGGTCTGGGCCGTTCTGCTGGTCGTCTACCTCGCGCTCCGCCTGCTCCAGGATCCCGTGCTCGGGCGCTAAGCGCTGCTGCGCGCTACAGGTTCGTCCCGAGCGTCGACGGCCCCCGGGCCGAGGCCAGCGAGGCGTAGGCCTCCCCGAGGACCTGGTCCGCCAGGTCGTCGCCCCCGCCCTTCGCCTGGCCGACGCCGCACACGAGCTGGAGCGGGTAGTCGACCCCGGCGAGCGTGAGCGGCGCGCGGTGCACCTGCACCGCCAGGCCCTCGCCGAGGGCCACCGCTTCGTCCCGGCTCAGGCCGGGGCAGGCGAGCGCGAACAGCGCCACGCCGTAGCGGGCGAGCGCGTGCTCGGGCCGGAGCGCTCCCTGGAGGATCCGCGCGACGTGGACGAGGGCGGCCTCGTCGGCATCCGGCCCGTAGGCCTCGAACAGCACCGCCAGCGCATCGATCTCGAACAGGAGGACGGCCAGCTCGGCGTCGTGGCGGCTGGCGTAGGCCGCCTCGGCATGGAGGCGCTCGTCGAAGTAGCGGGCGTTGTACGCCCCGGTCAGCGCGTCCCGAGCCGAGCTCCCGTGGAGCCGCTGCTGGACCGCCAGGTCGGCGGGGTCCTGCAAGGCGTAGCGGAACGTGACGCGTGGGCCGAGGCCGAGCTGGTCGCCGTGCTCCAGGACGCGCTTGGTGATCGCGACGCCGTTGACGAACGTCCCGTTCTTCGAGCCCAGGTCCTCGACCCATGTCGCGCGCTGGCGGCATCGGACGATGACGTGCCGGCGGGAGACCTTCGGGTCGAGGATCGGGACGTCCACCGCCTCGCCGCGGCCGAGCACCAGCGTGTGCCGGAGGCGGAGGACGCGCCCCGCGTCCGGCCCCCGCACCGCCACGAGCGTCGGCACCCGATGGCGCATCGTGACCCGGTGGGGCTTGAGGAGGCGCTCCGAGGTGGTCGACTCCGGGCTGGGCGAGGACGTCATGGGAAGGGGTGTTTCATACCGGTCGGGAGCCGCGCCGTCACCTGGCTGCCTCACGTTCTCGACGCGTCGGAGAGCTGCTAAGGTCGCGCCGATGCGCGCCTCCGCCCTCGGTCACGTGTGCGCGGCGATGGTGACAACGGCGGTCTCGATCGGTCCTTCGCCCGGCGGGGTGGTCCAGGCCCAGCAGGGCGCCTCGTCCGAGGACGACAACCCCCTGCTCGCCCGGGGCGCCTCCGAGTTCGAGGACCTGCGCTTCGAGGAGGCCCTCCAGACCCTGTCGGCGGCGCTCCTGCGGGCCGAGACCACGCAGGAGGACCGGGCCGTGATCTACCGGCTCCTCGCCTACACCTACCTCGCCCTCGGCCGCGAGCCGGAGGCGGCCGGCGCCTACCGCCGGCTCCTTCCGCTCGACCCCGAGTTCGAGCCCGGCCCGGAGGTGTCGCCGCCCGACCGGGCGTTCTTCACGCGGGTGCGGGCCGCCTGGGAGGACGAGGGCCGCCCGGGCTCGAGCCCCCCGCCGCCGGTCGACATCCAGCACCGCAGCCCCGCCCAGGCCGACGCGGGGGAGCCGGTGGATCTCGAGGCCTCGGTCGTCGACCCCGGGCTTCGCGTGGCGCGGCTGGTCCTGGCTTACCGCCAGGGGACCGAGGCCGTGTTCCGCCGCCTCGACACGGCGCCGGACGGCGAGGTGCGCCGCGCCACGATCCCGGCCGACGATGTCCTCCCGCCCCTGGTCGAGTACTACTTCGAGGCGGTGGACGGGCGGGGCCTGCCGATCGCGAGCCGGGGCGACGTGGCCGCGCCCCTGCGCATCGCGGTCCCCGAGGCGACCGGGGGAGGTGTGCTCGCCCAGTGGTGGTTCTGGACGATCGTCGGGCTCGTCGTGGCGGGTGGGGTGGCGACGGCGGTCGCGCTCGCCGCGACGTCGGGCTCCCAGGGGACGGTCGTCGTGACGGTGCGCTAGGCGGCTTCGATGCCCGCCGATGAGCCCTCCTACCCCGCGCTGCACGTCGACGTCGGCGAGGAGTCCCTCGACGCCCTCCACGACCGCCTGTGGGAGCTCGGCGCCACCGGGCTCGAGGACCGGGACGGGAGCACGCTGACCCCCGCCGAGGCCGGGGAGGTCACGGTGGTGGCCCACTTCGCCGAGGAGGGGGAGGCTCGCGCCGCCCTCGCCCGGCTCGCCTCGGAGGGCTTCACCGGCCGCTACGCGCCGGTCCTGGGCGACGCCTGGCGCGAGGGGTGGAAGGCGTTCTTCGGGGTGCATCGCGTGGGGCGCCTCGTGGTCCGCCCGCCCTGGCTCGCGGCGGATGCGGGCCCCGAGGACGTCGTGGTGACCGTCGACCCCGGCCAGGCCTTCGGGACCGGCACCCACGCGACGACCCAGACGGCCCTCACGCTCCTCGTCGAGAGCGTGCGGGGAGGGGAGCGGGTGCTCGACGTGGGGTCGGGGAGCGGGATCCTCGGGGTGGCTGCGCTCCGCCTCGGCGCCGGGGCGGTCCGGGCGATCGACAGCGACCCCGTGGCCGTCCGGGTCACCGAGGCGACCGCGGCCATCAACGGCGTGGACGACCGGCTGGAGGCGTCGGTCGGCGACGCTCACGACCCCCCGGACGGTCGCTACGACCTGGTCCTGGCGAACATCCGGGCGCCGATCCTGCAATCGGCGGCGCCCGCGCTAGCCGCGGGGGTCGCGCCCGGTGGCCTCCTGGTGCTCGGCGGCATCCTCGACGACGAGGCCGCCCAGGTCGTCGCGTCCTTCCGGGCCCACGGCCCCTGGGCCGGCACGGCGAGGCTCGGGGAGCCCGAGGTGCGTCACCGGGACGGCTGGGCGACGATCGCCTGGCGGCGGCCCGACCGATGACCGTGCGCCGCCTCCCCGTCCCGCGGCTCCCGGGCCTCGGGACGGCGACCCTTCCGCCGGGCGCCGAGCACCACGCGAGGGTCCTCCGGCTCTCGGCCGGCGAGCCCGTCGTGCTCTTCGACGGCTCGGGCCGGGAGGCGGAGGCGGTCATCCGATCCGCCGACGGGGACCGCGTGGAGTGCGAGGTCACCGCGCTGCGGCAGCGGCGGGAGCGGGGCCCGTCCGTCACCCTCCTTCAGGCCCTCCCGAAGGGGGACAAGCTGGAGGCCATCGTGCGGATGGCCACCGAGCTGGGCGTCCGCGCGATCCACCTGGTCCGGGCCGCGCGGAGCGTGGCGCGGCCCGACCCGGCCCGGGCGGACCGGCGCGCGGCCCGGCTGGCGCGGGTCGCGGAGGAGGCGGCCCGGCAGTCGGGGCGCGCGACGGTGCCCCCGGTCCATCCCGCCGCGTCCCTCGAGCAGGTGCTGGACCGGGCCCCGGGGGAGGTGCGGCGCCTCGCCTTCGTCCCGGACGCCGAGGCGGGGCTCGAGGCGGTCCTGCGCGGCGGCGGCGACGCCTGGGTGCTGATCGGGCCGGAGGGCGGCTTCGGACCGGAGGAGCGCGCGCTGCTCCAGCGCCGCGGGTGGGTCGAGGTGAGCCTGGGCCCGGGCGTCCTCCGCGTGGAGACGGCCGCGCCGGTGGCGCTCGCGCTCGTCCTGCACCGGCTGGGCGGGCTCCGGCCGGCGACGCCCGCCGTCGGGGGCGACGGCGACGGCCCGGCGTCGTGAGCTCGTGGAGCCGTGCCGAGCTCGCCCGCAAGGGCGAAATCCCCTGCGGCGTCCAGGACTTCGGGACGTTGACAGCCTCACGGCACCCGGCGACCATGGCCGTACGTCCATGTCGGCGCTCACCTCCTTGCTGGCAAGGGACGGGGTGGTTCCCGTCCGCAAGATCGAGGAGGCCCTGCAGCGGCAGGTGATCTCGGGTGGCGACGTGGAGACCGTCCTCCTCGAGCTCGACGCGCTCCCCGAGAACGTGCTCAACGCCTACTGCGCGTTGCTGCACGGGCTTCCGGCCCTCACCCGGGAGGACTTCGACGACGTGCCGCCGGAGGTGCTGGAGCTCGTGCCCGCCAAGGTGGCGAAGCAGTACCGCGTGGTTCCGCTGGCGCGAGACGGCGACACGCTCACCGTGGCGGTCGCCCAGCCGGTGGAGGCGGAGGCCGCCGAGCGGATCGGGTTCGTGCTCGGGCTTCAGCTCGACCCCCGGATCGCCTGTCCGCCCCGGATCGCCGCCGCCCTCGCCCGCTACTACGACGCGCCCCTCGCCCCCCGCCTGGAGCGCCTGCTCCGCAACGTCGAGAAGCGGATCAGCGGGATCCCGCCGGATCAGAGCCGAAGGACGCCGAAGCACCTCGAGTCGCACCGGAGCCAGATCCCGGTGAAGGCGCCCCCCGTCCGGGACGGAGCTTACGCGCCGGGGCCAGGGCGACCGGCCCTCGCCCCGGACGCGCCGCCGGCCGAGACCGTGCGCCCCGCCCCCACCGAGACCCTGCGGCCCGAGCCGCCGCTCGCCGGCCTGCCCGCGCCGGCGGTCCCCGCCTCGTCCGGGGGCGGCCTTCCCGCCTCCACGACGCCGGCGCCACCTCCGATCGACGCGCCGATCCCACCGGCGGCGGCCCTGCCCCGCGTCGACCCGAGCGGGGACCCTCCCTCCCCCGACGAGCGGTCCGAGGAGACGATGACGACGGCGCTCGGGGGCGAGCCAGCCCTTCCGGAGCCCCGCGGATCGGTGCAGCCGAGCGCGCCCTCCCAGGCCCAGGCCCCGCTGCTGACCACCCGGGGTCCGATCACCCTGGCGGCGGCGACCCGGGCCCTGCGGCGGGCGGACGACCGGGACCATATCCTCGGGGTCCTCTTCTCCTACGCCCGGCAGTTCTTCGACTACACCGCCCTGTTCGTGGTCCACGACGGCGTGGTCGATGGGCGCGACGCCTACGGCAAGGGCGCCAATCGTCACGAGGTGCAGCAGCTCAGCATCCCGCTCGAGCACCCCGGCGTGTTCCAGGAAGTCGCCCGGAGCCTGGCCCCGCGCGTACGCCGGCTCGACGAGTCGCCCCTCGACCGAGAGCTGCTGCGGGACCTGAAGCGACCGGGCGATCCGCCGGCCTTCGTGATGCCGATCGCGATCCGACGCCGGGTGGTGGTCATCGTCTACGGGGACCGGGACGGAGAGAGCTTCGACCTCGGCGCGGTGATGGAGCTGGTCCGCTTCGGCCCCCGGGTGGTCGAGGCCTTCGAGCAGCTGATCCTCCGGCGGAAGCGAGCCGGCTACCGCAGGCCCTCCGACGACGAGGGTGACGACGGTGACACCCCGGGCGACCGGAGCGCGCTGAAGGAGGCCGCCCAGGCCGTGGCCCGGACCGCTGGCTCCGACCGGCCGGCCGGCCGACCACGGCGCGGCGGCGGCTGGGGCGGCGGGGCCCTCGGGGACACCTGGTCCGAGGGCGGGCGCTCGGCGCGGCGGCGGAGCGTCGAGCGCCGCCCCGAGCGGACCGATCTGCCTGCGGTGACCGAGGAGATGGAGACGGTCCCGGGGGAGCCGGCTCCCTCGCTGCCGCAGCGTCCGCCCGATGTGATCGCTTCGCGGGTGGTGGTCGCGGGGTTCCCGGGGGGCGAGGGGCAGGCGTCGGGCCGCGTCGAGCGGACCGCTGAGGCCCCGGTGCCCCCGGAGCAGGTCCTCGGGATCCCGCGCCGCGCGCCCTCGCCTCCGCCGTCCCCCGCGCTGGGCGGCGGGGCGGACGACGGCGAGGGGGCGGAGCCCCAGCTGATCCTGGCCGGCCCGGACGAGAGCCTCCAGATCGGCGCCGACGACCCGGACCTCGAGCCGATCGACGGCCCGGACGTCGACGACGCGCCGGAGATCACCGTCGTCACCGCGCCCGAGGGCACGGGGGTAGAGGGGGATCTCGGCTTCCTCGACGACGACATGGACTTCGACACCCCGCCCGTCGCCCGCCCGATCCCGGGGCCGATCGAGCCCCGAGCGCCGGAGCCCACCGCCGACCGCGCCGGCGATGGCTACTCCGTGACGATGGTGACGGAGCACGACGCGGGGGGCGCGAACGGCGAAGGGAGGCCGACGGAGCCCGGCGGCGAGCTGATCCGCCTGCCGGTGGGCGCTCCGGCCGCCCGGCGGACGCTGACGAGCCTCGACGCGGCGACCCGCTCGGTGATCGTCGACATGGGGGATCAGGTCCACGCCAAGGTGGACGAGCTCCTCGGTGCGGCGGGGAGCGAGGCGGAGGGGGAGCGCGTCAAGGAGCTGCTCGAGCTCGGGGAGGCCGCGCTCCCGGGCCTGGTCCAGGCCTTCCCGGGGCCCCTCAAGTACGATCGCCATGGCGAGGGCAAGGTCCCGCGCGGCCGGGACGTGTCGGCCGTGGCGCGGGCGCTGGTCGCGTTCGGCGAGCGCGCCGTGCCCTACGTCGCGTCGCTCCTCAGCTCCGCTCACCCCGACGTCCGCTTCTACGCCGCGCTGGTGGCGAGCGAGCTGATCCACCCGGGGCTCATGGAGGCGGTCGCGGACCGCATCTTCGACGACGACCCCGGCGTCCGCCGCGTGGCCAACGCGCTCCTGCCCCGCTTCCGGGCCTTCCCCGGCTTCGAGGACATCCTCGCGATCCTCCGCCGCACCGCGCGCCTCCGCGGCAAGAGCCGGGCCCGCCGGCTCCGGGCGGTGGACGCGCTCGCCGCGCTCCGGGACGTGGAGAGCCTCCCCAAGCTGGTCGAGCTCCTCCAGGAGGAGGACGGAGAGCTGGTCGACCATCTCCACCGGGCGCTGATCGTCCTGACCGCGGCCGACGTGGGCCGGAGCCACCGCAAGTGGGAAGGCTGGCTCGCGCGCCACGGCAACCAGCACCGCATCGAGTGGCTGATCGAGGGGCTCCTCGACGACGCGGAGTCGATCCGCCACGCGGCCTCGGAGGAGCTCAAGCGCTTGACGCGCGAGTACTACGGCTACCACGCCGCGTCCCCGCGGCGGGACCGTGAGCGCGTCTATGCGCGGTACAAGCACTGGTGGCAGACGGAGGGGCAGCAGCGCTTCGCCGGCGACCGTCCGTCGGCGCCGGGCTGAGGGCGAGCTCCCAAGGGAGGGGACCATGGACAGGACAACGGCGGGCACAGCCCGGCGAGGCCTGGCGGGAGCGTGGGTCGCGCTCGCCGTCGCCGGGTTCGGCTGCTCGGGGGACCAGGGCTTCGGGGTCCCGCTCGACCCCGACAGCCCGTTTCCCAAGTTCCGCGCGAACGCGCTCCAGGACGGTCGCGTCGATCGGCGGCTCCGGGACGACGGGCGCAGCGAGCCGTGGGTCTTCGTGACCGGCAAGGGAATCTTCAGCACGCCGGTCATCGACGGCGATGGCAACATCTACGTCGGGAGCGCCGACCGCGTGTTCTACAGCCTCGCGCCCGACGGGACGGAGCGGTGGCGCTACGGGACGGGCGAGATCATCGACTCCGCGGCCCTCCTCGACGATCAGGGGCGGGTCTACGTCGGCTCGGGTGACGGCTACCTCTACGCGTTCGACCGAGACGACGGCGGCGAGCCGCTCTGGCGCTTCGCTGCGGATCCGCCGCGCACCTACGGCGGCCTGATCAACTGGTTCGAGGGGAACGTGGCGATCGGGCCGGACGGCACCCTCTACGTCCCGAACGACAACTTCTGCACCTACGCAGTCGATCGCGCGACGGGCGAGAGCCGATGGTGCTTCCGCACGCTCGACCAGACGTGGAGCCTGCCTGCCGTTCATCCGCGGACCGGTCGCCTGTTCATCGGGAACAACGCGCTCCTGCCCGGCGCGCCGAACGTGTACGGCGTGAACCCCGAGGACGGCAGCGAGGCGTGGCGGCGGAGCACCGCGGGAAGCGTCGCCGCCAGCCCGCTCCTGACCGACGAGGGCGACGACGGCCTCGTGGTGGTCGGCTCCTTCGACGGCTTCGTCCGGGCCTACCGGCAGGACGGCGAGGAGGTCTGGTCCTTCGCGGCGCGGGACCACATCTACGCCAGCCCGGGGGAGCTTCCGGACGGGACGATCGTGCAGCCGGCCGCCGACGGGACGGTGTACGCCCTCGATCCGGCGGACGGCAGCCTGCGCTGGGCCTTCGATACGCTCGAGCCGATCCGCTCGTCGCCCGCGATCGACCGGGACGGCGTGATCTACGTCGGCTCCGGGGAGGGCCGCCTCTTCGTCCTGAACCCGGACGGCACCCTGCGCTGGGCGATGCGCTGCACGGGAGCGTGGCGGCAGGCAGGGTCCGGCGAGATCGTGGAGATGGACGCACGGAGGAGCGACCTGAACGCGTCGCCGGCCCTCGGTCCGTCGGCGGTCGTCATCGCAGGCGAGAACGGAGGCGTCTACGCGGTCCCCTACGACTACTGCCTCCGCGACGCGGCCGCGTCGGACGCGCGCTGTACGCTCGGCCCGGCGGAGGACCTGCCGCCCGACGGGACCCGCCTGCTGTTCCTCGACCGCTTCGGCGGGCCGAGGGATCCGGCGCCCGAGGCCGTGGAAGGAAACCAAGCGCTCGCGTTCGGCCTGTTCCAGCGGGAGGGGGGGGACACCCGGCTCGCGCTGATCGACGATCGGAGCCTCGCGGTCACCGTGCGACCGGAGGTGCCTGTCGAGGTGGACGTGTCCGGGGACCGCCGCTTCCTGACCGTCTTCCCGACGGTAGGGTGGGCGCCGGCGGAGGGCGGCGAGGTGACCCTCGAGCTGACCGGCGCCTACCTGGTCGATCCGCAGCGCGACGGCCTCCGGACGAGCGGCGGCCGGGTCGCGGGGACCTTCGAGGAGACCCTCACGTTCACCGTGCCCCCGCGGGACGGTCCTCCCCTCGCGCTGGAGGTCCCGGCGGAACCGGGCGACCCCGGCGGGATCCTCGAGCTCTACCGCCTCGCGGCACCGCTGCCGACGATCCTGCCGAGCTACAACCAGATCGGCTTCGACTCGATCCACTACCTCGTCGGCCTCGTGGAGGGGACGCCGGAGCGGGCGATCGCCTGGGGCGTCGGGGCCGCGCCGAACGGGCCGGACGGCGCGACGGTCGTCGACCCGACCAGCCGGGTGCGGTTCGCGCTCGAGCTCGAGAGCGATGGAGGGCTGATGACCCTCGCCAACGAGGACGGGTTCACGATCGAGTTCAACGGGTTCGCGCTGCCCTTCGCGCTCTTCCGGGTCGCTGCGCGGGTCGACGAACGTGGCTTCGCGCCTGGGAGCGCGAGCATCCTCGCCCGGACCATCTGCGGCGAGATCAACCTCTACGGCCCCTTCCTCCAGCGCCTCGGGTTCTGCAACCCCGAGAGCGACCTCCTCCTCGCCTACGGCGCGGCCGAGCTCCGGCCGCACGCCGGCGGCGTGCAGCAGGCGCCGGACGGGGTGGGCGACGTGACCTTCGCCGTGGAGGCCGGCGCCATCGGACCACGGATCGTGGCTACCCTCGAGGGGAGCGAGCTGCCGGCGGGTGCGCACAACCTCGGCATCCTGCTGGTGGACCCGGCCACGGGCCGCCCGATCTCGGCCGACTACGTGCGCGGGACGCTCGTCAGCGAGGAGGGCGGGCTCACGGTGAGCCTGGGCGCGCCCGAGGCGCTTCCGACGCCCTTCCGGGCCTACCTCATGGTGGACGCCTACCCGGCGGCGCGCGCGGACCTCGAGCCCCTCCCCGCCCCCTAGCAGGCGGGAGCAGCCGGTCTCCCGGTGTCCGTCATGGCGCCGGCGTGGAGCGCGGCCGCGCGGCGCGCGATGCGGAGCAGCGCGGCCGCCAGGCGGTCACGAGGCGGCGTCGGTGCTCGGCTCGGACCCGGCCGCCTCGGCGGTGGCCGGGCGGGGCTGCCCGGCCCGACCCCTCCGTCGGCGGAGCGTCGGACGCCACACCGCGAGGGCGATGTTGGCCACCGACAGGAGGAGGAGCACCGTGAGCCCTCCCCGCTCGTGGCGCAGCACGTTGCCGAGGACATGGGCGTGCTCGACGTGGCCCTCCGCGATCTGTCGGGCCACCCGGGCCGCGGTCTGCGCGGGGCCCTGCACCGACACGAGGGTGCACTCCAGGAGCAGGACGGTCGTCGCCGCCTTCATCCACGCCCACGCCGAGCTCTGGTAGCCACGGTGGGCGGCCAGAGCCAACAGACCGCTCAGGATCACGAGCAGGAAGGAGGGGAGCAGCAGCCACTCGCTGATGACGAGGATCGCGAGGCGAAGGGTCGCGACCTCCTCGGGAGGCAGCCCCTCCGCCCGGAAGGAGAGGATGAGCTGAGCGGCGGCGGCGCCCATCAAGCCCACGGAGCCGACCTCGTGCAGGAACTTCAGCGTGCGCTTCATCCGCGGAACGGCGGGGCGCTCTCACCCCTGCGCTCCGAGGCTAGGGGCGAGGGCCCTCGCTCTCAAGCTCCGCGGCGCGCGTCAAGCGCAGGACCTCGTCGGCGGTCGCGGCCCGGCCGAAGCGCAGCCGGCCGGACGCGAGGTCCGCCTCGAGGCCGGCCCCGCGTACACCGAGGAGCCAACCATCCAGGAGCGGCGTGACCCAGATCGCCTGCACGGTGAAGTAGACCGCGAAGGCGAGGAGCAGGCCGCCGATGCGCTCGACCCACCGGTCGTCCACGACCGCCCTCGCGGCGGCCATCGTCAGGGGCAGGAGCAGCAGCGCCGCGAACCACGCGAGCGCGCCGACGAGGCGCCGCAGCGTGCGGTGGAGGCGGCACACGGGGACCATGACGTCACGCCGCTCGACCTGGGTCAGGAACAGGATGTCGATGCCCCGCGTGACCGCGACGGCGTGGCGGCGGGCCGGAGGACGGCCGCAGGCGACGCAGGCGTCGGGAAAGCGGACGGACGCGAGGCGGACGCGCAACGAACGCGGCGAGAGGCGCGTCGAGGCAGGCGCCGGGTCGTCGGCGAGGCCGGGTGCCGCCGAGCCGCCGCGCGGCGGGGACGCCTCGGCCGTGTCGTCGCTGGGGTCGTGGAGCAGCGGGTCGGACCTCGGGGCCGGTGCAGCACCCTGCCCAGCCGGTCCGCCTCCGGTCAAGACCACCATCGCCCGGCATCTTCCGGCGCGGGCCACCCCCCGTGCCGCGAAAGGCCGGCGGGGTCGATCGCGAAGGGGACGCACGCGTGAAGGCCCCACCCCCCGCGCGAGGCCGGGGGCGGGGCCTGGTGGCTCCGCGTGCCGTCGGCTCAGCGGAAGATGCGGCCCAGGTTGATCAGCTGGGTCTCGCCGCTGTTGTCGTCGACGCCGTCGTTGTCGGTGACGATCCAGGCGTCGCCGTTCCGGGTCCGCATGAGCCCCTCGACCTTCTCGATCACGAGGCCGCCCGGGCTCTCGAGGTCCCCGATCAGGTCACGGACGAGGGTCTTGTGGACGGTCGGGAACGAGCCGCCCTCGGGCCCCGGCGTGAGGCCGCGGACGCTGAAGCGGTAGATGCGCTTGACCCGGGCGTCGGGTCCGCCCTGGTTGTCGCGCTCGACCACGGCGAACTCGTCGTCGCCGAGGGCGATGATCTCCGAGAGGCCGACCCAGCCGTCGTTCGGCGACTCGACCGCGTCGAGGGGGTAGTAGAAGAACGCCCACTCGCCGCTGACCGTGTCGTAGCGGCCGATGCGGACGAGGCCGTCCGGGTCGCCGACCCACTCCCGCTGGAAGGCCACGTAGAGCACCTCCTCCCACGGGTGGCCGGTGATCGTGACGCCCTCGAAGCCGAAGCGGCGCTGCAGCATGTTGGTCGCGTCCGGCAGATCGACGATCTCGGTGACGAGGCCGTCCCACTCCACCTTGAAGAGCTGGTTGCGCGACGTGACCGGGCGGCTCGGATCGTCGACGCTCCCCGCGCCCTCCGACGCCAGCCAGAAGCCGTTCGTCTCGCGGGAGGCGAGGCCCTCCGGGTCGAGGTCGAAGGTGTTGCCCATGAAGTCGTGGAGGACGACCTCCGCGTCGATGCGCGGCGTGCGCGGTCGCAGATCGATGACGAAGATCCGGCTCTCCCGGAAGAAGCTGTCGTAGACCGTGTAGGCCTTGCGGCTGGAGTTCGGGTTGGCCGCGAGCGCGGAGAGCGCGGCCCACGGGATCGGCGTCCCGTCGTAGCGGTCCCGCGACGCGAGCGTCGGGTAGGACGGAAGGCCCGGGAGCCGCTTGTAGATGGCGATCGAGGAGCGGATGCCGTCACCCCGGTCGTCGACCTCGCTCGACGCGACGAACAGACCGCGCTGCGGGATCGCGAGGAGCCCCTCCGGCCCCACGCCGGCCGGCAGCACCTGGACGAAGCGCGGCCGCCGGGGCGTCACGAGCTCGTAGACCAGGATCACGCTGGACCGCTCGGACCCGACGAAGAGGTAGTCCCGACCGCCGTAGCGACCGAACTCGATGCCCTCCGGCTCGTTGCCCTTGTTCTCGGAGCGCTCCTCCGGGTAGTGGCCAATTCGCGCCGTGAGGTGCTCGAGGGAGTTTCCGGAGGTGAAGCGGACGTCGCCCCGTCGGTTGAAGATGGTGAATCCGCGGCTCCCGCCGAACAGATCACCCTCGTCGGCGGTCGCGAGGCTGAAGTTCGAGGTCCACGTCACCGCGTCGGGCTCCCGCGGAACGTCGTCGAGCGAGTCGATCTGCTCGATCAGCTCGTTCTCGAGCGTGTCGATCTGCGCGAGGTCGGCGGTCCCCGTGCTCCAGTCCTCGATCACCCGACCCGTCGACAGACGGATCAGCGCGACATGGTTGTTCTCCTGGAGCGTGACCGCGGCGATGTTCTGGTGGTTGATGTCGACGAACTCCGGCTCCGGATCGGACGGGAAGAGGTCCGGGACGCCGACGAGATCGACCTTGCGCGTGGACCAGTGGTCGGGGCCCCCCACCAGGTCGACGATGACGACGAAGCCAGGCGGAAACTGCGGCGGCTCCCCGTCACCGAGGTCCTCGTCCCGCTCGTTCTCGATCGCGACCGCGGCGTAGCGCTTGTCGGGGCTGACGGCGACGGCGTCCGGCTGGCCGCCGAGGTCGATCTTCCGCACCACCGCCCGGGAGTGGATGTCGATCACGGCGAGGTGACCCGAGGTGTTGATGAAGTCGTCGCTCGTGTTGACGGCGGCGAGGGCGTAGCGACCCGCGACGGCCACCGAGGTCGGCTCGCCGTCGACCGGGACGATGCCGTCCGCGCTCGGGTGGAACGGGTTGGTGATGTCGACGAAGCCGATGTTCTCGGTCTCGCTGTCCGTGTAGACCACGGTCCGACCGTCCTCGGTCGCCGCGACGATCTCCGCGACGGTCTCGTCGTCGACGTCCGTGTTCAGGAAGACCGGGAACGTCGCGATCCGCTCGAACGTCGGTCCGAAGAACGGCGGACGTCCGACGTTGTCCCCGTCGAACCGGGCATCGCTGCCCTGGCCGTCCGAGACGGCCGATTCCCTTGTCCCGAGGTCGTCCCCGGGTGCGATGCAGGCCGTCGCCGACATGGCGAAGGCGAGCACCAGCGTACACTTCACTCTTGACATTCGTTGACCTCCAAAGGCCCGACTGATCGACGCACGTGTGCGCTTCGCCCGCCCCCGTGGACGGGCGTCCGACAACCGGTCGGTGCCGCGGCGGGACGTTAGACGCTTGCCACGGTCATCGGAACTCTACCGTGTGACCGCTCGGTGACCTGCCGACGACGACGGCGAAGCGCGGGCCTCCAGACCCGCGATTGCATCGCGGCTGCTACCCGACGAACCAGCTGAGGTCGATCAGCGTCTGCGGGTCGTCGAGCGCTCGCGCGCTGAGCAGGTTCACCTCAACCTCGTCGGCGCCTCCCCGGGCCAGGAGCCGCTCGAGCAGGCCGAGGGCCAGGACCGCGAACGTCAGCGACGGCTCCCCCGCCTCGACCAGCTCCACCCGCCCGTAGCCCCGGCCGACCCGGCGGACCTCGCACGATACGCCGTGCACGAGGCCCTCGAGGACCGATGGGAGCTCCGCGACGAGGAGCTCCGGCGTCGCCGAGGCGGGCGCCGGGTCGACCTCCCCCGCGGTGAAGCGGCCGGTCTCGAGGATCATGTGGAGGTCCGCCTCCCCGAAGCGCTCGTCGATGTGCTCGAGGAGCGTCGTGACCGCGGTGAGGTCCACCCAGCGGTCGGGGTCGACGCCCTCTTCGAAGGGCGCGCGAGCCTCCGCCGGCATCCCGGCGAGCAGCTCCGCCAGTGCGCGCTCCCCGTAGCTCTCCCGAACCGACGCGAGCATGGCGAGGACCAGCCGACCCCGGAGGCTCGCAAGGGATTGGCCGCGGGGCCGGGGGCCGCTCGCGGGGTCGCCCCGGGCGAGGGGGCTCTCGCCCGACCGCGGGGGGTCGCGCCGGGTCGGCAGGGCCTCGAGCTCAACGGCCGGCTCGGCCGGGCTCGCCTCGTCGCGCACGCGCGCCTCGCGGGCGCGGATGCGGGCCATCTCGACGGTGAAGCTGTCGGTCTCCAGCTCCTCCCGGAACGGCCGCGTGACCGTCGAATGGGGGAGCAAGCGCTCCGCGAACGCGTCGGCGCTGGGCCAGCGGGCGTCGGGGTCCTTCGCGAGGGCGGCCATCACGGTCCGCTCGACGTCCTCCGGGACGTCCGGCCGAAGCCGCCGCAGCGGCGCGGGCGGGTCCTTGCGGACCTGGCGCACCAGCTCCCGGAAGCTGGGCGCGTCGAAGGGGCGCCGGCCGGCGAGCATCTCGTAGAGCACCACACCGAGGCTGTAGACGTCGATGCGGGGATCGCGCCGGTCGTCACCGCGCAGGCGCTCCGGGGCGGCGTAGGCGGGGGTGCCCACCAGCGTCCGGACCGGGGTCAAGCTCGGGTCGTCCGGGCGCTCTCCGCCGAGCAGCGCGGCAAAGCCGAAGTCGCACACCTTGACGAAGTTGGGCTCGCCGAAGCGCGCCACGAGCATCAGGTTCGCGGGCTTGAGGTCCCGATGGAGCACGCCGCGGTCGTGGGCGGCCTGGAGCCCGGCGAGGGTGTGCACCGCGATCGTCGCGGCCCGCTTCACCGCCAGGGGACCATCGACCGTGAGCACCTGGGAGAGGGACTGGCCCCGCAGGTACTCCATCACGAGGAACGGGCGCCCCCGTTCGTGCCCGAAGTCGATGATGTCGATGATGTTCGGGTGTCCGATCGCCGCCGCCGCCCGCGCTTCGCGCTCGAACCGGCGGACCGAGGCGGGCTTGCGGGCCGTCTCGGGGTGAAGGAGCTTGATCGCCACGAAGCGGCGCAGCACCTGGTCGGCGGCCTTGTAGACGGCGCCCATCCCCCCGTCCCCCAGGAGCCGGACGAGGTGGTAGCGGCCGGCCACCAGGCTCCCGACCCGGTCGGGCTGCTCGGTCGGGATCACGAGGCCGGTGGTGGGGCAACGGAGGACGCCCCGCGCGTGGGTCGCCCCGCAGTGTGGGCATCTCCCGACCACGACCGACAGGGTAGCAGGCGGCCTCCCCCGGCCGGCGCGCCTGGTGCCCCGCACCCGCTCTGGTAGAACGCCCGTCCATGGCCCGCGGACGCCTACTGCCCATCGTGGGGCCGGCTGTCGCCCTGTACCTGGTCGCGGAGGTCGGGGCCGGGACGGTCGACCTCGCCGGGGCGGCGCTGTCCGTGCTGGCCGTGCTCCTGACGCTGGTGCCGCTCGGGTTCTGGCGGCGCGACGACGAGGAGGCGCGGGGTCGGCGCCGGCTCTCGTTCCTCGCCCTCGCGGCGGCCGGGGTGGCGGTGGTCCTGGCGGGCGGCGATCGGCCCTCCCTCCCCCTCGCCGTCGCCGCGGCGGTCGCCTGGCCGTGGCTCGGGATCCTGCCGTGGCAGCTCGCCTTCGACACACCCGACCGCCCGCTCGCGCTGCGTCGGCGCGGCGCGATCGTGGTCGGCGTATGGCTGCTCGGCCTGGCCGGGGTGGCCGTGGGCCTCTGGGACGTGTTCGGGCCGCCGCAGGGCGCCGAGGCCTTCGTGCTGCCGGCCGCGTGGCGGCACACGGGCACGGTCCTCGCGACCACCGGCGTCGGGGTCGCGGTCCTTCTCCGCCTCGGCCGCCGACGCTTCGGGAGCACGCCCGCGGCCCTGGCCGCGCGCGCGTGGGCGCTCGGCGGATGCCTCACCGCGCTGGTCGCCGGGGCCACGGTGGCCGCCCTGGCCGTGGGGGAGGTGCCCGCCCCGCGGCTGGTGACCGCCGGCCTGGTCGCGGTCGGCCTCGGGGCCCTGGTCGCCGGGCACGGCGCGATGCTGTTGGCGCATCGGCAGCCGGGCGCGGCGCCGGGCGTCCGCGTGGCCCTGGCGCGCGCGCTCGCCCTCGGCCTGGTGGCGGCCGGCACGGTCGCGGTCGCGCCTTCGATCCCCCGCGAGCCCTGGAGCCTCGGCGTCGCGGTCGCGTTCCTGATCGTCGTGGCGGCCCTCCTTCAGCGAGGCCTGGTCCTCGCCGCCCATCGGCTGCTCGCGCCCGAGCACGGGCGGCTCCTCGACGCCGGTCGCGACGCCTTGGCCCTCGCCGACAGCGGGACCACCATCGAGGACATCGCCGAAGCCGTGCTGCCCATTCTTCGGCGAGCGACGCGGGACCTCGAGGCCGAGCCCCTGCTGTACGCGCTCGACCCGGACCGGGAGGTCCGGGTGAGCGCGGCGGCCCAGGCCGAGGCGCGGCCGGTGGAGCTGTCCCCCGCCCTCGTCGCCGCGCTGCGGGAGCGGCCGGGCGAGACCATCGTCCGCGCTTCCCTGGAGGGGTTGGAGGTCCGGCACCCGGAGCTGCGCCCGCTGATCGACGCTCTCGTCTCGCGGGACGCGCTCGTGGTCGTCCCGCTCGCCGTCGATCTGCACCTCGAGGGCGTCCTGGTCGTGCCCCGAGGTCGTCGCCGGCGGCCCGTGACGCTCGAGGAGCTCGACGTGCTCGACCGGCTCGGCCTGCGCCTGGGCCGCACCCTCGCCCTGATCAACGCCCAGGAGCGGGCGCGGCGGCGGACTCGCGACGCGCTGGTGGCGGTGGACCGCCTCGAGGAGCAGCTCGAGGGCTCGGAGGACGAGGTGGCCCGGCTGAGGACCGAGGCCAGGGCCCTCAAGGCGGGGGGGCACGTCGAGCGCCTGGCGGGCCCCCTGATCGCCTACAGCCCCGGCATGCGCGCGGTCGCGCAGCGCATCGCCGAGATCGGCCCCCTCGACGCCCCGGTCCTCCTCCAGGGCGAGGAGGGGTCGGACCTCGACCGGATCGCCTACGCCCTCCACGCTGCGGGGCGGCGCGAGGGCCCCTTCGTGGTCGGTGCCCTCGCCGAAGCCCGACCCGAGCGGGTGGACGCGCTGCTGTTCGGCGAGCAGGGCGGGGACCCGGGCTGGCTCCGCCTCGCCGCGGGCGGAACCTGCACCCTTGTCGATCTCCCGGCGCTGCCGGAGGAGGCCCAGCGACGCCTCGCCGACGCGCTCGCCAGCCGCCAGGCCGTCGCGGCGGACGGGTCGATGGCCTACCCGCTGGCCGCGCGCGTGGTCGCGACCAGCCCGATCGCGTCGGCGTCCGGGGCGGAGGCCGTGCTGCGGCCGGAGCTGCGCCGCCGCTTCGCGCCCCTCACGCTGCGCATCCCTCCGCTCCGGGAGCGCCCCGACGACCTCCCGAGCCTGGTCTACCGCAGCGTCGACCGGGCTTGTCGCGCGTTCGGCCGCCCCGTGATCGGGGTGGACGCGGCAACGATGGAGGCCCTCACGGCGTACCCCTGGCCCGGCAACCTCGCCGAGCTCGACTCGGTGATCCACCGCGCGGTGGCGTGCGTGACGGAGGGCAACCTCAGCGTCCTGGATCTCGCCCTGCCCGCGGAGCCCCCCCGCCCCGAGAGCTTCGCGGAGGCGGAGGAGCGGCTCCTGCGGGGCGCGCTCGCCCGCGCCGGCGGCAACAAGACCGAGGCCGCGCGCCTCCTCGGGCTCAAGCGCACGACCTTCCTCGACAAGCTGAAGCGCTACGACGGGAACGGAACGACGGAGTCGGGCTCGACAGCCGCGGGCTGACGAGGGTCGGATCCGAGACCGTCGCCCGGGCCTCAGCTCGCCTGCGCGCGGTCGAGCTCCTCCTGGAGGTGCTCCCAGCGGCCGGTGAGCTCCTCGAGCTTCTCGGCGTCGACCTGCATCGCGGTCAGCACGGCGAAGCGCTCCTCCTCCGACGCGAAGCCCTCCGGCGCGCAGAGCCGGTCGTTCCGCTCGGCCTGCTTCGTCTCGATCTCGGCGATGCGCTTCTCGAGGTCGGCGACCTTGCGCTCCAGGCCGCCGAGCTTCCGGCTGCGCTCCTGGCGCCGCTTCGCCTCCTCCCGGCGGCGCCGCTTCGCCTCCTCCCGGGAGGCCCTTCCGCCGCCGGCGCCGTTCTCGGGCGTCGCCTCGGGAGACGGCGCCGCCGCCGGCGCCGTCGCGTGGCGCGACCCGCCTTCGGCCGGCGGCTCCGCCGGGGTCCCCTCCGCGTCGCCGCCGTCGCCCTCGTAGCGAGCGCGCCACTGGCGGAGGTAGTCGTCGAGGTTCCCCGCGTACTCCGTCACCCGGCCGTCCTCGACGGCCCAGATCTTGGTCGCGAGGCGGCGGACCAGGGCGCGGTTGTGGCTGACGAAGACCATCGTGCCGTCGTAGGTGTCGAGCGTCGCGATCAGGCTCTCGGTGCTCTCGAGGTCGAGGTGGTTGGTCGGCTCGTCCAATAGCAGGAGGTTGCCCGGGTCGAGCAGGAGCTTGGCGAGCGCTACCCGGGCCCGCTCGCCGCCCGACAGGACGCCGATCGGCTTGTCCACGTCGTCGCCGCTGAACAGAAAGGCCCCGAGCACGGTGCGGACGCGGGTCTGGCCAGCCTCCCGGTTCACGGCGAAGACTTCGTCGTAGACCGCGTTCTTGCGGTGGAGGAGCTCCGCGTGATGCTGGGCGTAGTACCCGGGCTTGACCCGGTGGCCGAGCTCGATCCGTCCGCCCGTCGGCTCCGTCTCGCCGGCGATCAGCTTGAGCAGCGTCGTCTTGCCGGCGCCGTTGGGGCCGATGATGCCGACCCGGTCACCGCGGTAGACCGTGCAGTCCACGCCGGGAAGGACGACGTGGTCGCCGTAGGCCTTCTCGAGCTCCTCCACGCGGACCACCTCGTGGCCGGCGCGGTCGGTGGCGGGGAAGGAGAAGCTCATGACCCGCCGCTTCCGGTAGGTCTCGACCGTCTCCATCTTCTCGAGGGCCTTGATCTTGCTCTGGACGGCCTTCGCCTTGGACGCCTTGGCGCGGAACCGGTCGATGAACTGCTGGGCCTTCTCGCGCTCCCGCTCGAGGTTGGTCGCCTTGTTCTCGAGGATCTCCTCCTCCTCGGCGCGCGCCTTGACGTAGGCCTCGTAGTCGCCCGGGAACTGGCGCACGCCTTCGACCTCGAGGCTCACGACCCGGTTGATCTGCTCGTTCAGGAACTCCCGGTCGTGGCTGATCATCACGAAGGGCCGGCCGTAGCGCTTGAGGAATGCGCTGAACCACGCCACCGAAGGCATGTCGAGGTGGTTCGTCGGCTCGTCGAGCAGGAGGACGTCCGGCTGCTGGAACAGCAGCGACGCCAGCACGCAGCGCATCTTCCATCCGCCGCTGAGCTCGCCGACGTCCCGCCCCCGGTCCTCCTCCCGGAAGCCGAGACCGTGCAGGATCTTGAGGGCCTCGTGCTCGCTGAAGAGCGTGTCGAAGTGGGCGAGGCGCTCGTGTAGCTCGGCGAGGCGGGCCGCCTCCTGAAGCAGCGTCTCCTCGTCTCCGCCGTCGGCGAGGGCGCGCTGGTAGTCCTCCTCGGCCGAGCCGAGGGCCTCCTCGAGGGCCGCCCGGCCCGGCACGCTCGCGAGGACGAACTCGACGAGCGAGCGGCCGCCGATCACGTCGAGGTCCTGCGGGAGCCAGCCGACCCGCGCCCCCCGGGCGCGGCGCACGCTGCCCCCGTCGGGCGCCTGCTCCCCCGCGATCAGGCGCAGGAGCGTGGTCTTGCCGGACCCGTTCGGGCCGATCAGCCCGATGCGGTCGCCGTCGGCGATCCGGAGCCCGAGATCCTCGACGATCCGCTTGGGTCCGAAGGACAGGGAGACCTGTTCGAGGACCACGACGCTCATCGTGGCCGCCGTGTAGCACGAGGGACCGCCGCTCGCTGGCGGGCGCTCAGCGGGCGGCGGGCCGCAGGTCGATCCTCGGCACCGGGACCCGCGTGCGCGCGCACTCCGGGTCGTCCTGCGCGCAGCGGATCCGGAGGGCGTTGAGGTCGTCCGGCGTCCGGTGCGCGAGGTACGCGGCGAGGGCCGCGGCCGCCTCCGGGTGGTCGAGGGCTCGAGCGGCCAGGGCCTGGCTCCGGAGGAGGTCCTCGCGTCGCGGCGCCAGCGCGAGCCCATGCTGGGCGGCCGCCAGCGCGTCGAGGTCCCTCCCGGCGCTTCCGAGGGCCTGCGCCCAGCGGGCGGCCACGTCGTCGTCCCGCGGGGCCTCGCGCGCTGCCCGGCCGTAGGCCTCCGCCGCCTCGGGCCAGCGCCAGACCTGCGCCAGCGCGTCGCCGCGGACGCGGTCGAGCGCCGGGTGGGGACCTCCGAGCTCCTCCGCCCGAGCGGCGTGGTCGAGCGCCTCCTCGACGCGCCCTTGCCGGGCCGCCACCCGCGCCAGCTGGCCGAGGATCATCGGTCGACGCGCCCCGGGGGCCAGCCGGAGGGCGGCCTCGAGCGGGGCACGCGCCTCGTCGAGGTGCTCCTGGACCTGGCCGGCGAGCCCGAGCCCGAGGTCGAACAGCCGACGCCACGCCGGTGCGTCCGCAGCCGCTCGGCTGCCCTGGTCGAGCGCGGGGTCGAGGACGGTCCGGCTCTCCCCGAGGTCGGTGATCGGCGCCTCCGCGCAGGCGTCCGCGGACGGTCGCCCGCGCCGCCGGACGGCCGCGTCGAAGGCCTGGCCCCGGGCGGATCGCTGCGCGGCGCAAGCCGCCTCCCGGAGCGGGCGCGGGTGGCGCCGGTGGCGCAGGCGTGCGCGGACCTCGAGGGGAAACGTGGCCCACGCCGGGACCTGGAGCCGATAGCGGACCACCGCCGCGTCACGCGGCCCGAGGGTCCGATCGAAGAGCGCTGCGCGGAAGTGCTGGACGAGGTGCCGGTCCCGGCGGGACGCCGCCCCGTCGACGACCCAGGCCCGCAGCCGGTGGGCGGTCGGGTCGTCCCCCGCGCCGTGCCCGTGCCGAGCCCCGGCCTCGGCGAGGCGCCTGCCGCGGCGGTCGCGCACCTCCACCTCGAGCCAGACGTCCTGCACGTCCCGTAGCCCCCCGGGGAAGGCGTGGCCGACGCGCTCGTTGCGCAGCACCACGTCGAGCTCGACCTCGTCCCCCGGCCCGAGGTCGGCCCCGCGCGGGAGGAGCTCCACTCGGCCATCGGCGTAGCGGAGCGCCGCGACGTCGCCCCGGACCGAGCCCTCGAGCAGCTCGCGGTGGGCCTCGAGCTGAGCCGGGGAGGCGGCGAGCTGCGTCTGGGCGCCGGCGAAGCGGTGGCTGCGGACCCGGCCCCGGCGCGCGGCCATGTCGCCGCGCTCTGCCGCCGTGCTGGGCATGTGGCAGCCCTGGCATCGGCGGGCGTCGACGGGCTCGTCGAGGCGGGTCGCGCGGCTCTCGCCGTAGCCCGAGCGTCGCCAGGGCCCGAGGTCGTCGAGCCCCGGGAGGTGGTGGCGCTGGCCCATCGCGGGGGACAGGAACCCGCGGTGGCAGGCGCCGCACATCGACGCGGTACGCAGGGGCGCCGGGGTCGCCGCGCGCGCGTGGCGCCCGACGCTGGCCGCGTCGCCCGGGTCGGGCAGGGGGATCGGCGCCGTCGAGAGCGTGTAGCTGCCCGAGCCGTCGGGCCGGACCTCCTGGATGCCGTGGCACACGCGGCAGGTGATCCCCGCGGAGGCGAGGGGGTCCTCGGGCTCGACGTCGGCATCCAGCGTGCCGGCGACGAGCAGGACCGGGTCGTGGCAGCCGGCGCAGAACGCGCTCTCGTCCCGACCGACGTCGGCCCGGAAGTCGTCCACGGCCTGCCGGTAGAAGGGGTTGTCGAAGGAGGCGCGGGCGTGCGCGCTCGCGGCCCACGCGCCGTGGACGTCCGCGTGGCAGGCGGCGCACGTCGCCACGTCGGCGAGCGTCTCCGCGTCGGCCGGGTCGCCGTCGACGAGGCGCACCTGGGTGGCCCGGCGCGGTCCCGAAGCGGGGAGGAGCAGGGCGGGCACGGTGTGGGTCACGGCGTCCGTCACGGCGGGCGGCGGCGCGGCGGCGGCCGGCTCCCCGCAGGCGGCGGCGAGGGCGCCCAGGGCGAAGGCAAACGCCCGGGGCGGCCGTCGCCTGGCGGGCGCGGCGGCGGCGGCTGCCTTTGCGCTCACGGCAGGCTCCCGGCCAGGGGTCGACGCGCGGGCGGGCCGGCGAGCGTGGAGGGAAAGGAGGGCTCGCCCCTCGTCACGGGACGGGCCGCCTCGGCGGGCGGGCCCGCGGTCACCCGCGCCGCCGCCGCCACGCCAGCCGCCCGCCTCGCGCCAGGAAGAGGAGCGGCCAGCCGGTCCCAAAGGCTCCGGGCCTCATGGAGCCGCCCTCGCCCGACGGTTCGACGTGCGCTGTTCGCGCCGGAGCGGACCGACGTGGAGGGGAACGGAGCGCTCGCTCTCGTCCCGGCACCGCCGGCGCGCGCCCACCCCCCGTGGGGCGCCGCCCGCGGACCGGGAGCTCGGGTGGGATGCGGCGCAGGAAGCGCGACGGGCTGCCGCGTCGGCGAGGCTGGATGGCGAGGTCGGTCGCCGGCGTCGGGGGCGGCGCCCGCCCGTCGGGCGGTCCGCCCCAGCGGCCGCGGATCGGGTGCTCGCAGGCGATCGGTCCCCGCCACCGGTGGAGGATCGCATAGCGGCCCTGGAAGGTGTTGATGCCGCTGTCCTGGACCTCGGTCGGCATGCGCCCGCGTCGGTCCGGGGTCCCCCGTCCACCGTTCACCGACCGGGCGGGGCGGAACACCGGGTCGTCGGTCAGGTCGTCGGGGCCGTACCGGGCATGGAGGCGGGTCAGCGTGTAGGCGCCGGGGCCGCCCCTCGCGCGGCCCGCCGGCGCCACGTCCCCGCCGAGCGTCAGGCCTTCCTGGGCGGGCCGGAGGCGCCATGGCCAGGTGATGAAGCGCGGCGCGCCACTCGCGCGCCGGCGCCGCGGCATCTCGGTCCCCCTCGTCATCGCTCACCCTCCAGACCCGGGCCGACCGGTCGGCCATGGGTATCCTGCCCCCCGAAGGCCGCCGTCCGGATCAGCGTCCTCCTCGGGCTGCTCGCGCTGCTGTCCGCGTGCGGCGCCTCGTCGCGGGCCGAGCCGGGCCACGGCACCGGCGACGAGCCGGCCACCATCACCCTCACCGTGGTCGGCACCAACGACCTGCACGGCCACCTCGCGCCCCTCCCGGTGCTCGGCGGCTACCTGCGCGTCCTCCGGGAGCTGCGGGCGGCCGACGGGGGGGCGGTGGTGCTCCTGGATGGAGGCGACCTCTTCCAGGGCACCCTGGCCTCGAACCTCGGCGAGGGCGCGCCCGTGATCGAGGCCTACGCGCGCCTCGGCTACGACGCAGCCGCGATCGGCAACCACGAGTTCGACTACGGACCGGTCGGCCCCGCCATCACCCCGACCGGCCCTGGTGACGACCCGAGGGGTGCGCTCCGGGCCCGGGTGGCCGAGGCGCCGTTCCCGCTGTTGACCGCCAACCTTCGCCACCAGGGCGGCGGCCGCCTCGATCTCGGGCCCAACGCGCCGGCGTCCACGCTGCTCGACCGGGCCGGGCTCCAGGTGGGCATCATCGGCGTCACGACCGAGGACACGCTCCGCACGACGATGCATGCGAACGTCGCGGACCTCGCGCTCGACGACCTGGCCGTGGCGATCCGACGCGAGGCGACGACCCTGCGCGCGAAGGGCGCCCACGTCGTGCTCGTCGCCGCCCACGCCGGGGGCCGCTGCGAGGCCTTCGACGACGCCGACGACCTGCGGTCCTGCGACCGCCGCGAGGAGATCTTCCGCCTCGCGGAGCGCCTCGGGCCCGGGTCCGTCGACGGGATCGTCGCCGGCCATACCCACCGGGCGGTCGCGCACCGGGTCGCGGGCATCCCGGTGATCGAGTCCTACGCCCACGGCCGGGCCTTCGGTCGGATCGACCTCGTGGTCCAGCGCGGCGCGGGCCGGGTGGTCGAGAGCCGCATCCATCCGCCGCGAGACCTCTGCGCGCGTCCGCCGGACGAGGCGCCGTGCGCGCCCGGGACCTACGAGGGTCGCGCGGTGCGGCCCGATCCCGCGGTCGCCGAGGCGACGGCGTCGGCCCTCGCGGCCGCCCGGGCGCTGCGGGAGCAACCCGTCGGGGTCGTCGTGGACGGCCGGATCCGGCGCGACTGGGACGAGGAGTCGGCCCTCGGGAACCTGTTCGTGGATCTGATGCTCGCTGCGCGCCCCGACGCGGACGTCGCCCTGACGAACGGTGGGGGTCTCCGGGCGGATCTCCCGGCCGGGCCGCTCCTCTACGGGGCCTTCCATCGGGCGACGCCCTTCGACAACCGCTTCGCGACCTTCGTCGCCCCCGCCCGGGAGCTCGCCGGCGTGGTGGCCGCGAACCTGGCGCGAGGCGGGGGCTTCCTGAGCGTCGGCGGGGCCCGGGTCGAGGCTGGGTGCCGGGGCGGCGCGCTCTCGGTCGAGCTCGCGCGGGTCGACGGGACGCCGATTCCCGAGGACGAGCGGCTGACCGTGGTCACCAGCGACTACCTGGCCACCGCGCCCGGCCCGCTGCGCGAGCTCGCGACGCGCGCCGGCCTTCGCTTCGCCGCGAGCGGGACGATCCGGGACGCGATGGTGGACGTGCTTCGCGAGCGCGGCGGGCACCTGCGCCCCGCGGACAGCTACCGGCGTCGCGCGCCGCGGGTGCGCTACCCGGGCCGACGCCCGGTGCGGTGCCGGTGATGCCGTGAGGCAGGGGCGCGGGCCGGGGCGGCTATCCGCGCTCGGCCTGGCCCGTCAGGTGCGCCAACACCTCCTCCGGCGCCTCCAGCACGTGCTCGGCCCCCGCCGACTCGAGCTCCGCGCGTCCCCGGAGGCCCCACGCCGCGCCGAGGGCGCGCATGCCCGCCGCCTTGGCGGTGGCCATGTCGACGTCCGAGTCGCCGAGGAACGCGACCTCGGAGGGCCGGCGCGCGAACATCCGGGCCAGCCCGAGGGCGGCGCCGGGGTGGGGCTTGCGCGGCACGCCCTGGTGCTGGCCGAACACCGCCACGAAGGGGTGGCCGGGGAAGTAGTGCGTGACCACCTGGACCGCGGCGTCGTGGGGCTTGTTCGTGAGGACCGCCGACGGGACGCCGCGCTCGCGCACCGCCGCCAGCGTGGCCTCCACGCCGGGGTAGGGCGCGGTGTGGACCGTCAGGGCCGCCAGGTAGCGGCGCCGGAAGCGAGCGAGGGCCTCGTCTACCGCGTCGTCCTCCGCCGGCTCGCCGCGCGCGCGGGCCACCAGCATCCGCGCGCCGTCGCCGACGAAGCGCCGGTAGGCGTCGAGCGCATGCGTGGGTCGGGAGAGCTCCCGCAGGACGTCGTTCATCGCCTCCATCAAGTCCCGGACGCTGTCGACGAGGGTGCCGTCCAGGTCGAAGATGATCGCCGTCGACTTGGTCATCCCCCGTACCTCCCCGCGATCTGCGCGGCCCGGGTACCGTAGCCGCCTCCGAACAGGTTCACATGCACCAGCAGGGGGTAGAGCTGGTAGAGGCCGACGCGCTCGGGCCATCCGGCCGCCAGCGGAAAGGCCCCCCGGTACGCATAGAAGACCGCGTCGGCGAAGCACCCGAAGAGGCGCATCATCGCGAGGTCGACCTCGCGGTGGCCGCCGTAGACCGCCGGATCGATCAGACAGGGCTGCCCGTCGGCCGCGGTGTGGACGTTTCCCGCCCACAGGTCTCCGTGCAGGCGGGCGGGGGGCTCCGGGGGGCCGACGAGGTCCTCGATGCGGTCGATCACCCCCTCGACCCCGCGCACCAGGGTCGGGCTGGCGCGGCCGGCGTCGACGGCCCGCTTCAGCTGCGGGCCGAGGCGGCGGTGGGCGTAGAAGCTCGGCCAGCTCTCGGCCGGCCGGTTGTCCTGCGGGAGGGTCCCGATCGTGTTGTCCCGCGTCCACCCGAAGGCCGGGGCGCCGGCCCGGTGGACGCCGGCGAGCCCGAGGCCGAGGGCCTCGTCGTGCTCGGGGCCTCCCCGGCCGTCACCGAGGTCCTCCAGCACGAGGGCGTGGGGGCACACGGCCAGCACGTCCGGGACGCGCAGGGCGTTCGCCGCCGCGAGCCATCGGAGGCCGTCGGCCTCGGCCTCGAACATGCCGGGCGGAGGCCGGTCGTGGACCTTGGCGAACAGCGCCCGACCGTCGTCGGTCGAGAGGCGGTAGGCGCGGTTGATGTCGCCCCCGGCCCGGGGCGTGACGGCGGCGAGCCCGGTCCCGAGGGCGGCCTCGATCTCGGCCCGCTGCCCTGGGGTCACCGCGGACCATCCGGGGCGGTCAGCGCATCGAGCAGGCCCTCGGCGGCGGCCTCGCAGAGGTCGAGCACGTGGTCGAAGCCGCCGTCGTAGTACGGGTCCGGGACCTCCGCGTCCTCGGGGGAGGCCGGGTCGAAGCTCCGGAAGAGGCGGACCTTGCTTCGCGCCTCGTCGTTCGGGGCCATCGCGAGGAGCGCGCGCCGGTTCCGCCGGTCCATCGCCAGGACCAGGTCGAAGCGCTCGAAGTCGGTCGCCCGAAACGCACGCGCGATGCTGTCGAGCTCAATCGCGCGCCTCGCCGCGGCGGAGCGTGCCCTCGGATCGGCTCGCTCGCCCTCGTGCCATGCCCCGGTGCCCGCGCTGTCCACCACGAAGCGCTCCGCGATGCCCCGATCGTCGAGCCGTCGCCGGAACACGCCCTCCGCCGTCGGCGAACGGCAGATGTTCCCCAGGCACACGAAGCACACGCGGATCGGCGAGGCCTCCGTCACTCCGTCACCAGGACCCGGCTGCCCTCGAACGCGGTCCCCTCCGTCGAGACCCCGTGCCAGCCCTCCGGGACCTGGGGCCAGGTGTGCTGGAAGATCGCGCGAGCATCGGTCGGGGCGAGGTTGACGCAGCCGTGGGAGCGGCGGAGGCCGAAGCGGCCGTGCCAGAAGGCGCCGTGGAGGGCGAAGGAACCCTCGAAGTACTGCGTCCAGGGCACGTCCTCGATCCGGTAGGCGTCGTCGTAGGTGTCGCCGAGATCGGCCATCGTGTCGCTGACCAGCTTGCGCCGGATGCGGTACTCGCCGGTCGGCGTGTCGTGCTCGTCGACGCCGGTCGAGACGAGCGTGGCGTACACGGGCGTCGGCCCGCGGTAGAGCACGAGGGTCTGCTCGCCGAGGTCGACGTGCACCCAGGGCTCGTCCGCCGCGACGCCGCTCGGCGGGTCGATGCGCTCCGCGACCGTCACGAACCACGCTCGCAGGTACCGCTCGCCCTCGAGGACGTGCATGACGCGGCTCCCGAAGCGGTCGCGCCGCAGCCACGGCACCCGGGCCTGGCGCTCGTAGGGCTCGGCGTCCTGCAGCTCCCGGAAGCGCTCGGTCCCGTCGGCCCGCACGATGCGCTCCATCGGTCGGGCGGCCCGGACCGCCCAGGCGATCGGCAGGCTCTCGCCGTCGCCGAGGGCGACGCCGTGGAAGTCGGCCCCGGTCCGCTCGATCAGCTGGGCCTCCTTGAGGTAGGAGCCGCGCACGGTGCGGACGAAGCGGCGGAAGGCCCGGACCTCGACCCCGGTGGCCGCGACGTAGAAGCCGCGCTGGAGGTAGCGGGACACCACGGCCGGGGACCGGGGCTCGCGCCCCTCGAGCTCGCCCGCGCGGAGGCGCTCCGCCCGCGCCTCCAGATCGTCGTTCAGGAGCACGACGTAGCGCTCGGCGTGCGCGAGCGCGGCGCGCTGCTCGTCCCGCGACGGCAGGCGATGGTACTCGGGCACCTGGGGCTCGCGCACCACCAGGTACCGATAGGGGAGCGCCTGATCCGTGGCCGCGGCCTCTTCGCCTTCCGGCGCCTCCGGGGGGGCCTCGGAGACCTCGACGCCGAGGCCCGCGCAGACCCAGCCCCGCGGCGCGATCTCGTACCAACCGCTCGCGCAGCCGGGGCGCGGCCGCCCCTCGGCCTTGAGCCGGACGCGCCCGCCCAGGCGGAGCCAGCCG
>JBHJHB010000035.1:0-82197 GCA_050331215.1 Sandaracinaceae bacterium | reverse complement strand
GCGGCGGGGGTCGGGCGGACGGTCGCGGCGCGGGCGCGCGCCTTTTCCTTCCCGCTGGTCGTCGACCCCGTGATGGTCAGCAAGCATGGCCACGCGTTGCTCGACGCCGAGGCCGCGGACGTCGTCCGCCGCGAGCTCCTGCCGACCGCCCGGCTCGTCACGCCGAACGTGCCCGAGGCAGCGGCCCTGGCCGGCCGGCCGGTCACGGACCGGGCGTCGGCGCGTGACGCGGCGCGGGCTATCGCCGACCTCGGCCCGGCCGCGGTGCTGCTCAAGGGCGGCCACCTGGGCCACGGCCGGGCGGTCGACCTGCTGCTGGCGGACGGAGAGATCGTCGAGGTGGACGGCCCCCGCATCGAGACCCGCCATACCCATGGGACCGGGTGCACGCTGTCGAGCGCGATCGTGGCGCGGATGGCGCAGGGCGAGGAGCTCGAGGCGGCGGTCCGGGGCGCGAAGGCCTATCTGACCGACGCGCTGCGGACCGCGCCGGGCATCGGCCGGGGGACCGGCCCCGTCGACCACTTCGCCGAGGTGCCGGCGCACCTCTCGCTGCGGACCACGGTACCGATCCGCTCCTGAGCGGGTCGTGGGCGTGCCGCGGCGCAGAGCGCATGGCTTAGGGTGGCGCGATTCGTGCTTGCCCACCCTCGGCGGTCGGCATGCCAGATGCGCGGCCGCACGAAGCGGGCTTTGGTATGGTTCGAGCGTGGAACCGAGGTCGAGGGGACGAGTCGTCGATGGGCGATTCCGTCTCGTGCGGCGCCTGGGAGAGGAGGGGAGCATCGTCCGCTACCTCGCCCAGCACACGGGGATCCAGCGTCCGGTGGAGGTGCACGTCCTGCGGGACGGCCTCGATATGGCGTCGGCGGCGGCCGACCATCTCCTGCGGGCGGCGCGGGCGGCGGGCGGCGCCACCCACCGAAACCTGCAAGGGGTCGTCGATACCGGGCGCGATGAGGACGAGCGCCCCTATGTCGTGTACGAGGCGCTCCAGGGCCGGAACCTGGACGCCCTCATCGAGGAGAAGCCGACCGGGCTCGACACCGCGCGGGCAGCCCGCCTGATCAGCCAGGTGCTCGAGGCCATGCGCTCGCTGCACGACGCCGGGGTGGTGCTCCGGACGCTCCGCCCCGAGCACGTGATGGTGCGGGAGGTGTCGGTCGACGAGGAGCTGGTCAAGATCCGGAGCGTCTACGGGGCCGCCCTCAAGGCCGAAGGCGCCGCGGAGCCCGTGCCACCGGTGGGGCGGACGCGCTACCTCGCCCCGGAGCTCACGGGCGGAGCCGTCCCGGGCGTCGATCCGCGGGTCGACTTCTACAGCGTGGGGATGATGCTCCGGACGCTGCTGGCGGGGACCAAGCCGCCGGGGCAGCCCCTGACGGACGCGGCGCGCCGAGCGGTGTTCCGGGCCTGCGCGACCGACCCGGAGGAGCGGTTCGCCAACGCGGACGGGTTCCTCCAGGCCGTGTCCCTCCTGCTCGGAGGGCCCGGCCAGGACCTTCCGGCGCTGGAGTCGGCGGCGGAGGATCCGCTCCAGGCCGATCTGAAGTACCTCAGCCTTCGGCAGCGCACCCGGAAGCCTCCGCCGACGCCGCCGGGGCAGGAGAGCCGGCTCCTCCTGCTGCCCGTGCTCCTCACGATCGAGGCGATCTACCGTCACTACGGCGACCACATCTGGTCGGAGGTGTGCCGGTCGGTCCCGGAGGCGGACGGGCTCCTGCCGGGCGCCGGCAACACGGAGGCCAACGTGGCTCGGGGGGTCGCGGTCGGTCTGTTCGCCCGCATCGTGCTCGAGGTGGACCGTCTCGCCGGGAGCGGCGACCTCGGCCTGCTGCCGAAGATCGGCGAGAGCGTGGCGAAGCGGGGGCTCGAGGTCCTCCTGCCGACCCTGCCGACCCCCGTCACCGTCGACAGCTTCGTCGACTCCTTCCCGGCGCTGTGGAACCGGCTGAGCAAAGATGGGCACCCCACCGTGCGACGGCTCTCGCCCGGATCGATCCGGCTCAGCGTGACGGGGCAGCCGACGCCCAGCCTCGAGCTCGCCGGGTTCACGGCGGGCCTGCTCCGGGAAGGGATGCGACGGGCCGGCGCGCGCCACGCGGAGGTGGTGCTGATCTCGAGCGCCGCCCTCGGCGACAGCGAGGACCGCTACGGCGCGGAGTGGGTATGAGCGCGGCGCGGGACCGCCGCGACTTGTCGAGAGTACCGCGGCCAATGACCATGAAGTATGGTCCCGCCCGTCGCGAGCGCGGGGGGGCGGACGGGGCGCTGCGACCACCGGGTTAGGGATCAGGGTTGGACCTCACAGGGCAGACGCTGCGAGGGAAGTACGAGGTCGAGTCGATGCTCGGCCGCGGAGGCATGGGCGCCGTCTGGCGAGGCCGACACGTCGTCACCGGGCGGCGCCTCGCGATCAAGGTCCTCGACGAGTCCTTCCTGAAGAACAAGGACATCGTGGAGCGGTTCGGCCGCGAGGCGCGAGCGGCGAGCGCGATTCAGCATCCCGGGATCGTGGAGGTCCTGGACCTCGACCGGACCGATGGCGGGGTGCCCTTCCTGGTCATGGAGTACCTGGACGGGGAGACCCTCGCGGCGCGCATCGAGAAGCGGGGGCGCCTCAGCGAGGAGGAGCTGCTCCACGTCGCCCGCCTGCTCCTCGAGGCCCTCGACGCGGCCCACTCCCACGGGGTGGTCCACCGGGACCTGAAGCCGGAGAACATCTACGTCGTGCCCGCCGGCCGCAGCGGGGAGGCGGTGAAGATCCTCGACTTCGGCATCAGCTCGAAGGCCGACGAGGTCACGTCCAAGCTGACGATCCAGGGCTCGGTCCTCGGCACGCCCCACTACATGTCGCCGGAGCAGGCGATGGGGGATGGGGAGGTCGACCACCGGGCGGACCTCTACTCGGCCGGTGTCTGCTTCTACGAGTGCGTCGTGGGCGACGTCCCCTACGACGCCGCCAACAACAACAAGCTGCTGCGCACGATCCTCGACGAGGTCCCGGAGGCTCCTCGGGAGAGGGGCGCGCACATCTCGCCCGGCATCGAGCGCGTGATCCTCTGGGCCATGGAGAAGGACCGGGACCGGCGCCTCCAGACCGCGCGGGAGATGCTCGAGTGGCTCGACCGCGCGGTGGGCGGCGAGGAGGTCCCGTACGAGGCGCCCGCGGAGTCGCCCTTCAAGCACGGAGGGCGTGGCCGCCGATCGGTGGAGGCGGCGCACCCGAAGACCGCCGTCGACCTGCCGGCGCTGAGCGAGGCTCCCCGTCAGGGCCCCTCGCCGTCCATGACCACCGTCGACCGGCCGGAGACCCTGCTCGAGGAGCCGGGGCTCGAGGGGTCCGGGACCCGCGTCGAGCGCCCGTCGATGCGGACCTTCAGCCGCCCGCCGTCGGAGGCGCCCGACCTGTTCGACCAGGGCCCGAGCCAGCCGCCCCCCGAGATCCGCTTCGACGGCGACATCGACAAGGGGACGGAGAAGCGGGTGAGCGGCCGCGTCGAGTCCAGCCTCGGCATGGTGGGGCGGGGCTACGCGGACCTGGGCCTCGACGAGGAGCCGCCGCCCGACCTCGAGCTCGACGAGCAGGCGCTCCGCCCCGGCTCCACGAAGGGCCGCCGCAGCTCCCTCCCGTCGAAGAAGCCGCGGCCGGTGACCGGCACCTACAACCTGAGCCGGTCGCCCGGCCCCCGGTCGAGCCTGGCGGGCGCGGCGAAGGCCAAGGAGAAGCCGAAGAGCCGCACGGGCCTCTACCTCACGCTGATCCTCGTCGCCCTCGTGGCGCTCGGGGGCCTCGTCGTCGGCCTCCGCTACCTCGTCCGGCCTGCCCTCGAGCGGCGCTACGAGCCCGAGGAGCCCACCGCGCCGCGGGCCGAGCCGAGCCTCGCCGACCTCGACGTCACCCTCGAGCTGCGCAACCTCCCGGACGGGGCGCGGATCACCCTCGACGGGATCCCCGCCCGCAACCCGATCCGGATGCGGCGCGGGGTCAGCCACACGGTCGAGATCCAGGCGGAGGGCTACGAGCGGAAGGTGCTCGACCTCTCCCCCGCCGAGAGCGGCGTCCTCGAAGTCCGCCTCGAGCGGTCGCTCCGCTGAGCGCCGACCCGCCCCGCCGCGTGTGCTAGCTCTCCCGCATGAGCGCCGAGCGGTACGACCCCGCGTCGATCGAGCCTCGTTGGCAGGGCTACTGGGAGCGGGAGGGGACGTTCCTCACCGACGACGACCCGGCCAAGGACAAGCTCTACGTCCTCGACATGTTCCCCTACCCGTCGGGGGCCGGGCTCCACGTCGGCCACCCGGAGGGCTACACCGCCACGGACATCGTGGCGCGCTACGCCCGGGCCCGGGGCAAGCGGGTGCTCCACCCGATGGGCTGGGATGCCTTCGGCCTCCCCGCGGAGCAGCGCGCGATCGAGACGGGGACCCACCCGCGGACCACCACCCGAACGAACATCGAGACCTTCCGCCGCCAGCTCAAGATGCTGGGTTTCAGCTACGACTGGACGCGGGAGGTCGACACCACGGACCCCTCCTACGTCAAGTGGACGCAGTGGATCTTCCTCCAGCTGTTCGACCGGGGGCTCGCCTACCAGGCGGAGATCCCGGTCAACTGGTGCCCCGCGCTCGGCACGGTGCTCGCCAACGAGGAGGTGATCGACGGCGTGAGCGAGCGGGGAGGGCACCCGGTCACCCGGGTCCCGCTCCGCCAGTGGATGCTGCGGATCACGGCGTACGCGGATCGGCTGCTGGAGGGCCTCGGCGGCGTGGACTGGCCGACGAGCACCCAGACGATGCAGGAGCAGTGGATCGGTCGCTCCGAGGGGGCGGAGGTCACCTTCCGGCTGGAGGGCGACGAGGCGCGCGCGATCGAGGTGTTCACGACCCGGCCCGACACGCTCTTCGGCGCGACCCTCATGGTGCTGGCTCCGGAGCACCCCTTCGTCGACGGCCTCACGACCGACGAGCACCGGGAAGCCGTGACGGCCTACGTCGAGGAGGCCCGGCACAAGAGCGACCTCGACCGGCAGCAGTCGAAGGACAAGACCGGCGTCTTCACCGGCGGCTACGCGATCAACCCGGTGAACGACCAGCCGGTGCCGGTGTGGATCGCCGACTACGTCCTCATGGGCTACGGCACGGGAGCCATCATGGCGGTCCCCGCTCACGACGAGCGGGACTTCGCCTTTGCCCAGGCCTTCAACCTGCCGATCATCGAGGTCGTCTCGGAGGACGGAACGCCGACGCCGGACGGATTGTCAGAGGCCCGGCCGGAGCCAGGGATCGCGGTGCGCTCCGGGCCCTACGACGGGCTGACCACGGCGGAGTGCAAGGCGCGCATCACCGACGACCTCGAGGCCTCGGGGAAGGGGAAGCGGCGGGTCGAGACGAAGCTCCGGGACTGGGTGTTCAGCCGGCAGCGCTACTGGGGTGAGCCGATCCCGATCCTCTTCCCGGTGGAGACGGACGGGGACCCGCGGGCCGGAGATCCCTGCGTGATCCGCTTCGACCAGCCCCACCCGGTCCCGGTGGACGAGCTGCCGCTGCGCCTCCCCGAGCTCGAGGATTACCAGCCCGGGGAGGACCCCGCGGGCGTCCTGGCGCGGGCGCTGGACTGGCGCTTCGTCCGCCGGGACGGGCGCTGGTGGGCCCGGGAGACGAACACGATGCCCCAGTGGGCGGGGTCCTGCTGGTATTACCTCCGCTTCACCGACCCGAGGAACGACGAGGAGCCCTGGTCCGAGGCGGCGGCGAAGGCGTGGCTCCCGGTCGATCTCTATGTCGGAGGCGCGGAGCACGCCGTGCTGCACCTGCTCTACGCCCGCTTCTGGCACAAGGTGCTGTTCGACGCAGGGTACCTGCCGATGGACGAGCCCTTCCAGAAGCTCGTCCACCAGGGCATGATCCTCGGCGACGTCGAGTACACCGCGTATCGGGGCGACGCGGGCTGGGTCAGCACCAAGGACGTCGAGACCCAGGACGGGGTGCCTTTCCATCGCGAGAGCGGTGAGCCCCTTCGCCGCGAGAAGCTGGCGGAGTCCCAGGTCGAGAAGAGGGGTGGAGGCTTCGTCCTCGCGGGGGACCCGTCCGTCGCCGTCGACGCGCGCGCCCACAAGATGAGCAAGGCTCGCGGCAACGTGGTCAACCCCGACGACGTGGTGCGGGAGTTCGGCGCCGACTCGCTCCGGCTCTACGAGATGTTCATGGGCCCCCTCGAGGCGACGAAGCCCTGGAGCACGAACGGGCTGCAGGGCGTCCGGCGCTTCCTCGACCGGTTCTGGACGAACGCGACCAAGCCGATCGCGGAGGGCGAGCCCGAGGACGCCCTCCTGCGCCTCACCCATCGCACGATCCGCAAGGTCACGGACGACATCGAGGCGCTCCGGCTGAACACCGCCATCAGCGCGATGATGGTGCTCAACAACGAGCTCGCGGGCATCGAGGCGCCGCCGCGGTTTCCGGTCGAGACGCTGGTGGTCCTGCTCCACCCCTTCGCGCCTCACATCGCGGAGGAGCTCTGGGCCCGCCTCGGCCACGAGCCGAGCGTGCAGGCGGCGGCCTGGCCGAGCTTCGACCCGGCGCTGTGCGAGGAGCCGGAGGTCGAGGTGCCGGTGCAGATCAACGGCAAGGTGCGCGGACGGATCCGCCTGGCCCCCGACGCGGACGAGGCGTCCGCGATCGCCGCCGCGGAGGGCGCGGCGGACATCGCCCGCCACCTCGAGGGCAAGGCGGTGGTCAAGCGGAAGTGGGTCCCGGGCCGGATCCTGACGATCGTCGTGAAGTAGGCCGGCCGCGGTGGATGGGCGGCCCGACTCCGTGGCGCGGCGGCTCGAGCTGGTGGAACGGCGGGCCCGTGGGGTAGACGGGAGCATGCTCCGCTGGCTCGACGCGCGCATCCCGTCCCTCGTCACCCTCGCCACGCTCGCCGTCCCCGGGTGCGGCCCCACCGCCGCCGGTCCGCCCGTGGCGGTCCCGCCGGCGGGGGGTGCGCCGCCGGTGGCGGAGGTGCGCCCGGTCAGGGACCGCTATCACGGGGAGGAGGTCGTCGACCCGTACCGCTGGCTGGAGGACCCGGAGGACCCGACCGTCCAGGCCTGGACCCGGGGGCAGAGCGCTTACGCCCGCTCCGTGCTCGACGGGCTGCCCCATCGGGACCGGATCCGGGCGCAGGTCGAGGAGGCCCTGGGGGCCTCCGCGCGGAGCTACGGGCTCCTGGCGGAGCGCGGCGGGAAGCTGTTCGCCGTCGAGCATCGGCCTCCGCGCGAGCAGCCGGTCCTGGTCGTGCTCGACGACATCGACGCGCCCGACGAGGCCCGCGTCCTGCTCGACCCGGCGGCGGAGGCGTCGACGACCGCGATCGACTGGCACGTCCCGTCCCCCGACGGCTCGAGGGTCGCGGTGAGCCTCTCGCGCGGCGGGAGCGAGCAGGGCGATGTCCACGTCCTCGACGTGGCGACGGGGCAGCGGGTCTCCGAGGTGGTCCCGCGCGTCAACGGCGGCACGGCCGGCGGCGACCTCGCGTGGCTGCCCGACGGGACCGGGTTCTTCTACACGCGCTACCCCGCCCCGGGCGAGCGGCCCCCCGAGGACCTCCCGTTCTATCAGCAGCTCTACCTCCACCGCCTCGGGACGGCGCTCGCCGAGGACGAGTACGTCCTCGGGCGGGAGCTGCCCCGGATCGCGGAGATCCAGCTGGACATGGACCACGGCTCCGGACGCCTGCTGGTCACCGTCCAGCGAGGCGACGGCGGCGAGTTCGCGCTGTTCCTCCGGGAGCCCGGCGGCGAGGTGCGACCGTTCAGCACCTTCGGCGACGGCGCGGTGCAGGCGCACTTCGGCCCCCGGGACGACCTCTACGTGGTGTCCCGGGCCGACGCGCCGAAGGGCCGGATCCTCCGCCTCGGGATCGACGACCTCGACCTCGCGTCCGCCGAGGTGGTGGTGCCCGAGGGGGAGCACAGCCTGGTCACCGACTTCTGGGATCCGCCCACCCTCCACGCGACCGAGGACCGGATCGTGGCGATCGTCCAGACGGGCGGCCCGAGCGAGCTCCGCCTGTTCGACGCGGACGGCGGTCCCCTGCCGACTCCGGCCCAGCCGCCGGTCAGCGCGGTGCGGCGCCTGGTGCCGCGAGCCGACGGGAGCCTGCTGGTGCGCATCGAGTCCTACGTCGACCCGCCGGCGTGGATGGTCCTCGCCCGGGACGGGACCCTGCGTCCGACCGCGCTGTCCGAGACGAGCGAGATCGACCGCTCGGGTTGGCAGGTCCGGCGGGAGATGGCCGCGTCGCGGGACGGTACGCCGGTGCCGGTCAACCTGCTCCTGCCGCCGGGGACCGAGCGCGATGGCCAGAGCCCGTGCATCGCCTACGGCTACGGCGGCTACGCGGTGAGCCTCGAGCCGCGGTTCCGGCCTCGGCACGCGGTGGCGCTGCGGAACGGGGTGATCTTCGCCATCGCGAACCTGCGCGGCGGCTCCGAGTTCGGCGAGGCCTGGCACCGGGCGGGGATGCTGACCGCGAAGCAGAACGTGTTCGATGACTTCCACGCGGTGCTCGAGCACCTGGTGGAGCGCGGGTTCACGCGCCCCGAGCGCCTCGGAATCCTCGGGGGCAGCAATGGCGGTCTGCTGATGGGCGCGACCCTGACCCAGCATCCCAACGCCGCGCGGGCGGTGGTCAGCTTCGTCGGCATCTACGACATGCTGCGGGTGGAGCTCTCGCCGAACGGGGCGTTCAACGTGACCGAGTTCGGCACCGTCGAGGACGAGGCGCAGTACCGAGCGCTTCGCGCGTACTCGCCCTACCACCGCGTCGAGGATGGCGTGAGGTACCCCCCGACCCTGTTCCTCACGGGGGAGAACGATCCGCGCGTCGAGCCGTGGCACTCCCGCAAGATGACCGCCCGCCTCCAGGCCGCGCAGGCCTCGGACGATCCGGTCCTCCTCCGGACGAGCGCCCAGACCGGCCACGGCGGCGACACCCCGCTCAGCGAGCGGGTGGCCGAGTGGACCGACGCTTTCGCCTTCTTCTTCCACTACCTGGGCGTGGTGCCGGCCCCCTGAAGCCGACGCCCGCCGCCGCGCCGACGGCGGGCCTGGCCACTCCGCCTTCTTGCCCCCCAGGGTGCGGCCCTGCTAGAGCGGGAGCGGGCTGAACACCGATCCAGTCCCTCGAGGGTCCGGCGCGTGACAGGTCGGTCGAACGGTCAACAGCAGCTTCCCCTCCGCTTCGCCTCGCTGCCGGGTGGCGAAGGCGCCGGAGGCCGCGGTTCGGGAGGACCGCCGGAGATGGACGGAATCGTCGACGCTTCCCTCGCCGAAGAAACGCGCAAGCGCTACCTCAGCTACGCGCTCAGCGTGATCACGGCGCGGGCTCTCCCGGACGTGCGGGACGGCCTCAAGCCGGTTCAGCGGCGGATCCTCTACACGATGGGGGTCGACCTGAGGCTCCGCCCCGATGCCGCTTACATGAAGTGCGCCCGCGTGGTGGGCGACGTCATGGGCAAGTACCATCCGCACGGCGACAGCGCGATCTACGACGCCCTGGCCCGCCTCGCCCAGGGCTTCACCATGCGGGTCCCGCTGGTCGACGGGCGGGGCAACTTCGGCTCCTCGGACGGCGACCCCCCCGCGGCGATGCGGTACACCGAGTGCCGCCTCACGGCCGTCAGCGAGGCGCTCCTCGAGGAGCTCGACCGGGGCACCGTCGACCACCGCCCGACGTACGACGACCGAGGCACCGCGCCGGTGATCCTCCCCGCGCCGTTCCCGAACCTCCTGGTCAACGGCGCCCAGGGCATCGCGGTGGGGATGGCGACCTCGATCCCACCCCACAACCCGGCGGAGGTCATCGCCGCGGCCCGGGCCCTGATCGACGACCCGAACCTCACCAGCACCCAGCTCCTCGTCAAGCACATCAAGGGCCCCGACTTCCCGACGGGCGGCCACGTCGTCTCGAGCCGCAAGGAGCTCGCGGCGATCTACGAGGCCGGACAGGGCACGATGAAGCTCCGGGGGGAGTGGACGACCGAGGCGGCCTCGGGGCGCGGCAACCCGAAGATCGTGATCCGGTCGATCCCCTACGGCGTGGAGCCCCGGGCGATCGCGGCGAAGGTCGCCGAGATCATCACGGCGCGGCGCCTGCCGGTGCTGGTCGACGTGCGGGACGAGTCGACGGAGGACCTCCGCCTCGTCCTCGAGGTCAAGAAGGGCGCCGACCCCGAGCTCGTGATGGCGTACCTCTACAAGCACACGCCGCTCCAGAGCAACGTGTCCCTCAACCTGACCTGCCTCGTCCCGACCCCCGGCTCCGACGTCGCCCGGCCCGAGCGCCTCAGCCTGGCCGAGGCCCTCGACCACTTCCTCGAGTTCCGGATGGAGGTGGTCACCCGGCGCCTCGAGCACGACCTGAGGAAGCTCGAGGAGCGCATCCACATCCTCGAGGGCTTCATCAAGGTCTTCGACGCCCTCGACGTCGCGATCCGACTGATCCGGCGCTCGGACGGGCGGAAGGACGCGTCCGAGAAGCTCCAGAAGAAGCTCGAGCTCTCGCCGATCCAGGCCCACGAGATCCTCGAGCTCCGGCTCTACCGGCTGGCCCGGCTGGAGATCGAGAAGATCCGCGCCGAGCTCGAGGACAGGTCGCGGGAGGCGCGCCGGCTGACGAAGCTGCTCGCCAGCGACGAGCTCCGGTGGGGGCTGATCGACGAGGAGCTGGCCGCCCTCCAGGCGAGCCTCGAGGACAAGCGCCGCACGAGGGTGAGCGGCTCGACGCGGGAGCCGGAGTACGACGCCGAGGCCTACATCGTCGACGAGGACGCGGTCGTCCTCCTCAGCCAGCAGGGCTGGGTCAAGCGCCAGGGGAGCGTCAGCGACATCGGCGCCACCCGCGTGCGCGAGGGGGACGCGGTCCAGGACGTGGCGGCTGGCTCCACCAAGAGCGCGGTCGCGTTCTTCAGCAACCTCGGGAGCTGCTACGTGTGCCGGGTGGTGGACGTCCCCGCCACCACAGGGCACGGCAACCCGGTCCAGAGCCTCTTCAAGCTGGCCGACGGCGAGCGCATCGTCCGGATGCTCGGCTTCGACGAGCGGGTCTTCGACGTCCCGGAGCCCACCGAGGGCGCGGAGGAGCCGGAGGAGCCCTTCGCGATCGCGGTCACGCGGGGCGGGATGACGACCCGCTTCTCGCTCCGGGCCCATCGCGAGCCGAGCACGCGCTCCGGGCGGCGCTTCATGCGGCTGAACCGGGGGGACGAGGTGGTCGAGGTCGCGCCGAGCGAGGGCGGGCACAAGGTGGCCTGCGCGACGGTGAAGGGCTACGTGCTCGTCACGACCGACGACGAGGTGCCCGTCCTGAGCGGCCCCGGCAAGGGCGTCCGCTTCATCAAGCTCGGGGCGGGGGACCAGGTCCTCGCCGCGCGGGTGCTCTGGGATACGCAGAGCTCCCTCGTCGTCGAGAACGACAAGGGCAAGCTGTTCGAGATCACGGTTCGAAGGAGCGCCGCGAGCCGGGCCGGCAAGGGCTCGCCGCTGTTCAAGCGGGGCCGCCTCGTCCGGGCCCACCCGCGGACGCCGACCGTTCCGGAGCTCAACGGGAGCTGACGCGCCGATGGCCTACACCGCGAGCGAGATCGAGGTCCTCGAAGGGCTGGAGCCGGTTCGGGCGCGCCCCGCCATGTACATCGGGGACACGGCGAAGACCGGGTTTCACCACCTCCTCTGGGAGGTCGTCGACAACGCGGTCGACGAGGCGATCAACGGGCACGCGACGCAGATCGAGGTCGAGATCGACGCGGACGGGCGCGGCGCGACGGTCACCGACAACGGGCGCGGCATCCCGGTCGACAAGCACCCCCGGCACAAGCGGCCTGCCCTCGAGCTGATCCTGACCACGCTGCACGCCGGCGCGAAGTTCGGGGGCAAGAGTTACCAGGTCTCGGGTGGTCTCCACGGGGTGGGCTCGAGCGTGGTCAACGCATTGAGCGAAGCGATGGCCGCCCACGTCTACCGGGACGGTGTCCACTACACGCAGGCCTACGAGCGCGGCAAGCCGACCGGGAAGGTCCGGAAGGTCGGCCCGGTGCGCGGGCGGCGCGGCACGGCGATCCACTTCCGGCCCGACCCCAAGATCTTCGGCAAGACCCTGCGCTTCGACCTGGCGCTGATCCGGAGCCGCCTCGAGGCGAAGAGCTACCTCTTCAAGGGCCTGAAGCTCTCCCTGGTGGACCGGAAGAGCGGCGACAAGACCGAGTTCCACCACCCGGGCGGGATCGTCGAGTACCTCGGGAAGCTCGTGGCCGACGACGGCCGCGGGGTCATCCCGCCCGAGCCCTTCACGCTGGAGCGCGCGGACGAGCCCCGCCTGGAGCTGGCCCTCACCTGGACCGAGGCGCCGGAGGAGCGCCTCCGCACCTTCGCCAACGGCATCCCCACCGCGTCCGGCGGGACGCACGAGAACGGGTTGAAGGCCGCGCTGACCAAGGCGGTCCGGGCCTTCATGGCGGCGAAGTCGATCGCGCCGAAGGGCGTCACGATCACCGCCGAGGACATCCGGGAGGGCGTGATCGCGCTCCTCAGCGTCTACGTGCGGGAGCCCCAGTTCCAGGGGCAGACCAAGGAGCGGCTCAACAACCCGGAGGTCGCGGGGCAGGTCGAGTCGGCGGTCCGGACCGCCCTCGAGCATTGGCTGCTCCACAACTCCTCGGTCGGGGAGGCGATCGTGGCCCGGGCGGGCACGGCGGCCCGCGCGCGCGAGGCGAGCCGGGCCGCGGTCGCTCAGGTCAAGCGCAAGAGCGCGGTCAACCACCGCCTCAACCTGCCCGGCAAGCTCTGGGACTGCTCGAGCACCAACCCCCTCGAGAGCGAGCTCTACCTTGTCGAGGGCGACAGCGCCGCGGGCACCGCGAAGCAGGGCCGGGACCGCCGGACCCAGGCCATCCTGCCGCTCCGCGGCAAGGTGCTCAACGCCGAGCGCGCGAGCGCGGGGCAGGTGCTCTCCAACAAAGAGCTCGGCGACGTCGTCAGCGCCCTCGGCTGCGGCATCGGCAAGGGCTTCGACATCACGAAGCTGCGCTACGGGCGCGTCTTCCTGTTGATGGACGCCGACAGCGACGGCCACCACATCGCGACCCTGCTCCTGACCTTCTTCTACCGGATGCTCCCGGAGCTGATCCGGGCCGGCCACGTCTACCTCGCGCAGCCGCCCCTCTATCGGATCGACGCCGCGAAGGCGACCCACTGGGCGCGCGACGACGCGGAGCGCGCCCGCATCCTCGCGTCCCTGCCCGGCAACGTGAAGCCGAAGGTCACCCGCTTCAAAGGCCTCGGCGAGATGGACGCCGAGGAGCTCAAGGCGACGACCCTCGATCCGGCGCGTCGCAAGGCGCTCCGGGTCGTGATCGACGACCAGCTCGCCACCGACCAGGTCGTGCACGACCTGATGGGGAAGGACCCCGCGTCCCGCTACGCGTTCATCATGGACAACGCGCCCCAGGTCGAGGCCGAGGAGCTCGACGTCTAGCTCTGCCCGGGCCTGCCTCGGCTCGGGCCTGTCGCTGCTCGGGCCTGTCCCTGCTCGCGTCGACCCCCTGCGCGTCCGTTCGCGACGACCTCTCCCTTCTGGCGGTCCCCCGCTTCTCCGCTCAAGGCGGCTGTGCTAGCGGTCGTATCGGGGGACGTGGTGCGACGCTTGCAGTTCGGCCTCGCCGTCATCGGAGCCTCGCTCCTGAGCGCGGGATGGCCGTCTGCCGTCCGGGCCCAGGAGAGGTGGCTGCTCTCGGTGGACGGCGGGGTGCTGTGGTCGCCGGCCGCCCCGACCGCGGGGCGCTTCGGCCCGGGCGGGGCCGGTGCGATCGGCCTCTACCGCTCCCTCTCGGACGCGTTCCTCCTCGGCGCTCGGCTCCAGGCCGGCATCCTGAGCGACGGTCCCGCCCCCGAGGACCCTACCCTCGATGACCCGGGCCTCGGCGACGTCGAGACGCTCAGCCTCGTCCTGCGCGTCCGTCCGCTCGCGCCGGCGGGCAGCGGCCCCCGCCGGGGGTCCGGCCTGTTCCTCGAAGCGGGCGGCGGCGGCGGCCTGACCGGAGGGCTGGTCCGCCCCGCGGGCGAGGCGGGCGCGGGGTTCCTGTTCGGCTTCGGCGCCGTGGCGCTCGGTCCCGCGGTCCGCTACGCCGCTCTGTTCGAGACGTCGAACCAGCTCGAGGGCCGACCGGCGCAGCTCCTGTGGGCGGGCGTGGAGCTCGTGCTCCTCGACGCGTCGAACCCGCCCCCGCTGCCGCCCGTGCCGCCGTCGGACCGCGATGGCGATGGGCTGGTCGACGACGAGGACCGCTGCCCCGACGAGGCGGAGGACGCCGACGGCTTCCGGGATGAGGACGGGTGCCCCGACCCGGACAACGACGCGGACGGGATCCTCGACGTCGACGACCTCTGCCCGCTGGCGCCCGAGGACCCGGACGGCTTCGAGGACGACGACGGCTGCCCGGACCCGGACAACGACGGCGACGGGTTCCCCGACGAGCGCGACGCGTGCCCGGACGAGGCGGAGGTCGTCAATGGCATCGACGACCAGGACGGCTGCCCGGACCAGGGCCTGATCGAGATGATCGACGACCGGATCGTCCTCGAGGAGCGCGTGCTCTTCGACTTTGGGCGCGCGCGCGTCAAGAGCCGGGCGCGGCCGGTGCTCGAGGCGATCGTCAACCTCTACCGCCAGCACCCGGAGTGGACCCAGGTCCGGATCGAGGGCCACGCCGACGTGCGCGGGACGCCTCGCTTCAACCAGCGCCTGAGCGAGCTCCGCGCCCAGCAGGTGCGGCGCTGGCTGGTCCGCTTCGGGATCCCCGGGGACGCGATCGATGCGGTCGGCTACGGCGAGACCCGCCCGAGGGCGTGGGGCCAGGCCGAGCACATCCATCAGGCCAACCGGCGCGTGGAGTTCGTCGTGCTGTCGCGGCGGGAGGTGCGCCGCGTCGTGTCGCCGGGACCGAGCGGCGGCGACGTCGAGGTGCTGACGCCGGCGCGCGAGGGGGAGGCCGGGGACGAGGAGGGGGCACCGCCCGGCGGGGTGCCGCCGGAAGGGGCACCCGCGGGGGAGGCCACGCCCGAGCCGCGGACGCTGATCCCCGTCTCCCCCTACGGCGAGCCCGCCGCGCGGGACGCGGCCCGACGGGAGGGAGGGCCGTGAGCCGGCGGGCCTTCCTCGGCCCCCGCCGGGGGCTCGACGGCGCACGCCGCGTGGCGGGGCTCCTGGCCCTCGCGGTCCTCGGGGCCGCGCCGCTCGCCTGCGCCAGCCCGATCGTGGGCGACCGCTGCCGTTCGGGCCTGACGGCGTGCGCGGGGCAGTGCGTCGACCTCCGCTCGTCGGCGGAGCACTGCGGCGCGTGCGGGGGAACGTGCGCGGGCGAGCAGCTCTGCGTCGACGGCACGTGCCGCGTCGATGGGGACGGCGGCGTCGAGCGGCCGGACGGGTCGCTCGTCGATGCCGAGGTCGGCGATGGCGGGACCCCCGACGGGTCGCGGCCCGACGCCGCCTTGCCCGATGGCGCCCTGCCGGACGGGGCCCTCGCCGACGGGTCCGTTCCCGACGGCGGGACCGCGGACCTCGGGCCGCCGCCGGGGTGCGATCTCGGCGAGCTCCGTTGCGACGACGCGTGCTTCGATCCGATGACGGATCCACGCCACTGCGGCGGCTGTGACCGTGCGTGCGACGCGGACGAGTTCTGCATCGAGGGGATGTGCGAGCCCGCCTGCGACCCGCCGCTGACGCTCTGCGGGCGCGCGTGCGTGCACCTGAGCGACGACGCCGACCACTGCGGCCGCTGCCGCAACGCCTGCGTCTCGGGGCTGTGCTTCGGCGGGGACTGCGTGACCCCGACCGTCGGGCACGTGGTGGTGATCGGGCACAACTACGAGGTGGGGCGCACCGGGATCAACCGCGTCGTCGGCAACGCCGTGTTCCTGGCATCCGGGGCCACGGTGCGGGTGCTCGTGCACGACGCGGAGAGCGCGCTCGCGTCGGTCGACGGGACGGACCGGGCGATCGACCAGGTCGCGACGGAGCGGGGCCGAAGCTGGACCAAGGTGACCTACACCCGCGCCGACGACGTGCCCTTCCTCCTGTCCACGGTGGACGCGTTCCTGATCTACGCGCAGGCGGAGGCGACCGATGCGTCCCTCGAGGACCTCGGGCGGCGCTGGGCCCGGGCCCTCGAGACCTTCCTCCAGAGCGGCGGCGTCGTGGTCCTGCTGGAGGACGCGTCGTCCGCGAACACCGGGACCTACGGGGTCCTGCAGGAGGCGGGCGTCTTCACCGCCACGGGCCGCGTGGACATCTCGGCCAGCGTCCTCCAGATCGCGGCGCCCGGGGACGCGGTCGCCCTCGGCGTCCCGCTCACGTACCGAGGGGAGACGGTCACCGTGCGCTTCACCGGCACCACGGACCCGACCGTCGTGGCCCGGAGCGGCGACCCGGTCGTGATCCACCGCATCGTGACGCCGTGAGCCCCGGGTGCTCGACGCCGGCGGGGCGGCCCGGCCGGCGTCAGGCCCGGCCGTAGACCGGGAGGATCGCGCCGCGCACGGTCCGGTTGGCCGGCGAGACGAGGTGGCAGAGCGTCTCCGCCACCTCCTCCAGCTTGGGCCAGCTCCCGAAGTCCGCCTCGGGCATCGCCTCGCGGTTGGCCGGCGTATCGAGGACCGAGGGCGCGATCGCGTTGACCCAGATCCGCTCCTCGGCGAGCTCCTCCGCCAGGGACTGGGTGAGGCTCGCCACGACGGCCTTGGACGCGACGTAGGCGCTCATGCCCGCCGTGGGGACGAGCACGGGTCGCGCCGCCACGTTGACGATCCGGCCCTCCCCGGCCCCCGAGCGGCGGATCGCGCGGACCGCCTCCCGGCAGGAAAGGAAACAGGTGACCGCGTTCGTGTTCATCATCTCGAGGAACTCGTTCAGCGACGTGTCCACGATCGGGCCCATGGCGAACCCGCCCGCGACGTGGATCGAGGCCCACAGGCTGGGGAGCTCCTCGTAGTAGCGCCTCACCGTATCCTCGACGGTGAAGTCGAGCCCGGCCCGGACCTCGACCCGGTGGTGAGATCGGAAGGGGAAGCGATCGAGCTCCGTGGGCGCGTAGACCGGCACGTGGCAGGTCGCCCCGGCCTCGAGGAGACGCTCCACCGCCGCCTTCCCGAGGGCTCCGCTCCCGCCCGTGACCACGATGCGTCGATCCGTCAGGTCGCTCATGAGGAGCGTAGACTACCTCCCCGCGGGCGCCGGCGGCGGCCGTTTTGTTGACCCGCGCGGTCGCGTCGGGGCATGGGTCGACGAGCGCGCCGAGGGCCGAGGGCCCGCCGGGCGCACCCCGAGGAGGACCCGTGTCCGAGCCGACATCGACGTGCGCCGTGTGTCGAGAGCCCTTCGTGGTCCGCTTCCGCTACCAGGTGCGGGAGAACGACGGGCGCTTCGTCTACGTGTGCAGCCAGGCCTGCCACCAGGCCTCCCTCGGGGCGGACGGCGAGCTGACCTGCTCGGTCTGCGGCGCCCCCTTCCGCCTCGAGTACCCGTTCCAGGTGGAGTCCGGGGACGGCGCGCCGCGCGTCTACTGCTCCCTCGCGTGCCGCCGGTCGTCCCGACCCTCCTCGGTCGCCTCCCTCGCGCCCCGACGCATCGCCGTGTTCAATCACAAGGGGGGGACCGGGAAGACCACGACCGCGGTGAACCTCGCCGCCGGTCTCGCCGAGCGCGGGCTCCACGTCCTGCTGATCGACGCCGACGGGCAGGGCAACGTGGGCGCCAGCCTCGGGATCCAGGGCGACAAGACCCTCTACCACGTGCTCGTCGCCGGCCTCCACGCGAAGCAAGCAGCGGTGCCGGTCCGCCGGAACCTCGACGTGCTGACGTCCAACGAGCTCCTGGCGGCGGCCGAGCTCCACCTCGCCGAGCAGCCGAACCGCCACCGCGTGCTCCGGGAGCGCCTCGGAGAGCGCGTGGAGGGCTACGACGTCGTGGTCCTCGACTGCGCCCCCGCGCTGTCGCTGATGAACCAGAACGCCCTCGTGTACGCCGACAGCGTGATCGTGCCTGTCAGCTGCGACTACCTCTCCCTGGTGGGCGTCAAGCAGGTGCTCAAGACGCTCAAGAGCGTGCGCACGCTCCTCAAGCACGAGGTGCGGCTGCTCGGCGTCCTCCCGACCTTCTACGACGTCCGCAACCGCATCGGGACGGAGGCGGTGGACGCATTGACCGCCCACTTCGGCGAGCGATGTCTGCCCCCGATCCGCATCAACACGAAGCTGCGGGAGGCGCCGAGCGTCAAGCAGACCATCTTCGAGTACGCGCCGGACAGCCATGGTGCGCAGGACTACCGGGGCCTGGTCGACACCGTGCTCCGGCTTCGGGGGGAGAGTGGCCTCGTGGACGAGGTCCGCCAGGCGAGTTGACGAGGGAGAGCACGATGGGTGACAAGGCGCGCGCCGGGGTCAGAGGCCTCCTCGACCAGGACGAGGTCAGCGAGGTCCTGCGGGAGCGCTTCTACCGCCCGGACGACGACGACCCTCCGCCTCGCCGGCGTCGGGCCCGACGCGCGCAGAAGCCGGACCACTACAAGGTGATCTGCATCTCCCTCTACCGCGAGGACCTCGACCGACTCGACGAGAAGGTGCGCGCGGCCAAGGCGGCGGGCCACACCAAGATGAGCCGGAGCGCCCTGATCCGGTACGCCCTCGATCAGGTGGATGTCGAGGACCTGCCGAAGGGCTACTGACCGGCGTAGCCCATCACCGCCTTGACCTCCAGGTACTCCTCGAAGCCGAAGCGGCCCCACTCCCGGCCGTTGCCGGACTGCTTGTAGCCGCCGAAGGGCGCGGCGTTGTCGAGGGGGGCGCCGTTGAGGTGCACGCCGCCGGTCCGGAGCTTCGCCGCGACCCGCCGCGCGCGCTCGAGGTCGCCGCTCGAGACGTACCCGCTCAGGCCGTACGGGCTGTCGTTGGCGATCGCGATGGCCTCGTCCTCGCCCTCGTACGGCATGATGCTGAGCACCGGGCCGAAGATCTCCTCGCGAGCGATCGCCATCCGGTTCGTCACATCGGCGAACAGCGGCGGGCGGACGTAGTAGCCGCGCTCGAGGCCCTCGGGACGGCCCCGGCCGCCGGCGACGAGCCGGGCCCCCTCGTCGATCCCCTGCTGGATCAGGCCCTGCACCTTGTCGAACTGCGCCTCGCTGACCACCGGGCCGATCACCGTGCCCTTGGCGTCGGGCGGACCCACCGTGACCTTGTCGAGGACCGCCCGGGCCAGGTCGACGATCTCCTCCTGCCGATCCGCCGGCACCAGCAGCCGGGTCCCCGCGTTGCAGCTCTGGCCGCTGTTGACCATCACCGAGCGGACCCCGTGCTTGACGGCGCGCCCGAGGTCGGCGTCGTCGAGCACGATGTTCGCCGACTTGCCCCCGAGCTCCTGGTGGACGCGCTTGACGCTGTCCGCGGCGGCGTGGGCGACGGCGATGCCGCCCCGGGTCGACCCGGTGAAGGAGACCATCTCGACCCGCGGGTGAGCCGCCAGGGCCGCCCCTACCGTCGGGCCCGTCCCCTGCACGAGGTTGAAGACCCCTCTCGGGACCCCGGCCTCCTCGAGCACCTCGGCGAAGAGCACCGCGTTGAGCGGGGCCACCTCGGACGGCTTGAGCACCATGGTGCAGCCCGCCGCGAGGGCGGGCGCGACCTTGGCCGCGATCTGGTTGAGCGGCCAGTTCCAGGGCGTGATCAGCGCGCAGACCCCGGCCGGCTCGCGCCGGATCATGGTGCGGCCCCGGAGCTCCTCGAACGGGTAGCTCTCGAGGACCCTCCTCACCTCGACGAAGTGGGCGAGGCCCGAGGGCACCTGAGCCTTCGCCGCGAGGCCGGCGGGCGCGCCCATCTCCTGCGATAGCACCTGGGCCAGGTCGGGCGCGCGGCGCTCGTAGACCTCGACGATACGGTCGAGCAGGGCGAGCCGATCCTCGCGGGTGCTCTCGCTGTAAGCGCCGAAGGCCTCCGCCGCGGCGCCCACGGCCCGGTCCACGTCGGCGCGGCTCCCGGCGGCGACCGTGGCGAAGGCCTCCTCGGTGGCGGGATCGACGACCGGCAGGGTCCGCCCTTCGGCCGGCTCGACCCAAGCCCCACCGATGAAGAGCTGAGTCCAGTGAGCGCTCATGTCTCTCCCTGCTTTCTCCGGGCGCCGCGGCCCGGTGCGGAGGGGCGGCTCGGCGGAGCCGCCTCCTCGACGGTCCCGATCTCGCCCCGGAACATCGCATAGATGTCGGGCGCCTCCACGGCCACCCACGCCGCCGCCTCCTCGAAGTCGTGGACGAGGGCGTCGCTGATCGTGGCGCCGCTCTCGATCATCTCCCGGCAGGCCTCATGAAGCTCGACGTAGCGGTCGAGGCGGGCCGGGAACTCGTCCTCGCTCAGGCGCTGGACCAGGGTCCGGCCGAGCTTCGCGTACGCGCCCACCTTTGCGTCGCCGAGGGCCTCCGCGCAGCGGGCCTCGTACCTGGCGAAGGCCGCCTCGTAGTCGATCTCCACGCCGGATCGCCCCCGGCTCGCGATCGTAGCAGAGCGCGCCGGGCCCGTTGACCCGCGAGCCGAGGGTGCGCCAGGCTCGTGTGCTGTCATGCCGCACGCCCGGACCCGCCCCGCGTCGCCTCCGCTCCTCGCCCTGCCGGGCGCCGCGACGCTCCTCGCGACGGTCCTCGCCGCCGCCCCGGTCGCCGGCGCCCAGGTGCGCCGCCCGCTCCCGTCCGTTCTGCGGATCGAGCCGACCTCCGGGCCGCCGGGGACGGTGGTCACGCTCGTCGGGCGGCACTTCGACGACGGGCAGGTGTTCCTGCTCGGGGAGGTGGAGCTCGAGGCGGTCGAGGTGACCCCGGCGCGCGCTCGGCTCCGGATCCCGGCCGAGGCCCGGACGGGCCCGATCCGGATCCGCGCCGAGCGCGGGACGGTCACGGCCCGCTCCTTCCGGGTGACCCAGGCCGCGCCGGCGCCGGTGATCACCGGCCTCGAGCCCGACGAGGGGTCCCCGGGCGATGAGGTCCGCATCCACGGGGCGAACTTCGGGACCCGCCCCGCCGACCACGTCGTCCACCTGGGCGAGCGGCCGGTGGTCGTCCGGGCCGCGAACCCCGCCACGCTGACCGTGCTGGTCCCCGAAGGCGCCCGGACCGGGGCGTTCCGCGTGGAGGTGGCGGGGGCCGCGGAGCACGCCGAGAGCGAGCCCTTCACGATCGAGAGCGGCCTCGCGATCGCCGCCGTCCACCCCACCTTCGGCCCCGTCGGGACGCGGGTCACGATCGAGGGCACGGGCTTCGATCGCCGGCGAGCTCGCAACCGGGTCTACCTCGGCAGCCGCCGCATGACCGTCCGGCGGGCCTCGCCGACCGAGCTCGTCGTGACCGTGCCGCTCCGGGCGGAGACCGACCACCTCCGCGTCGCGGTCGGCGAGGACGAGGTGTATACCGAGCGGCCGTTCCGGGTCGGCGACGCGCCCGCGGTGACCGAGGTGACGCCCCCGGCCGCGGCGGTCGGCGTGCAGGTGGCGGTCCGGGGCCAGGGGTTCGGGAGCGACCGGGACGCGGTCACGGTCCGGGGCGGCGACCGACCCCTCGACGTGCAGCGCGTCGGCGACCGGGAGGTCGTCGCCCGGGTCCCCGACGGGGCGTCGAGCGGCGACCTGGTCGTCGAGGTCGAGGGCTACCCCGCGGTGACCGTCGGCCCGTTCCCGATCGTGCCGTCGGCCCGGATCACCGGCTTCGCTCCGACGTCCGGGGGCGCCGGGACCGAGGTCCGGATCACGGGGGAGGGCTTCTCCCCCGAGCCGAGCGCGAACCGGGTCACCATCGGCGGTCAGGTCGCCGAGGTGCTCGGGGCGACGGAGACCGAGCTCCGGGTCCGGGTCCCCGTGGGCCGCAGCGGGCCGATCGTCGTGCGGATTCCCCGCTCCGGCGAGGCGCGCACGGCGCGTCCCTTCCAGGTGCTCCCGGTGCCGGAGATCGCGTCGATCGAGCCCGAGGAGGTGGCGCCGGGCGGCGCCCTCACCGTCCGGGGCCGCAACTTCGGCTCCCGCAGCGGCTTGATCCGGGCCTACCTGGGCGAGCGGGAGCTCGCGCTGGAGGCCGCGAGCGACACCATGCTTCGGCTCCGCCTGCCGGCGGACGCGGAGAGCGGCCGCCTCCGGGTGACCGTCCGGCTGCGGGGCTCGGTGGTGACCGACGAGGAGGTGGAGGTCCGGGCGGAGGACTGAGGCCCGTCGTCGGGACAGCGGGTGGCCGTCGCGCCGCCGGCGACCGACGAGCCGGTTCGAGATGGGCCCAGCGCGGGGCGCTGCCGGCACGGCAGGATCGCGGGCGAGCAGGCGTCGGGCAGCGCTCCGGCGCCGCTGGCGCTATGGTTGCCGACCCCCGTCCGCTGTGAGGTACCGAGGTGATCGACGAGCGCCTGCGAACCGCCCTGACCTTCGACGACGTCCTCCTCGTCCCCGGCTACGCGGACTTCCTGCCCGCCGACGCCGACGTGCGGACGCGGCTGACCCGTGAGCTGCACCTGAACATCCCGATCCTCTCGAGCGCGATGGACACCGTCACCGAGTGGAAGACGGCGGTGACGATGGCGCGCTCGGGCGGCCTCGGGGTCATCCACAAGAACCTCACGCCCGAGGAGCAGGCCCGGGAGGTCGCCAAGGTCAAGCGGGCCGAGAGCGGGATGATCCTCGACCCCGTCACCGTGGCGCCCGACCGGACGCTGTCCGAGGCCCTCGAGATCATGCGGCGCCACGACATCTCGGGCCTGCCGGTGGTCGAGGGGGACCGGCCGGTCGGGATCCTCACCAGCCGCGACGTGCGCTTCGAGAAGAACCTGGCCCAGCGGGTCGACCAGCTGATGACGCGGGCGCTGATCACCGTGCCGCCCGGCGTCAGCCAGGAGCGGGCGAAGGAGCTCCTGCACGAGAACCGGATCGAGAAGCTCCTCGTCGTGGCGGAGGACGGCACCCTCGCCGGCCTGATCACGATCAAGGACCTGCTGCAGGCGGAGCGCTTCCCCCACGCGGGCAAGGACGCCTTCGGGCGCCTGCGGGTCGGGGCCGCCATCGGGGTCGGGGCCGACCGCTCGGAGCGCGCCTCGGCCCTCGTGGAGGCCGGCGTCGACGTCCTGGTCGTCGATACCGCTCACGGACACTCCAGGGGCGTCCTCGACGCGGTCCGGGAGATCCGGGCCGACTTCCCGAAGGTCCAGCTCGTGGCGGGCAACGTCGCGACGGAGGAGGCGACCGAGGCGCTGATCGACGCGGGCGTCGACGGCGTGAAGGTCGGCATCGGGCCGGGCTCGATCTGCACCACCCGCGTCGTCGCGGGCATCGGCGTTCCGCAGATCACGGCGGTGATGGACTGCTCCCGGGCCGCGGCGCGCCACGACGTCCCGGTGATCGCCGACGGCGGCGTCAAGTACTCGGGTGACCTGGTCAAGGCGATCGCGGCGGGCGCCGAGACCGTCATGGTCGGCTCGCTCTTCGCGGGGACCGACGAGAGCCCCGGCCAGGTCGTGCTCTACCAGGGCCGCACCTACAAGAGCTACCGCGGCATGGGCAGCCTCGGCGCGATGCGGAGGGGCTCGAAGGACCGCTACGCCCAGGCCGACATCGAGGACGCCGGCAAGCTGGTCCCGGAGGGCATCGAGGGCCGGGTCCCGTACCGGGGGCCCCTCTCGAAGGTCGTCTACCAGATGGTGGGCGGCCTCCGCGCGGGCATGGGCTACACGGGCTGCCCGACGATCGCCGACCTCCGCACGAAGGCCCGCTTCATCCGCCAGAGCCCACAGGGCCTGCGGGAGAGCCACGTGCACGACGTCGTGGTGACCGAAGAGGCACCGAACTACCGGGTGTAGGCCGTCAGACGAAGGCGGCCAGGCGCTCGATGGTCCAGTACCCGCTCAGCACGCCGAGCGCGTAGGCGGCGGGGAGCGGGCGGGTCCGGAGGTCCCATCCCGCCTGGCGGCCCAGGGCGAGCAGCGCGAGCAGGACGGCGACGAAGAGCACCTGCCCCGCTTCCACGCCGAGGTTGAAGGCGAGGAGACGGAGGACGACCCGGTCCTCCGGCAGGCCGCCCTCGAGGAGCGCGCTCGCGAACCCGAGACCGTGCACCAGCCCGAAGACGCCCGCCACCAGGTAGGGGGCGCGCCGGGTCCACGTCGGCTCCCGGTGGGTCAGCTCCACCGCCAGGAGCAGGAGGCTCAGGGCGATCGCGGCCTCCACCGGCGGTGCGGGGACGCGGACCGCGCCGAGGGCCGCCAGGACCAGGGTCACGCTGTGACCCACGGTGAAGGCGGTCACGGTGAGGAGCAGGGTGCGCCGGCCGGCCACCAGCAGCACGAGGGCCGCCACGAACAGGAGGTGGTCGGGGCCGAGGAGGATGTGCTCGACGCCCAGGAGCCCGAACGCCCAGGCGCCGCGCTCGCCCGGACCCTCGGGGATCATGACGACGTCGTCCGGTCCGCTCAGCACGCCCCGCACCTCGCGGCCATCGGCGCGGCGCACCTCGACGAGCACGTCGGCCGTCTCCGGGCCTCCCGCGCTCAGCCCGACCCACCCCCCCGTGAGGCCGGCGGGCCCGCACGCGTAGCGCCGCCGCTCCTGTCGGCGGTCCCCCAGGCGATGCTGCGCGGCCGGTCCGGCGGGCTCGCACCGCTCCGGGAGGCGGGGTCGCGCGCTGCCGAAGGGCGCTCGCTCCGTGCCCGAGTAGCGCAGCGTGACCACGACGTCCCCCGAGGCGCCCTCGACCACCCGGAGCGCGCCGAAGCGCAGGGGGTGGGCGCGGGCGGGGGAGGGGAGCAGCGCGACGATCGCGACCACCGCGGCCGCAGCCGCCCCGAGCGGGGGCGAAGGGCGCCAGGGCGCAGCACTCATCGGGGCACCGGTCATCGGGGCACCGGTCATCGCTCCACCGGTCATTGGCCCACTTGTCCCCGGCCCACTTGTCCCCGGCCCACTTGTCCTCGCCGCGCGGCTCATCGTCGGACCACCGGCGTTCGATCGATCAGCGCCCGGACCGCGGCCTCCCGCGCCTCGTCGGTCGCGTCGCGGGCCCAGTCGGCCCGGACCTCGGCCTCGATCTCCGCCAGCGCGGAAGGCCGCCCCGGGTCCCGCTGCCCTACCCGGACGAGGTGGAACCCGAAGGCGCTCGGGACGGGGCCGGCCCAGCGGCCCTCCGGCAGCCCGGCTACGCGGGCCGCGAAGCCGTCCCCGAAGCGAGCGTCGACGGCCGCCGGCGTCTCGGAGACCACGTCGCGTCCGCCCGGGAACGGATCCCCGATCGACGCCGGGTCGGCGCCCTCCCGCAGGGCGTCGAGCGCGTCGAGCGCGTCCCGGCGCGGCGCGCCCCGGCCGTCTCGGCCGAACACCGCGTGCTCGAACGAGAGCCGGGGCCCCTCCCGGTAGCGCTCCGGGTGAGCGTCCCGGTAGGCCTCGAGGTCGGCGCGGGTGGGGGCCGGGATCTCGACCCGCGCCTCGAGCACGAGCTCCATCTTCTGGACGAGCCGGCGGCGGATGATCGGGTCGCCGAGGTCCAGGCCGAGGGCGCGGGCCTCCCGCACCAGCACCTCCTCCCGGATGAAGGCCCGCAGCAGGGCGGCCCGCTCCTCGGCCTCCGGCGGCCGGCCGCTCTGGCGTGCCCGGGTCGCTTCCAGCTCCCGGAGGAAGGCGTCGTCGATCACCACCGGCGAAGGGTCCGGGCGATCGGCGCCCAGGATGCGGTGGAGCAGGAACAGGGCGGCCCCAGCCAGCAGGAAGTGGAGGAGCGGCTCCCGCCAGAGCGAGCGAAGGCGAGACGTCGGCACCCGGAACCCATGCCACGGATCGGGACGCGAACGGGACCGGACCGCCGCCAGGACGGCAGGGCGCGTCGGCGCCCGGCGTGTGTGGTAGACCGCCCGGACGATGGAGCGGTCTTTCGTCCTCGTCCTCGACTTCGGCTCCCAGACGACCCAGCTGATCGCCCGTCGGGTCCGGGAGCAGCACGTCTACTGCGAGATCCTCCCGTGCACGGTCTCCCTCGACGAGGTCCGCGCTCGGGCGCCCGACGCGATCATCCTGAGCGGCGGGCCGGCGAGCGTCTTCGAGGCGGGCGCGCCTGGCCTCGCGGTCGACGTCTTCGACCTCGGCCTGCCGGTCCTCGGGATCTGCTACGGGATGCAGCTGTTCACCCATCTCCTCGGGGGCCAGGTCGAGGCGGCGGCGGAGCGCGAGTTCGGCGCCGCCAAGCTCGAGGTCCGGCGGCCGGAGGGGGTGCTCGAGGCCTTCGAGGGAGGGACCCACCTCGACGTGTGGATGAGCCACGGCGACCGGGTGGTGCGTCTGCCCGAGGGCTTCGAGACCCTCGCCGTGACCGAGAACGCTCCCTACGCCGTGGTCGGCCACGCGGGTCGCCGGATCTACGGCCTCCAGTTCCATCCGGAGGTCGCCCACACGCCCCAGGGCCCCGAGATCCTCGAGGCGTTTCTGTTCAGCGTGGCCGGCCTCAAGGCGGACTGGACACCCGGCAGCTTCGTCGAGACCACCGTGCGGGGCCTGGAGGAGACGGTGGGCCCCCGCCGACGGGCGGTCTGCGGCCTGTCGGGCGGCGTGGACAGCTCGGTCGCGGCGGTGCTGGTCCGCCAGGCCCTCGGCGACCGCCTCACGTGCATCTTCGTCGACAACGGGCTGCTCCGGAAGAACGAGGCTCAGGAGGTCGTCCGGACGTTCCGGGATCACGTCCACCTCCAGCTGGTCCACGTCGACGCGGCGGAGCGGTTCCTGACGGCCCTGCGCGGCATCGAGGACCCGGAGGACAAGCGCAAGACGATCGGGCGCGTCTTCATCGAGGTCTTCGAGGAGGAGGCCTCCAAGCTCGAGGACGTCGACTACCTCGTGCAGGGCACGCTCTACCCCGACGTGATCGAGAGCGTCTCCTTCAAGGGCCCGAGCGCGCTGATCAAGACCCACCACAACGTCGGTGGCCTCCCCGAGCACATGAAGCTCAAGCTCCTCGAGCCGCTGCGGGAGCTGTTCAAGGACGAGGTGCGGGAGGTCGGGGCGGCCCTCGGGATGCCCCACCACGTGCTCTGGAGGCACCCCTTTCCCGGTCCCGGCCTCGCGATCCGATGCCTCGGAGAGGTGACGCCGGACAAGCTCCGGGTGCTCCGGGAGGCCGACGCGATCTGGATCGACGAGATCCGGGCCGCCGAGCTGTACGACCACATCTGGCAGGCCTTCAGCGTCCTGCTCCCCGTCCGCTCGGTCGGCGTGATGGGCGACCAGCGGACGTACGAGAACGTGGTGGCGCTCCGCGCGGTCACGAGCCGGGACGGCATGACCGCCGACTGGTCCCGGTTGCCCGACGGTCTGCTCGCGCGCGTCTCCAACCGCATCATCAACGAGGTGCGGGGCGTCAACCGGGTCGTGTACGACCTCTCCAGCAAGCCGCCGGCCACGATCGAGTGGGAGTGACGGGTACGCTCGCATGGCGAGGCGCCCTCGCGGCGGCGGTGCTGGGCGCCACCCTGCCAAGCGCGCTCGGGGCGAGCGCTCAGCCGGCGCCCACGCCCGACCCGGTGGCGGAGGAGCTCCCCGCCCCCTTCCGCCTTCCCTGGACCGGGGCGGCGCCGCGCATCGAGGGCCGGACCCTCACCGCGGCTGCGGTCGGCCTCCCCGACGCGCGCATCGGCCGGTTCGCCGCCCGGCGCGACGCGGCCCGGGACGACGGGCGCCGGCGGGCGCTCGCCGCGATCCACCGCTTCGTCGACGACGCGCTGGCAGCCGCGCTGGCGAGCCCCCGCACCGCGGCCCGGGTCCACGCGGCCGTGGCGCGCGCGGCCGAGGTCGTGGGCGTGCGACCCCTCGTGGACGGGGGGGCCGTCGTGGTGGTCGCCGTGCCCCTCGAGGCGCTGCGCCGAGCATCGGGGGACCTGCCGGGGGTCCCGTGGCGCGGCTGATCGGTCCGCTCCTCGCCGCGCTCGTGGCGGCGTGCGGCGCGACGACGGTCCGCACCGGCCCATCGCAGGCTCGGTTCGTGGTGGAGCCCGCGGACGCGCGCGTCTACCTCGAGGACCGCTTCCTCGGCAACGCGCGCGTCCTCGCCGAGCGGCCGGCCTCCTTCCGGACGCCCGGGGTGCGCTACTTCACGATCCGGCGCCCGGGCTTCTTCCCCCACGACGTGGCGGTCCACCTCACGCCGGGCGTGACGACCGTGCGTGTCACCCTGCGCCCGCGGCCCCCGTGAGCAGCGGTCGCGGCTCGGTGGGGGCCCTGGGTGCCGGGGCGAAGCCATCGACGTACGCTTGGCCCGATGGCCCGGACCGCCGCCGCTCTGATCATCGGGAACGAGATCCTGACCGGGAAGATCCGCGACGAGAACCTGTTCTACCTCGGGCGGGAGCTGTTCCTGCTGGGCATCGCGCTCCGGCGCGTCGTCCTCTGCCCGGACGAGCTGGACGTCATCGCGGACGACCTGACGCACCTACGACAGACCCACGACCTCGTGTTCACGAGCGGCGGGGTCGGCCCGACGCACGACGACGTGACCCTGGACGGGGTGGCCCGCAGCTTCGGTCGCCGTCTGGTGCGGTCAAGCCGGATCGAGTCCATGATCCACGACTTCTGGAAGGACCGGGTGACGGCCGGCCACCTCCGGATGGCCGACCTCCCGGAGGGGGCGGAGCTCCAGTCGCGCCCCGACTTCCCGTGGCCCGTGATCCGGGTCGACAACGTCTACGTCCTGCCGGGCGTGCCAGCGCTGTTCCGGGTGACCTTCCATACGCTCCGCGACCAGCTCGGCGCCGACGCCCCCTTCGTCAGCCGCGCGCTGTACACGCGGTGCGACGAGGGGGAGATCGCCGACCTGCTCGAGAAGGTGATGGCCGCCCACCCGGAGGTCGCCATCGGGAGCTACCCGACCTGGCGGGACCCCGAGGTCAAGGTGAAGCTGACCTTCGACGGCCGGGACGAGGGCCAGGTCATCGCCGCCCTCGAGGACTGTCAGGGCCGCCTCCCGTCGGGCGTCGTCGTCCGGAGGGAGTAGGCCTCATGCGTGACCTCGACGAGACCCTGCGGGCCCCGCTCGCGGCGCTGACGGAGGCGCTGCAGCGCGCGCGTCGGATCGTCGCCCTGACCGGCGCCGGGGCGTCGACGGACTCCGGCCTCCCGGACTTCCGGAGCGACGACGGCCTCTGGGGGGAGCACGATCCGATGGCCGTCGCCTCGATCGAGGGCTTCCGGCAGCACCCCGCGAGGTTCTACGCGTTCTGGAAGGAGCGCTTCCGTGGGCTGGTCGCCGCCCGCCCGAACATCACCCACCGGGTCCTGGCCGCCCTCGAGGCGCGGGGGCTGCTCCGGGCGGTCGTCACCCAGAACATCGACGGCCTCCACCACAAGGGCGGCTCGCGGGAGGTGATGGAGGTGCACGGCAGCGCCGCGACCGCCAGCTGCATCGCCTGCCGGCGTGCCGCGCCCGTGAGCGAGGTCCTCGCCCAGGTCGCGGCGGATCGAGTGCCGCGCTGCGCCGCCTGCGGTGGCCTCGTCAAGCCGGACGTGGTCCTGTTCGGCGAGGACCTGCCCCCGGCGATCCAGGCCGCGGCGCAGGCGGTCGCGGGAGCGGACCTGCTGGTCGTGCTGGGCTCGAGCCTCGAGGTCCACCCCGTGGCGGGCCTGGTCCCGCACGCCGCCTCGCACGGCACGCGGGTGGCGATCGTCAACCGGGAGCCGACGTCCCTCGACCACCTCGCCGACGTCGTCGTGCACGCGTCCCTGAGCCCGGTCATGCGCCACCTCGACGTAGCCCTTGACTTGCGGCTCGAATGAGCCGCCTTGTGCTCCCCGCCGGGCGGCCTTAAGTCGGCTGCCCACGCAAGATCATGAGTAGAACGAGCCAACAACCACCGGACGGCCGCGACGCGAAGGGGCCGGACCGGAGCTCGGCGCCCGGCTCGGAGGAGCCGACCCGCGGGCCGCGTAGCGGCCTCTTGCTGGTCCTCCTCCTCCTCGGGCTCGGCGTCGGGCTCCTCCAGATCTTCCTCGCCTCGGGGCCCACCGACGCGATCCGCTACGACGAGTTCCTCACGTTCCTGGACGAGGGGCGCGTCTCCCGCGTCGAGGTCTCCCCGACCGAGATCCGGGGGGAGTACAAGGAGGACCGGATCCCTGCCCCCGACCGGCCCGAGGGCATGCCGGAGGGGGAGGAGCCGCCACCCCGGCCCCAGACCTTCACGACCCCGAGGGGGGGGCTGATCGACGAGGCGCTGGTCCAGCGGCTCAACGAGGAGGGCGTCGAGTTCGTCGGGCGGGCGCCGAGCGCCTGGGAGACGAGCTGGCCGACCTTCCTCTACCTCGGCCTCCTGGTCCTGATGATGCTCTGGCTCTGGCGGGGGCTGTTCCGGCGGATGTCCTCGTCGGCGGGGGGCGTGCTCAGCTTCGGTAAGAGCCGGGGCAAGGTCATCCCCGAGAGCTCGGTCTCCGTCCGCTTCGACGACGTCGCGGGCGCCGACGAGGCCAAGCAGGAGCTCCAGGAGATCATCGAGTTCCTCCAGCGCCCGGAGAAGTTCCGGCGGATCGGGGCCCGCATCCCGAAGGGCGTCCTGCTCGTCGGGCCCCCCGGGACGGGCAAGACGCTGATGGCGCGCGCCGTCGCCGGCGAGGCCGGCGTGCCGTTCATCTCGATCAGCGGCTCCGAGTTCGTCGAGATGTTCGTCGGTGTCGGCGCCGCGCGCGTCCGGGACCTGTTCGAGCAGGCGGCGAAGACCGCCCCGTGCATCGTGTTCATCGATGAGCTCGACGCCCTCGGGCGCAGCCGCGGCAATACGGGCATCGCGGGGACCAACGAGGAGAGGGAGTCGACCCTCAACCAGCTCCTCGTCGAGATGGACGGCTTCGAGCCCCACGAGGCGGTCATCATCATGGCCGCCACGAACCGCCCGGAGGTGCTCGACCCGGCGCTGCTGCGCCCCGGCCGCTTCGACCGGCAGGTGCTGGTGGACCGGCCCGACCGGACCGGGCGCGAGGCGATCCTCCGCGTGCACACGCGCACGGTCTCGATCAGCGAGGACGTCGACCTGACCGAGCTGGCCAAGCGGACCCCTGGCTTCGCCGGCGCCGACCTGGCCAACCTCGTCAACGAGGCGGCGCTCCTCGCGGCCCGACGCGACGCCGAGGCCGTGGCCATGCGGGACTTCTCGGCGGCGATCGACCGGGTCATCGCCGGCCTCGAGAAGAAGAACCGCCTGATGAGCGACGACGAGCGCAAGCGCATCGCCTACCACGAGGTCGGCCACGCGCTCGCGAGCCACCTGTCGCGCTCCGACGAGCGGGTCCACAAGATCTCGATCGTGCCGCGCGGGATGGCCGCCCTCGGCTACACCATGCAGCTCCCGGATCAGGAGAAGTACCTGATGACGGAGCCCGCGATCCGCACCCGCCTCCGGGGCCTCCTCGGCGGCCGGGCGGCCGAGGAGGTGGTCTTCGGCGATCCGAGCACGGGGGCGTCCAACGACCTCCAGAAGGCGACGGAGATCGCGCGCGCGATGGTCACCGAGTACGGGATGAGCGAGGTCCTCGGCCCGGTGCACCTGTCCCGCGAGCGCCGGCCGGTGTTCCTCGGCGACCGGATGGGCGGGACCACCGGGAACTTCGGCGACGACGTGGCGGACGCGATCGATCGGGAGATCAAGTCGATCGTCGAGACCGCGCTGCGGGAGGCCAAGGACCTGCTCGCGTCCAATCGGGAGGCCCTCGAGACGATCGTGGATCGCCTCGTGGAGCGGGAGACGCTGGAGGGCTCGGAGCTCGAGGGCCTCCTCGCCGACGCCCTCGCCGCGTCTGACGCCCGGTCCGGGGCCACGCCGGCTCCGGAGGGCGAGCAGCCGTCGATGCCCACCTGAGGGCACGCTGGCCGCGTCGGCATCTCCCGCGGGCCCTGCTCCCGGCGCGAGAGGCCCGGCCGGCTGCTCAGCGGCGCGTGGACGCGGCGTACATCGCGATCGCCCCCGCGACCGATGCGTTGAGGCTCGCCACCGGGCCACTCTGTGGGATGCGCGCGAGCAGCGCGCACCGCTCTCGGACGAGGCGGCGCAGGCCCTTGCCCTCCGCGCCGACCACGAGGACCCGCCCCGTGGGGGCGTCCGGGAGCGAATCGATCCGGACCGGCCCGGCGCCGTCGAGGCCGACGACCTGCAGGCCCTCGTCGGCGAGGAACGCGAGCGCCCGCGCGAGGTTCACGACCCGCGCGATCCGCGCGTGCTCGGTGGCCCCGGCCGACGTGCGCACGACGGCGGCGGTGACGGGCGCCGCGCGGTTCGTCAGCGTGACGATGCCATCCACGCCGAAGACCACCGCGCTGCGGATCAGGGCCCCGAAGTTGTGGGGGTCGGTGATCTGGTCGAGCGCCAGCAGGAGAGGCGGGGCCGGCGCCTCGGTCAGGATCGCCTCGAGGGGCACATAGGGGTAGGCGCCGACGACCGCGATCGCCCCCTGATGGCGCTCGGCCCCGGCCAGGGCGTCGAGCTCGGCCCGGTCCCTGGGCTCGACCCGGTAGCCCCGGCGCCGCGCGTCGTCGGCGAGCGCGCTCAGGTCCACCCGTCCGTCGCGCTGGACATAGACCAGGTGCACCTCGGTTCGCCGCGACTGGAGCGTCTCGCGGACCGCCCGGGGCCCGAGCACCAGGCGCTCCTCGGTGGAGCTCACGGCTCCTCGCCGGTCACCTCGGCGATCGCGCGGGCGATCGCGCGGGCAGCGGCCACCGGGTCCGGGGCGTTCCGGATCGGTCGGCCGACGACCAGCCGGTCGGCCCCCGCCTGGACCGCGGCCGCTGGGGTCCCGGCCCGGGCCTGGTCGTCCGTGCTCGCGCCCGCGGGACGGATCCCCGGGACCATCAGGAGCGCGCCCGGAAGCTCCGCCTTGATCGCGGCCGCGTCCGACGGGGCGCACACGAGACCGTGCACGCCCGCGCCGTGGGCGAGGCGCGCTCGCCGCAGCACCGTCGCGCCCGGGGCCTCCCCCACGCCGGTCGCCCGGAGCGCGTCGGCGTCCATCGAGGTCAGGACCGTCACGGCGAGGAGCCGGGTACCGGTGCCCTCGACCGCGGCCCGCGCCTCGCGGAGCGCCTGCTCGCCGGCGGCCGCGTGCACGGTCAGGTAGGAGACCCCGAGCTCGGCTGCTCGCGCGGCGGCCCCGGCCATGGTGGCCGGGATGTCATGCAGCTTGAGGTCGAGGAAGCACGCGAGGCCCGCGTCCCGCACGGCTCGGACGGCGCTCGGCCCCTCCGCCGTGAAGAGCTCGAGCCCGACCTTCCCGATGCCCACCTCGTCCGCGAGGCGGTCCAGCCAGCCACGGGCGGCTCGGAGGTCGGGCACGTCGAGGGCGAAGGCGACCCGGTCGCGTGCCCGGATCGCCGTGCCCTCCCGGAGGCTCAGAGCCCGTCGAGCCCGGTGAGCCCCCCGAGCGGATCGTTCGAGTTGCTGGAGGTGCTCCGGCTCGAGGACCGGCTGCGGCTGCGGCTCCGGGTGGCGCGGCTTCGGCGCGCGGCGCGGCGGGCCTCCGCCTCCTGCTCCTGGGCCTCCTGCTGGGCGGCGGCGAGGCGCTCGGCCCGCTCCCGGGCCGCCTCGGCCTCCGCCGCGAGGCGACGCTGCTCTTCCTGCTGCTGCTCGAGGGCCGCCTGGGCCTCCTCACGGGCCCTGGCCTCCGCCTCGCGCTGCTCACGCTCGGCCGCGACGCGCTCCTGGTAGTCCTGGAGCATGCCGTAGCCGATGTAGCCGGCCCCGCCGACGGCCGCGAGCACCAGGAGGATCACCACCGCGAACACGGCCGGATGGACGCCCTTGCGACGCTGCGCTTCGATGCGCTTCAGCTCCTGCTCGTGGGCGAGCAAGCGCTCCTGCTCGGCGAGCCGCTGCTTCTGCTCGGCGGCGAGGCGGAGCTGCAGCTCGCGCTCCTCGGCCTCCCGTCGGGCCTTCTCCTCGGCCTCGAGGCGGGCGCGCTCCTCGGCGCGGCGGCGCTCCTCCTCCTCGCGGATCCGGCGCTCTTCCTCCTCGCGGCGGCGAGCCTCCTCGGCCTCCAGGCGAGCGCGCTCTTCCTCTTCCTTGCGGCGCTGCTCCTCCTCCTCGGCCCGGATGCGGTCCTCCTCGAGGTTCATCAGCTCCTTGAGGTTGAACAGGACCGAGGATTCCTTCTGGTTTGACATCGCGCGTTCGCTCCGGGGGCAGCCGCTCGGGGAAACCGAGGGGTGGGTCAGGCCGTGGCCAGTTACCGGGCCGACGAGCCGCCATCGCCGCTGGCCCGGATGACCGGGCACAGGCGGGTGCGTGAGGGTAGCATCGAGGGTGGGACTGTCAACGGACCGTCAGGGGGTTGACGGCGCACCCACCATGGGTCTCGCCGCCGCCTCTCGGACCCCCAAGGACCGGGAACCCTTGGGTTCCCGCAGTCTAACCTCGGCCCGAGCGGGTGCTGTCAGGCGCGACCCCGATGAAAGGCGCCCGGGCCCGCCGTACCGTGGTGGGGTGCCCCGCCGCCTCCCCCTCGCCGCTGCGTTGCTCGTCGCCGCCTGGGTGACGGGCTGCGGCGTCGACGCGCCCCTCGGCCAGGGCGAGACGTGCTTCCGGGCGGCGCAGTGCGCGGCGGGCCTCGCGTGCGTGGCGGGGATGTGCACGACGGATCTCTCGGGCCTCGAGGGAGGCGTGCCCCGCGTTCCGGCCGATGGCGGGCAGCGGCTCGACATGGGCGAGGATCGGGACCTCGGGGTTGCCGTCGACGCCGGGCCCGACCTCGGGCTGGACGCCGGGACGGTCCCGGTGGACGAGGGCCCCCCGCCGGTGGACGAGGGTCCCCGGCGCGACGAGGGTGCCCCGCCGGTGGACGAGGGGCCGCCGGCGCTGGATCAGGGCCCGGCCGCCGTCGACGCCGGGCCCTGAGGCGGGGCGCCGCGTCACTGGCGCCAGAACAGGCGCCACGGGTTGTGCTTCAGATCCCGGACGAGTTCCTGGATGTCGTCGTAGAGCTCCTCGTCCATCAGCAGGGCGCCGACCGTGCCCTCGCCCTCGCTCAGCCGGTGGATGATCGCCGCCGCCTCGTGGGTCGCGGTCTCCGCCTCTGCCGCGGTGCGGCTCGCGCTCGCGATCGCCGTCCGGATCTGCTCGCGCTCCTCGGGGCCGAACGTCTCGAGGAGCGCCTCCGTGCTCTGCGCCACGCCGGCGAGGTCCACGAGGAGCTGGGGCGTCTCCCGGCCGACCGCGGCCATCGTCCGGTCGACGTTCGCCATGATCCGGCGCGGCCGCTCCCCGTCGATGTAAGCCTCGCGGGCGCCCCGCAGCGCGAGGATGCTCTCCTCGGTGAGGACGCGGACGTTGGCCAGCGTGGCGGCGAGGTCGCCGTCCGGCGCCTCGACCATCGCGCGGAGCTGATGGACCAGGGCGACGACGTCCTCCAGGAGCTGGCCGAGGACGTCGCCGTGCTCGCGCAGCCCGCGCACCAGCACGTCGAGCAGCTCGTAGGCGAGCGCGAAGGCGAGGTCAAGGCGCGGCGGGTCCTCCCCCGCGACGACCGCCCCTTCCTCGAGGGGCGCGGAATCCGGGTTGCCTGGATCGATCGCGATGAACGCCTCGCCGAGCACGCCCTGGCTCGTGACGTAGAACAGGGCGTCGCGGTGGACCGTCTCCTCGATGTTCTCGTGGACCGAGAGCTCGATGCGCACGAGCGGCCGGCGGCCGGTCGCGGGATCGAGGCGCCGCCCCCAGTACTCGATGTCCTCGACGGTGCCGACCTGGACGCCGCCGATCCGGACGGGCGCCCCCACCTTGACCGCGCCAGGGTTCTCGAAGTCGACGTAGACGGGGTAGCTCCGCTCGAAGGAGAAGCCTCCGAGGGCGAACAGGAAGCCGCCCAACAGGACCGCGGCGGCGAGGACGAGGAGCCCCACCCGCGCCTCGAGGGAGAGGCCCACTCAAACCTCCATCGGGCCTTCCGCGCGGCCCTGGATGAACTGTTGAACCACCGGGTCGGGGCTGTCCCGGAACTCCCCCCGAGGGCCCAGGTGATGCACCCGGCCCTTGTACAGCATCGCGATGCGGTCGGCGATGGCGAACATGCTCGTCAGGTCGTGGCTGACCACGACGCTCGTCACGCCGTGGTCGTCCGACAGGCTCCGGATCATCCGGTCCATGCGGCGGGCGCTCACCGGGTCGAGGGACGTGGTGGGCTCGTCGAACAGGACGTAGCTCGGCTCGAGGGTGAGGGCCCGCGCGATCGCGACCCGCTTGCGCATGCCGTCGCTCAGGGACGCGGGGAGCGCGTCCGCGTAGGTCTCCATGTGCACCTTCGACAGAAACCCCCTCGCTTCGCGGCGGGCCTCCGCGAGGTCGAGGCGCCGATGCTTCCGGAGCGGCAGGGCCACGTTGTCGAGGCATGTCATCGAGTCGAAGAGCGTCGAGCTCTGGAAGACCAGGGCGCACTTCTTCCGCACCGGGGCGAGGTCCCGCTCCGGGAGGCGGCTCACCTCCTGGTCGTCGAGCCAGATCTCCCCCTCGTCCGGCCGCAGGAGCCCGACGAGATGCTTGATGAGGACGCTCTTGCCCACCCCGGAGGCACCGACGATGAAGAAGCACTCGCCGTCCTCGATCTCGAGGTCCACGCCCACGAGCACCCGCTTGGCGCCGAAGGACTTGTGGATGCGCGAGAAGCGGATCGGCACGGCGTCGCCTCGGTCTAGGGCAGCACCACGTAGCCGACGGCGCTGATCGCGAACTGGAGGAGGATCACCGCCAGGGACGAGCTGACCACCGCGCTGGTCGCCGCCGTCCCCACGCCTTCGGAGCCGCCGCGGGCGTGGAGGCCGCGGTGGGCGCTGACGATCGGGATCGCCGCGCCGTAGGCGAGCGCCTTGATGACCCCGATCGTCACGTCGCCGCCGTCCACCAGCGTGAAGTTCGCGAAGGTGTGGGGGTTGATGTCGAAGACCACGTTCGCGGCCAGCATGCCGGCCCCGAAGGCGATCGCCGTCGCCCAGACCACGAGGACGACGGTCATCACGATCGAGGCGACGAACCGGGGCACGACGAGGTACTCGACCGGGTGGGCCGCGCTCATCCGCAGGGCATCGAGCTGCTCGGTCACCGCCATCGAGCCGATCTCGGAGGCGATGCCCGCCCCGACCCGGGTGGCGAGCATCATCGCGGCGATCGACGCCCCGAGGTCCCGGACGAGGAGCTCCGCGTAGGTCGGCCCGATGAACGTCAGGTCGGGCACCAGCCGAAGCGCCTGCAGCACCATCTGGAAGGTGATGATCACCCCGATGAACGCCATGCAGACGCTGACGAAGAACAGCGAGCGGTTGCCGATCGAGAACATCTCGGCGACGACCGCCCGCCGGTCGGGGAGCCGCCGGGCGAGGAAGCGCAGCGTGAGGCCTAGGGTCCCGAGGATCGCCCGGACGTCGGCGACGACCCCGAGGGCGGCGCGCCCGGCCGCCGCCGGGATGCGGGCGAGCGCGGCGGGCCGCGGCGCGGCGGCGTCGGAGGGGCCCGGGCTGGGGATGGCGCTCACGGTCGGCTCGCGTTCACGGCAGGAGGCTCACTTGAGGAGGTAGGTGGAGAAGTAGTCGAGGACGAACACCCCGCTCGCCGCCGCCACGACCGCCGCGTTGACGGCGCGGCCCACGCCCGGCGCCCCGCCCTTGACCGACAGCCCGAAGTGGCAGCTGGTCACCGCGATCATCACGCCGAAGACGATGCTCTTCAGGAGGCCCGTCCAGACGTCCCAGGGCTCGACGAACACGATCAGGGAGTTCCAGAACGTCCGTGGCCCGACGTCGATCAGCGCCTCGCTGACGACCACCGCGCCGCACAGCGCGACCAGGTCGCCGAGGATGGTCAGGACGAACAGCATGATGACCATCGCCACGACGCGGGGGACCACGAGGTACGCGAGCGGGTCGATCGCCAGCGCGCGGAGAGCGTCGATCTGGTCGGTGACGGTCATCGTGCCGAGCTCGGCCGTGTTCTTGGCGCCGACCCGGCCGCTGAACATCAGCGCGATCAGGAGCGGGCCGAGCTCCCGCACCGTGGTGGTGCCGGCCATCCCGCCGATGATGTCCACCCCGTTGAACCGCTCCACCGACGGCGCCGCCTGGATCACCATGATCCCGCCGACGAACACGGCGGTGATGACCACGATCGGCACCGACTGGTTGCCCATCCGGTGGAGGTTCCGGACCAGCTCGTAGCGATCGAGGCGCGGGGGGAGGAGGCGCGCGAGGATGCGGCCGCTGAGCAGCGTCATCCCGCCGACGTCCGTGCCCATGCCGAGGGCGGCCGAGCCGACCAGCCTCGGGAGAGCGAGGAGCGCGTCACCCGCCGCCATGCTCCCCCGTCTGGCGCCAAGGGGGCGCGTCCGTCAAGGCGCCGGCCCCGACGTCGTCCCTCACAGCGGGCCCTCCGTCAGCCCGTGGATGAACTGGCGGACGGCCGGGGTCTCGCACGCCTGCGCCTCGTCCACGGAGCCCCGGAAGAGCACCCGGCCCTCGTGGAGCATCACGACCGACGTCGCGATGCTGAGCACGCCTCGCAGGTCGCTCGAGATGATCAGGTTCGTCGTCCGCCGTGCGCGGTGCTCGTCGCGGATCAGATCGTAGATCTTCTGGCTCGTGACGGGATCGAGGCCGGCCGTCGGCTCGTCGTAGAGCAGGATCGGCGGCCTCGAGCCCGTGGCCCGGGCCACGCCCACCCGCTTCTTCTGGCCCCCCGAGAGCCCGGTCACGGCGCGCTCCTCGAAGCCTCCCAGCGACATCTTGCCCAGGCGCTCCGCGACGCGGGACCGGAGCTCCTCCTCGTCGAGGGTGAACATCCGCCGCAGCGGGAACGCGACGTTCTCCCCCACGCTGAGGTAGTCGAACAGCGCGTTGTTCTGGAACAGCATGCCGATGTCCCGACGGACCTCGGCCAACGCCAGCTCGTCCATCCCTCCGATCTCCCGGCCGCCGACGGACACCTCGCCCCGCGTGGGACGCACGAGGCCCGCGACGACCTTCAGGAGCACGCTCTTGCCCGCGCCCCCGGGGCCGACCACGGCGACGATCTCACCCTCCTCGGCCACGAGGCTGACCGCCCGGAGCACGTGCGCGGGCCCCAAGCGGACGTGGACGTCCGAGAGCCGGATCATCGAGAGCGAACGCTCCGGACAGCCGGGCTACACGCCGCGCAGCTCGGTCGCGAGCTTGACCCGGCCGACGCCGAGGACGTAGGCGGCCATGCGCAGGGAGATGCTGTTGGCCTTGGCGATGTCCCAGATGCCATCGAAGCCGTTCCACATGATCCGACGCAGCTCCTCGTCGACTCGGTCCTCCGGCCAGTAGAAGTGCTGCATGTTCTGGGTCCACTCGAAGTAGCTGACGGTCACGCCGCCCGCGTTCGCATAGATGTCGGGGATGATGTGGACGCCGCGTCCGTAGAGGAGCTCGTCGGCCTCGGGCGTGGTCGGCCCGTTCGCCCCCTCCACGATGATCGACGCGCGGATGTCCCGCGCGTTGTCCTTCGTGATCACCCCGCCGAGCGCGGCGGGGAGCAGGATGTCGCAGTCGGTGACCAGGAAGGCGTCGCCGTCCACGTGGTCCCCGCCGTTGAAGTCGGCCAGGCTCAGGCTGGCCTCCTTGTGCCGGATCGCGGCCTCGATATCGACGCCCTCCGGGTTGACGTAGCCCCCGGAGATGTCGCTGATCCCGACCACGATGGCGCCCTTGTCGCGGAAGACCCGGGCCGCCCAGGTCCCGACGTTGCCGAACCCCTGGATCGCCACGCGCTTACCGGCGAGGGGCTCCCGCAGCGCCTCGAGGAGGTTCTCGGTGGCGAACACGCAGCCGCGGCCGGTCGCCGAGACGCGCCCGTGGGACCCACCGATCTCCACCGGCTTGCCCGTGACCGCCCCTGGCCGGTAGCCCATGTACTTGGTGTACTGGTCGAAGATCCAGGCCATCACCTGGCCGTCCGTGTACATGTCCGGCGCCGGGATATCGGTGCGCTCGCCGATCAGCTCGTGGATCCCGTCGACGAAGGCCCGCGTGATGCGCTGGGCCTCGCCGTCCGAGAGCGACGGCCTGTCGACGCTGATCCCCCCCTTCGCGCCGCCGAAGGGGACGTTCACGACGGCCGTCTTCCAGCTCATGAGCTGGGCGAGGGCGGTGACCTCGTCGGCGTCGACCGCGGGGTGGTAGCGGAGGCCTCCCTTGAACGGTCCGCGGGCGTTGTCGTGCTGGACCCGGAAGCCGACGAAGGTGCCGATCGACCCGTCGTCGAGCCGGACCGTCAGCTCGACCTTGACCTCCCGATGGGGAGTCCGGAGCTGGACGATCACGTCCTTGCCGAGGTTCAGGTGCCGGCAGGCCTGGTGGAAGTACCGGTCGGCGTTCTCGAGGGCGTCCTTTGCCATCGTGCCGGGCAGGCTATCACGGAGGGGGCGCCGGTCGGTCCCGGCGCCGCTGCCGGGCCCGACTCCCCGCGAGCGCCGCCGCCAGGATGAGGTGCAGGGCGAGGGTCGCCGCGATCAGCCCCCGCAGCCACGGGGCGCTCGCCGCCGTCACCCGGATCGGACCGACGTCCACCAGGGCGGGCGTCTCGGGCGGGGGACGCGCGGGCATCGGGAGGGCGACCACCGCGACCTCCTCGGGGGCGAGGTCCGGGACGGCGCCTGCGACCAGCGCCCGGACCGCCGACGGATCGGGCACCTGGTCGGCGCGGTGCTTGAGGAGCACGCTCGCCCGGGCCGTCGCGTCCTCGTCCAGGCGGGCGCCCGGCGGGGGGAGGGCGAGGTGGACCCGGGCGAAGCGGACCCCCTCGAAGGCGAGCAGGGAGCGCGTCAGCTCGCCGGAGAGGGCTGCCTCGTAGCGGGCCCGCTCGTCGAACGGGCTCGGCAGCAGTCCGCCGCCCGGGAAGGCCTCCCGCAGGCCCGCGGGGGGGCGGCGCGGGAGCTCCAGGTCCCGAAGCACCGCGAGCGCAGAGGCGACCTCGCCGGACGGGACGTCGACGCGAAACCGATGGTCGCCGCCCAGCTCCCTCTCCCGGACCTTGTCGGCCCGCACCCCGGCCCGGTCGAGCGCGAGGACGACCTCGTCGGCCTGCGCCTCGTCGAGGTCGCTCTGGAGGGTCGTGTGGCAGCCGGCGAGCAGCGTGGCCGCGAGAGCGAGGCGAATCGGGGCGAGGCCGGTGCGCGCCATGCCCACGATCTCGCCTAGTTCAACGGGAAGGTGAAGCGAGCGCCCATGCGCGGCGCGCCGAAGGTGGGGAAGCGGATCGACTGGACCTGGGCCGCGACGCAGCGCTGCAGCGCCTCGTCGCCGCCGCGGACGGTCGCGCCGAGGACCTGGCCGGTCCCGGCGAGGGCGAGGTCGATCCGTACCGACCCGGAGCTCACGCCGCGCCCCTGGGCCTGGCTGATGCAGGGGCCAAGGCGCCGGATCTGGCCGTTCATGACCGACGCGACCTGGCCGGCGGACAGGCGGCTCCCTCCGCCCCGGCCGGAGCTCACGTCGCCCATCTCGACCACCTCGTTCATCGCCTCCTCGTAGGTCTGGGGGCCGCCGCTCGCCGCCCGGCGCCGGCTCCGGCTCCGGCGGGCGGGCCGGGCGCTGCCCGCGGGGCGGGGCGGGGGCGTCGGCAGGATCATCCCCTCGCCGTCGATCTCGATCTGGCCCGCCTCGTAGAGGCCGTCCTCGACCGCGATCTCATCGCCTCCCTGCCCCATCGAGGTGAGCGTGAGGGCGAAGGCGACCCCCCCCACCGCCACCACCCCGAGGATGCCGAAGAGCACCACCGCCTTGAGACGCGTGCTCTTCTGCTCCCGCTTCTGCGAGAGCGCCTCGGCGGCCTTCTGGTCCTCGGCGCGCTTGCGCGCGCGGTACTCCGCCACGAAGTCGCCGAACTCCGGGGACTCCTCGACCGGGCGGCGCTCGCCCGTCTCCATGTTGAGGAGCCCGTGCTCGCCGAGCACCTCGCCCTTGAGGATGAGCTGGACCAGCTCCCGACCGGCGAAGGGCCCGTGGTCGAGCTGGCCCTTGGCGACCATCCAGCGGGGCGTGTCGTCCTCGGTCACCTGCGCCAGCAGCGTCGGGAGGTCGACCGACGGGCGCGCGGGGGCGTCGCCGCCGTCGGCCGTGAGGCGCGGACCGGTCCCCGGGGGAGGCGGCGTCAACGACGACGGCAGGGGCGTCGCCGGCGGCGCGATCGAGCCGGGCGGCGGCGGGGGCGCGGAGCGCGGCGGAGGCGCGGAGCGCGGCGGAGGCGGGGGGATCGAGCCGATCCCGGGGTCCGGCTCGATCTGGACCCCGAAGTCGACCTCGTCGTGGCCCTCGGCCGGTGGTGACGCCTCGGCGAGGGCCACGAGGGCCGCGCGAACCTCCTCCGCCGTGGCCATCCTCCCCCCGGGGTCCGACGCGAGGCACTGCAGGAGGAGCGCGTCCACCCGGGTGTCGGCCTCGGGGTGGGCCGACGACGGGCGGATGAACTCCTGGGCTGCGGAGCGCCCGGTCAGCATCGTGTAGAGCAGGCCGCCGAGGCCGAACACATCGGAGCGGGCGTCCGGCTCGTTGCCCGTGCGCACCTCCGGCGCGAGGAACGCGGCCTCGGCCGGGCCCAGGGCGGCTGGACCCGCGACCTTGACGATCGCGCGGTCGACGCCGAAGCCGGCGATCTTGACGCGCCCGTCCTGGCCGATCAGCACCGCGGAGGGGCGCAGCGCGCCGTGGGCCGTCCCCCGGGCCCGGGCCTCCTCGAGGGCCTGGGCGACGTGGGAGATGACGTGGAGCATGCCGCGAAGGCCCATCGGGCTGCCCTCGCGCTGGGAGCGGGCGACCACGGAGGACAGCGGCTCCCCGCCGACCCACTCCGTCGCGAGGAACCGCGCGCCGGCCTCGGTGCCGAGCCCGTAGGTCGCCACCACGTTGCGGTGCCTCAGGGCGCTCGCCGCCTTCACGCATGCGCGGAGGACGTCGGCCGCCTCTTCGGTGGCGACGAGGCCGGGGGAGAGCACCCGGAGCGCGATCGGGCGGCCGGTCTTGCCGTCCCGGGCCACGAGGATGCTCCCGAGGGCGTCCTCGGTCACCGCGCGCTCCACCCGGAAGCGCCCCCCCACGGTCTGCCCCGGAGCGAAGGCCTCGCCTCGGGCGGGGGTCGACGGGGGTGCAGCCATCGTCGGAACGGAACCTACCGGGGGAGCGGGGGAGCGGACAACCGATCACTCGGCGAGGGCGGGAAGGGTGCTGGACGGCGGCACGAAGCCCGGGGGCCGCCCCTCCTCGGTCATGGCCGGGAGCGTGCTCGAGGGCGGCAGGGATCCGGCGGGCCGCTCGGTCGCGGTGCCGGCGGGCTCGAGGGTCAGGTCGGGGGCGAGACCGAGCCGGGGCGGCAGCGGCTCCTCGGGCGGCGGCGCCGGCTCCTCGCGGCGGATGCGGAAGAGGAGGGTGGTCGTGACGGCCCGCGGGGCGCCCTCGACCGGGCCGGGCACCTGCAGGCCCTCGGCCTGTCGCTGGAGGCAGAGGCGGTCCTCCTCCGGCAGGGGCGTCGAGCGGACCTCGGCTCGGGTCACGCGGCCGCTCAGGCTGACGTGGACCGTCACGTCGACCTGCAGCGTCCCGTCGGCCGGCAGCTCCCGCCGGGTGCCCTCGCTCAGGCAGTCGAGGGGGCTGCCGAAGGCGTCCCGGACGAGCTCCCCGAGCGTCGGGGCCCGGGGCGCGGTCGCCGCCTCGGCCTCCGCTGCCGCCGTCGGGGTCCCGGGCGGACCTTGCGCCTCCGCCTCCCGGCGCTCGACCAGGGGCCGGTACACCCGATGGCGGGCGGGGGCTCGCGTGCCGTCGGGCCGGGACCCGGCGGCGGGGAGGGGCGGCCGGGTCGCCGGGCGCGGCGGGGCGCCGGTCCCGACCCCGCGCTGCACGCCTCGCCGGGCCGTGCTCGGGGCCGCGGGCTCGCAGGCCCCCGCGAGGAGCAGGGACGTCGCGAGGAGCAGGGCGGCGCCGAGCGGGAGCGCGCGGGTCCCCGAGGAGGACGCAGGCATGGGTCGATCCTACGGCTGACCGCGCGCCGGCTCGACCACCAGCTCCTTGCCGTGGCTCTCGAGCCCGCTCAGCTGCTCGACGATCGAGTCCGCCCGGTCCGGCGGGACGCCCACGAACGTGTGGCGGTCGCGGATCCGGATCTTGCCGACCTCGTCCTTGTCGAGGTCGCACTCGTCGGCCAGGAGCCCGATGATGTCCCCCGGCCGCACGCCGTCCCGCCGCCCGATGTTCACGTAGAGGTACGCGACGTCCTCGTCGTCGACGTCCTCCGCCTCCGCCAGGTCCTCTCCGTCGGCGGGCTCGACGTCGCGCGGGGCGCGGGCGGCGCCTCCGCTCGGCTCGGGCTCGGGGGCGGGCGGCGCCGGTCGCTCCCGCCGGGCGGCGGCGGCCTCCTCGTCGAGCTCCTCGTCGGCCGAGGTCCCGAAGAACGTGGCGAGCAGCCCCCCGACGAGGCGCTCGGCGTCCGGGTGCGCCAAGAGCCGCCTGGCCACGGCCCGGTCCATCTCGGACAGGGACTCGGGCAGCGCCTCGGCGAGCAGCGCGATCCGGTCCGCTTCGCGGCGCGTCTGGAGCTCGCCCACGGTCGGCAGGCTCCGCTCGATCGGGAAGATCTTGTACTGGAGGCGCAGGTAGTAGAGCGCGCCCAGCTCCGGGGGGGCGACCAGGCTGATCGCCGTGCCGGTCCGCCCGGCCCGGCCGGTGCGGCCCGTGCGGTGGACGTAGGACTCCACGTGGGCCGGGAAGTCGAAGTTGATCACGTGCGTGACGTGGCTGATGTCGATGCCCCGGGCGGCGACGTCCGTCGCCACGAGGTAGCGCAGCTCGCCCTTGCGCGTGCGTGCGAGGACCTTCTCCCGCTCGCTCTGAGCGAGGTCGCCGTTCAGCCAGTCCGCCTCGAAGCCCGCCTGCTGGAGCTCGCGCGCGACCTGCTCCGTCACCGCCCGGGTGTTGCAGAAGATCAGGGCCGTCTCGGGGTCCTCGTTGTCGAGGATCCGGACCAGGTCGCCGGTGCGGGCCAGCCCGCTGACCAGGTAGTAGTAGTGGGTGATCCCCCGCGCCCCGACCGCATCGCTCGACAGGCTGATCCGCTCCGGTTCCTTGAGGATGCGGCGGCTCATGCGCTCGACGGCGTCGTCGATCGTGGCGCTGAACAGCATCGTCTGGCGCCGCGTCGGCAGGAGCTCGACGATCGCGTTGAGCTCCTTGGCGAAGCCCATCGAGAGCATCTCGTCCGCCTCGTCGAGGACCAGGATGCGCAGGTCATCGGTTCTCAGGGTGCGCCGCTTCAGGTGGTCGAGGACGCGGCCGGGCGTCCCGCTCACGACGTGGGCGCCGCCCGAGAGCTCCCGGATCTGCTTGTCCATCGGGGCGCCGCCGTACACCGCGGCGGTCCTGACCTTCCGATGGACGCCGAGGCGGCTCAGCTCCCGGGACGACTGCAGCGCGAGCTCCCGGGTCGGCGCGAGGATCAGGGCTTGCACCCCGCCCTCGGTCCGGACCAGCCGATCGACGATCGGGATGCCGAACGCGGCCGTCTTTCCGGTGCCGGTCCGGGCCTGGACGACCAGGTCCTTGCCCTCGACGGCCGGGGTGTAGGTCGCCGCCTGGACCGGGGTCGGCGAGGCGAAGCCCATCTCGTCGATCGCCCTCCGCACGTCGGGCGCAAGCCCGAGGTCGTCGAAGGTCGTGGTGTTCTGCTCGAGGTCGCTCATCAGCGCGCTCCGATGCTCACCCGTCGCCGCGGCGGCGGTCGAGGGCGCGGTCGAGGCTCCGCACGAGCCCACCCTCCTCGGCCCGAACGCGGTCGAGGGTCAGGGCGAGGCGATGCCGGAGCCGATGGAGGAGGTGCCAGGCCCGCCCGCGGTCGCAGAGGGGCCCGAGGGATCGGTGGCGGAGGTCCCAGCTGGCGAGCCAGGGGGCGTGGGCGTCGTCCTGCAGCCCCGCCTTCGCCATGCGCTCGGCGGCCCGGGCCAGCAGCTCCGCCTCCAGGGCCCGGAGGCCCTCCGTGCACGACGACGCGGTCGCGGGGGGCGGGGCGCCGGGCGCGAAGAGCGCCGGGATGACGGATAGCAGGCCCACGCCGACGAGGTACAGGATGCCGACGCCCACCGCGAGCTGCGCGGCCCGCGCGCCCAAGCCGGGGGCCGCCTCCACGTGGGCGGTTCTACCGACCCCTCGTCGGCCGGTCAAGCTGCCCTCGACGGGGGCAAGGGCTCAAGATCGTTGACGTGTAGGGCCGGGCCGGCCGTCCCCGGGGCGCGCTGGTGCCCCCCGCCGTGCATCGGCTAGACCACCCCCCGAGCCCGAGGTCGTCCTGGTCACCGCCCCCCCGTCGAAGGCCCGCCGCCGGGTCGTGCTCGTCCTGTGCGCGGCCGGGTACCTCTACGCCTTCCCCTACTTCCCGGCCGTCAACAACCCGAACGAGAACGTCCGCTTCTACATGACGGCGGCGATGGTCGACGAGGGCACCTACGCGATCGACGCGCCGCGCCAGCGCTGGGGCGGGGTCAACGACGCCGCCTGCGTCGAGCGGCGGCCGGGACGGGAGCCGACGGACTGCGCCCGGCCGCCCTCCCCGGAGGGCACGCGCCACTACTACAGCGTGAAGGCCCCGGGGACGAGCTTCCTCGGCGTCCCCGCCTACGCCCTGGCCCGCGTGGTGCTCGGACCGGACGCCGACCGGGCTGCCCTGCTGTGGGCGGCCCGCGTGGGCGGGACGATCCTGCCCTGGCTCCTGTTCCTCGCCGTGCTCTACGGCCTCCTCGGTCGCTGGACCTCGAGCGCGCTCTTGCGGGACGCGGTGTTCGCGTCGGTCGCCTTCGGATCCTGCGCCTTCGCCTACGGCATGCTGTTCGTGAGTCACGTGCAGAGCGCGGCCGCGCTGTTCGGCGCGTTCATCCTCCTGTGGGACGCGCGGCGGGGCGGGGGCCGGATCCATCCGGCGCGAGCCGCGCTCGCGGGGCTCCTCACCGCGTCGGTCACGTTGTTCGAGTACCCGGGGCTGATCGCGTCGGTCGGGCTGAGCCTCTACGCGTGCCTCGCCCTGACCCAGCCCCGCCGGCCGTGGAGCACCGCCCGCAGCCTCGCGGCGTTCGCGCTCGGCGCCCTCGGTCCGACGCTGCTGATGATGCACGTCCAGTGGGCGTGCTTCGGCGCGGTGCACCAGCCGGGGCACCCGTTCATGGAGAGCCCGTCGTTCCGCGCGAACCACCAGCAGGGCCTGTTCGGGGCGACCGAGCTGCACCCCGAGGCGCTGTTCGTCTACTTCCTCCACCCCGGCAAGGGCCTGTTCCCCCTGACCCCGCTGCTCCTCGGGGCCCTGTGGGGCTTCGTCCGGCTCGCGCGCCGGCGCCCGGTCGAGACCGGGCTCGTGCTCGGGATCATCGCGCTGACCACGCTGGCCGTGGCCTTCCAGATCCACTGGACCGGGGGGTGGGTCATCGGGCCCCGCTACCTGCTGTTCGCGTACCCCTTCTTCGCCTGGGCGACGCTGCGGGGGCTGACGCCGGTGGGGCGCCGGGCCCCCATCGCCACCGGCGCGGTCGCGATCGGCCTGACGGCGGTGGGGCTCCTGATGAGCGGCCTCCCGAGCGTCTACTTCCCCCACTACCCCGAGCGCCTCGCGCAGCCGGTGCCCCAGATCGTGGCGCTCCTCGTGGCGCACGACTACGCGCCCTACAACGCGCTGAACCTCCTCGGGGTGTACGGGACCGCGTCGATGGCGCCGCTCTACGTCGCGTTCGCCGGGCTGCTGCTCGCCCTGGGGTGGGCCGCGGGGAGGGGTCGTCGCGGGCGAGCCCTCGCCATCGGGGCGGTCGTCGCCCTGGTGGTCGGGGGCCCGCTCGCGTGGGACTACGCCCCGGGGGACCCGGAGGTCCGCGAGGACCGGGCGTACGTCACGCGTCGCTGGGCGCCGGCCGGTCACGACCGCGCAGCCCGCCTCGGCGCGCGCCTCGAGGAGGACCCCGACCCCGCCGGTTTCGCCCGCCTGGCCGACCTCTATCGGACCGAGGGGCGCGATCGGGAGGCGCGCCGGGCCCGACGCCGCGCGCGCCGGCTGGCTCGCTGACCGCTCCCTCGTCGCGCGGTCCCGCCGCCGCTCCGTCCCGTGCCCCGGGGCGGCGCGGGCGGGAGCGCGCCGGCTGGGCGCCCAGGCGCGAGACGGCTACCTTGACCGGCCGATGACCTCCTTGCTTTGCCGCGCCTCCCGGCTGACCCCGGTCGCGCTCCTGGCCTCGGTCGCCTGCATCGGCGGACCGCAGGTGGACTCGATCGCGATGGAGGTCCGGGACCCCCTCGCGCTGATCGACGACGTCGACGGACCGCTCCGGCTCCTGCTCCTGCCCGCCGACCGCTACGCCTGCCACGACGCGACGGGGGCGCTGACGCCCGAGGTGCCCGACGTCCCCCTGGGCGAGGTCCCCGAGGCGGCCGTGGACGTCGAGATCCCCGTCGGCGAGAGCATGGCCGAGGCGTCCGTGGACGTCCGGGCGGGCCGCTACGCGGTGCTGGTGCGCGGACGCGGGACCGACCCCGTGACCGACCGCCGCGACGTGATCATCGCGACCGGATGCGACGAGGTCATGGTGTCCGGCGGGCAGACCACCTCGGTCATGATCGGGCTCGTCCCCGTCGTCGGCGAGGGGGTGTGCGGCGATGGGATCGTCAGCCCCGACGAGCAGTGCGACGACGGCGGGACCGAGGATGGCGACGGCTGCACCGCCACCTGCCGCTCCGAGCCGATCGCCGTCAACACGACCCTCGAAGGCCTTCAGGAGAACCCCCGGGTCGGCGGCGCGGTCGGCGAGCGCTTCGTCGTGTCCTTCGACTCGGAGCGCCTCGACGTGCGCCTCCGGCTCCTCGAGCCCGACGGGGCCCAGATCGACCGGCCGAGCCTCCTGTCCCTCGACGTCACCGCCCGCCAGCTCTTCGGCCTCGGGGCGGGGATCGTGCTGCTCTCGGACGTCGCGGTCGATCCGTCGACCGGGCGGTCGGCGGTCGCGCTGACCGACTTCTCGATGGGGGTCGGCCAGGAGAACGTGCGCGTGGGGTTCCTGACCGCCGAGCGGACCGCGGAGGAGCTGGACCCCCCGGTCGTCGACGCTCGAGCCGGCGCGCGAGCGCGCCCGCGCGTCGCCGTCGCCCCCAACGGTCGGGTGCTCGTGGTGTACGAGGACGAGGGCACCGGGGGCGGCCTCGGCGGCCGCATGTACGAGCCGGGGAGCACCTCGCCGTCCGGTACCGCCCTCGGCTTCGGGCGCAGCGGCTCGAGCGGGCCGGCGGTGGCGGCCGGCGGCGGCGTCTTCTGGGTCGCCTACGTGGCGGCCGGGGACATCTGGGTCCAGCGCTTCGACGAGCAGGGTCGGATCCTCGACGCGAGCCCCCTCGGGCCGGCCGGGGATGGTCTCGGCGAGCAGGACCAGCCCGCGATCGCCGCGCAGGAGGACGGCCGAGCGCTCGTCGCGTGGCGCGACGATGGGCCGGACGGCGACGGGGACGGGACCGCGGTCCGGGCTCGGGTGCTGGAGGCCGACGGCTCCCTCGGGGCGGTGCTGACGGTCAACGGGGTGACCGCGGGCGACCAGGCCGAGCCCAGCGTCGCGGCGGGCGACGGGGTCTTCGGGGTGGTCTTCGGGAGCGCGGGCAGCATCCGCGGGCGGGTGCTCTCCGCCGAGGGCGTGCCGGTCCTCAATCGAGAAGCGTTCCCGACGACCGACGACTTCGAGGTCGCCCCGCGCGGGAGCACGCCGGACGCCGCGCCGGCCGGCACGACGGATGTGCCCGGCTGGGTCGTGACGTGGGCCCAGGGCGAGGACATCGCCGCCCGCGTCTACCCCTTCTAGCTGACCTCGCCGACCTGGCTGACCCGTTCGACCTCGGGGTCGGCGGCCCCGCGCGCGGACGGATTCGGGCGGGGGGACCGGTCGGTGGCGGTGAGGAAGCTCCAGCCGGCGTGCGTTGAAGCGCGCCACGCATCTCAATCCGAGACGCGCTCACGAAGGGTTGTACCGATACGAGAAGTTGCCGGCCCTGCTGTAAAGATGGGTCCTCCCGTCTCCGTTCGAGCTGGGTGCGGTCGCCGAACCATGGCGCCGTACCGCGCGTCCTGGCACGGCGCGCCGTCAATCGAGGATCTCCTCCGATCCTCAACGGAGATGATGATCATGAACCAGTTTCCCCTCACGCGAATTGCGTGGCCCTTCATCGTCGCCAGCACCGTCGCGCTGCTGGCCGGCTGCACCTCCCCCGTCGATGGGCCGGCGACCCTGCCCCCGGACACGGAGCTGACCACCAACCCGGAGCTCGGCATGATGGACGGCGAGCCGGACACCCACCTTCCGTTCCCGAGCGGCGGTGACGTGTCCGACCGCTTCGCCCCGTCGATTCCGCCGGTCGTCATCGAGCCTCCGCCTCCCGAGATCGAGCCCGGCGAGATGATCCCGCCGCCGGTGGTCGAGGAGGAGCCTGCCCCCGGTCATCCGTTCCACGCGATCCCGATGGCCGAGGGCGTCTACTGGCAGTACGAGTGGTCCCTGAACGATCAGCTCGGCCGGGAGTTCCACGGACTGTTCGAGGTCGAGCTCGGCGCCACCGTCGAGGCGTACTACTGGGCCTACGGCGTGGTGCAGCTCCACGAGGTCAAGTTCCTCGGCGACGTCCCTCCCTCCTTCGCCAACTACCACGCGATCGGCGCCGTGGAGGGCGTCATCCTGGGCATCCCCGAGGGTGACGTCGACGCGCGCGTCATCTTCGATCCCTACGGCGAGGAGCTGATCGACGGGGGCTTCACGGGCTACCTGCCCAGCCCGGCCATCACGGGGTTCCAGGCGGGCCTCGTGGACGACGTGGTCGACTTCTGGGGCGTCCAGGTCACGGTCGGAGGCGGCGTGGAGTACTACCGGAGCGCCGTCGGCTTCGTCGGCTGCTTCCTCGAGGGCAGCTTCGAGGACGAGGAGTTCGGGCCCGTCGCGATGCAGCTCCGGATGGAGCTGACCAAGGCCGAGCACCGCTGAGCCCGCCGCCGAGCGCCCGAGGCCCCGCCGGGCCGGCGTGAGCACGCCGGCCGGTCGGGGCCTCGATGCGTTTCGGGCGACTCTAGACTCCAGCCGTGCCGGCGCTTCCCCCCGAGCGGCTGACCCATCGGCGGATCCTGGCGCTGGCCGGGCCCGTCATGGTCTCGAACGTCACGACCCCTCTGCTCGGGGTGGTCGACACCGCCGTGGTCGGTCGCATCCCGGACCCCGCCTACCTCGGGGCCGTGGCGGTCGGCTCCCTCGTCTTCACGTTCGTGTTCTGGGCGTTCGGCTTCCTCCGGATGGGCACGACGGGGCTCACGTCCCAGGCGGTCGGAGCGCGGGACGGGACGGAGGTGGGAGCCGCCCTCGGGCGCTCGGTCCTCCTGGGCGCCGCCTTCGGGCTGCTGCTCCTGGCCCTACTGTGGCCGATCCGGGAGCTCGCCTTCGGCCTGCTGCCGGGGAGCGCGAAGGTCGAGGGGCTGGCTCGCGGCTACGTCGACCTCCGCTTCCTCGCCGCGCCCGCGACGCTGATGAACTACGCGCTCCTCGGGTGGTTCCTCGGCCTCGGCCAGGCCCGGACGGCGCTCGTGCTGCAGCTGGTGCTCAACGGCGCGAACATCGTGCTGGACGCGACCTTCGTGCTGGCGCTCGGGTGGGGGGTGCGCGGCGTCGCGCTCGGCACGGTCCTCGCCGAGGCGCTGGCCCTCGCCCTCGGGCTGTGGCTCGCCGCCCGCGCGCTCCGGGGCTACGGCCCGCTGCGCCTCGCCGCGATCCGGCAGGCCGGCGCGCTGCGGCGGACCGTCGGCGTGAACCTCGACATCATGGTGCGCTCGCTCGCCCTGATGGCGGTCTTCGTGGTGTTCACGGCGGAGGGGGCCCGGCGGGGCGACGTCATCCTCGCGGCCAACGCGGTCCTGCTGCAGCTGATCAGCGTGAGCGCGTTCTTCCTCGACGGGGTCGCGTACGCGGCCGAGGCCCTCGTCGGGCGCGCCGTCGGGGCGGCCGACCGGCGCGGGCTCGAGGACGCGGTCCGGATGACGACCGCGTGGGCCGCCGCCCTGGCGGTGGGCCTGTCCGCCGTGTACGCGGCCACGGGGCCGTGGTTGATCGACGCGCTCACCGTCGACGCGGGCGCCCGGGCCACGGCGCGGGCGTTCCTGCCCTGGGCCGTGGCGGGCCCCGTGGTCGGGGTGTGGGCGTTCCAGCTCGACGGCATCTTCATCGGCGCCACGCGCGGCCCCGACATGCGCAACGCCTCGCTCCTGTCCCTCGCGATCTTCGGCGTCGCCTACGCGGGGCTCGTGCCCTGGGGCAACCACGGGCTCTGGGCGTCGCTGTTCGTGCACTACGGAGCCCGGACCGGGACCCTCCTCGCCTACGTCCCCGGTCTGCTCCGCGACGTCGGCTCGCCCGCCGCGGACGGCTCGGGGGCGGGCCGGGGCCGGGGCCCCGGGCTCAGCTCCCGACGTCCGCCGCCGGCGGAGCCGGGCCGTCCCGGAACCAGACCGGAGTCAGGACGGTGACCGCGAGGAACAGGAGGGCCCCGACGCCGAACACCCAGCTCCCGATCGCGGGGTAGAGCGCGCCCCCGGCCACCATCCCGAGGATGCTGGCGACGCTCCCGGCGCTGGTGGCGGCCCCCTGGACGCTCCCCTGGGCGCCGTCCCCGGCCACGTCCGCGAGCCGCGCCTGGAAGGTCGGCCAGGCCAGGCCGTTGCCGAACGCGAAGGCGATCGCCCCCGCGAAGAGCAGGACCTCCGACATCGAGAGGAACAGCAGGAACGCGGCGACCAGGAGCGCCATCCCCGCCGCGAAGGTCACCGGCGCGGGGATGCGCTTCGCGACCCAGGTGAGGAGCGGGCCCTGGGCGACGATCATCGCGCCGCTCATCACGGCGAAGAAGTACCCCATTCGCCCCGGCCCCCAGCCGAGGGGCCCCTCGGCGTGGACCGGGAAGCCGGCGTAGAAGAAGTTGAAGGCCAGGAACAGGACGAACGTGGCCCCGATCAGCGCGACGACCCGGGGCTGTCGGACGACCCGGGGAGCGCGCGGCGGCGGGGTCCGGTCGCAGCGCCGGTGCTGATGGCCGAGGACCCGCGTCACCGCAGGCTGCTCGGGCGGGCCGTCCGGGCATCGCTCCTTGGTCTCGGGCAGGGCGAAGGCACACAGCGCGGTGGCGAGGCCGCTGATCGTCGCCGCGACCGCGATCGGGAGGGTGTAGCCCCAGGCCGTGCCGCCGAGCAGGCCCGCCAGCGCCGGGCCGAGGGCGAAGCCGAGGCTGGCCGCCATCCCCATCTGGCCGAAGGCCGCCTGCCGCCGCTGGGGGCTGCCGACGGTCAGGTCGGCGACGTAGGCGCTCGCCACGCTGACGTTCCCCCCCGTGAGGCCGTCGAAGGCCCGGGAGGCGAACACCACGAGGAGCGGCAGGGTCAGGCTCGCCCCCCAGAGGCGCCCGAAGGACGTGACCGGGAGGGCCAGGGCGACCAGGAAGAGCAGCCAGGCCAGGAAGGTCCCCGCCTGGCTGACCACGAGGACGATGCGGCGGCCGGACCGGTCCGACCAGCGGCCGAGGAGCGGCGCACCGAAGAGCTGGAACAGCGAGTACGTCGCCCCCACCACGCCGTAGGTCCAGGAGGCTCCCCCGAGGTCGCTGACGACGAACACGAGCAGCGGGATCGCGATGGAGTAGCCGAGGGTGCCGATGAACTGGATCGTCAGGATCGGCGCGAGCCCGATCGGGCCGAGGGAGGGCGGCGCCGTGGCCGCTGGCGACGTGGCCATGGGCCCAGCCTAGGCTGCTTTGCCCCGGAGGCGATCGGCGCGTGGGGAGTCCCGGGAGCGCTCAGACCACGAGCTTGTACCCGACGCCGTACACCGTGAGGATGTGGCGCGGCTGATCCGGCTTGGGCTCGAGCTTGCGGCGCAGCTTGACCACGGTGTTGTCGACGGTCCGGTTGTGCGGCGTCGCCTCGATGCCCCACACCCGATCGAGGATCTCCTCGCGGCCGACGGGCTGGCCGGCGCGCTCGTAGAGCAGCTTGAGGAGCTCCACCTCGTAGAAGCTGAGCTGGTGCTTGTCCCGGCCGCGGGTCAGGACCTGGCTCGCCGGGTCGACGGAGCTCTGGCCGATCGTGAGCGGCGCGTCCTTCTGCGGGCCGCGCTCCAGACGGCGGAAGATGGCCCGGATCCGCGCGACGAGCTCACCCACGCTGAAGGGCTTGGTCACGTAGTCGTCCGCCCCCGAGTCGAGGCCCCGGATCTTGTCGGCCTCCTGGCTCCGGGCGGTCAGCATGATGATCGGCACGACCGGGTCGTGCCGCCGGATCTGCTCGCACACCCGGTAGCCGTTGGTGTCCGGGAGCATGAGGGCGAGGATGATGCAGTCCGGGTGCTCGCGGCGGGCGGTCGCGATGCCGTCCTGGCCGGTCCGAGCGTGCTCCACCTGGAAGCCCTCGAACTCCAGGGTGTCGCAGAGGCCGAGGGCCAGCGACGGGTCGTCCTCGATCAGGAGGATGGTCGCGGCGGCGGCGTGAGCCATGCCTCCGCCGACGCTATCAGACGGCCCCCGCCCGTCAATCGGGGCTCACCGGGACCGACCGGAGCTCGTCGAGGCCCGGCCGGGGCCCCGGCGCGGGCCGCTCGCCCGTCGCGGACCAGGCCGCCGGATCGATCGGGAGCGAGAGGGAGACCGCCGCGCCCCCGTCCGCCGCATTCTCGGCCCAGGCCCGCCCGCCGTGGGCCTCGACGATGCGCCGCACGAGCGACAGGCCGATGCCCGAGCCCCGGGTCTCACCGTCGCGCCGAACGCGGTAGAACCGCTCGAAGATGCGGCGGTGCTCCCCGTCGGGGATGCCCGAGCCGTGGTCGCGCACGGTGAGGTAGAGGTGCCGGCGGCCGTGCCGCAAGGTGACGTCGATCGGGCCCTCGCCATGCTTCACCGCGTTGTCCAGCAGGTTGAGGACGGCGAGGTGGATCGCCTGCTCGTCGATGCGGATCGGCGGGAGCTCGTCGGGCGCCTCGAGCCGCACCTCCACCCCGTCCTGCTCGAGCCGGAAGCGGAAGGTCTCGATCGCCCGCTGCACCAGGTCGAGCACGTCGCCGGGCACGAGCTGGTAGCTCTGCTTGCCTCGCTCGAGGGCGCTGAAGTCGAGCACGTTCTCGATCAGCGCGCTGAGCCGCTCGGACTCCCGGAGGATGATCTCGAGGTACTGCCGCTCCTTGTCCGGCTGGCGGACGCGCTTGGTGAGCAGCATCTCGGCGAACATCCGCACCACGCTCAGCGGAGTCTTGAGCTCGTGGGAGACGTTGGCGACGAACTCGCTGCGGAGCTGATTGAGGCGCCTCTCCTTCGTGGCCGCCCACACGAGCAGGGCCATCCCGATCAGGATGACGACGAAGGACAGCACCACCAGCCCGACCTCCGTCACCTCCCCCGAGCGGCGCCGTGCCTCGAGCAGGGGGGCCTCCTTCGGGGCGACCTGGAGGCGCCAGCCGTAGAGGGTGGTGGGGAACCGGCGCCCGACGAGGTAGTCCCCCGCCCGGCTGAGGTTCGGGCCGTAGACCAGGCGGTTGTCCTCGTCGACGACGTTGTAGTGGTGCTTGCCCTCCTCGTTGACGAAGAGGCTCGGAAAGACCCGCCGCACCAGGTAGTCCGGGTCGTGGTAGGCGACCAGGTAGTGGCGGCGGCCCTCGTGCCGGACGGCCTTGGTCGTCAGGAGGTAGCTCCGGCCCGCGTAGGAGCGGTGGACGTGCCGGAGGCGGTTGATCCGCTGCCGCTCCAGCTCGAGGTCGGGCAGGATCCGCTCCATGAACACCTTGCGGAAGTCGCGCCGGCTGTGCCGCGAGAGCCTCGACGCGTAGGCGAGCACGCTGCCCCCGTCGTCCAGCACGAGGACCGCCCGCACGCTCGGGCTGATCCGCTCGGCCAGGGGCCACCAGGCATCGTAGAGCCCCTCGGGTCGGGTCAGGTCGACCAGGTGGAAGACGGAGTGGTCGGCCTGGATGATCTGCTGCTCGACCCGGTCGACCTTCTCGTCGACGAGGAGGACCGTCGACTGGAGGATCGATTGCTCACCCAGCGCCGCGAACTGGGCGGCGGACTGGTACGCGTAGTAGGCGAGGGTGCCCGCCGCGAGCGCGAGCGCGGGCAGGACGACCCCGTAAAGCAGGCTGAGGCGCCGACCGCCGTCCATCGGCACGAGTCTGGGATGTGCGGCCGATGGCGTCCAACGCGATCAGCGCGCCGGCGAATCGGTGTAGCCTCGCGGGGTGGCGCTGCGGCGGCGGTGGCGGCGGATGGGCATGGCGCTCGCATGGCTCGCGGTAGGGCTCGTGTTTCTCTGGGCCCTGGCCGCGCTCTCCTTCGTGAAGGGGCCGTCGTACCCCGTGCGCGTCGCCTGGGTGGTCGCCCTGGTCGCGGTCCCGGTGGTCGCCCGCTGGACGGGCCTCGAGGGCGTCCGCTTCCTCGGGGCGACGCTGGCCGGCGCCGCCCTGGCCGGGGTGGTGTGGTGGCTCTTCGCGCCGTCGAACGACCGGCGCTGGTGGGAGGAGCAGGCGGTCCACCCGACCGGGGCCTCGGACGGCGAGCGGGTGACCATCCAGGGCTTCCGGGTCTTCCGGGCCGACGACGAGCCGATCCGCTACGAGGCACACGCCCTCGACCTCGCCGCCCTGGAGCGGCTCTGGTTCGGCGTGGAGACCTTCCCGGGCTGGGAGGGCGGGGCCCACACGTTCCTGTCCTTCCAGGTCGCCGACGGTCCCTTCGTCAGCGTGTCGGTCGAGAGCCGGCGGGAGGCGGGCGAGGCCTTCGATCCGGTCCACGGCCTGTTCAAGGCGTACGAGCTCGTCTACGTGATCGGCGACGAGCGCGAGGTCGTCGGCCGCCGCGGCGGCCTGACCGGGGCTCCCGCCTACCTCTACCCGATCCGGACCACGGCCGAGGGCCGCCAGCGGCTGCTCCTCGACATCGTGCGGCGCTCGACGGAGCTCGCCCGGCAGCCCGAGCACTACAACACCCTCACGAACAACTGCACGAGCAACCTCGCCGAGCACGTCCACGCGATCGCACCCCGGACGCTGCCGTCCTACGACCTGCGCACCGTGTTCCCGGGCTACGCGGATCGGCTGCTCTACGAGCTCGACCTGATCGACACCGAGCTGCCCTTCGAGGAGGCGCGGGCGCGCTTCCGCATCGACGGCCGGGTCGGGGGCCGGATCGGCGACGACTTCTCCTGGCGGGTCCGGGATTTGCCGCCGCCGCCGAGCTGAGGTGCACGCCGGCCGCGACGGCCACCCGTCGCGCCCGGGGAGCCGCCGGCCGCGAGCTCGCCGGCGCGCTTCAGACCTCCGCGGGCTCGAGCTCCGTCTCGGGCGCCTCCATCTGGAGGTAGGTCTTGCCTCGGTAGAAGTAGGCGAGGACCGCGAAGATGACCGCGGCGAAGGCCGCCAGCGTCGTGAAGAGCCAGAAGAACTCCGAGAGCTGGAAGATCGCCTGCACCGGCGCGAGGAAGGCGACAAGGACGTTGCCGAAGGTGACCCCGAGCAGCCAGAAGCCCATGATCGTGGACTTCATCGAGCGCGGCGCCTGGGTGTAGGCGAACTCGAGGCCGGTCACGCTGACCAGAACCTCGGACGTGGTCATGACGATGTACTGGACGACCTGCCAGAGCACGTGGACGCTCTGTCCGCTGCCCTCGAGCGCCTCGATCCGCATTTGAAGGATCGCGGCGACGGCGAAGGCGGCCGCGGCCAGGAACATCCCGACGGTCATCTTCTGGAGCGGCTTGATGTCGATCCCGGCTCGCGCCAGCGGCTGGTACACCGCCACGTTGAGGCCCGGGATGATGATCATGACCATCAGCGGGTTGAGGGCGGAGATCTGGGCGGCCTCGAGCTCGAGGACTTTCGTGGCCCCCGTGGACAGATCGATCAGGTAGGCGACGAGGACCACGGCCGCAGCCACGCCGAGCGCCACCACGTGGAGGACGGGCGGAAAGCGGATGTTCGACACGTAGGCCATCAGCGCGGTGCCGCCGTAGAGGGCGAGGCCGATCGCCATCGTCACCGCCGCGTAGAAGGTGACGGCGGGCAGGGTCAGGGTGCGGTTCATCTGTCCCGCCTGCTCGATCCACGTCGACGCGTGCTGGTCGAACAGCGCCCAGAACACGCTGACCATGCTGAACACCAACATGATGCGCAGCACCGCGGGCGGACCCTCCGCCGCCTCTTCGCCGAACTTCCGCGCCGCCGGGGCGAAGAACCCCTCCCCGGGTCGACGCTCGGTACGGTGCCGGAAGGCGTACAGGACCACCGACAGGAACCCCGCGTCCGCCCGCAGACGCTGACGGATGCTGAAGAGCCGGAGGCCCACCACGACCAGCAGCGCCGCGAGGACGAACATCCACCACGACCCGGCGGCGAGGTGGCCGAGGTACTCGCTCACGTAGTGGGTGTAGAACGCGAGGTTGCTCATCCCCTCGGGGTCCGGCGCGTGGAAGTGGCCGCCCACGACGAACACCGCGGCGATGATCGCGATGACCGGCGTGAAGAGCAGCACTGCGCTGGCGAAGTCGAACAGGCCGAGCGTCCCGCCGGGCTGGGGCTCCACGTGCACGAACTTCTTGCGGCCGAGCCAGAAGATGAACGTGGCGATCGCCATGAAGATGCCGGGGACGCCGAAGGCGACCTCCGGGCCGACGGTCCGATAGAGGTAGGGCGTGAGCAGGGTGCTGAAGAAGGACCCGAAGTTGATGATGAAGTAGAAGATCTGGAAGACCTGCGTGACCAGGCTCTGGTTCTTGGCGGTGAACTGATCACCGACGTTGGCCGAAACGCAGGGCTTGATGCCGCCAGACCCGATCGCGATGAGGATGAGGCCGAGGTACATCCCGTACTCGGCGACGTCGAACTGCGACCACTCCGCGAAGCGGCCGGCGACGGCGAGCACCGCGTGCCCGGCGCAGTAGATGATCGAGACCCACAGGATCACCGGGTACTTGCCCAGCAGGCGGTCGGCGAGGATCGCGCCGACCATCGGGAAGGCGTAGACCCCGGCCATGAACAGGTGCGTGACCGCGGTGGCCCGGGCCTCCGCGTCGGCCGTCGCCTCCGCGCCCACCTGCGCCTCGGGCAGGAACTGCACGTAGAGGGCGGCCAGGTAGATGTACAGGATGGCCCGCATCCCGTAGTAGCTGAACCGCTCGGCCCCCTCGTTGCCGACGATGAAAGGAATCCCCGGAGGGAAGAGGACGACGGGGGCCGGGCCGTCCGCGCGGGAAGTCGAAGCCTGGGTCATGAACCCGGGGACGCTAGCTCTCGCCGGGAGCGGGAGGCAAGGGCGAGGCCGGGCGGCCGGCGGGGACGCTCACCCCGGGCGATGCGCGTCGTCTCGCTCGTGGCGGGACCGGCGCTTCATCAGGTCGACCACCGCCTCCCGGGGCGGTCGATCCTCGTAGAGGATCTCGAACATCGAGTGCGTGATGGGCATCTCGACGCCCTCCCGGCGGGCGAGCTCGTGGGCGCTCCGGGTGGTCCGGACGCCCTCCGCCACCATGTTCATGCTCTCGAGGACCTCGCTCAGCGTCTGCCCCTGGCCGAGGGCCAGGCCGACCTTGCGGTTGCGGCTGAGGTCGCCGGTGCAGGTCAGGACCAGATCGCCCATGCCGGCCAGGCCGGCCAGCGTGAGCGGGTGGGCGCCGAGGTGGAGAGCGAGGCGCGTGATCTCGGCCAGGCCCCGGGTGATCAGCGCCGCCCGGCTGTTGTGGCCGAAGCCGAGGCCGTCGCTGATCCCCGCCGCGATCGCGATGATGTTCTTCAGGGCTCCGCCGAGCTCCGCTCCGATCACGTCCTCGGTCGTGTAGACGCGCAGCGTCGGGTTCCCGAGGTAGCCCTGCACCTCCTCGGCGGCCGCGTGGTCGGCGGCCGCGACGGTGACCGCGGTGGGGATCCCGGCGGCCACCTCCCGCGCGAAGCTCGGACCCGCGAGGTAGGTCAGGCGCCGCTGCTGCTCGGCGGGCAGGTGCTCCTCGAACACCTGGCTGACCAGCATGAGCGTCGAGTTCTCGATGCCCTTGGTGCAGCTCAGGATGGGCGCGGAGGGAGGGAGCCGCGGCGCCACCGTCGCGAGCACCGCCCTCAGCCCGTGCGTCGGCACCACGCTCAGGACGAGCTGCGCGCCGGAGAGGGCTCCGTCGAGGTCGCTCGTCGCGCTCAGGGTGTCCGGCAGCGTGAAGCCCGACAGGTAGTCGCGGTTCTCCCGGTGCGCCTGGATGTCCTCGGCCTGCTCGGGGCGCCGGGCCCAGAGCCGCACCCGGTGGCCCTGGTCGGCGAGGGACTTGGCCAGGGCGGTCCCCCAGGACCCCGCCCCGAGCACCGCCGCTTCGATCGTCCCGCTCACGACCTCCCCCCGCCGCCGGCGCTCGTCAGGGCGCCGCCGGCGCGGGGGGCTGCTTGGCTTGCTTCGCGCCGCTGATCTCGTCCTCCTCGAGCGCGATCTCCGGCAGGTCCAGCCGGTCCGGCTCCTCGAGGGCGAGCTTCAGCACCTCCGTCATCCGCGTGACCCCGATGAACTCCATCGACTCGCGGACCTCCTCCGGCACCTCCTCGAGGTCGGCCACATTGCGCTCGGGCAGGATCACCCGCTTGATGCCCGCCCGGTGGGCAGCCAGCACCTTCTCCTTGATCCCGCCCACCGGCAGGACCCGACCGCGCAGCGTGATCTCACCGGTCATCGCCACGTCGTGGCGCACCCGGATGCCCGTCAGCAGGGACACGAGGGCGGTCATCATCGTCACGCCGGCGCTCGGCCCGTCCTTGGGCATCGCGCCGGCCGGGATGTGGATGTGGACGTCGTGCTTCTCGAGGAAGTCCCGCGGGATCTTGAGCTGCTCGGCCCGCGTCCGGACGTAGCTGAGGGCGGCCTGGGCCGACTCCTTCATCACCTCGCGGAGCTGGCCGGTGAGCTGGAGCTTGCCCGTGCCGTGCAGCCGGGTGGCCTCGATGAACAGGATCTCGCCGCCCACCTGGGTCCAGGCGAGCCCGGTCGCGACGCCGCTCTCCTCGGTCCGCTCCGCCACCTCGCTCGTGAAGCGCGGCGGCCCGAGGTAGGGCCGCACGTCGTCGGCCTGGCCGACGTCGAAGGGCCCGTCGTCGCCTTCCGCCACCTTCACCGCCACGCCGCGGATGATGGTGGCGAGCTTGCGCTCGAGGTTCCGCACGCCGGCCTCCCGGGTGTGGGCGTCGATCACCGCCTCGATCGCCTCCGTCCCGATCCCGAGCTGGTCCTTCGCGATGCCGTGCTCGTCGAGCTGCTTCGGGATGAGGTGGTCTCGCGCGATGTCGAGCTTCTCGCGGCGCGTGTACCCGGGGATCTCGATGATCTCCATCCGGTCCCGCAGGGGCGGTGGGATCGTGTCGCCGACGTTCGCCGTCGCGATGAACATGACCTTCGAGAGGTCGTAGGGGATCTCGAGGTAGTGGTCGGCGAAGGTGTCGTTCTGCTCGGGGTCGAGGACCTCGAGGAGCGCCGCCGCCGGGTCGCCCCGGAAGTCGTGGCCGATCTTGTCGATCTCATCGAGCATGAAGACCGGGTTGATCGTCGTGGCCTTCTTCATCCCCTGGATGATCTGGCCGGGCAGGGCGCCGACGTAGGTCCGCCGGTGACCCCGGATCGCGGCCTCGTCATGAACGCCGCCGAGGCTGATGCGGACGAACTTCCGCCCGAGGGCCCGCGCCACGGACCGGCCGAGGCTCGTCTTGCCGACGCCGGGAGGTCCGATCAGGCACAGGATCGGTCCCTTCTTGTCCTTCTTGAGCTTGCGGACCGCGAGGTACTCGACGATGCGCTTCTTGACCTTCTCGAGGCCCGAGTGGTCCTCGTCGAGCACCTGACGGACGGACGGGATATCCAGATTGTCTGTCGTCTCCTTCGTCCACGGAATGTCGAGGATCCAGTCGATGTAGGTGCGGACCACGGTGTACTCGGCGCTGCCGACCTGCATCGAGCGGAGCCGCTTGAGCTGCTTGCGCGCGACCTCCTCGGCCTCCCGGGGGAGGTTCGCCTTGGTGATGCGCTCGTCGAGGACGTCCAGGTCCCCCGCGTCGCCGTCCTCCTCGCCGAGCTCCTCCTTGATGGCCTTGAGCTGCTGGCGCAGGACGTACTCGCGCTGGTTCTTGCCCATCTCCTCTTTGATCTGGGAGTTGATGCGCTCCCTCATCTTGAGGATCTCGAGCTGACGGGTGAGGAGCCGGAGCACCTTCCGGATCCGGTCTTTGACCTCGATCGTCTCGAGTAGCTGGGCCTTCTCGTCGACGGGCGCGTCGAGGTTGGCCGCGACCAGATCCGCGAGCTGACCCGCCTCCTGGATCGAGTCGATCAGGGAGCTCGCCTCCCGCGGGAGCTCCGGCATCAGTTGGATCACCTGCTTGGCGATGTCCCGGAGGCTCATCGCCAGCGCCTCCGTCTCCACGTCCTCGCCGAGGGGCTCGTCGAGGCGGGAGATCCGTGCCTTCAGGTACGGCGTCTGCTGGAACATCCCCTCCATCCGGATCCGCACGAGACCCTGGAGGATGAGGCTGTAGTTGCCGGAGCTGTGCTTGAGGGCCTTCAGGACGCGGGAGGCCACCCCGACCGGGTACAGATCGGCCTGGGTCGGGTCATCGGTCGCCGGGTCGCGCTGGGCGAAGATCGCGATGACGGGCTGGGTGAGGCCGTCGATGTCCTCGACCAGGGCGACCGACTTCTCGCGGCCCACGTCGAAGGGCGCGACGGCACCGGGGAAGAGGACGGCGTTGCGGATGGGTAGGACCGGGAGCTCGTCTCCGAAGTTCAGGTCCTGCTCGCCGACCTCGGGCGCAGTTGTCTCTTCGTCGGACATTTCCACCTGTGGAGCCGGGCAACCGGCTGCTCTCGCAGCTTCGGGCCCTTTGCGGGCTGCGGCAACATACTCAGCCCGGTCAGGGACCGCAAGGACCGCGCCCGGTCCACGAAACCCTTGAAATCCTTGGGTTGACGGCTGCTCGGGGGGGACATAGACCAACGGCCGGGTGGCCTCTCGACTCCGACCCCAGGGGGACGCCAGGACCGTCGGTCTCGCCTTCACGGGCCTCCTCGCGGCGTACGTGACCCTCGCCGCCGTGTACCCGGCGCCCACCTACGTCCACGGCGACGGCTACTACACCTACCTGTGGGCCCGGACCCTCGTCTTCGACGGGGACATGGACTTCCACGACGACTACCGGCTCTGCCCGGACCCGTGGGGCCTCGCGCGGACGCCGATCGGCGACGACCTCAACTACTGGAACCTCGGCCCGGCGCTGTTCTGGGTGCCGATCCTGGCCGCCGACCGGCTGCTGCACCCCGCCACCGCAAGCCCCGACCCCTACGTCGCCAACGCCTGCCTCTCGCCCCTGAGCGACCGGGCCGTCTTCGGCTCGATGGCCGCCGGCGTGCTGACGGTGCTCCTCGGGTTCCTGATCGCGCGTCGCTACTACGGCGACCGGGTCGCCCTGGTCGGCGCCCTCGGCATCGGCCTCCTCACCGGCCTCGCCTACTACGCGACGATGCTGATGAGCTACGGGCACGCCGCGTCCAGCTTCGGCTGCGGCCTCCTGCTCTACGCCTGGGACCGGAACCGGCAACGGTGGAGCGTGCGGGGCTGGGTCGCGATGGGAGCTGCCCTCGGCCTCGCGATGCTGATGCGGTCCCAGAACGCGCTCCTGGTGATCCCGCCGTTCGTGACCTGGCTTCAGCAGACCACGTGGGTGGGCGAGCGGCGGGGCCCGCGCTCGCTCGTCGTCCACGTGGGGGCCGGGGTGCTCTTCACCCTGGCGATGCTGGCGGTGTTCTTCCCTCAGCTCCTGTTCCTCAAGCTGTCCACGGGGAGCTGGTTCACCGTGTCCCAGGGCGAGCACTACATGCGGTGGCTCAGCTCGATGCCCCACAAGGCGCTCTTCAGCAACAACGGCCTCGTGCCCTGGGCGCCGGTGCACGTCCCCGCCCTGATCGGGCTCGCCTTCCTCGCCGCGCGGCGGGCGACCCGGGCCCTCGGCGTGGCCTGCGTCGCCCTCGTGCTGATCGACAGCTGGGTCGTGGGCGCGGTCTACGACTGGTGGGGCTCCGTCGGCTACCCCGGCCGCCGCTTCGACATGCTCGCGGTCCCCTTCATGCTCGGCCTCGCCGCGTTCACGGCGGAGGTCGTGCGCTGGGCCCGCCGGGGACGGGGCCGGATGGGCGCCGCGCTCGCGTGGGCGGCGCTCCTGCCGATGGCCTTCTGGAGCCTCAGCGTGCACGTCGGCGTCGCGCGGGGGCTCAGGACGGATGTCCTGCAGGTCTCGCCGACGCAGTGGCGGGACACCTTCGGGCAGGTGCTCGACCCCGTCTGGCGGGCGGTCGGCAACCCGCTGACCTGGCCCGCGTCGGTGCCCTTCGCGCTCCGCTACGGCACCCACCCGCGCCGCTGGGACGTCGTCGGCGGGCACGAGCTCTACTATCACGACCACCAGACGCTACGCCGCCGGCCGGAGGAGGCCTACGTCGACCTCGCCGACCCGATCCACGGCCAGCTGGTCGAGGGCCACGTCGACGACACCCGGACGAGCGTCGCGGCGCGCCGCGGCATCACGTTCCACGCCGGCACCTCGCGCATCTTCCTGCCGCTGCACTGGCCCGACGTCGGCGCCTTCGAGGTCCGCGCGTCGCCGCTGTTCAGCGACACCCGTCGCGTCCGGATCGCCCTGAACGTCAACGGCTGGCCCCTCGGCGTCCGGACCCTCGCGGAGGGGGAGCAGCCGCTCCACTTCGACGTGCCGATCGGGGCCACCCGCCACGGCATCAACGAGGTCTGGGTGTGGGTGGGCGGCGGCTCTGCGGTCGTCCGGCGCCTGACCGTGCTCGACCCGGAGCCGCCGCCGGAGGACGAGCAGCGCGAGCGGAACCGCGAGGTGCGGGAGGAGCGCCTCGAGCGGCTCGGCCGACGCTGAACGCGCTCAGCCCTCGCCCGGCCGCGGCTTCATGAGCACCACGTAGCCCGGGCCCCGGGGGGGGCGCACGTGCGACGCCCGGTAGCCGCGCTGCTCGAGCTGGCGGATGTGGGGGTGGCGGGGGAAGGTGACGAAGAACGTGGGCGGCGTCTCGTCGATCGTCCGCCACCACTCGTCGTGCCACGCCGGCACGTCGCCGACCATGTCGGTGATGAAGAACCGCGACGGACAACGGAGCCCGGTGCGCTGGTAGAGGATGGCGATGAAGCCGTCCACGCAGAGCGTGTCCCCCGGGCGGGACCGCGCGTTGATGTGGGCCGCGACCGCCTCGAGGGGCACATAGGCCTCGAGGGGGCCGAAGTCGTGCGCGTCATGGTGCTCCGTCCACGAGCCCTCCCCGCGCACGGCGGCCCACCAGCTCGCCCACTCGTCCGGGTAGGTGCGCGTGCGCCGGTGCGGGGTCTCCGGCGCGAGCCAGAAGGCCACGGCGACGAGGACCACCGCCGTGGCCAGCGACCGCCCCGGCGCGCTCCCGAACCGCTGCCCGAGGCCCCAGGCGGCGGCGAGGGCCAGGAACGGCACGAGCACGATCAGGTGGTAGGTGAACCCGGCGTCGACGAAGACCCGGCGCTGGACGACGACCGTCCACGCGGCCCCGGCGAGCATCAGGGCGATCAGCACCCCCGTGGCCCGCGCGCGTCGGTTGCGGCCCGCCGCGGCGACGGCCAGGCCCGCCACGAGCAGCCCCACCGCGCCGACGACCGCGCTGAGGCCGTAGCGCCAGGTCAGCCACAGGGCCGGGCCCGGCTCGCCCACCTGGGCCTGCTCGGCGTAGCTCAGGATGTGCACGACCATGATCTCCCAGAACCGGTCGAAGGTCCCGGTGACCCAGAAGGCGAGGAGCACGAGCCCGAGCACCGCGAAGACCCCGGCGCTGAAGAGCGCGCCGTCCCGGAGGGCCACCCTCGGTCGGCGCCGAGCGAGGGCGACCGCCACCAGCGCGCCCCCGACGGTCAGCCCGCTGATGAAGGCGACGTGCTTGAAGCTGACCGCCGCGCACGCGAGGGCGCCGGCGACGAAGGCGCGTCGGGGCCCCAGCTCGCCGTCGGGGCTCCGCGCCAGCATCCAGGCCGGCGCGAGCATGAAGCCGCCCTGCCAGAGGTCGGGGTGCCCCGTGTCGGCGAAGTCGAAGTACGTGTAGTAGAGGCCCGCCGCGAGGAGGCAGGCGGCCCCGATCGCCCCCGGCGCGCGGGCCTGGACGGGCACCACGCGGCCGTCCCGAAGCCGCCGGTGCGCCCGGAAGGTGGCGACCAAGAATCCCGTGGCGAGCACGAACAGCAGGTCGACGAGCCGGATGGAGAGCTGTCGGTCGCCGAACGCGAGGACGCTCGCCGCGTGGACGAGGAACACCCCGGGCGGCTTCGTGCTGATCCCCGACGCGTAGGGCATCTCGCCGTCGAGCAGGCGCCGCCCGATGTAGTAGTGGATCGGCTGGTCGATGCCGAAGGGGTAGGCGGTGGACGGCAGCGCGTAGGCGACCGCGAGGGCGATGCCGAGGGCGTCGAGGCCGAGGCGCCACGGGACCCGGGCGCCGCGCAGGATCTGGGTCGCTCGTCCCCGCACGCGCGATCGTCGGGCTAGCGCGGCTGGGACGGCGACGCCTGCGCCACGGCGTCGCCGCCCGGCCGGCCGCGGGGCCGGGTCGCCGCGCCGGCGTCGTCGGGCCGCCGAGCCATCGCGAAGCAGGACACGCCGAAGGGTAGGCGAACGTGCGGGACGAGGTGCCGCTCCACGCTGAGGACCTTGCCGAGCGGCGTGTTGATCGGGGCCGGCGGGAGCGACAGATCGCTGCGGGGGACCGAGGAGCCGACCAGGCGCTCCGCCATCCGCTTGGCCACGACGAGGGGAAAGAGCAGCGTGTTGTAGTAGCTCGCGTGCTCGATCGTCAGGCCGCTCGCCTGGAGCACCGCCTCGAGCTCCGCGAGGCGGTAGCGCCGGCGGTGCTCGAGCGCCTCGTCGTGCCCGCTCCAGAGCCATTTGTTTTATGTGACGGCGACCACCGAGACGCCCCCGGGGCGGAGCACCCGGGCGATCTCCTGCGCGGCGTCGACGTCGTCGTCCAGGTGCTCGAGCACGTCGAGGGCCAGCACGACGTCGAAGGTCGCGTCCGCGAACGGGATCTGGTACGCGCTGGCCCGGACGAGGGAGGCCGCCGGGGCGCGGAGGGCGGCGTAGCGGAGCGCAGCGGGCGCCAGGTCGAGGCCGACGCTGCGCGCCGTCGGCGGCAGGCGGGTGAGCGTGTACCCGGTGCCGCAGCCCACGTCGAGGATCCGCGCGCCGGCCAGCTCCGTGCCCAGCGCCCGCTCGAGTAGGGTCAGCATCACCGCCCGCGTCCCGACGAACCAGAAGTGGCGGGTCTCCGCCTCGAACATCTTCTGGTGCTCGAGCGGCTTCATGCCTACTCGTCCCAGCCGAGCTCGGCGAGGCCCCCGCCGAGGTTGTGCCAGCTGACGACCACGAAGCGGATCTGGGTGACCCCGTCGACCATGACCTCGTGGACGACCTCCTCGGGGGTCGGGTCGAGGCGGGGGAACACCCCCTCGATGGTCTCGGTGCCGGCGCCGCTGACGATCTCGACGCGGTACTCCCGGGTGGCCCGGTCGTTGTAGTGCCGGTTGTGCGCGTTGATCAGGCGGATCGCGGTGATGCGGCGGGCCGGGGACAGGCGCACGTCGAGATGCCCCGCGGTCCCGTTGGGCAGCAGCCACTCGGTGCCCTCGTCGCCATCGATCGCGTTGTCGGGCCGGAACTCCGCCGCGCTCCCGTAGACGGCGCTCGCCACGGCCTCCGCGCTCCGCGGGACCCGGACCACGAAGTACCACACCGCGCCGAGCGCCACGGCGGCCGCGACGGCGAGGTAGGCGAGGCGCGCGGCGCGCGTGAGCATGAGCTGACGGCGGCTGCGGGCGACGGGCCCGATCGCCCCCTCGACGTGCTTGTGGGCCGTCAGGAGCTCCTGGAAGAGCTCGGCGTGGCTCGGGCTCACCTCCGCGTCGAGCTCGGGCAGCGGCATGGCGCCGAGCGCCGCCTCCCGCGCGGCCAGCACGCGTCGGATCCGGCGGGGCGAGAGCCCGCGGCGCTCGAGGGCCGCGCGCCACCGATCGGGGTCGGCCAGCGTGTCGTCGGCGGTGGCCCCGGCGGGGGGCAGCGGCGCCCGGCGATGCGCCTCGGCGCCCGCCTCGCCGGCCTCCGGCCCGGAAGGGTCCCCCGGCATGGGGGCGCCGTCGTCCGGGCCCGCCGGCGCGGTCGGGGCGGCCGGGACGGCCTCGTCGACCCCGGCCCGGGCCTCCCACGGTGGGTCCCCCTCCTCGGTCGCGGCAACCGCGACCGGCGCCGACGCCTCCGGCTGCGGGGCGCCGGCCAGGATCTCGGGGATCGGGTCGTAGTCCCGGAGGGTCACCTTCGACGCGTCGTCCCTCGGGTCGTCGTCCCCCGGGTCGTCGTCCCCCGCGTCGTCGTGCCCCGGGTCGTCGTCCCTCGGGTCGTCGTCCCTCGGGTCGTCGCTCGCGTCGTCGTGCCTCGGGTCGTCGCTCGCGTCGTCGCCCCCCGGGTCGTCGTCCCTCGAGGCGTCGTCCCTCGAGGCGTCGTCCCTCGAGGCGTCGTCCCTCGAGGCGTCGTCCCTCGAGGCGTCGTCCCTCGAGGCGTCGGCGACCGCCTCGGCCGCTCCCTGCTCCGCCGAGGGCGGCGGATCGGCCCCGGGTCCGGTCGCCCCGTCCCGCGGCGGATCCGGCGCCTCCGCCTCGAACGCGCTCGCCCCCTCGAGGGACGCGGCGAGGGCGTCGACGGCGAGGCGGAGCCCCTCCGCGGTGTGCCCGTTCGACCAGAGGGCGTCGGCGGCCACGGCGCGCTGTCGGCCGAGCCGCAGCGCGCGGTCGAGGCGGTCCCTCAGCTCCGCCGAGAGGCGGGCAGCGCGAGCCTCGGCGTCGGCGAGGAGGAAGTACTCGACCAGGGCGGGGCGGCGCTGGGGCGGGGGGCTCACGAGGGCGGTCTCCTCGGCCGGCTGGGCTTACCCGGGGAGGCCGCGGGCGGCAAGGGCGGGGGCCCGGCCCGGCGGGCGAGGACCCACAGCAGCGCCGACAGCAACGCCCCGATCGCGCTCAGCCCGAGCGCCCATGGCAGGTCCCACGGGCGGTAGGTCGCCTCGATGCGGTGCTCGCCCGCCGGGGCGTCCACGGCGTAGAGCCCCCCCTCGTCGACGGCGCGCCCGACCGACGGGGCCCAGCCGTCGTCGTAGTTCTGGTTGAAGCGGACCCGGGCCGGCGCGGACAGCCGGACCTCGGCCCACACCCGCAGGTGGCTCCGACCCCAGCCGGTGACCTCGCCGGCCCCGGGCGGATCGATGCGGGCCTGGGGCCCCTCGCCGACCCAGAACCCCCGCCCGACGCGCCAGGGCAGAGGGTCGTAGCAGCTCGCCGTCCCGACGTGGCGGCGCGGGTAGCTCGCGTAGCTCTCGAGGTAGGCGGCTCGGCCGACGTAGTGGAAGCGGCCGCCGGCCTCCGCGTCGATGGTTGGCCCGTCCCACCGGGCAGCGATCCGGAAGCTGTTCGTCAGCACCTCGGCGCCGGCGCCGAAGACGAGGAGCCAGAGCAGCCCCGCGGCGAGGGCCTGGCCTCCCGGCGACCCGAGGGAGCGCCGCAGCGCCCGGAGGATCGCGTCGGCGGCGACCCCGGCGAGGAGCGCGACCGGCAGGGTGAGCAGGACGTGGAAGCGGCTCGGCACGTGCATGCTCGCGAACACGGGCAGGTGGTGGAGGAGCGGCCAGGGCCACCACGCGCCTCGGTTCCCCATCGCGCACGCACCGAACAGGAGCGCCGTGGGGACGAGCCAGGCCGCCCGGCGCCGCCTCAGCGCGACCGCCGCACCGAGGAGCGCGAGCAGGACGCACGTCCAGCCGATGAACGCGCCGTACTCCGCCCACACCCACCGGTGCCCCCAGTGCCACGGCTGGGGCTCGCGGCCGGTCAGGGCGAGGAGCAGGTCCTCCAGGGTCTGGCCGTCCTCCGCCTGCGTCCGCCGCGGGAAGCGGCTCAGCGTGAGGTACACCGGCAGGAGGCGGACGCTGCCCAGCAGCGCGGTCAGCACGCCGGCGACCGCCGCGGTCCGCAGGAGCGGCAGGTAGGTCCGCGCCGCCGCCGCCACGCGCCCGCCCGCCGCCCGGAGGCGCCCCCTCACCCCGTCGCGCACCGCGGCGCCGAGGCGACCGAGGAGCGGGGGGACCCCGGCCACCACCTGCCCCACGGCGTCCACGAACAGGAGGAGGAACGTGAGCACGAAGGCGTAGGTGCCGCCCTCGAGGAGCTGGAGGGTCATGCCCAGCGCGACCCCGACGGCGTAGCGGAGGTCGTCGTTCGCCCGGCGCCAGAAGAGCCAGATCCACGGGGCGTAGTGCAGCGCGAGGAAGGTCGCGTGGCCCCCGGCCGCGTCCCACGCGAAGGCGCCCCCGAAGGACCACACCGTCGCCGTGAGGGCGGCCGGGGCCGGGGCGAGGCGGTAGAGGCGGCGGCCGAGGGCGTAGGTCCCGAGCCAGCCGACGGCGTGGTGCAGCAGGACGAAGAGCTTGTGGCCGACGACGGTGCCGAAGGGCAGCCCGGTGATCCACCAGGTCGGCGCGTACACCTGGGCCTGGGGCTGCCCCCACAGCGTCACGCCCCCGCAGTGGTGGGGGTCCCAGAGCGGCACCTCCCCCCACCGGAGGAGCGCGACCCGCCCCACCTCCCACATGTGGTGGAACCACTGCCAGTCGCCCCCGCCGCTGCGCGACCACGCGACCGTCAGGGCCTGGGCGTAGGTGAGGCAGGCGAGCGCGACCGCCGTCGCCACCAGCGGCAGCGGCCCGGGGCGGGGGGCGAGCCTCATCGGTCGAAGTAGCTATCCCGGTCGAAGTTCCGGTGGGTCTCGAAGACCACGTCGTAGCGCGCGACGAAGAGCCCCGACGCCACCACCAACAGCGCGAGGCTCGCCACGGTCGCCGTCCGGGCGAGCCAGAGCGGCAGCGTGTGGCGCGGCCAGACCTGCACGAGGGCGTAGGGCGCGAACAGCGCGAAGGCGGCGAGGGAGATCGTGCGGCGCAGCACGGGCCACGCCGGCGGCTGCTTCGCCCAGTGTACGTCCACCAGGAAGTTGAGGGCGTAGAACACGGCGAGGGCGACGAAGAGGAACCCGGCCAGCAGCGTCGGCCGCTCCCACAGCTCCGCCAGGAACATCCCGGCGCCCAAGCACAGGAGAGGGTAGAGCGGGGCGATGTACCACCCGAAGGTCCAGTTTCCGGCCCCGACGCTGATCGCGGCGAGGTAGGTCACGAGGGGGACGGTCAGGACCGCGCCATCGCGCCAGCCCCGGCGCGCCACGCCGGCGACGTAGCCGAGCCAGAGGAACTGGATCCACCCCCGGCCGACCAGGTTGTGGTTGATCAGGGAGACGTGGAACCAGCGGGGAAACAGGTTCCAGTGGGTCGGCCGCCCGCCCTGGAGGCGCTGGGTCTCCACGAACACCGGGCCGTCGATCAGGAGCCCGAACAGCGGCCACAGCGTCGCCACGGCCAGCCCGACCCCGCCCGCGACCCACGCGGGGCCCATCCGACCCTCGGCCGCCACGAGCATCGCGAGCGCCGGGACCCAGACCACCGCCGGCACCTTGCCGAGGATCCCGAGCCCCATCAGCGCCGCGGCGGCGACCAGGTCGACCCGATGCCGACCGTCGTCCCGCCAGCGCAGGAAAAACAGGAGCGCCGCGAGGCAGAGCGGCGCCAGGAGCAGCTCCTCCTTGACGACCCGTCCCTGGAGGGCGATCGGCGGCAGGACCGCGTACAGCAGCCCCGCGAGGTACGGGGCCGGGCCGCGGGGGGAGAGCCGGCGGCCGAGGACGACCAGCAGCCAGAGCGTCAGCGCGCTCATCGCGATCGCGACCAGCCGGGTGTGGGCGAGCTTCGCCTCGAGGAAGTGATCGGCGCCTCCGGCGAGCGCCGCCGCCCCGACCAGGACGTGGAGCAGGGGGGGGTGCTCGAAGTAGGGGCTGATCACCGTCCGCTCCTCGCCGAAGAAGCGGACGGGCGTGCGCTCGACGGCGGGGCCGTAGGACCCGGGCCACAGCGACCACCCCCGGGGAACGCCCTCGGTGAGGAGGGAGAACCCGTTCCAGGTGGCGAAGAGCTCGTCGGCGTTGTCCCGGAACTCGGGCATCACCTGGTAGTCGAAGGCGCGAAAGGCGACGCCGAGCACCAGGAGCCCGACCGTGGCCAGCACGGCCAGGCGTCGGGCCTCGGCGCGCCCCGGCCCGGGCCACAGCGCCCAGGCGACGAGGGCGGCCCACAGCAGGGCCCCGAGCAGGGCGCTGATCCAGAGCGCGACCCGCAGCGGTGGCCAGGCGCCCCGCGCCGGGCGGATCGCGGAGGCGGGGACCGCCTCGAGGCCGTCCTCGTGAGCGCCCCAGAGGAGCCTCAGCCGCACCCGGTCGGCCGCCGCTCTCGTGCTGACCGGGGGCGCCTGCCAGCGGACCTCGACCCGGTGCCGGCCCGGCGCGAAGCGCTGGTCGGCTGCCACCTCGCCGTCGACCGTCAGGGTGGTCCGGTTGGGGCTCTCCACGCGGAGGAGGACGCGCCGGTCGCGGGGGACCACCACGTCGGCCGTGAGCTCCACGTCGAGGTCCGGGAGCTCCTCCGGCACCCCGAGCCGGTCCATCGGCCACCCCTGCACCACCCGGGCGAACGGCCGGTGCATGTTCGGGAACGCGACGCGGTGCTCGGTCGTGCGCGTGAGCTCGACCCGCTCCCGGTCGACGTCGGTGTAGTAGGTCGCGCTCCAGCCGTGCCGGAGCGAGGGGTCGAGGGCGAAGGCGAGGAGGAGCCAGGCGGCGGCGGCCCGCGCCGCCGCGATCAGGGCGCGCGGCCGGGGGTCGCGTCCTCGTCGATCCATCGCGGGCGTTCGGGGGTCGCCGAGATCACCCCCGGCGCGCGCCCCGGTCCTAGCACGTTCGGCAGGAGCCGGTCGCCGAGGGGGAGCGGCGCCCGGCCCGGCGCCACGCCGGCCGACCTCGAGGCCGGGGGCCTCGCCTCGGTGGGGGCCATCCGCATCGCGTCCCGCCCGGCCGGAGGGGCGGCCGGCTCGTCGTCGGGGCGGGCCCCGGGCGCTGGCGAGCGGTTCGAGACCACCTCGAAGCTCGCGAGGCGGACGTTGTAGACGGGGCCCCCCTCGTGCTCGAGCTCCATGAGGCCCGCCTCCCGGATCTGGACCGAGAGCGTGAGCCAGAGCTCGGCGGGGGTCTGGATGTCGGGCGGCACGACCATGGGGACCGCGTCGCGCAGGAGCTCTCCGCGCCGCCAGCGGTGCGTGGGGTAGCGCCCGTGGAGCGGGAAGTGGAGCGCGTGGAAGTGGGGTGGCACCACGTAGCCCCGGGGCCCCTCGACGTTGACCCGGAAGAACAGGTCGAGGGCCGTCTCCCCGTCGACGCGGTAGTAGAAGGTCAGCGGGATCCGGTCACCGGGGCGGAAGACCGTCCGCGGCAGGTCGTAGCCGAGGATCGTGAACAGGCCCGGCACCCGGACGTCGAGCGGATGGCTCATCCGCGCCGGCGGCGAGCGCAGCCGGTGGCGGGCCACGAAGTCGTCCGTGCGGTTCTCCGGCCGGTTGGTCTCGGCGACCCAGGCCTGGAGCAGCCCGAGGAGGCGCCGGGCATCCTCGCGCCGCTGGTCGCTCAGGTCGTTGCGCTCCCCCGGGTCGGCGGCGAGGTCGAACAGCTGGAAGGTCCCGTCCTGCACCCACCAGATCAGCTTCTCGTCACCCTGGCGGATCATCTTGACGTCGAAGGGGAACATGCCGTCCGGCATCAGCTCCGCGAACAGGAGGCGCGACGGATCGGGGTCGGCCTCCCCGGTCATCAGCGGCAGGAGGCTCCGCGACGGCGTGTCGTCCGGCACGCCCTGGCCCACGAGGTTCAGGACCGTCGGGAACACGTCCATCAGGGCGACCGGCCCGTCCACGAAGCGCGGCGGAACGCCTGGCGCCCGCACGACGAGGGTCGCCCGGATCTGCTCCTCGTAGAGCTGGCTGCTGTGCCCGGTGCGTCCGTGCTCGCCGAAGGCCTCGCCGTGGTCCGAGGCGAGGATCACGACCGTCCGGTCCTCCAGCCCGAGCTCCCCCAGCGCATCCAGGAGCCGCCGGAACTGCGCGTCCGCCAGGGCGATCTCGGTGTCGTAGGCGTCGATCGGCTCGGGCCCGAACCGGGAGGCCGCGGGGGGGCGGAGGTAGGGCTGGTGGACGTTGAAGAGGTGGATCCACTGGAAGAACGGGCGCCCTTGCTCGCTGAGGCGCCGGAGCTGGGCGAGGCTCCGGTCCATCGTCCGCGTCCGCTCGGGCTTGTACTCGGCGATCTCCTGGACGTCGTCGAACCCCTGGAAGAAGCTCCCGACCCGGGTGAAGTAGCCCGTCCCCATCGTCACCGCGGTCGCGTACCCTCGACGCCTCAGGACCTCGGGGAGCGTCTCGTTCACCGGCAGGACGGTCGGGTAGAGGTACTCCGGCCCGAACGCGATCTGCGATGGGTAGCGGCCCGTGAGCATCGACGGCAGCGACCGGATCGACCGCGCGGACTGCGCGGTCGCGTCCTCGAAGAACACCGCGTCCCCGATGAAGCGGTCGATGGTCGGGCTGACCGGGCGGCGGTAGCCGGCCGCGCCGAGGTGATCGGGCCGGAGCGCGTCGATCGTGATCAGCACGACGTTGGGCCGCTCCGGCAGCCCGGACGGCCGCGTCCCGTACGCCCCGTCCCCGAGGTCGGCGACGTCGGGGGAGCCGTCCCCGGCGAAGCAGTCCGCGTCGATCCCGTCTCCCTCCGGGTCCCGCGCGCCCGGGTAGATCTCCGCGTCGAAGTCGTCGCAGTCGCGCCCTCCGAAGGCCCACGCGTGGCCGTCCCCGTCGAGGTCGACCGCCGTCGCGTAGGCCCGGACCAGGGTGCGGCCCAGGATGCTCCGCTGCTCGACGACGCCGCGGACCCGGTTGCTCGATCGGTAGGTGAGGCCGCCCGTCAGCCAGGCCCCGAGCGTGGCGGCGACCAGGAGCGCTGCGCCGACGCGGAGGGCCGCCGCGCTCGGCCCCCCGCGACGGAGCCATCGCCGGACCAGCGCGAAGGCGAGGACCAGCACCAGCGCGGCCAAGGGGGCGAAGAGCAGGCGGTCCAGCCCGTAGGCCTCGGCCACGGCGGGGTACGCGCCGAGCAGCACCCCCGCGACCGTGAGCGCCGTCGCCGCGGCCACGATCAGGAGGCCGCCGACGCACGCGAAGGGGCCGAGCAGCCGCGCGAGGGGGCGGAGCAGCAGCCGGAGCAGCGACCAGACGAGCGGGGCACCGACCAGGATGCCGACCGCGAGGCCGGCCATCGTCCAGCTGGCCAGGTCGATGCGGTGGGTCCGGGCGGCCAGGAGCAGGTAGGCCTGCCGGGCGGCGAGGGCGACGAGGCCGGCCGTCAGCGCGGCCGCGACCGTCGCCGCGAAGGCGGCGGGGTCCCGGTCGAGCCAGGTCCGCGGTGCGGTCAGCCGGCGGCGGATGCCGTTCATCCAGGGGCTGCGGCGTCCGACCCAGGTCAGCAGCGCCATGGCGACGCCCGCGGCCACGCCCAGCGGGGCGTAGAGCACGACCAGGACGAGCGTCCCGAGCAGCACCTCGGTGCCGCTCGCCGACGACGCGATGGGGTGGAGCGCCGCCCGGAGCCCGTCCGCGAGGGCCATGGCGGTCGACGCCGCGAGGCCCACCGCAAGCTGCTCCGGGACCAGCGGAGGAAGGGGCCGCTTCATGGGACGGGTCAGGATGACGCGTTGCGGTCCGTTCGCTATTCCCACTCGATCTCGGCCAGCCCCGCCCCCATCGCGCCGACCCAGGACGTGATGTCCACCCGAATGCGGTCCACGGCGTCGCCGCGCAGCGAGAGCTCCTTCCAGGCCGGGCTGGACTCCACCGACTCCCAGCGGTCCTCGGTGGACGCGAGGAGCTCGTCGCCGCGGTAGAGCGCGACGGTGAACTCGCCGGTCGCCCGATCGTTGTAGTGCCGGTTGTGGGCGTTCCGGAGGCGGACCAGGCGGATGTCCCGGGGCGGGGTGAGGTGGATCTCGACCCAGCCCTCCTCGTGGTCGGGGAGGAGCCACTCCGTGTTGGGATCGTCGTCGATCAGCCGGTCCGGATGGAACTCCGCTCGGTTCGCGAAGTAGGCGGATGAGGTGACGGTCGCCTCCCAGGGGGTGCGCAGGAGGAGGAACAGCCCGCCCGCGACGATCGCGAGGCCCGCCACCAGGTAAGTGAGGCGCGCGATCCGCGTGAACAGCACGTCCCGGGGCGTCAGCGCGGCGACCGCGAGGGTACGGTCGACGGTCTTCCAGCTCGCCATGACGCGCTGGAAGAGCGCCGCGTGGGCCGGCTCGACCTCGTCGTCGAGGACGGGGAGGGGCGCGGACGCGAGGTCACCGTCCACCCCGACCGCTTCGTCGACCCGGCGACTCGCCACCCCCCGTTCGGCGAGGACGGCCGCCCAGGTGGGGGGCGGTGAGGCGGCGGGACCGCGAGCGTCGTCGGCCTCGTCCGCGACGGGCTCCGGGTCGTCGAGGCCAGCCTCCACGGCGGGCGCTCCGGCCTCGGTGTCGGCGCCTGCGTCGGTGTCGGCGCCTGCGTCGGTGTCGGCGCCTGCTTCGGTGTCGGCGCCTGCGTCGGTGTCGGCGCCTGCTTCGGTGTCGGCGCCTGCTTCGGTGTCGGCGCCTGCTTCGGTGTCGGCGCCTGCTTCGGTGTCGGCGCCTGCGTCGGTCTCGGTGCCTGCCTCGGTGTCGGCGCCGGCCTCGGTGTCGGCGCCGGCCTCGGTGTCGGCGCCGGCGTCCGGGGCCTGCTCCCGCTCTCCGTCCACCCGGGTGTCCACCTGGGTCGCTGCCGCGAACGTCGGCGCCGCGTCGACCGCCGTCCGGAAGGCGTCGGCGGCGAGCCGGAGACCCTCGGCGGTGTGGCCGTTCGCCCAGAGCGCGTCGGCCGCCTCGGCGCGCTGGCGGCCGAGGGTCAGGCTCCGCGCGAGCTCCCCCCGGCTCCCTTCGGAGACGCCCTGGGCGAGCGCGTAGGCCCGCTCGAGAAGGAAGAACTCCCGCGCGCGGGCGAGGGGTGCGAGGCGTCCGGTGTCGCTCACGGTCGGGTGGCTCCCGAGGTCGGCCCGGCGACCCGGGCTCCTCCTCCGGGGGCGTGGTGTAGCCGGCCGCGATCGACGCAGCAAGAGCCGTCGGGAGCCCGGTCCCACACCCGCTGTGCGAAGTCCGCGAAGGCCGGCATCACGCCCGGGTCGAGGACGTGGCCGCGGTCGTGGGGATGCCACCACACCTCGAGCCCGGCTTCCGTCAGACGCGCGGCGAGCCGCTCGGCCAGGGCAAAGGGGAGCTGGGGGTCGCGCCGCCCGTGGCTGACCAGCACCGGCAGGCCCCGGCGCGACCGCATCCGCGGCACCCAGTCCGACGCCGCGACCATCGTGCCGCTCAGCAGCGCGATCCCGCCCGGCGGGCGGTCGAGGTGGAGCGCGGCATCCAGGGCCGCCATCGCACCCTGGGAGAACCCGCCCAGCACGATCTGCCGCCGCGGCGCCCCGAGGTCCCGCTCCACGCCGGCCAGCACCGCTTCGATCACCGCGCGGGAGGCCGCTCGGCCGGCCGGGAGGCCGCCCGCCAGCTCCCGGAGGCCGCCCGGCTCGCTCCGGTACCGGCGGCGGGCGGCGCGGTCGATCCGCCACCAGGCCGACCGCGCCCCGAGCTGGACGGGGCCCTCCGGGTACACGAAGCGGGTGCCGACCGGCAGCGCCAGCCCTCGCGAGAGAGGCTGCTGGTCGGCCGGTGAGGAGGCGAAGCCGTGGAGGTACACGAGGACCGGGCCGTCGCAGGCCCCCCGCCCGTCGCGCCCGCCCGCGACCAGGGCGCGGGCTCCGCCCCAGCGGACCGCTCGGTGGACCGGGCGGATCGCCACCCCGCCGGGCGTCGTGCACGCCCCGGCCCCGAGGGCGAGCGCGGCCGCGAGGGCGGCGGTCCGCCGACCGATCTTCGCGCCACCCCTCAAGGTCTCGCCCGAGCTGCCGATACCTGCCCTCTTGGCGCCTTCGCCGTCGATGGGAGAGCAGCGGAGGCGGTCGTCGGGAGGCCCGGACGGGAGGGGAGTTTGGGATGAGTGAGCCGCAAGGAAGCGCCCGCGTGGCGGCGCGTCGCCGTCGAGGGTCCCCGTCGAGGGCAGGCCCGGCTCTCGCCTTCGGCACGTCGAGCCGGTGCGAGGCGGGCACGGCCGCGACGGACCCGCGCCCGTTCGCGCGACGCCGCCGCTCCACGCCCTCCGCTCCGTCGGCGGCCCCGTGCCCGCCGTGCCCGCCGGACGCCCGCCCCCGCGCGAGGCGGCGGGCGCGGAGCCCGTCGTCGGGCAACCTCGACCGGCTGGTCGAGGAGGTCGAGCGCCGCCTCGACGCCCTCCTCGAGGTCAGCTCGGGGGGGCCGGATCGGGAGAGCCGCCGCCGTGCGGCAGCCGCCCTGGCCAACCTGGCCGCGCGGCTCGAGCTGGGGGTCCAGGGGTCGCCGGACCTGCTCGCGGACACCGTCGGCCATCTCCTCGGCGGCCCCCTGGAGCCCCGCGCGTCCGTGGAGGCCCAGCTCGCGCCCCTGCTCGAGACGCTCTACCGGCGGTGGTTTCGGGTGCAGCTCCACGGCGCCGAGCGCGTCCCGACCGATCGGCCCGCCCTCCTGGTCGCCAACCGGGTCGGCGACCTCCTGTGGGAAGGGCTCCTCCTCCGGACCGGGCTCCGGCTGAGCCGGGGTCGCGCGCCGATCTGGCTGGCGGAGGACGCGGTCCACCGCATGCCCCTGCTCGGCACCATGGCCCGCCGCCTCGGCGCGGTGCGCGCCGACCCGGCGGTCGCGCGCCAGCTCCTCGCCCGCGAGGCCCTCCTCGCGGTGTTCACCGAGGTCGAGAGCCGGGCCCAGGGCGCCCGTGGGGGGCTGGGCTCCCGGAGCCTGGTTCGGTTGGCTCTGGCGGCCGGCGCCTTGCTCGTGCCCGTCGCGGTGGTCGAGGCGCCGCCGGACGGCGCGCTGCTCGCGCAGGAGAGCGAGGCGCCTTCCGCCATCGCCCTCGAGCTTCTCCCGCGGCCGGGCCGGTGGGCGATCGAGGTCGGCGAGCCCCTCGAGGTGAGCCCGGCCGCCGGGGACGACCCCGACGCCGTGCGGCGCCTGGACGCGCGCCTGCGGATGGACGTCGACGCGCTGTCGAGCCGGGCTCGGCGCCGGATCGCGGCGGCCGCGTAGGCTCATCGACGGACCGCGGCGCCGGCGGTCCGGACGCGACGGGGCCCTTCGACGGCGGGCGTCATCCCCGGACCTGGTTTCGGCCGCCGCGCTTGGCCTCGTAGAGCTTGTGGTCCGCGCGCCGGACGAGATCCGCGGCGGCGTCGTCCGGTCCGTGCCACTGGGCGATCCCGGCGCTGATCGTCACCTGGATGCTCACGCCCTCGAAGCGGAACACGGCGTCCGCGATGCTCGCCCGGAGCTTCTCGGCCACCTGCCGGGCCGACGGCAGGTCCGTCTCCGGTACGATCACGGAGAACTCCTCGCCGCCGGTCCGGGCCGGCACGTCGTCCCGGCGGACGCGGGCGCGCACCAGGGCGCCCAGCTGCCGCAGCACCGAGTCGCCCGCCAGGTGGCCGTGCGTGTCGTTGATCGACTTGAAGTGGTCGAGGTCGAACACGATCAGACAGAACGCCCGACTGTAGCGTGTGGAGCGGGACGCCTCGCGCTCCAGGGCTTCATTGAAGAAGCGTTTGTTGTAGAGCTCGGTGAGCCCGTCCACGGTCATCAGACGATAGATCTCTTCGTGGTACTGCGCCTCCATGTTGCCGCTGACGATGAACTTGAAGATCGTGCGTCCGATCTTGATCTGATCGCCGTCACGGAGGTGGATCTCCTCGATCGGCTCGTCGTTGACGTAGGTCCCGTTGGTCGAGCCGAGGTCACGGATCGCGAAGCCCTGCTCGATCGGCTCGATCCGAGCGTGGTGCCTCGACACGCTCTCCTGGTCGAGCTGCACGTCGCTCTTGGAGGAGCGACCCACCACGGTCGCCTCCTGGCCCAGGGGCACCCGGCGCCCCAGGTCGTCTCCGTAGATCACGACCAGGCAGCCTTCCGCCGGATCAGTCCGGGGTGTGGCCGCGGCGTCGGCGCGCGTGACGACCGTCGCGCTCGGGTTGGTCGTCCGGTCGTCGCTCATTGTGGCGACATGATGAACGACCCTGACCGCGAACGAAAGCCGCGCGCTCCGGCGCCCGGGCATCTCGCGGAGCGGTCATTCTCCACGGAATCCGCGCGTCCAGCGAGGATTTTGACCGGTCGATCGCGCTCGACCTAGGTTCGGCGGGCGATGGCCCTCGGGCGACGGAGAACGGGTGCCTGGGCCGTGGTGACCGCGGTCCTGGGTGTGGTGCTCGGCTTCCTCACGGGGCCGGGCGCCGCCGACACGCCCCGCGCGGGCCCGTCCCCGACGGCGCCGGTCGAGGCTCGCGCCCCGGCCGCACGAACGTTCCCGGGCCTCGACCCCCGCCGCCATCGGGTGGTCGACGGGGTGGCGGTCGCCGACCTGGCCGACGGCAGCTCCGCGCTCCTGACCCTCGACGCCGGCCTGCAGCGGCACCTCGAGGGCGTGTTCCGGCGCTACGAGGTCCCGGTCGGGGCGGCCGTGGCGATCGAGCCGGCCACGGGGCGGGTGCTCGCGTACGTCAGCCATCGGCAGGGGGAGGGCGGCGAGGATGTCGTCCTCGACCCCTCTCCCCCGGCGGCCAGCGTGTTCAAGATCGTGACGGGGGCCGCCCTGCTCGAGGCCGGCGTCCACGTGGACGAGCGTGTCTGCTACCACGGCGGGCGCCGGGGCATCTCGCTCGCGCACCTCCGCGACCGGCCCGCCGTCGACCGCAGCTGCGCCACGCTCACCGAGGCGATGGGCTCCTCGATCAACGCCGTGTTCGCGAAGCTCGCGGACCGCCACCTCGACCCGCCGTCCCTCGAGCGGTACGCGTCCGCGTTCGGCTTCGGCCACGCGCTGCCCTTCGACCTGGCGACGCGCGCCAGCGCCGCCGACGTCCCCGCGGATCGCCTCGAGTTCGCGCGCACCGCGGCCGGCTTCTGGCACACCTCGCTGTCGCCGTTCCACGGGGCAGCGATCGCGGCCACGGTGGCCCACGGGGGTCGCTTGATGCGCCCGTACGTCGTGGACGAGGTGATCGGCGGCGGCGGCCGCTCCGTCTACCGCGCGGAGCCCCGGCCCTTCCGCTCCGTGATCGGCGCCGACACGGCGCGCTACCTGGGCCGGATGATGGAGGAGACGGTGGCGCAGGGAACGGCCCGGCGGGCGTTCTTCGACCGCGCGGGGCACGCGTTCCTCCCCGGCATCCGCGTCGCGGGCAAGACCGGGTCCCTGTCGAGGGACCGTCCCTACCGTGGGTACACGTGGTTCGTCGGCTACGCGCCTGCGGAGGAGCCGACGGTCGCGGTGGCGGCCCTGGTGGTGAACGGACCGCGCTGGCGGATCAAGGGCTCCTACGTGGGTCGGGAGGCGCTTCGTTACCGGCTCGTCACGGGCCCGCGGTCCGCGAGCGGGCCCACCGAGGCGCGCACCGCTGGTCCGTAGGCGATTCCTGCGGGCAGAGTGAGCTTGCTCACGATACACGCGCTTGGCACGAACCTTTTCGGCAAGCTGGGCGCACTGCACGCGCACGCCGGAGCCGCTGACGGCGCTCCGTCGAATCGGCCGGCAGTCGGCAGGTCTTAGGGAGCCAGAATGACACGCATCGATCTCAGGTTGGCCGCGGCTCTCCTGGTGCTGGCCGTCGGCTGCGACGGCTCGAACGGGGACGCCGACATGGGGACGGCCGGGGACCGGGGCCTCCCGAGCGCGCCGGCGGGGCGGGACAGCGACGCCGACTTCATCTCCGACAACGTCGAGGGGTTCCCCGACCGGGACTCGGACGGCGACCTGCAGCCCGACTGGCAGGACACGGACTCGGACGGCGACTCGATCTTCGACGCGATCGAGGCCGGCGACATG
>JBHJHB010000034.1:0-42122 GCA_050331215.1 Sandaracinaceae bacterium | reverse complement strand
CCGCGAGCGCGCCGACGGTCGACGAGGCTCCGGCCCCGCCGGCCCGCCGGGGCGCCGGCCGCTGGCTGGTCGTCGGCCTCCTCGGCGCCGGCGCCCTCGCGGTGGTCGCGGCCGTCGTGGTCGCGGCCCTGAGCCTGGTGCTCGGCGGCTCGTCGGTCCACGCCCGGGTGATCCAGGAGGAGGACGGCCAGCAGGTCGAGATCGAGGTCCGAGGCGCGGTCGACGGCACCCGGGTCCGCTTCGGGGGTGAGGAGCGCCCGCTGCATGCCGGGCGCGCGCGGTTCCCGCTCCAGCCCGGGAGCCTTCAGATCGGCGCCAACGAGGTCGCCGTGGACGTCGTGGCCCCGGACGGATCCGTCGAAAGCGAGTCGGTGCAGCTCCACGTGGAGTTCAGGGTGCGCGCCGACCTCGGCCCCCTGGTCGGGGACCCGCCTGCCCTCGACATCGTGGTCGAGGCGCCGCCGGGCTCCCGGGCCACCCTGGACGGCACCCCGCTCGACCTCGACGAGCGGGGGCGGGGCGTGCGGCGGGTCCCCCTCGACGAGGGGGACGCGAGCGCCGACGGCACCGTCGAGTACGTCGTGCACTACCGCGTCGAGCCTCCGGACGGGGAGACCGCCCAGGGCGAGCTCCGCACCCGGGTCCCGCAGACGACCATGCAGATCGACCGCCCGGGCCCGGAGACGGTGACCGACCGGGACCGGAGCGAGGTGGCGGGCGCCGTCCTGCCCGGCGCCACGGTGACGATCGACGGCCTCGAGGCGGTGGTGCGCGAGGGCCGCTTCGTGCACGAGCGCGCCCTGCCGACGCTCGGCGACCACACGATCCGGGTGGTCGCGCGGGCGCCCCGCCGCGCCCCCCGTGTCGTGGAGCTCTCGGTCCGCCGGGTGGAGGATCTGCAGGCCGAAGCGGACCGCTTCGCCACCGAGGAGCTGCCCTACGGCCGCCTCACCCAGAACCCGACCACGTACCGAGGCCACCCGGTGGAGTACCGGGGGCTGGCCTTCAACGTGGTGGTCCGGGACGGCCGGAGCGTGGTCCAGATGGTCGTCGACGACTGTCCCCGCGACCAGCAGTGCCCGCTGTGGGTCGTGGCGTCCGGCGCGACGACCATCGAGCGCAACCAGCGGGTCCGGGTGCTCGGCACGGTCGCCGGCGTGCAGGAGTTCCAGACCCAGAACGGCGCGACCCGCACGGTGCCGCGGATCGACGCGACCTTCCTCCTGCCCCTGCGCTGATGCCGGCCTCGACGTGACCCAGGCTCCCGCGCCCGCCGCACGAGAGTGCCCGTCCTGCCGTCGGCTCAACCCCGCCGACGCGAACTTCTGCGCGGGCTGCGGCGAGGGGCTCGCGGGACCGGCGGGCGGAGCCTTCGCGGAGGAGGAGAGCCTGGGCGGCGCGGACCCCCTGCTCGGCCGGGTGGTCGCCGATCGCTACCGGATCGAGCGGCTCCTCGGCCGCGGCGGGATGGGCGTCGTCTACCGCGTGGAGCACGTCCGCATCGGGAAGCTGATGGCGATGAAGCTCCTGCACGGGGCGCTCGCCACGGAGCCCGACATCATCAAGCGGTTCCGTCGGGAGGCGGAGGCGGTCTCCAAGCTCGACCACCCGAACACGGTCCAGATCTTCGACTTCGGGCGCAGCGAGGGGATGATGTTCCTCGTCATGGAGTACCTCTCGGGGCGTGACCTCGGGCAGGTGCTCCGGGACGAGGGGCCGCTGCCGTTCCCGCGCGTCGCGCGCATCGCGGTGCAGATCGCCAGCAGCGTTCAGCAGGCCCACGAGCGCGGGATCGTGCACCGCGACCTCAAGCCGGAGAACGTCATGGTGCTCGAGGGCCACGACCCGGAGGTGGTCAAGGTCCTCGACTTCGGCCTGGCGAAGCTCCGGGACGAGGGCATGGGCGAGCGGAGCATCACCCGGGCCGGGTCGATCCTCGGGACGCCGTACTACATGGCCCCGGAGCACATCCGGGGGGAGGCGGTGGATGCGCGCTCGGACATCTATGCGCTCGGTGCCCTCATCTACAAGGTGCTGACGGGGACCCCGCCGTTCACTGCCCGGAGCCCGGTCGGCGTTCTGACCAAGCATCTGTCGGAGCCCCTGATCGCGCCGTCGGCCCGGGCCGCCGGCCCTGCGATCCCGCCCGAGGCCGACGAGCTCTGCCTGCGCGCGATGGCGAAGGACCCTCGCCACCGTTTCCGGAGCATGGCGGAGGTCCGGGACACCCTGCTCGCCTACCTCGAGACCGTGGGGCGAGCCGACGGGCTCGGGCCGGCGAGCCTCCGGCTCCAGGCCGTCGACGTCTCGAGCCGGTCGGGACGGCAGCGCGAGGTCGCGACCCGGGGCGACGTCGACCGCTACGAGCGCCGCCTGCGCCGTCGCAGCGTGGTGAGCCAGCTCCTCGCGGCGCTGCTCCTGCTCGGCGCGGTCGGCGCCGGGGCCTGGCTCCTCCTCTCCCGCCCGGACGCCCCCCCGACCGCGGAGTCGGAGCCGAACGACGGGGTGGGCTCGGCCGACCCGCTGCCGCCGGGGGTCGAGCTCCGGGCGTACCTCGGCCCTCGCCTCGCGCCCGACCGGGGCGACGAGGACGTGTTCGTTCTGTCGAACCCCGAGGGTGACCGGCGCGTGATGCGGCTCGAGGTGAGCGCGGTCCCCAACATCGATCTGCTGGTCGAGATCTACCGGGCGGGCCTCGAGCAGCCGCTCCTGGCGCTGGACAGCGGGCCCTCGGGGTTCGCCGAGGCCGTCCCGAACCTGGTCGTGAACGGGGTCACGCACTACGTGCGCGTCCGGGAGCGGGATGGGCGCCCCCACCCCACGGAGAACGTGTCGGACGCCTACACCATCCGCTGGGCGTTCGTCGATCCGGGGGACGACGAGGAGCGCGAGGTGAACGACACTGTCGACCGCGCCGAGGCCCTCGCGGTGGGGGAGGAGCGGCGAGGCTACGTCGGTTGGGGCGGCGACCGCGACGTCTACTGCGTCGCCGAGGACACGCCGGCGGTGGAGGCCCGGGTGAGCGGGGTCTCCACCCTCGACCTCCTCCTCGAGGTTACCGACGGCTCCGGCGCGGCTCCCCGGACGGTCGACCAGGCGGGTCTGGGCGACGGGGAGCGCAGCGGACCGATCCAGCCGGCCCGGGCAGGCCGCACCTGCGTGGTCGTTGGTGCCCACCGCCCGAAGGACGGGCCGGGCAACGACGCAGCCTCGACCTACACGATCCGCTTCGTCGGCCCGAGCGCGGCGGCCGCGACGGTGACGGAAGGCGGCGGTGGTGCCTCGTGAGCCCCGGCCGGCGTCCTCGGCGTCGGCGGCAGGAATCCTCGCCGGCGCCTTGGCCACCATCCTCGCCGCTGCCCTCGCTGCGCCGTCGGCCCTGGCCCATCCGGTCCGGGTCGGGCGGTACGCGGAGATCCCCTTCGGCATCGCCCCGGAGCACCCGTACCCCGCCGACCGGGGCGGACCCCGTCGCACGGGGCGGATGCGCGGCCGGGTGCCGATCGGGGCGCCGGCCCGGGTCTGGGCGGTCAGCCCGGGCCACCGGAGCCCGCGGGGACCGACGATCGCTGGCGACGGGACGCTGTTCTTCGGCACCACGGGGGGGCTGGTCGCGCTCGGCCCCGACGGGAGGGAGCGGTGGTCGCTCCGGGTCGGTCCGGTCGGCGACGCCCCGAGCCTGGCGCCCTCCGGTGCCCTCGTCGCGTCCACGCGGACCGGCCGGCTCGTCGTGGTGAGCCCCGACGGGGTGCTCCTGCGGCAGATCGAGGTGCGCGCCACCGTGCGCGGGGCGCCCCTCGTGCTCGACGACGGCTCCATCCTGCTGACCAGCCGGGACCGCCGCCTTCGCCGCTTCGACGCGGACCTGCGGCTCGAGCGTAGCGTGCTCCTGCCCGAGGAGCCGATCGCTGCGCCGTCCAGGACAGCGGCCGGCCCCCTGGCGGTGGGGGCGGGCAGCCAGCTGGTCCTGGCGACCCTGCGCGGGGAGATCGCCCGTCGGATCAGCCTCGGCTCGCCCCTGACGGCGGAGGTCGTGGTCGCGGACGACGGCACGCTGTGGGCCCTGACCCGGAGCGGCGCCGTCCTCGCGCTCGACGGCCGGGGCAACGTCCGCTTCCGGGTCGACCTCGGGACCCGGCTCAACGGCGGCGCGTCAGCGGCTCTCGGCCCGGACGGGGCGCTCCGCGTGCCGACGCTGGCCGAGGGCGTGGTCTGCATCGGCCCCGGGGGCACCGAGCGGTGGCGCCACGCGGGCGCGTCGGGCTTCACGAGCGCCCTGAGCGTCGATGAAGACAGCACCGTGCTGGGGGTGGACCACGAGAACCATCTCGTCGCGCTGGAGGCGTCCGGCGCCGAGCGGTGGCGGGTGGGGCTCGGCGGCTTCAGCGTCGAGGCCCCGATCGTGACCGAGGACGGGCTGATCGTCGTCGCGCTCGAGTCCGGTCAGATCCAGGCCTGGCGCGCGCCCTGACGGCCGGCTGCGTCGCGGGACCGGAACCCGGGTCGAGGGCGGTCCGATCCGAGCGCGCTCAGGCTGCGTAAGAGGCGTCGCAGCGCGCGCGCTTACGCGGTGACGTGCGCCGCACGGCGGCCCGCTTCTCCCGTCAGGCGACCGCCTGCGCGGCGCGGGGAAGCCCGGCCAGGACCAATCCGGTGGGCCGGCGGCCGGGACGGACGCCGCAGTCGCGGACGAGGAGCTCGCGGAGCTCGGTCGGGGCGACCTCGGCGAGGTCCCCGCCCACCGGCTCGAGCCCGAGGCGTCGGACGAAGCGGTTGAGGTCGCCCCAGTCGGCCGACCTCGAGAGGATCCCCTCGGTCGCGAGCACCAGCGCACCCCCCGGGGCGAGGGTGAGGCGCTCGCAGAGCAGCGGCTGATCTGCGCCGAGGCGCGTGTCCGTGAGCGCCTCCAGCGGGAGGATGCCGCCGCTGGGATCCCAGTGCAGCACCGTCCCGAGGCTCACGTTCGTCACCTCGACCACGCTGCCGCAGGGGCTGACCCGGAGCAGCCCGATCGAGGTGGGGGGCCTGGCCGGGCCGCTCCCCGCCTCCAGCTCGCCCAGCAGGTGGTGCACCGACCATCCAGGGTCCGCCGTCAGGGTCAGGGCGCGGTCCAGGGCGCGGGCCGCGTCGGCGTCGGGCTCGGGGTCCGACACCAGCACCACGTGCGTCCAGCCGAGGGCGTCGGTGGCGATACGCCAGGCACAGTTCGGGTCGAGCGTAGCGCCTGTGATGCTGAGTGATCCCACGCGAATGGGAAAGCTCGGCGGGAGCCACGGCGCGGCGCGCTCGGAATCGAGGGGAAGGCGCTGCTTCACCCCGGGTCGATCACGGGACATGGCCGCCCCTCAAGCAAAGCGCATGCGAAGCGTGTCCGTCGGGGCATCCGCGTGAACGGTCTCCGTTCGCGGACGCCTGTCTTTGGATGGGACCTTTCATCGGAGCAGCCCGGAGCGTCGATTTCGACCGTGTGGGCGCACGATATCCGACGCTGCCGCACCTTCACAGCCCCACCACGGCGTCGGGGGAGCTGTGCTACCCCTCCCCGACCCATGGAGGCGTCGGACCTCGAGTACGCGCTGCCGCCGGAGCTGGTCGCGCAGCACCCGCCGACGGAGCGGGAAGGGGGCCGGCTCCTGGTCCTGCGGCGGGGCGACGGGACCGTCGACCATCGTTCGGTTCGCGACCTTCCGTCGCTGCTCCGGCCGGCGCTGCTTGTCGTCAACGATACCAAGGTCCTCCCCGCGCGGCTCCAGGGGACCAAGCTCGAGTCCGGCGGGCGCGTCGAGCTGCTGCTGGTGGAGCGGGTCGCCTTCGGGACCGCCGGGGCGGGCTCGGCGCGGCGGGAGACGTGGCGGGCTCTCGGACGCTCCTCGAAGGCCTTGCGGCCGGGGATGGCGCTCGCCTTCGGGGCGCTCGGCGCTCGGGTGGTGGAGGTCGGCGCGCGCGGCGAGCTCATCGCCGAGCTCGACGGCGGCGACCGCACGGTGCGGGAGCGGCTGGACGAGCAAGGCCACGTGCCGCTTCCGCCCTACATCCGTCGCCCCGACGAGCCGACCGACCGGGAGCGCTACCAGACGGTCTACGCCGCCGAGGAGGGCTCGGTCGCGGCGCCCACCGCCGGTCTGCACCTCTCGGAGGCGCTGCTCGCGCGGCTCGAGGCGCTGGAGCACCGCTTGGCCCGGGTCACGCTGCACGTCGGCCCCGGGACCTTTCGGCCGGTCACGACCGACCGCCTCGAGGCGCACCGCATGCACGAGGAGCGCTACGAGGTCCCTGCGCGGACGCGGGCCGCCATCGCGGCCGCGAAGGGGGAGGGCCGCCCGGTGGTCGCCGTCGGGACGACCGTGGTTCGCACCCTCGAGGCAGCGGCGGACCCCTCGGGGCTGCCCCGCGCGGGCGCCGGGCGGACCGACCTGTTTCTGCGCCCGGGTTCGACCTTCCGGGTGGTCGACGGGCTGCTCACGAACTTCCACCTCCCCCGCTCGACCCTGCTCGCCCTCGTCATGGCCTTCGGCGGGGTGGAGCAGGTCCGCGAGGCGTACCGCGCCGCGGTGGCGGGGCGCTACCGCTTCGCGAGCTACGGTGACGCGATGCTGGTGGTGGACGGACGGAGCCTGCGATGAGCCTCCCGACCGAGGGGTTCGGGTTCGGGGTGACCGCGACGGACGGTCACGCCCGCACCGGTCGCTTCACGACCCCGCGAGCGGTGGTGGAGACGCCGGCCTTCATGCCGGTCGGCACGCTGGCGGCGGTGAAGGGGCTCACGCCCGAGGAGGTGGCCTCGACCGGGGCCCGGATGCTCCTCGGCAACACCAACCACCTGTGGCTCCGACCGGGGCCGGAGCGCATCGCGCGCCTCGGCGGCCTCGGACGGTTCATGGCCTGGCCCCACGCCACGCTGACCGACAGCGGCGGCTTCCAGGTGTTCAGCCTCGCCGAGCTCCGCGCGGTGGACGAGGGCGGGGTGACCTTCCGCTCCCACCTCGATGGGGCTCCGCTACGGCTCACCCCCGAGGAGTCGATGCGGATCCAGGGTCTGCTCGGGTCCGACGTGGCGATGGTGCTCGACGTGTGCCCGCCGGGCGGGGCGCCACGGGCCGAGGTGGAAGCAGCCGTCCGGCGGACGTCCGCCTGGGCGCGCCGGTGCCTCGCCGTGCCGGCCGTCCCCGGGCAGGCGCGCTTCGCCATCGTGCAGGGCGGGCTGCATCGCGACCTGCGCCTCCAGCACCTCGAGGAGCTGGCCGAGCTGCCCTTCGACGGCCTCGCCCTCGGCGGCTTCAGCGTGGGTGAGCCGCCTGCGCAGATGCAGGAGATGCTGAGCGAGGTCGCCCCGCGGATGCCCGTCGAGCGCCCCCGCTACCTCATGGGGGTGGGCTCCCCCTTCGATCTGCTCGGCGCCATCGGCCAGGGCGTCGACCTGTTCGACTGCGTCCTGCCCACCCGGAACGCGCGCAACGCGCAGGCCCTGACGTGGGCGGGCCGGGTCAACCTCAAGCAGGCGCGCCACCGCGAGGACGACCGGCCCCTCGACGCCACCTGCGACTGCGCGACCTGCCGGACCTTCAGCCGGGCCTACCTCCATCACCTCGCCCGGGCCAAGGAGATGCTCGCGGGGCGGCTCCTCACCCTTCACAACCTGGCCGTGTACGGACGGTTGACGGAGGAGGCGCGGAGGGCGATCGGCGAGCAGCGCTACGCCGCCTGGGCCCGGGAGGCGGCGACGCGCATGCGCGAGGGCGACGAGATCGGGCCTCCGGACGACAACCCCGGGCCGTGGCGTCCTCCGACGAGGGCCTGGGAGGACGCCCGATGACGGCGCTGCGGCAGGTCGCGCGGGTCGCCTCGGTGCTGGGGCTCCTCCTGGCGCTCGCCTTCGTGTTCGTCATGGAGGCGGCCGCCGGGTGGGGGGAGGGCTGGACGCTCCGGGTCGGTGACGTGCGCGACGCGCTCCTGTCGCTGCGCCAGGGTGCCTGGCCGGAGGACCCCACGGTGCTCTGGACGCTGCTGACCCACGCGTTCCTGCACGCCAACCTCGGCCACCTGCTCAACAACGCGGCCCTGCTCTGGCTGTTCGGCCTGTTCCTGGTGCCGGTCGTCGGGAACCGGGGCGTCGTGCTCGTCTTCCTCGTGACCGCGGTGGCGGGCGCGGCGGGCTTCCTGGCGGAGCAGTTCGCGATGTCCGAGCGGCAGATGATCGGGGCGAGCGGCGCGGTGTCGGGTCTGCTCGGCTTCTACCTGCTGCTCGCCTTCCGGTGGGAGCTCCCCGACGCCCACGCGCCGCCGCTGTCCCGCCCGATCCCCGCGCGCCAGGCCGCGGTGGTGGCGATCATCGCGACGGCGATGGACTTCTACGTGGTCGTCAACCGCATCCCGGACGGCGTCGCCCACTCGGCGCACCTCGGCGGGTTCTTCGGCGGGCTCGTCCTCGCCGGGCTGCTCACGACGTTCTTCTCGAGCTGGCAGGGCTTCCGGACGTCGGCGTGGGGACCTCGGCTCGCGACGCTGCGCCTCCGCGGCGGGCGGTGGCGGTAGCTCGCGGCCGAGCTCGCGACACCCCTCCACGGGCCTCGGCTCCTCGCGGGCTCGGGATCCCTACCGCCCCGGCGGGGCCCGTGGCGCCTCGGCGGCCGCCTGCTGCGGCGTCCGGCCCTCGAGGTCCACGGCGCGGTTGAGGCGACGCATCGTCCGTGCGTCGATCGCGGCCTCGAGCGCCGCGAGCGCGTGCGCCAGGCGAGGGCGGGCGGCGAGGAACGGACGCCGGGCGAGGACCACGGCGTCGTACGGGGGGATCGCGCCCCGGTCGTCGTCCAGCACGACGTAGTCGTCGCTGGCGAGGCGCCCGTCGGTCGTGTAAGCGGCGATGACGTCGACCTCCCGCTGGTCGAGCGCGGTGTAGAGGAGGGCAGGGTCCATCGTGCGCCGATCGGCGAAGGAGAGCGCGTAGCGGCCCTGCAGGCTGCGCCACTCACCGCGATCGAAGAACTCGTAGTCGCCGGCGATCGCGAGCTCGGCGGACACCCTCGCGAGCCCGCTGATCGTCGTGACGCGCGGCCCGCCGGCGCCCGGCGCACGCGTGGCCAGGGCGTAGGCGTTCTCGAAACCCAGGGTCGCCGCGATCACCACGCCGTGCTCGGCCTCGAGGTAGGCCTCGACCTCCCGCCGGAGCGACCCCGGGTCCTCCGGCACGTCCTCGCGGCCCATGTAGGCGGTCCAGATCGTGCCCGTGTACTCCACGTAGAGGTCGAGGTCGCCCGCGACCAGCGCCTCGAAGGCGACGTTCGACCCGAGGGAGCCGAGGACCTGCGGCGAGCCGCCGGCGGCCTCCACGCGCTCCGAGAGCACCTCCGCGAGGATGTACTGCTCCGTGAACGGCTTGGCGCCCACGCGGATCGCACCGCGGTCGTCGCCCAGCCCGCTGGCGATGGAGAACCCCACCGTGTAAAGGCACGCGACGGCAACCACGGACGTCGGGACCAGCCAGGCGATCCGCTGTCGCTGCCGGAGCCCGCGCTCGGCAGCCCGGACGAGGCCGTCGAGGGCGAGGGCGAGGCCGGCGGAGGCCAGGCAGCCACTGATCACCGCGGCGTGGTCGCGCGTCTGGAGGCCCGCGAAGATCAGGTCCCCCAGGCTGGACGCGCCGACCGGCGTCGCGAGGGTCGCCATGCCGACCGTCCAGACCGTCGCCGTCCGGAGCCCCGCGATGATCACGGGGAGCGCGAGCGGGAGCTCGACGAGCCAGAGCCGCTGGCGGTCGGTCATGCCGACCCCGCGCGCGGCCTCGAGGACCGCCGGATCCACCCCGGCGATCCCCACCACGGTGTTCCGTAGGATCGGGAGGAGGCTGTACAGCATCAGGCCGAGGACGGCCGGCAGGACCCCCACGCTCCGCACGGGGACACCAGCCGCGGCGACCGCGGCGAGGGCGGGGACCATCACCGCGAGCAGCGCGAGGCCCGGGACGGTCTGGATCACGCTGGCCACCGCGAGGCCCGCTCGCTCCAACCACGGACGCCGCGCCGCCGCGATCCCGAGCGGGATGCTGAGCGCGGAGCCGAGCATCAGCGCCCATAGGCTCAGGCGGAGGTGAGCGAGCGCCAGGTCGACGAGCCGTGCCGTGTCCATGCGTCAGGGCCCCGGCAGGAGCTCCGTGAGCCGCGTCGCGTGCCGCCTCGGGCTCGCGAGGAGCGTCTCCACGTAGGGGTCAGCGGGCGCCGCGAGCAGGCGCTGGGGCGTGTCGATCTGGAGGAGGCGGCCGCCCCGCATCACCCCGATCCGGTCCCCCACGATCAGGGCCTCGAGGATGTCGTGGGTGACGAAGACCCCGGTCAGGCCGACCTCGGCCCGGAGGCTCAGCAGCTCCCGTTGCAGGTCCTCCCGCGTCAGCGCGTCGAGGGCCCCGAAGGGCTCGTCGAACAGGACGACCCGTGGCTGCGCAGCGAGCGCCCGGGCCACCCCGCCCCGCTGACGCTGCCCGCCGCTGAGCGCCTCGGGCAGGCGCTCGCCGTAGTCCCGGGCGGGGAGGCGCACCAGCTCGAGGAGCTCGTCGACGCGTTCGGTGATGCGCTCCGCAGGCCAGCCCAGGAGGCGCGGCGTGATCCCGACGTTCTCGGCGACGGTGAGATGGGGGAAGAGGCCGATCCTCTGGAAGCAGTACCCGACCCGGCGCCGGAGCGTCGCTGGCGCGAGCGTGCGGACGTCCTCGCCGCCGACGTGGACGGTCCCCTCCGTCGGGTCGACGAGGCGGTTGATGGTCTTGAGCGCCGTGGTCTTGCCGCTCCCCGACCCGCCGACCACCGCGACGACCTCCCCGGGCGAGACCCGGAAGGAGACGCGCTGGACGGCCACCGTATCCCCGAAGCGGACCGTGACGTTCGAGAGCGCGATCGAAGCGCCGTCGCTCATCCGGCGACCAGCTGGACCTTCGCCACGCCCCGCTCCGCGGCGCGCTCCAGCGCCCGCAGCCCGTCGGCGAGGTCGAAGCGGTCGTCGATCAGGGGGCGGGGATCGATCGCGCCGGCGCCGAGCGTCCGGAGCGCGGGAGGGAAGGGCCCGCACCGGCTGCCGACCAACGTGATCTCGTCGATGACCAGGGGGGCGGTGTCGATCGGCGTGGCGCCGTGGAACGTGCTCTTGAGGACCAGGGTCCCCCGGGGTCGCACGAGCTCCCGGGCTCGCGCGAAGCCCTCGGGGGAGCCCGTCGCTTCGACCACGAGGTCGAAGTCCCCGGCCACCTCCGCGTCGTGCGTCGCGGTCCGGATCCCCAGCGCCGCGGCGATCGCCAGCTTGCGCCGGTGGCGCCCGACCAGCGTCACGTCCGCGCCGCTCAAGCGCAGCACCTGCGCGACGAGCGAGCCGAGCTTTCCGTCGCCGAGCACGGCGACCCGCGCATCGGGCGGCGGCGCGCACTGCTCCAGCACCTCGAACGCCGCGGCGAGGGGCTCGGTGAAGGCCGCCAGCTCGTCGTCGAGCGCGTCGGGGACCGGATGGAGGTTGGCGTAGGGCAGCGTGAGCAGCTCCGCGAAGCACCCGTCCTTGCCGAGAATCCCGAGGACGGTGCGGCGGGCGCAGTGCCGCCCCATGTCCCGGCGGCAGCGCTCGCACTGTCCGCACGAGAGGTTGATCTCGCCGACGACCCGCCGCCCGATCCACGTCGGATCGTCCCCGCCCACCACCTCGCCAACGAACTCGTGGCCCAGCGTGCCCTCGAAGGCCATGTAGCCACGGGTGATGTGGAGGTCCGTGCTGCAGATCCCGGCCCGCTTCAGGCGGATCAGCGCCTCGCCGGGCCGAGGCTCGGGGGGGTCGACCTCGGCGAGGACGGGCGCGCCGTCCACGAAGCGGAGGGCCTTCATCGGTCGGAGAGCCTAGCAGGCGACTGCCCGACCATTCGTCGCCTCGCGGGGCGAGCCGGTCGAAGGTGGCCGCGCTCGCGTGGCGCCGGCGCGGCCGTCCGGACGACGGCCGCTCCCGTCGAGCTCCCCAGCGTGCCTTGCTCAGAGGTCGCGGTGGTAGGCGACGCTCAGCGTGACGCGGCGGCCCGGGAGGGGGAAGCCCAGGAGATCGGTGCCTCGGCGGTCGAAGACGTCGCGCTCCACGAGGCTGGCCCGCAGGCCGTCGAACGCGTCGAGGCGCGCGCCGACGTGGACCCACGTCCGGGGCGGCAGGCGAGCGAGGTTGGCGGGGTCGACGAAGTTGGCCCCGACGTGGACGAGCCCGACGTGGAGGCCGACGTCGTCGATGTGGTCGCCGAGGGGACCGCTCCGGAGCTCGGGGCGGAGCTGGGCGACCACGCGGGGGCGCTGGGGCAGCTCCTGGCCGGTCGCGACCCGGGTGTCCATCCACGTGAGCGCGCCTTGCACGTGGAGGTGCGTCCAGGCCTCGCCCTGCACGCCGAGCTCGAGGCCCGTGCTGCGGGCCTGCTCGACGTTCTCCGCGATCGCGGTGAACTGGGCGGTGCGGCGGTAGCGGATCAGGTCGCGCAGCTCGGTCCAGAAGGCCCGCGCCTCGATCGAGCCTCGGACCTGCGGGCCGCGCGCCCGCGCCGTCACGCCGAGGTCGTAGGCCGTGGAGCCTTCAGGGCGTAGCGCGGGGTTGGGAAGCAGCGTCCCGCGATCGCCGAAGAGCTCGACCACGGACGGGAGGCGGGCGCCGGTGGCGGCCGAGCCCGCGATCGCGAGCCATGCCGTCGGGGATACGGCGACGCCGAGGCGCAGCGTCGGCAGCACGTGCGTCCGAGCCTGCGCGACGCCGTCGTCCGTGACGCGGGTCGACGCGACCCGGGCGGAGCTGAACGCGACCCGGGCGCTCGGGCGCACGTCGACGCGCAGGGCTCCGAGCTTCCCGTGGATCCGCGGCTCGACCGCGAGCGACGGCGTCCACCGTTCGGAGGCGCCGACCGGGCGCAGCGCGAAGGAGTCCTCGGGCTCGTAGCGGTCGTAGCGGACGTTGCCGACGAGGCCGAGCTCCAGCCAGCGCGCCAGCGCCGCCGACGTAGCCGTGCGAAGGAAGGCCCCGGCGGTCAGGTCGTCCGTACGCTCGCGGCCGATCCCGACCTGGGCGTACAGGTCGGTGAAGCGGTTCCGCTCCATGCCGCCCCCGACCGCGAGCTGCACGCGCCAGGGGGTGGGCCCCCCGTGGTCGCGGTGCCAGCCCAGCGCGGCGAACCCGTGCTGCAGATTGCGGCGCGCGTCGGGCGCGGGCCGCGAGGCCGGGCCCGGGTCCCCCTGGAGGCGCGACAGACCGAGCAGGACCGCCTGGAGCTCGCCCTGCCCGGCGTCGGCGGTGACGGTGAGAAGCTGGTAGGCGTCGGTCGCCCACGCGTTCTGGCGGCGCCGCACCACCTCGTCGCCGGGGGTCAGCAGCGTCACGTCGTCGACGAACGGGTAGTTGCCCTCGGTGTGGCGCACGCCGACCGTCGCGAAGACCCGAGCGTGGTCGCCGGCGACGGAGGCGTGGCCGGACCCCGTGAACGTGCCGAAGGAGCCCGCCGTGGCGGTGGCACCGAGCGCCGAGGTGTGGTCCCGGCGTGGGATCAGGCGGACGACCCCACCGATCGCGCCGTCGCCGAGCCACACCGGGGCGCCGCCGCGATAGACCTCGATGCGCTCGAGGGCGGCGAGGGGGACGAGGTTGAGGTTGAACGGGCCCGTGTCGGCGCCGTGCAGAGGCAGGTTCCCCAGGAGGACCGTCGTGTGGGTCAGCCCGGCGCCGCGGAGCGCGACGCCGGCGAAGCTCCCGAGCATGCCAGTCTGGAGCGGCCGGGCGCCGGGGACCTCGTAGAGCAGCTCCTCGGCGGACTCGCCCGGGACCGCACGGTCACGCACGCGGACCGTGGTGCCGGCCGCCGTCGGGTCCTCTCCGTGGTTGGCCGGCATCGGCGCATCGGCTGTTGCCTCCACCCCGAACGTGCCCTCCGACGGGACGGCGGCCTCCGACGGGTTGGCGGCCTCCGACGGGACGGCGGCCTCCGACCCAACCACGGACGGCTCGCGCGCAACCTCGGAGGGGGGGCCGGCGCCCGGCCGGCCGTCGCGAGGCGCCCGATCGCCGACCTGTGCGCCGGCCGGGGCCGCGACCACCAGAGCCGCCCAGCAACCCAACCACGGAGGGATCAAAGGCCGGCCGATCGAGGCCCGAGCGCGGGCGCGCCGACGCCCGGCCACGGCTCTCCTGCTCCTCCCCCCGGGGCCCTTCACGCTCCTCGTGTCCTAGCGCAGGAGATGCACGCTGCGGGCGGGCAACGGCGGGAACAGCCCGGCCGTGACGACGCGCTCCTCCTCCAGCGAGCCGTCTCGCAGGCGATACAGGCGGAGGCCTCGCGAGGCGTCGGGCACCACCAAGAGCCCCGTGGACGGGTCGAAGGCGGGGAGGCCGAGGTCGAAGCCCTCGTCGCTCGTCGCGATGCGTCGCGCCTGTCCGCGCGCGAGGTCCACCTGGTAGAGCTGGTCGCCGTCGCCGGGCGCGTGCGACCCGTACGCGACCGCAACCGCCAGGGTGCCGCCGAGGCTCACCGCGTTCTGCACCGCGAGCGGCGCCCCTTGCACGTCGGCGGGGCGGAAGGAGGCCACGGGGACGGGGTCACCCCCCACCGCCACCTCGAGGAGTGAAAGCCCCGTCGTCGTCGCCCATGAGTCCTGCTCGCCGAAGAACCCCCCGCACGCGACCAGCACCCGGTCGCCCGCTCCCGGGACCGGGCTGACCTGGCCGCAGACCCGGCGCTCCGGGAAGTCGACGCGGGCCACGAGCTGGCCGGTGTCGAGGTCGACGACGGCCACGGCGCCGGGCGACGCGGCGGCCACGAACGTCAGGTCCAGGCGAAGGAGGCCGACGACCGCCCACCGACCCGCGACGGCCACCGCCCGCGAGGGGCGGGGATGGGTCCGGACCTCGACCGACGCCCCGTCGTCGTCGACCACCGTCTCGGTCGCCTCGAACGCCGACAGATCGATGCGCTGGCCACCGCGCTCCACGCCGTCGGGCTCGATGGCCAGCAGGTCGCTTCCCGCGTCGAGCGGCGGGGCGTCCGGGGCGAGATTGGGCTCCAGTCGCGTGACCCAGGCGCGCCCGTCCGCCCCGAAGACCACGTCCTGCGGATTGGAGGAGTACCCGCTCTGGCTGGCCCGCGCGCTGTGCGTCCGGACCTGACCGACGAGAGCCCCCGTCGGCACGACCACGCGCGTGAGGACGTCCGTGCCCAGGCGGTCGAGCACGGTCAGCGTGCCGTCTCCCCGCTGCTGGCTCGGCACGGCGACGTCGCCGGACAGCGTCGCGACGATGCCGGGCGCCGTGCTCCCCGAGTCGATCCACTGCGGGTCGATGATGCCTGCCTCCTCGTCGAGCATCGCGATCGCGGTCGAGGTGTAGTCGCTGAGGATGACCGCGAAGCGGGGGCTCTCGGGCAGCGGGTCGAGGAACGGCGCGCTCGAGCCGGTGCCGCACCCCACCAGCGCGGCGACCAGAACGGCGCACGCTCCCCCGCCGCGGCACGGACCTCTCGAGCGCCGATCCGCTCGGGGTCGCCGGAGTCGCCGAGCGGGACGGGCTCCAGGACGGCCCGGTCCCTCCTCAACGATACTCGGGCACCGCATCGCGAGGCCCAGCCCCTCCCCCTCCTGAAGCCCGTCGAGCTCCGAGCCTGGTCGGCTCCCCGAACGCGTCTGCGCTCTCGCGGTGCTCTGTTCCATCCACTTCGACCTTCCTTCGACCTCTCGCCGCCCCGCGGGGCCGCCAGTCTAGCCCCCTCGAGAGCGCGCACCGCTCCTTTCGGGCCGAGGCCCTCAGCCTTCGTTCCGCCCTTGCCTCGCTGCCGACTTCGGGCCCGCGGCTCCTTGACCGCCGGGCCTCCCTGTGCTCGCTCGAGGCGGGAGCCCATGCCTCTCCCCCAGGTGACCGATCCGACCGATCCGACCGCGCCGCCGCTTCCCGGGGCCGCGTGGCGCCCTGCCCGGTCGGGCCCCTCGGAGTCCATCACCGGCGACGGGCGCGGCTGCCATGGCGTCCCGAGCCCTCCGGCTGCCTTGCGGTGAGCGCTTCGGGTCCCGATCCTGCGGCGCGACCGCTCGGCGGCTCGTATCCTGTCTCGGCCTACCTGCTCCTCGGGGTCCTCGCCCTGGTGGTCGGGGGCTCGGCGCTCCTGCTCGGGCGGGGCGACCTCGGCGATCCGGAGCTCCGCCCGGTCCTCCTGGAGCTGCGCGCCACCCGCGTGGGCGCGGCGTTCCTCGCCGGCGCCGCGCTGGGGCTGGCCGGGGTGCTGGTCCAGGGCCTGTTCCGCAACGCGCTGGCGAGCCCCTCGATCCTCGGGACGACCACGGGGGCCGCGCTCTTCGGGCAGCTCGCGCTCTTGCTGCACGCCAGCCTCGCGGCGAGCGGCCTGCTCGGGGCGACCCCCCCGGCGATGATCCACCCGCTGGCCTGCCTTCTCGGCGCCCTCGCCAGCCTGGCGGTCCTGCTCCTGTTCGTGCGGCGCGGGATCGACCGGATCGCCCTCCTGCTCACGGGCTTCATCCTCTCGGCCCTGTTCGGCAGCCTCGGGAGCTTCGTGGCCAGCCTCGCGCAGGAGGAGTTCGAGCTCGGGCGGGCCATCGTCGCGTTCAGCCTCGGCGGGGTCGGCGGCGTGGGGCCTCAGCGGGTGCTGCTCGCCCTCCCGATCGTCACCGCGGCCGCCGGAGCCGCCTGGTTCTGGGGTCGGCCGCTCGACCTCTTGCTGGCCGGGGAGGAGGAGGCGGGCGCCCTCGGCGTCGACGTGGGGCGTGCGCGTCGATGGACGGTGATCTGGGCCGGCCTGGCCACGGGCGCCGCGGTCAGCCTCGGCGGCAACGTCACCTTCGTGGGGCTCGTGGTCCCGCATGCCCTCCGACCGATCGTGGGCGCGAGCCATCGCCGCCTCGTGCCCGCGGTCGTGCTGGCGGGCGGGGCCTTTCTCGTGCTCTGTGACGTGGTGGCGCGCGTGGCCCCCACGCGGAGCGAAGCGCCCCTCGGGGTGATCACCGGGCTGATCGGCGCTCCGGTGTTCCTCGTTCTCTTGCTCAGGGCCCACCGGCAGGGGCGGCTCGATGGCTGAGCGGGGTGACGTCGCGCTTCACGCCCGCGGGCTCACCGTGCGGCGCGCCGGCCGAACGGTGCTCGCGTCGGTCGACGTCGAGGTTCGCTACGGCGAGCTCGTGGTGGTGCTGGGCCCGAACGGCGCGGGCAAGAGCACGCTCCTTCGCGCCCTCGCGGGGCTGTGGGCGAGCCAGGGGGAGGTGCTGCTGGACGGCGTGGCGCTCGGTCGCCTCGGCCCCCGCGCGAGGGCGGCGCGCCTGACGTTCGTGCCTCAGCGGTCGGGCCTCGCGGCGAGGCTTCGGGTCGATGCCGTCGTCGCCCAGGGTCGCTTCGCCCACGCCGGCTACCTCGGCTCCCTCTCCGGGAGCCAGCGCGCCGCCGTCCACGAAGCCATGGCGCGCGTCGACGTCCTTCACCTCGCGGAGCGCTTCTACACCGAGCTCTCGGAGGGGGAGGCGCGCCGCGTCGTGCTCGCCCGGGCGCTCGCGACCGGTGCCCGCGTCCTGCTCCTCGACGAGCCGACCGCCGCGCTCGACATCCGCCACGCGCTGACGCTGCGGCGCTCCCTGCGCGGCCTCGCCGACGCGGGCTTCGCGCTCGTCGTGGTGCTCCACGACCTCGACGACGCGTCGACGCTGGCGGACCGCGCCATCCTCCTGCGGGACGGTCGGATCGTGCGGTCCGGCCCGCCGGCCGACGTGATCGCCCCGGACCCGATCCGGGAGGTGTACGGCGTCGAGCTCGTGCCGGCCGGCGGCCTCGGCTTTCGCCTCGCGGGTCGAGGGGACGCCGAGGGGCGGGCGTGAGGGCGGCGGGGGCCGACCGGGCTGGGAGGGTGTCGTGAGCCGCACCGTCGACATAGCGAATGGACTGATGGCTCTCCTGTCGGTCGCCCTCGCCTTCGGGATCGCCGGGGCCTGGCGGCGCGCGGGCGCGCCAACCACGGAGGGCTCCGCGGCCGCCACGGAGAGCTCCTTCGGCGCAACCACGGACGATTCGAGGAGGGGCCCCTCCGCGGACCGAGTCGTCGTGGATGCAACCGGAACTACGATGCTTGTTCGAGCCTACGGGCGGATCCTGAGCGCAAGCACGGTCGCGGATCAGCTGCTGGTCGAGCTGTACGACCGGCGGCGCATCGTCGCCGTGACCGCCTACAGCCTCGAGCAGAGCCCGGCCGCCCATCGCTTCGCGGGTCTTCCGTCCATCGACCGTTTCGATGATCTGGAGGCCGTCCTGGCCCTGCGGCCCGACCTGATCGTCGTCAACGACTACGGGGACCCGGCGCGCATCGCGCGCGCTCGATCCGCCGGTCTGCGGGTCTTCGACCTCGGCCCGATGCACGGCGTCGAGACCTTCCTCGAGGACGCCCGCCAGCTGACCCGTCTGCTCGGGGTCCCGGAGCGGGGGGAGCGCTACGCCCGACGCTTCGCCCGCCGCATCGCGCAGGTGGCGGCCGGTCGAGCGCCCGAGGACCGGCTCGGCGGGCTCTACCTCACCGTCTACGGCGACCGGATCTTCGGCGGGACGGTCGGGAGCAGCTACCACGACATCCTGCGCTATGGCGGCCTCCGCGACGTGGCGGCCGGGGCGCACCGAGGCTGGCCGGAGTACGGGCTGGAGGAGCTCCTGTCCCTGGACCCGGACCTGATCGTGACCAAGCCGGCCATGGGCCGTCGGCTCTGCGCTCGACCCGGCTTGCACCGACTCCGGTCGTGCGGGGGCGCAGGACGGATCCTCGAGCTCGACGCGGTCCTCCTCGACGCGACCGGTCCCGGCATGCTGGAGGCCGCGGAAGCGGTGTTCGACGGAGCCTACGGCGAGGGACGCTGACGCCGGGCCTCGCGCCGCGAGCGCCGACGCCCCCGACCGGGTCACTCCCCGCGGCGCGCGAGCTGCCGCTCGAGGTCACGGATCTCGTCCGCGTACAGCTGACGGCGGCCGCCGATCAGGAAGAGCGCGATGCCGGCGAGGGTCGCGACGAGCCCCAGCGTGACCACCGCGCCGACCAGGCCGAACATCGCGTACCCCGGGATGGCCAGCAGGAAGAGCACCGCCCCCCGCGGCAGGCGCTCCCAGTCCCGCTCGTTGCTGCGCCGGAGCTCCTCCAGCCGCTGGATCTCGGCGCGGAGCTTGTCCGCGGTCGTCCACGCAGGCGGCACTGACGGCGTCGTCACCCGGTCAGGATGGGATGGCGCGGCGCCGAGAGCCAGCCTCCTCGCCACGAGCCACGAGCGCCTCGCCCGTCCTCGACGGCTCAGCGCAGCGGCGTCGGTTCGCTCGCCCGATGCCCGAGCAGCAGGCCCTGCAGCACCTCCGCGGGGTCCTCCAAGCGGTCCGTGCTCAGCTCGAGGTGCAGGTGCGCCGCGCTCCGCGTCATGCCCGTCCGCCCCACGGTGCCGAGCCCGTCTCCCCGCTCCACCCGCTGGCCCCGGACGACGTGGACCTCCTCGAGGTGCATGTAGCAGGAGCGCAGCGCGGCGCCGTCCGGCCGAGGGTGCCGGACGCACACGTAGCGCCCCCCTGCGCCGAGGTCGTCGCGCGCGTAGGCCTCGTAGGCCTCGGCTCCCCGCAGCTGAACGTGCCGATGGCCCCCCGGGAGATCGACCCCGGCGAACACGACGCGCCCCTCGCCGATGGCCCGGACCGGCTCGCCGGGGAGGCTCTCGAGGTCGACCCCCCGGTGCCGCCGCTCCCCGCCGTCCCGGGCCGAACCGAGCCAGCTGCTGATCACGCGCGGGCATCCGTCCAGCGGGCACCCCAGCCTCATTCCGCCCCAGTGCACCCGCGGGCCCGACCTGGGCTCGCCGTAGTACTCGAGCAGGCGCCTCCGCTCCGTGAGGATCCGGTCCTCGGGCCGGTCGCTTCGCACGCGGTCTCCCCACACCCAGTGGGAGACGAAGTGGCGGTGGGGTGCCTGCTCGAAGGCCTCGTCCAGGTCGGCGTGCTGGTCGCGCCAGGCCGCCAGCAGCGCCGACGCGAAGTAGAGGTTGGGCTCGGCCTGGCGCAGGCGAGCGGGTCCGAAGGGGAAGCGATCGACCGGCCGCTCCCGCCACGCCCAGTCGCCGCCCGCCCGTACCCGATAGCGCAGGACGCCGCGGCGGACGTTGCGCGCGTAGAGCGGGCGGTGGAGGAGCGTGAGGCCGACGCCCGAGCCGCGGACGCCGTCCTGCGCGTCGGCGCGGCATCGGCTCTCCCGGTAGACGAGCGCGCCGAGCAGGAAGGGGTCGATCCCGCGCTCGGTCGCGGACGTCAGCACCAGCCGGGCGTAGCGATGGATCCGCCGGGCCGGGGCCCTGCGGCAGAGCGTGTCGAAGGCCTCCGCGAACCGCTCGGGGTCGACGGGGCGCGGCGCGGGCGGCTCGGCGGGCCAGTCCGCGATCCGGACGCGGATCTGGGCGAGGCGGTTCGGCCGGACATGGGGCCGGCGGCGCGCCCGCCACGGCGGCTCGCCGGCCGCGCTCAGGAGGGACGCGCCGAGCGCCAGCACCAGCGCTCGGATGATCAGCGTCCTCATCGGGGACACCTTCCTGCAGGGCACCAACGCCGGTCAAGAAGTCAAGCGCTCCTTTAGGCCGGAGGCAACGCCCCGGTCCCGGCGCGAGGCGCGCTTCCTGCTACCGATTGACGGGCCGATGGCCCTCGGCTAGTGCCAAGGGCTCTCGAGCGGAGGTCAGGCGGTGACGCGCATCCAGTCGGCCCTCATTTCGGTCTCGGACAAGCGCGGTGTCATCGACCTCGCGCGCGCCCTGGCGGCCCACGGCATCGAGATCCTCTCGACCGGGGGAACCGGTCGCTCCCTGCGTGCGGCCCACGTGCCGGTCACCGACGTGGCCGACTACACGGACTCGCCGGAGGTGATGGACGGCCGCGTCAAGACGCTCCACCCGCGCATCCACGGCGGCATCCTGATGCGCGACACGATCGGTGACCGCACGCAGCTCACGGAGCTCGGGGGTCGGCCGATCGACCTCGTCGTCGTGAACCTCTACCCCTTCGAGGACACCGTCGCGCGTGGCGCGGCCCACGAGGAGATCATCGAGAACATCGACATCGGTGGCCCGTCGATGCTCCGCTCCGCCGCGAAGAACCATGGGCGGGTGACCGTGGTCGTCGACCCGGACGACTACCCGCGCGTGATCGCGTCCCTGACCGACGGCGGGCCGAGCCCCGAGCTCCGAGCGGAGCTCGCCAGCAAGGCGTTCCGGCACACGGCGGCCTACGACGGGGCGATCGCCGCCTACCTCACGGGGCGCGAGGCCGACGGCAGCGCGAGCCCCTTCCCGGGGACGCTCACGCTCCAGTTCCAGCGGGCCTACGGGCTGCGCTACGGCGAGAATCCCCACCAGCGCGGCGCCTTCTACGTCGAGCGGGGCGCCCGGGCCGGGGCCCTCGCGCTCGCCGAGAGCGTGGGCGCCGGCGGCAAGGAGCTCTCCTTCAACAACCTGGTCGATGTCGACGCCGCCCTCGACGCGGTGCGCGAGCACCGTGACGGGCCGGCGGCCGTCGTGGTCAAGCACACCAACCCCTGCGGGGTGGCCGCCGCCTCCAGCCTCGCCGAGGCCTACGTCCTCGCGCGGGAGGCCGACGCCACGAGCGCCTTCGGCGGGATCGTGGCGCTGAACCAGGAGGTCGATCGCGCGACGGCCGAGCGCATCAAGGAGACCTTCATCGAGTGCGTGGTCGCGCCCGCGTTCAGCGAGGAGGCCCTGGAGCTCCTGCGGACCAAGAAGAACCTCCGCCTGCTGGCCACGGGAGCGTGGCTCGCGGCGGACCACGACGATGTCCACTTCAAGCGCATCGGGGGCGGGCTCGTCGTGCAGGACCGCGACCGCACGGCGGATGCGGAGGTGGAGGAGGGGCGCGTCGTGACCGAGCGCCCGCCGACCGGCGAGGAGCGTGCATCCCTCGCCTTCGCCTGGAAGGTCGCCAAGCACGTCAAGTCGAACGCGATCGTCTTCGCGCGGGGCGAGGGCGCGACGCTCCGGACGGTCGGGGTCGGCGCCGGGCAGATGTCCCGGGTCCTCGCGGTGGAGATCGCGGCGCAGAAGGCCGGCGACGACGCGCGCGGCGCGGTGATGGCCTCCGACGCCTTCTTCCCCTTCCCGGACGGGGTCGAGGCCGCGGCCCGGGCGGGCGTGACCGCGGTGGCTCAGCCCGGGGGGAGCAAGCGCGATGAGGACGTTATCCGTGCGTGCAACGAAGCGGGGCTCGCGATGGTCCTCACGGGGACCCGGCACTTCCGGCACTGACGGCGGGGCGCTGGCCGGGTCGGTGAGCCGCGGCCCCTCGGGGAGCGCGCGCGGAGAGGGGCGGCGGGCGTGAGGGTCCTGGTGGTCGGCGGCGGCGGGCGCGAGCACGCGCTGACCCGTGCCCTCGCGCGGAGCCGGGAGGTCGACGGGCTCCTGTGCGCGCCCGGCAATGCCGGGACCGCCGAGCTCGCGGAGAACGTCGCCGTCGGGGCCACCGACGTCGACCGGCTGGTGCGCCTCGCTCGCGAGCGGGAGGTGGGGCTCGTCGTGATCGGTCCGGAGGCGCCGCTCGCCGCTGGACTCGTGGACGCGCTGCGGGCCGAGGGGATCCGGGCCTTCGGGCCGACGCGGGCCGCCGCCCGCCTCGAGGCGAGCAAGGCCTTCGCGAAGGACCTGATGCGCGAGCGGGGCGTGCCGACGGCCGACTACGCCGTCTTCGACGACCCGGCGGCCGCCGACGCCTACGTCCAGGACCGAGGTCGGCCGATGGTGGTCAAGGCGGACGGCCTCGCGGCCGGCAAGGGCGTGGTGGTCGCGTCGACCGTGGCGGAGTGCCGCGCCGCGATCCGGCGCCTGATGGTCGAGGAGCAGCACGGCAGCGCGGGGCATCGCGTCGTCATCGAGGAGCGGCTCGAGGGGCCCGAGGTGAGCTACCACGTCCTCACGGACGGGCAGCGCTACGTCCCTCTCGCCGCCGCGCAGGATCACAAGCGCCTCCTGGCCGGCGACGCGGGCCCGAACACCGGGGGCATGGGCGCCTACTCGCCCCCGCCGATGGTCGACGCGGCTCTGGAGGCCACGATCCGGGAGGCGGTCGTCGAGCCGACCCTCGCGGGGATGGCCGCGCGCGGGGCTCCGCTCCAGGGGGCGCTCTTCATCGGCCTGATGCTCGTCGACGGCGAGCCGCGGGTTCTCGAGTACAACGTGCGCTTCGGCGACCCCGAGACCGAGGTCATGATGGCGCGCCTCGACGACGACCTGCTGCCGTGGCTCGACGGTGCGGCCCGCGGGGCCCTGGACGACCGGCCGCCGACGTGGGGCGCCCCGACCGGCCTCTCCGTGGTGCTCGCGTCCGAGGGCTACCCCGGCCCGTCGCCCAAGGGCCGCCCGATCGAGGGGATCGACGACGCGCTGAGCATCGACGGGGTCACCGTGGATCACGCGGGGACGGCGCGCGACGGCGAAGGCAGGCTGGTCACTGCCGGCGGGCGGGTGCTGGCCGTGACCGGAGTCGGCGCCGACCTCGACCAGGCTGCCGAGCGGGCCTACCGAGGCGTGCGCGCGTTACGCTTCGCCGGGGCGCAGCACCGCCCCGACATCGGCTGGCAAGCCCGCACGCGCTGAGCGCGGAGTCGCAGGGTCTGCTGTCCTGTCGAAGCGAGGCTGCGCGCGGTGCGGAAGGGACCCGAGGGAACCCGGAAAGGAAAGCCAAGCGCGCATAGTGGTGTGCATCGGGCGGGCTGACCTGGTCCACCAAGCGGGGACGTCCTGTGAGGAAACGCGCGCTTCCCTCCGCCGAGCGGCTCGGGCCGGCCCAGTGGCGGCGGGCAGGAGCGGACGGCGTGGAGCGGCGACCTCGGGGGCGGGAGCACGGGGCGGAGCGCGGGGAGGAGAGCGGGGAGCAGGAGGAAGGGCCGGCGGCTCGCCGAGGCGGTGCCCCCCCGCGTAACCGTACAGGGGACGCATGCGTAGGCGTCGCCTCGAGAGGAGACGGCTTCATGAGCTTGGATCGCCGACGGTTCGTGCATTGCTCGCTGTGCGCCACGGCCGGGAGCTGGCTGCTCCAGGCGTGCGGCGAGTCCATGGCGGTCCCGGACGAGGGCCCCGTCGACGCCGGGGGCAGCCCCGACCGGGGGGCCGGCAGCGCGTGCGATGACGCCTTCCGGGGGGGCACGCTGATCCGGACCGTGCCCTTCGTCGGCACGCGGGATACCCGCTTCCACACGAAGCTCGGACGGGGGTGGGACGGCCGGCTCTACACCGACCTGTCCGCGCTGACCGACGGCTCGCTCCTCGTCGACAACGAACGCTTCTACCTCCGCACCTTCGACCCGGACGGCATCGCCCCCGACCTCGACCGCGTCCGGGACTGGACCGTCCGCGTGACGGGCATGGTCGAGGAGGAGACCACGCTGCGGATGGCCGACCTCGAGCCCCTCGTGCGGGACCAGGGTGCACACGTCCTCGAGTGCTCCGGGAACTTCCGGGAGGCGGGCTTCGGCCTCCTCAGCGCGGGGACCTGGGCCGGGGCGCCGATGAGCGACGTCCTCGACTCGGTCCGGCCCCTGCCGGGCGCCACCCGGGTGATGGTGTCCGGCTTCGACGAGCACTCCGTTCCGTCGGTCGGCGGTCACAGCACCCCGGGCGCCGAGTGGATCTTCACCTTCGACCAGCTCCGGGAGACCGGCGCCTTCCTGGCGACGCGGATGAACGGGGAGCTGCTCCCGCCCGACCACGGTGCTCCGCTGCGCCTCTACGTCCCGGGCTGGTACGGCTGCACGTGCATCAAGTGGGTCAACGAGCTCCGGTTCGTCGACGAGGACGAGCCGTCCACCGGCCAGATGCGGGAGTTCGCCAGCCGGACCCATCAGCTCGGCGTCCCCACGCTCGCCCGCGACTTCCGTCCGGCCTCGATGGACCAGTCGGCGATGCCGGTGCGCGTCGAGCAGTGGGAGGTGGACGGGGCGCCGCTGTACCGCGTGATCGGAGTCTTGTGGGGAGGGTCGCGGCCGGTTCAGGACCTGATCTTCGAGGCCGAGGGGGACGTGCTGACGGAGGAGCCCGTCGAGGTGTGCCCACCGATGACCCAGAACCAGCTCTGGACGCTCTGGCAGCACGCATGGCGGCCGACGTCGACGGGGACCTGGGACCTCTACAACCGGGTCGACGACCCCGACGTCCGCACGTTCCGGCTCGACCGTGGTTGGTACGGCCGGTCGGTCGTCATCGACGCGGTCTAGACCGGCTCGGCCTCGCCCCGCCGCCCTCGCGGCTCTCCCCCCGCTGGAGGATCGTGAACTCGACCCGCCGGTTGAGGGCACGGCCGTCGGGGGAGTCGTTGGGCGCGACGGGGTTACGGGAGCCGTAGCCGCGGTACTCGAGGCGCGCGCGAGGAACCCCCCGGCTGATCATGTACTCGACCACGGCGCGGGCCCGGCGGTAGCTGAGGTCGAGGTTGTAGTCCTCGCCCCCCTCGGCGTCGGAGTACCCGTCCACCCGGATCCGGAGGTCGGAGGGCAGCTCGGCGATGACCTCGGCGACCTGGTCGAGGACGGGCTGGGACACGCTGCGCAAGGTGTCCCGGTCGAAGTCGAAGTAGATGCGCTCGCTGATCAGGATCCGGGTGTCGGTGACCGTGACCGCGGCGCGTTCCGGGCCCGGCTCCGGGCACCCGTCTTCGTCCTGATAGCCGTCCCGGTCCTCGGGCTCCATCGTGCAGTCGTCGAAGCCGTCGGCGATGCCGTCCGCGTCGTTGTCGGGCTCGGGGCACCCGTCGGCGTCCTGGAAACCGTCTCGGTCCTCGCTGATGGTCGGGCACGCGTCCTCCCGGTCGCCGACCCCGTCCGCGTCGTTGTCGGTGTCCGGGCAGCCGTCGCGATCCGCGAAGCCGTCGGCGTCCTCGGCGTCGTTCGGGCACTCGTCCACCGGATCGAGGAGGCCATCGCCGTCGTTGTCGTCGTCCCGGCAGAAGTCCCCGTCCTGGAACCCGTCGTCGTCCTCGGGACCCGTGCGACACGGCTCCTGCTCGAGGCCGAGGCGAACGAGGACGAAGGCCCGGAAGCCGGTCGCGCCATAGCCGCGCCGGAAGGCCGTGCCGACGCCGGCGTCGACCGTGAGCGCCCCGAGGTGCAGCCGGATCCCGCCGTCGCCCTCGATGGGCACTTCGTTGCTGCGGAGCGTCCGGCCGCCGACGCCGACCCGCGCCTGGGTCTCCCAGATGAGCTCGAAGACCGGGCTGAGCCGCGTCCCGAAGCCGGCGGTGGCGTGCATCTCCCCGGCGACCTCGAGGTCGGCGAGGGTGCGCCGGTGGCGGAAGCGGTAGCCGGCCTCCGCCGCGACGGTGAGCGGGCCCGCATCCCAGGCGAAGGTCAGGGTGGGGCTGACCACCCAGTAGTCCTGGCTGATGAAGTGGCCCTGGACGCCGAGGGGTAGCTGCACGACGAGTCGTGCGGCGAGGCCCGCGTCGCCCCGGAGCAGCGGCACCTTGCCGCTGAGGCGGAGGTCGCCCGCGCCGAGGCGAACCTCGTGATCCAGGACCTCGGCGAGCGGGCTGGTGGCCGCGTCGCTGATGACCAGCGGCAGGGCGAGGCCGAGCTCCAGGTACTCGAAGAGACCGAGCGCGGCCAGGAGCTCGACCTGGCTGAGGCTCCGGACGACGGCGCCCGCCTCGAAGGGCGTGCCGTCCGTGGCCCGCCGGGCGAGGGGCTCGAGGGCGTAGCTGCCCCCCAGCCCGACGACGACGCCGAGATGGCTCGGCACGGTCGGACGGTCGATCGTGAACGTGCTGCCTGGGGTCGGCGGCGGGAGGAACAGCTGGAGCTCCAACGACGTGGAGGGCTCCTGGGCGCGGGCCGGTCCGGCGCCGAGCGAGACCGCGACGACGGTCAGGACGGTCGCGAGGGCGCGCACGCACCGGGCACGGAGCACCGCGCCATCGTACGCCGGGCGGGCGACACGAGGCACGCAACCGGAGGGGTCCGCGGCCCGCTGCGTCCCACCTTCGGCCCATCTCCGGTAGGCTCGCCGTATGCTCGTCGTCGCCTGTTCGGGTTTCCCGATCGCCGTGAGCCGCTACCTCGCAGAGTTTCGGGCCGTCGAGGTGTCCGACTCGGAGCTGGGGATCCCGGGCGGAGGCACGGTCCGGCGGTGGTTGCGGGAGGCGCCGGAGGGCTTCGTGTTCACGGTGCTCGCGCCCGCCGAGATCGGCGCCGCGGGGTTCGAGCGGACGCCGGAGGTCGACGAGGGCCTGGCCGCCGTCCTCGCGCTGTGCGCCAAGCTCGAGGCTCACGTCCTGGTCGTCCGGGTGCCGGAGGACGTGAGCTGCTCGCGGACCCTGCTCGCCCACGCCAAGCAGCTCCACGATGCGCTCCCCGCGGGCGCTCCGAGGTTGGTGATCGACGCCCCGGGGTGGACGCCCGCACAGCGGGAGCGGACCCGCACCGAGGTGGGGGTCGCCGTGGCGCGGGACCCGCTGTCCGAGGAGGAGCAGGACGACGGCGGGCTCGCCTACCTCACGCTCCCCGGCCCGGCCGGGCATCGTTCCCGCTACGACGAGGAGACCCTCGCGGTGGTGGCCGATGCCGCCCGAGCCTCGGCGGCGGAGTCGGTCTTCGTCGTCTTCCGGAACATCGACATGGAGGCGAACGCCAAGGGGCTGATGGAGCTCCTCGACGCCGGGCAAGCGCTCTAGTCACCTGCCTCAGCGATTCGTGGCGACTCCCGCGGCCTCGTCGCGCCGAGGCGTCATCAGGAGCGCGGAGCGCGTCCTCGCACGCGTCGGGCGTCGAGGCCGGCGCGCGATGGGTCGCCGGCATCGGTGCCGCCCGGCTCAGCGGTCGTCGCGAAGCGACGCGAGGGCCTCGCGGAGGTCCGCCGGCGGCTCGGTCTCGAAGCGCATGGGCCGCCCGGTCCGGGGATGGTCGAAGCCCAGCACCGCGGCGTGCAGGGCCTGGCGGCCGAGGGTGGTCGCCGCCGCGCGGACGCGTCGGTCACGCGGCGGGCGCCCGTACACGGGGTCACCCAGGAGGGGGAACCCGTGCTCGGCGCAGTGAACGCGGATCTGGTGGGTGCGGCCGGTCTCCAGGCGGCAGCGGACCCGGGCCGCGCCACGCAGGCGCTCGACGACCTCGAGGTGGGTGATGGCGCGCTTGCCTCGCGTCACGCGCCCGCTGAAGCGCTTGCGGTCGCGAGGGTGGCGTCCGTGGAGGGTGTCCCACGTCACGCGCGCGGGGGGGTGTCCGACCGCGATGGCGAGGTATCGGCGCTCGATGGCGTGGTCGCGGAAGGCATCGACGAGCCTGGCCTTCGCGAGCTCGCTCCGCGCGACCACCATCACCCCGCTCGTCAGCGCGTCGAGTCGGTGCACGATGCCCGGGCGGGCTGCCTCCGCGCCGGGAAGCGCTCCGAACCGAAAGAGGAGGGCGTTGACGAGGGTCCCTGACGGATGGCCCGCCGCCGGGTGGACCACCATGCCGGGCGCCTTGTCGACCACGATGACGTCGTCGTCCTCGTGGAGCACCGCCAGGGGGAGGTCCTCCGGCGTGGCGGACGATGGCGGCGGCGGCGCCGGGCGCACGACCACGAGCTGGCCTTCCTTCGGCCGGGATCGGCCGGACGCCGGCCCCCCGTCGAGGGTCACGCGGCCCTCCTTCAGCCAACGCTGGTAGGTCGCCCGGGACCGCTCCGGGTGCGCGGCCGCCAGGAGGCGGTCGAGCCGCTCGCCCTCCTCCTCGGCCGTGACCCGGTGCGTCTCGGGCGCCGGCGCCTCCGCCCCCTCGCCCTCGTCCGGGTCTACCAGAGCTTCGATTGCACGTGCGCCTTGGAGCGGACCAGGATGTCGATGATGGCGCGGTCGTAGAAGTTGCGGGCGTAGAGGTCCGGCGCCACACGGCTCTTGAACAGAGCGCGGCCCTCCTCGATCTCCTCTTCGAGCACGGCGAAGAGGTTGTCGCCCTGGATACCCTGGAGGATCTTCTCCTCATTGTAGAGGGACAGATCGCTCGCGATGGCCCTCGCGAGGCGGCGAGCCGCCTCTTCCGTCTCGATCAGCGCCATGGCACCTCCGTTGCCCTCGTCGACGAAGAGTGCCAGGCCGCGATCCAGCGCGTCAACGAACGGACCTGGCCGGTGAACGGTCCCCGCGCGCCTCGGGTCACGCCGGCGACGTGTAGCGGAACTCGATACCCGGGCCGAGGATCCGCCGGACGGCCGGCTCGATCAGCCCGCGCTTCAGGTACGGGGCAGCCGGATCGCCGCGCAGCGTGCCTCGGAGCTGCAGCGTGACCCGGTCGCCGTCCACCTCGCTGACCTCGACGTCCCCGCCGTCGAAGGCGAGCAGCGGTCGGACGACGCGCTCGAGCACGTCTTCGACCCGTTCGAGGTCCGTCATGGCGGGAGGATAGACGCCGCACCGGCGCGCGTCAGGTCGACGCGGCAGGGGCGCTGCGGCGCGCGGACCGCCCGGCTGTCGGGCGCCGTTGCCCCGGTCGACCGACCTTGCTATCCGGCCGCATGGCTCGGGCGGCCACGATCGCCACCGTCGTCGTCCTCGCCGCGTGCTCGGGGGCGGCCGCCGGGGCGACCCCCGACGGAACGGTGGCCGCGCTCGCCGCGGCGCTGCGCGAAGGACGCGCGGCCGATGCCTACGCCCTGATGAGCGAGTCCTATCGGCGCCAGGTGACCTTCGACGACTTCCGGCGGCGCCTCCGCGAGGAGCGGCGCGAGGCCGCCCAGACCGCGCGCGCCCTCGCCGACCGCCGCGGGCCCGCCGAGCAGGAGGCCACCGTGGCGTACGGGGACGGAGAGTCCCTCCGCCTCGTCCGCGAGGGAGGCGACTGGCGGGTCGTCACGGACGTCGTGGACTTCTACGACCAGTCGACCCCGCGGGCTGCCCTGCGATCGTTCGTGCGCGCGATGGACCGCCGACGATACGATGTGGTGCTGCGTCTGATACCGGTCGCGGACCGCGAGGGGATGACCGAGGCCCGGATGCGCGACGTGTGGGAGGGCGAGGGGCGCGAGGAGGTCGAGCGGCTCCTCTCGAGCCTGCGCGCCGCCCTCGACAACGCCATCGAGGAGGTGGGCGACCGCGCGACCATGGTCTACGGCGAGCGCTTCCGGGTCCGCTTCGTGCGTGAGGACGGCGTCTGGCGGATCGAGGATCCGGATTGATCCCGGCTCCTTGAGGCCGAACGGGAGGGTCTCGAGGAAGTCCGCCGGCCGCCGTTCTGCATGCTAGGATGGCCACCGTGGCGGACGCGAAGAGCGGTTCGCGGAGCCTCGACGCCCGGCTCGCGAGATACCGGTCCCGCCCGGGTGGCGCCGAGGACGCCGAGGCCCTGGCGCGCGCGCTCCTGGAGGAGGGGCGCGGTGCCGAGGCCCACGAGGTGGCGGGGTCCGCCCTGCGCGAGGACCCCGAGCACGCGGAGCTGCTGATCCTCGACGGGCGGGCCCGCTTCGCGACGGGTGACCTCCTCGGGGCCCAGGCCGCGCTGCTGCGCGCCGCTCGCGTGTCGCCGAGGCGGCTCGAGCCGTTCCTGTTCCTCGGCGAGGTGCTGCTGCGCCGCGGGGACCCTCTGCGCGCGCTCAAGGTGCTCGAGCGGGCAGAGGCGATCGATCGCACGGACCCCGGGGTCCGGCAGCTGGTCGAGCGCGCCCGCCGGCTCGGCAACGTGGCCGAGAGCGCGGGGCGCGGCGACGAGGCGGCCAGCGCGCCTCCGAGGCCCCCCGCGCCCCGGGGGCGGACCGGACCGGGGCCGTCCGGTCCCGGCGCCGCCGTCGCTCCGCCCTGGGCCGCTCCCGGGGGGGCATACGACGACGAGGACGACGACGACGAGGAGACGATCATCCGCACCGATGGGGCGGCCCTCCGCCAGCAGGTGCGTGACCCGGTCCCGCCGCCGCCCCGTCGAACGCAAGCGCTCGGGACCCGTGGGCCCGTCGCGCCGCCGCCGCCGAGCCGGCCCGGGGAGCCCCCGCCGTCGCGCCCCCTCGGCCCCCCGCCTCCGGAGGATCGCCCGGGGCATCGCGCGGCGCCGGACGATCCGACGCGGCCGCCGGGTCGCCTCCTTCGGACGGCGTCCGGGGACCCGTTCGCCGGTCCCAGCGCTCGCGGCCCGGTGCCCGAGGCGGCCCCACCGTCGACGCCGGACGCGCCGCCGTCGCCGGGGGCGTCCCCCGCCGGGCTCCCCTCCGCGCGCGAGCTGCTAGCCGAGGAGCGCGACGACGGTCGGGTCCGACTCGGTCCCTTCGATGCCCCGGACGGCCCCCCGGGTCCGACCGGCGGCGTCGTCCCGCCGGCCGACCCCGTTCCCACCGAGCCCGAGGCGCCGGTCCCCAGCGGGCTCGAGTTCCTTCAGCATCCGGCGATCTTCGACGACCAGACGCGCGGGCGAGCGCCAGCCGAGGCGGCGGACGTGCCCGTCGGCGGCGGCGAGGGAGCCGAGGACGTCGACGGCGTCCTCTCGATGCTCGAGAAGCAGGGCCTGTTCGAGGATCCGGCCGTCGGCGGTGGATCGCGGTGGGCCACCCGTCGGGAGGCCCGCTCGGCGCGAACGCACCTCGGCCTGGTGCTCGGCCTCGTGTGGCTGGTCGTGATCGGCCTCGCGGCCGGGGGGTACTTCGGCTACCAGGCCTACCTCGCGGAGCGCCGCCAGCGGGCGGCCGCCCTGGTCGAGGAGGCGACCGCCCGGGCCTACGCCGGCGATCACGCCGACCTCGTCGCCGCGGAGCGCCAGCTTCGGGAGGCTCGTGACCTCCACTTCCACGACCGCAGCGGGCCCACGCTGCTCCTCCTGGTGCAGGGTCAGCGAGCGCTGGAGGGTGGGGCCTTCGAGGCCGGGTACCTGCGCCCGGCGATCGCCCGTGGCGAGGAGGTCGACGCGGACGGCGCGTACCTCGAGATGGCGCGCGCGATCCTCGGGGTCGCGGAGGGTCACCCGGAGGCGGCGTCGGCGGGGATCGCGGCCGCCCTCGAGGCGCGCCCGCGCGACGCCTCGATCCTCTACCTCGCCGGGCGCCTGGGCCAGCGGCTGGGTCAGGACGAGGCGCTCGAACGCCTCACCCGGGCCGCGGAGCTGGAGCCGCGCCTAGCGGCCCCGGCGATCGCGCTGGCGGAGGCGCGGTACGACGAGGGTCGGGCCGACGAGGCGATGGAGCGGCTGGGCGCGGTGCTGGAGCGCTATCCCGACCACCTTCGAGGTCGCCTGTGGCGCGCCTACCTCGAGGCCGACGAGGGGGAGCCGGGCGGGCTGCTCACGGCGCTGACCGCACTCGAGCAGACCGTCGAGGACCACGGGGCGCCGACGGACCGCGTGCTCTACGAGCTGACCCGTGCGCATCTGCTCCGCCGGCGGGGCGACGCCGAGGGGTCGGGTGAGGCGGTGGATGCCGCGCTCGACGCCGGGGCGAGCGAGCCGAGGCTGCTCGCGCTCGTGGCGAACGAGGGGCGTCGGGCCGGACGGCTGGGGAGAGCCCACGCGGCGGCCGCCGCGGCGGTCCAGGGCGCGCCCGCCAACCAGGACTTCCGGAAGCTGCTGGCGGAGATCGAGGTGGCGCGCCGCGACGGCGAGGGGGCGATCCGGACCCTGGCGAGCTTGCCCGGCGACGACCCGTCGGTCGTGCTGATGCGCGGGGAGGCGGCGCTCCTGGTCGGCGCTCGGCCGGTGGTCGAGACGGCGTCCGGCGAGGTCGACGCCTTCCTCGAAGCGCAGGAGGCCCCCAGCGTCGAGCTGCGGGCCCTCCGCATCCGCCTCGGGGTCGCGCTCGGCGAGGCCTCGTCGCTCCTGGCCGAGGCGCGTCGCCTCGCCCGCGAGGCGCCGGGCGATGCCGATGCTGCGCGAGCGCTCGGGGAGGCCGCTCTCAGGACCCAGGACGCGAGGACGGCGAACGGAGCGCTGGAGGAGGCCGTCGCGGCGGCACCGGAGCGCGCCGACCTCCACTACCTGCTGGGTCGCGCGCGCCGGCTGGCCGGTCAGCCCGAGGAGGCGGAGGGGAGCCTGCGCCGGGCCCTCGAGCTGAGCCCGAGCCACCTCGAGGCGAAGCTGGCGCTCGGCAACCTCCTGGTCGATACGGGGCGCTACGAGGCGGCGGACGCCGTCTTCGAGCCCCTCGCCGGGGTCGGCCGGGTCGCGGGAGGACGCTCGGTCGGCGTCGTCGCGCGGCTGGGCCGGGCCGAGGCGTTGATCGGGCAGGGCAAGGTGGAGGACGCGGCGGTCCAGCTCGAGGCGCTGCCCCAACGGCTGGCGGAGACACCGACGGTGCGGCTCGTGCGCGCCCGCCTCGCGCTGGCGGAGGGGCGCGCGGCGGAGGCCCTTCGCTTGCTGCGTCCGCTGGCCACGGCGGAGGAGCCGGATCCGCTGATCGTCGCTGTCTACGCGGACGCCCTGATGCTCGCGCGGCAGCTCGACGCCGCCCTCGAGGCGTACGACCGGGCGTTGAGCCTCGACTCGACGCTGCCCGAGGCGCTGCTCGGGGCGGCGACCATCGCGGTGGAGGACGAGGACTGGAGCTACGCCGGGGACCTCCTGACCCGGCTCAACGCGAGCTTGGCGAGGCGCATCCGCCCACCGTCCTTCGCGGCGCGACGGCTCCTGCTCCTCGGCCGGGGGCAGCTCGCCACGGGGAACGCGTCCGCCGGGGAGACCCTGGAGCGGGCCGTCGCCTCGTCGGGCGCTCCGCCGGAGGCGTACTTCTTCCTCGGGGAGGCACGGGCGGCCGCGAGCGACCCCGATGGGGCTCGGGAGGCCTACGCCCGCTACCTCGAGCTGGACCCGGAGGGTCCACACGCGGAGCGCGCCGCGCGGGCGGTGGGGCGCTGAGCGTCCCGACCGCCCGCTTCGCCCGAGGCGCCCCTTTTCGGAACGGTATCGGCGCGTAGGATCGCGACGCGCCAGGCCCCCACGGGGGACGGATCTCTAGCGGCGAAGGGGTAGATGCCATGCGGATCGTGAAGGACCCGATCGATGCCCTGGACGGGCTTCGGTCCGGGATGCGGGTGTTCGTGCACGAAGCGGCGATGGCTCCGAAGAGCCTCGTCGACGCGTTCACCGAGCGCGCGCGGTCGCTCCGGGGCCTCGAGGTGGTCCACCTGCACACCAACATCGACGCGCCTTACGCCGAGCCGGACATGGCGCCTCACGTGCGCCACAACGCCCTCTTCGTCGGGCCCAACGTCCGGCGTGCGGTCCAGGAGGGTCGGGCCGACTACACGCCGGTGTTCCTGTCGGAGGCGCCGAGCTTGTTCCGGGACGGCACGCTCCCCCTCGATATCGCCCTGGTGCAGCTGTCGCCGCCGGACGCCCACGGCTTCTGCCGCCTCGGCGTCTCCGTGGCCGCGGCGCGGTCGGCCGTGGACAACGCCGCGGTGGTGATCGCCGAGCTCAACCCCAACGTCCCGCGGACCCTCGGGCACTCGGCGGTCCACGTCAGTCAGATCCACGCGGCCGTGGAGGTCGACCGGCCGCTTCCGTCCCTCCCGCGGAGCGAGCCGGGTGCGGTCGAGCGCGCGATCGGCGAGCACGTGGCCCATCAGATCCCCAACGGGGCCACCCTCCAGATGGGGATCGGGAGCATCCCGGACGCCGTCCTGGCCTCGCTGACGCACCACCAGGACCTAGGCGTGCACACCGAGATGTTCTCGGACGGGCTGGTCGACCTCATCGAGAGCGGGGTGGTGACGAACCGGCTGAAGACGCGGTTCCAGGGCCGGGTCGTCGCGAGCTTCGCGATGGGGACGACGCACCTCTACGAGTTCGTGCACCGCAACCCCTTCGTCGAGTTTCACCCAAGCGAGATCGTCAACGACGTCCGGGAGATCTCGAAGCAGCGGTCGATGGTGGCGATCAACTCGGCCATCGAGATCGACCTCACTGGCCAGGTGTGCGCCGACTCCCTCGGCGAGCGGGTCTACAGCGGCATCGGTGGCCAGATGGACTTCATGCGCGGCGCGGTGAGGTCCGAGGGGGGCAAGGCGTTCATCGCCCTCCCATCGACCGCCCGGCGCGGCACGCTCAGTCGGATCGTACCGCGCCTGCAGCCCGGGGCCGGCGTCGTGACGACCCGGGGCCACGTGCAGTACGTCGCCACCGAGCACGGGGTCGTGAACCTGCGCGGCCGCAACCTCCGCCAGCGGGCCGAGATGCTCATCTCGATCGCCCATCCCGACTTTCGGCGGGAGCTGCGAGCGGCTGCCGTGGAGCGGCGGCTGGTGCCGTAGGGCACGTCGAAGCGAGGTATGGGCACCTCACGGCACGCCGCGACCCACAGGCCGCGGTCCCGCGGGCGGCGGCGGAGGGTCCGGCGTGTCCCAAGGTGGCAGCGTGTCCCAAGGTGGGGGCGGGGCGTCCGGCTGGCCGAGTCCGCCCAGGCTGGTGGAATCCAGCGTCCCTAGACTACCGCGCCGAGCCTTGCCGGGTCCGGCGCGTGGGGCCTATTTTCCGACCATGGATTTCGAGCTCACAGAGGAGCAGCGCCTGGTCCAGAACATGGCCAGGGACTTCGCGGAGCGCGAGGTGAAGCCGAGGGCACGCGAGCTCGCCCGCGAGCGCCGCTGGCCTGCCGAGCTCATCGCGCAGATGGGCGAGCTGGGCCTCATGGGCATCGCCGTCCCGTCCGAGTACGGCGGGGCCGGGGCCGACACGGTGAGCTACGCGCTCGCGATGGAGGAGATCAGCAAGGCCTGCGCCTCCACCGGCTGCATCATGAGCGTCAACAACTCCCTTGCGTGCGACCCGATTCTGAAGTTTGGCACGGAGGAACAGAAGCGGGAGTTCCTGGCGCCGATGGCCCAGGGCGAGCTACTGGGGTGCTTCGGCCTCACCGAGCCCGCGAGCGGCTCGGATGCCCGGCACATGGCCACGATCGCCGAGCAAGACGGCGACGATTGGATCATCAACGGGTCGAAGAACTGGATCACCAACGGCCCTCACGCCGACCTGATCGTGCTCTTTGCGTCCCATGACAGGAGCGCGGAATCAAACGCGACGACCGCCTTCATCATCCCGAAGGGCACGCCCGGCTTCCAGCCTCAACCGCGGGATGAGAAGCTCGGGATTCATGCCGCGCACTCGTGCACGATCTTCTTCGAGAACTGTCGCGTGCCGAAGTCCCAGCAGCTCGGGGAGCCCGGCATGGGCTTCAAGATCGCCATGTCGACTCTCGACGGCGGGAGGATCGGCATCGCTTCGCAGGCCCTCGGCATCGCCCAGGCCGCGCTCGCCGAGTCCCTCGCGTACAGCAAAGAACGGAAAGCCTTCGGTGAGCCGATCGCCAACAAACAGGCCATTCAGTTCATGCTGGCCGACATGGCGACCGAGCTCGATGCTGCTCGCCTCCTCACGCTGCGGGCCGCCTACCTGAAGGACAGGGGCGTGCGGCACACCCAGGAGTCGTCGATGGCGAAGCTCTACGCCTCCGAGCTCGCGACGCGTGCGGCGCACCGCAACATCCAGGTCCACGGCGGCTACGGCTACAGCACCGAGTACGACGCCGAGCGCCACTACCGGGACGCTCGGATCACCGAGATCTACGAAGGCACGAGCGAGATCCAGCGGCTCGTGATCGCGGCCCGGGCGCTGAAGGACTGACCGTGATGGTCGAGATGGCCCTGGGGACGCGCGGCGACCGAACGCGTGGCTCGACCGAGCACGGGGAGGCCCCCCGGCGGGTTGCCCCGCGTCGACCCGAGGCGCGGAGCCTCCGCGCCGGTCCGAGCAATCCGCGCAACACCGGGCTCGGAGCGCTGCTCTGCGCGTCGCTCGCGGCGCTGCCCGCCGCGGGCTGTGGGGGCGCACCCGAGCCCGAGCCGGAGCGCGCGCCGCCGCCCACGGCGGGTCATGAGGAGGCCGAGCCCGACGACGGTCTGGTCGTGACCGGAACCCTCGGGACGATCCCGCGCGCGGCGGTGAACACCGCGCTCCAGGGCCGGATGGCTTCCTTTCTCTCCTGCTTCGAGCAGCGCATGGGCGAGGTGGAGTTCCTGGGCGGCGCCGTCCGCTTCGAGTTCCGGATCCACCAGGACGGGAGCGTGGCGTGGACGCACCTTCGCCAGTCGACGGTGGGGGACCGCGAGGCGGAGCGCTGCCTGCTCCAGACCGCGCGTCGAACGCGCTTCCGCGAGCCGGCCGGAGGGGAGGCGGAGTTCAGCTGGGGGTTCTCCTATGACCCCCCGGAGGACATCCGGTCCCCGACCCCGTGGGGGCCCGAGTCGATCGGCGAGAGGACGGCGGACGTCCCGGCTCTGGTCGAGACGTGCGGCGTCCGGGCCGAGTTCACGGTGACGGCGTACGTCGAGCCCGGTGGACAGGTCTTGACCGCCGGAGGCAGCACGCCGGATGCGGACGCCGAGCCCGTGCTGGACTGTATCGTGGCGCAGGTACGTGAATGGGAGATGCCCGACCCCGGCAGCTACGCCGCGAAGGTCACGTTTCCCGTCCGCTGATCGCTCGTCGTGATTCGTGCACGGACCGGTGAAGGCCAGGGTCGCCTGAGGACAAGAACATGCAGCTCGAGCTGAGCGACACACAACGTATGATTCGGGACGCCGCGCGGGCGTATGCGCGCTCGGAGCTGGCGCCTCGCGCAGCGGAGGTGGATCGGGAGGGGCGCATCCCGATGAGCCTGCTGGAAGGGCTCGCGGAGCTCGGCTTGATGGCCGTCAACGTTCCGGACGAGCTGGGTGGGTCCGGGGCTGGCGTCGTGGCCTACAGCCTCGCGATGCAGGAGATCGCCCGAGCCGATGCGTCGGTGGCCGTGACCATGGCCGTCACCAACATGGTGGGTGAGGTCATCGTCCAGTTCGGAAGCGCAGAGCAGCGCCGACGCTACGTCCCCGCGCTGGCCACCGGGCGGCTGCGTGCAGGTAGCTTTGCGTTGAGCGAGCCCGAGGCTGGCAGCGACCCTGGCTCGATGCGGACCACCGCCAGGCGCGATGGCGACGGGTGGGTGCTGGATGGGCAGAAGCAGTGGATCACGAGCGGCCCGTTCGCCGACGTCTTCGTCGTGTGGGCGAGGACGGGCGGAGCCGGGACCCGGGGGATCAGCTGCTTCCTCGTCGACGCCGAAGCCCCGGGGCTCCGCGTGGGGCGGCACGAGGAGAAGATGGGCCTGCGCGGGTCGCCGACGACCGCCCTTTACTTCGAGGGCTGCCGCGTCCCGGCCTCGGCGCTCCTCGGCGAGCCCGAGGGCGGCTTTCGCATTGCGATGATGGCGCTCGACGGTGGCCGGATCGGGATCGCTTCGCAGGCCCTCGGTATCGCCGATGGTGCGCTCGAGGAAGCGATCGCCTACGGGAAGGAGCGCGTTCAGTTCGGGCATCCGATCACGGACTTCCAGGCGATCCAGTGGTTCATCGCCGACAGCCGCACCGAGCTTGAAGCCTCACGGCTCCTCACGATGCGCGCTGCGTGGATGAAGGACCGGGCGGTTCCGTTCAGCCGCCAGGCCGCCATGGCCAAAGTGTTCACGACGGAGGCCGCGTGGCGCGTGTGCGACCGGGCGCTCCAGATGCTCGGCGGCTACGGGTACACGCGCGACTTCTCCATCGAGCGCCGGCTGCGGGACGTCCGGGTGAGCCGCATCTACGAGGGCACGAGCGAGATCCAGCGGCTGGTTATCAGCCGCGATATCCTCCGCTCGTCCTAGCGCCCCCGTTGGGCGCGCGACGGCCACCGCGAGGCGGCCGAGGCGGCCGAGGCGGCCACCGTGCTTGGGCCACGAGCCGGCCACCGCGGCCCACGAGCCCGCCACCGTGGGTGGGCTTCGAGCCGGCCTCCGCACGAGCCAGCCACCGCACGAGCTCGCCACCGCACGAGCTCGCCACCGTGGTTGGGCTTCGAGCCCGCCACCGTGGTTGGGCTTCGAGCCGGCCACCGGGCTTCGAGCCGGCCACCGTGGTTGGGCCGCGAGTCGGCCACCGTGGTTGGGCGGGGAGCCGGCCCACGAGGCGCCGAATATGGCTTGCAGCAGTCCGCTCGGCCGACCAGTCCGCTCCGCTCGGCCGACAGTCCGCTCCGCTCCGCTCCGCTCGGCCGACCGTGGTTGCGCGGCAAACGCGTGGCGACTGGGCGGCCCGGGCGTCCGCTCGGACTGGACTACTGCTTCTCGGGTGCCCAATCGGGGGCCGCGAGACCGAGGCGCTCCAGCGGTACCCGAAGATCGTCGGGTGGCGGCGCCACGATCTGGATGGGGCGGCCGGTCCTAGGATGGTCGAATCGAATCCCGGCCGCGTGCAGCGCCAGCCGCAGCAGGCCCGCCTCTTCCCGAAGATGGCGGTTGACCCTGCCGTCACCGTATCGAGTGTCCCCGATCAAGGGGTGACTGAGGTGCTTGAAGTGGCGCCGGATCTGATGGAGCCGTCCCGACTTGGGGAACGCCTCGACCAGGGAATAGCGATCTCGAGCGACAGCGAGGCGCCGATAGCTCGTCACGGCGTCGACCCGTGGGCCGTCGAGGGACCGGGGCACAGGATGGTCGATTCGGCCATCCACGTCGGTGACCCCTCGGGCCAGGGCGATGTACCGCTTCGCGACCACCTGCTCCCGGAAGAGGTCCTGAAGGAGCCCGGCGGTCTCGCCGTCCAGCGCGAATACCAGAGCTCCGCTCGTCCCTCGGTCCAGCCGGTGCACCGGAGCGACCCAGTGCCGGACCAGGCGCCGGACGAGCTTGACCATGTTGACCGGATCGGCAGCCCAACCTCGGTGCACCGCGACACCCGACGGCTTGTTCACCACGACGAGCCACTCGTCGCGATACAGCTCGTCGACGCGGTAGAGGTGAGCGGCTCCGGCCAGGGACTGAGGCACGCGGCTCCCGAGGATACGGGCCTAGCACGACGCTGACCACGTCCTCGCAGCGTCGGAGGCTCGACCAGCGCCACGGCGTCCGGTAGACCGCCTGGCCCGTGCGCCTGGTTATCCCCTGCTACAACGAGGAGCGTCGTCTCCGTGCGGAGCTCGTGGCCGAGCTGCTCGAGGACCCGCGAATCCGCATCCTCTTCGTCGACGATGGATCCGAGGACGGTACCGCAGCTCTCCTCGACCGGCTGATCGCGAGCTCCCCTTCAGGGCGAGCCGCTCGGCTGTCCCTCGGCGAGAACCGCGGCAAGGCCGAGGCCGTGCGAGCCGGCTTGCGGTGCGCTCTCGACGAGGGCGAGGAGCTCCTCGGATACTGCGACGCCGACTTCGCGACTCCTCCGAGCGAGCTTCGGCGGCTGCTCGACCACCTTGAGTCCTCTGGCCGGGAAGTCGTGCTGGGCTGCCGCGTCGCGCGCCTCGGCGCCGATATCGACCGTCGGATGACCCGCCACTATCTGGGACGCGTCTTCGCAACGGTCGCGTCGGTCGTCCTGCGTCTGCGGGTCTACGACACCCAGTGCGGCGCGAAGCTGTTCCGGGCATCTCCGGCCCTTCGCCGAGCGCTCGCCGTTCCCTTCCGGTCGCGCTGGGCGTTCGACGTCGAGCTCCTCGGTCGCCTTACCTTTGGCGACGATGATTCCCCGGGCTTGGGGGCCGAGAACATGCTGGAGGTGCCGCTCGACGAATGGCAGGACGTGGGTGGCAGTAAGCTCGGTAGCCGGGCCATGCTGCGTGCCGGCTTCGACCTTCTGTCTCTCGCGGCCAAGGTGGGGCGAAGGGGGCGGTCTGCGTTCTTCTAATCGATCTTCCCGACGATGCGCTGCAGCGCATCGTCGAGCCGAACGCGACCCGCGACGAGTCCTCGGTGATCCGCGTGGAACGTCCGGCGGCTAGTCCGCTTCCTCTTGCTGATCCTGCCCTCTCAGGATGGTCACGAGCCCTCGGACCTCTTGTGCCACCTCGATCTCCGGTCCGGTCTCCAGGAAGCGTTCGAGATAGCCCAGGGCCTTTTCCTCCTCGCCTCTCGCGTAGTGGACCAGTCCCAAGACATAGAGCCCGTCCGCATCGTCAGGGCTCCTCGCGAGGACCTGCTGGCCCATACGGAGTGCTTGAGCCAGCCGCCCCATCATCCGAAGCGAGTGCGCGGCCCCTACCATCGCACCGAGGTAGTCGGGTGCCGCTTCCAGTGCGAGGACGTAGGCCTTGAGGGCCCGATCGAAGTCACCGTCTTCGAAGTATGCCGACCCGAGGAAGTACAGTGCGTACGGATTGTCGGCGTCGACGCCCAGCACGGTCTCGAGCTCCGCGATGGCAGCGGACGTCGCTCCCTCCCGTAGAAGCTCGGCCCCCTCTTGAGCCGCTTCCCACCGCATCCCGTCAGAGTCCACGGTCATGGCGTGTCTTCCGTGGAGAACAGTCGGTCAGGATCTCGGAAGGCCTTGAACTCGAGCGCGTTCCCGGCCGGGTCCTTCAAAAAGAAGGTGTGCTGCTGGCCGAGACTTCCCGAGAAGCGCAGGCGAGGCTCGAGCAGGAAGCTCACGTGCTCGCGCTGAAAGTGCTCGACCAAGTCGCGCCACGCCTTCCAGGTCAGCACGACGCCGAAATGGCTAGCAGGAATCGGGTCGCCGTCCACCTCGTTGACGTTCTCCGGCCTGGCCGAAAGGCCCTGCGCCGTCGCCCGAGTGCCCCCTCCGTCCTCCTCTGGCGCCGCCCCCGGCCGATCCACCTTGTGGACCGTCAGCTGGTGCCCGAAGAAGTCGAAATCGATCCAACGAGCGTCGCGTCGGCCGATCCGGCAGCCGAGGAGCCCGCTGTAGAACCGCTCCGCGCCCTCCAGGCTGTCAACGGGCACGGCGATGTGGAAGGGTGGTCGACTGTCGTGGGTCACGATGATGTCCCGCGGTTGCTGTCACCGTTGGGGCGTCTGCTCGCAGGCAGACCGTCAGACACCGACTAGCGGGAGCTGTCGTCGAGCACGCGCGTCGTTGCTTTTCACCGCGATGGGGTACTCACCGCTGAAGCACGCATCGCAGTACCCCTCGCCCCCGATGGATTCGCGGAGTCCCTCGGCACTGAGGTAGGCCAACGAGTCCGCTGTGACGTAGCGCCGGATCTCCTCCACGCTGTGGCTCGACGCGATCAGCTCGCCGCGCGAAGGAGTGTCGATGCCGTAGAAGCAGGGCCATCGGGTAGGAGGCGACGCGACCCGGAAATGGACCTCGCGCGCGCCGGCCTCCTGCACCATCTCCTTGATCTTGCGCGA
>JBHJHB010000033.1:0-85327 GCA_050331215.1 Sandaracinaceae bacterium | reverse complement strand
GCGTCGCCGCCGCCGCCGTCGCGCCGAGCCGGCCCCGCGTCCGCCGGCGGGCCCGCGTCGCCCGGGCCGCGAGGGCGTCCCCGCTCGTCCGGACCCTCCGGCACGTCGCCGCCCTCGCCCGGGTCCTCGCCGACCTCCGGGCTCGCCTCCCCGGGCTCGAGCCGGGCCCCCGTGACCCCGAGGCAGGAGACCGCGACCAGCGCGATCACGGGCAGCAGCGGCAGCGCGGCCAGACCGATGCGACCTCGCTGCTCGAGCAGCAGGAGCGACGCGCTCAGGAACGCCGCCGTCAGCCCGATCGCCATCAGCACGTCGGCGGGGTCGAGGCCCTGCCGCCAGGCCCAGTCGCTGAGCCAGAGTGGACGGGCGAGGACGCCGTGGCGATGCGCGGCCAGCGCGACGGAGACCGCCAGCACGATCGATGCCGCCTCGAGGGCCTGGAGCGACGGCCGCCGCTGAGCCGCCACGCGCAGGGCCGCCGTCGTGACCAGGGCCAGCGTGCCGAGCCGCAGGACCGAGGCCCACCGGAGGGTCGCGCCGGTCCCGAGCGCGCTCACCAGGGCGTCGACGGCGCCCAGCGTCCAGGCCGCGCCCAGGCCGACGAGGAGCGTCCCGCCGAGCAGCCCCGCCGCGGCCGGGAGGCGCAGCGGGCTCCGGGCGAGCAGCTCGCCCGCCCCCACGCCGACCATCGCGCCGAGGATGCCGGCCCCGAGGCCGACGCCCGCGGCCAGGTCGGCGAGCACGCACCACGCCGCGAGCCCGAGCGCGAGCACCCGCAGGGGATGTCGGCCGAAGCGGATCGCCCGCTGGAGCCGTGTCTCGTCGGGGTCGGCTTCCATCTCCTGCGCCACGCCTCGACCGCTCCGTCGGCCTCAGTAGGGGGCGGCCCGCCCGTCCCGCCGGTCCACGACGACGACCCGCCCTCCGAGCGCGCCGAGGTGCTGGACGACCTGCGCGAGGTCCGCGGACGATACCGTCCCCTCGCCATCGGCGGCGTCGCCCGGCGGCGGGCGGAGCGCCAGGCGCGCGAGGCCGGTCCGGCGAGGCGGCTCCCGCACCCCGTCCATGCAGACGACGAACTCGAGGGGCGAGCGGCCCGCGGCGTCCCGCGGCACGTTGCGCGCCGCCCGCGCGACCCCCTCGATCCACGGGCCGGGCTTCGCTGGCACGAACACCACCGTCCGCTTCGTCCCGTGCCCGGCCGCTTCGAGGAACGCGAGGAGCCCGGCGCCGCCCTCGTCGGGCCATGCCTCGGCGGAGCGCGCCAGGGCCTCCAGGGCCGCTTCGCGCGTCTCGGCCGGCGCCGGGACGCCGTCGGCGCCGAGCGCCCACTCCCCGCCGAGGGCCCCCATGTCCACGGCGACCCGGGCCGCCCCCGCCGCGGCTTCGTCCCCGTCGCCGGCGACCTGGTACGCGAGGGTCTTGCGTGACGCCGACAGCGCCTTCTCCGGCGTCCGGACCACCAGCTCGCGGGTGCGCGCGAACACGCTCCAGAGGACGTAGCGGATCGGGTCGCCCGGGGCGTAGGCCCGCAGATCGAGACGATCGCCCTCGGGGCTGCCCTCCGGATGCGCGAGGGCGGCGCCCCCGGCCAGGGTCCGGACGACGTGCATGGAGCGCAGCCCGCCGGTCGACGGGAGCGCGCGGACGGGGCGGGGGACGCGGCTGCCGAAGCGCACCCTCGACAGCCCGAAGACGTCCTCGACGACGAAGCGACGCTCGAGGCCGTCGGTCCAGGCGCGCCCGGTCACGGTGACCTCCTCTCCGAGGGCGAGCCCCTGCCGCAGGACGCGGACCCGACCGGGTGGGCTCGACCACCGCCACGTCGCGCGGACGTTGGGGAGGTACCACAGACGGGGGAGCCGCAGATCGCTCCGGTAGGGCGAGCCGCACTCGAGCCGGACCGGCTCGCCCGTCCTCGGGGCCCCGCGCAGCGCGAGGCTCAGGCGCAGCGCTCCGAGCCCGACCCCGACCACCGCCATCGCCACCGCGCTCAGGCCGACGATACCCGCCCCGAGGAGCACCAGGTCCAGCTCCTCGACGCCGTAGCGCCCGACGGCGAGCGCGCTGAGCGCCGCGACCAGCGCCCCGAGGCCGGTCAGGGGGGTCAGGTCCCAGGCGGCCTGCAGGCCGCGGCCGAGCCTCCATCTCGCCATCGTCGCGCCTCAGAAGGGGAAGGTGCAGCCGCCGCCGGTGTCCGGATAGAAGGCAGGGGCGCGAGGGTTGACGCTCGGCGCCTGCGCGTGCTCCTCCGGCGGGCAGCGGATGCGGCGGAAGACCATCGGCTCGTTCACGGACCGGCCGCCGTCGTTGTTGACCGACTGGAACTCGAGGATCGCCGGGTCGATCGTCCCGCTGAGGTTGTCGAGGTTGTAGCCCCAGGGCCCGCGCCGGCACCGGAGCTCGTCGAGGCGCCACTCACCGACGCCGCCGAAGAAGATCTCGAGGTCGTCGCTCACGGTGCCGCGAGCGTCCATCGACACGACCCACTCCCAGCCGGGGTTCTCGGCGCAGGGCGGGGGCTCCTCCTGCGCCGGGCCGCCGGTCCACGAGTGGTTGCGGATGATGCCGCTCAGACGGCTGCGGTCGTCCCGATCGCGGGCGATGTGGAGGTCGAAGACCACCCAGTCCTCGTAGTCCGGGTTGAACTTGTGCGCGCGCCAGATGCCGGCGACGCGCTCCCCGCCGCACTCCGCCGCCGGCGGGAGGCGGGCTCGCTGCTCCGCCACGGTGGCGGGTGCCGGGCGCGGGACCCACCAGACGCCGACCACGCAGGCCAGGGCGGTGACCAGGGCCCATCGGCGGGGCCGCGGATGCCGCGGACGGACCACGCCGCCAGGGTAGCAGGCCTGGCCACCCGCACCCCTCCGGCCGGACGCCCGCGCGCGGCGTTGACGCCACGCACCGGCCGCGAAACCCTTCGCCATGGACCCTTCGGCCACCTCTCGGCATCGCGCGCGGCGCGTGCTCTCGCTCGGGGGCCTCCTGCTCATCGGGATCCTGACCGGCGGCTGCGCCAAGAGCTTCGGGCGCGGCCCGACGGAGTGGCGGCCGGTCGCGTCCCTGCCGACCACCCTCGCCCAGTGCGGCCTCGAGTGGGCGACCGTCCCGCCGACCGCGCTCCCCTGGGGCTGGGCACCCTGCGTCGACGGGGTCTGCGAGGTGCTCACGCTGCCGGCCGACGGGGCCGTCTTCCGGAGCCCCGGAGTCGTGGTCGGCGGGCGGGCGTACGTGGCGTTCACCGTCCGGGCCGACGCGGCCTTCCTCGGCGGACCCCCCAGCCACGACTTCCTCGTGCTCCTCCGGGAGGACGGCCCGCGCTCGGTGTGGCGGCGGCGGCTCGGCCCGGCGGGGGACGGCGGCTGCATCGCCGGCGCCGGCACGACGGCCCTCGGGCAGGGGTCCTTCGCGATCGGCGTCGTCGCCTGGACCGACGGCCTCGAGCCGCCGGCGGACGCGCCGCTGACGCTGTTCGTCGACCGGGTCGACGCCGACTGGCGCGAGCCGCAGGGCGCCCCGGTCGCGGCGTCCAGCCTCGGGCAGCCCGAGCGCCTGACCCTGTCGGACGAGATCCTGCTCGCGGAGGGGGAGGAGCTGCGCCTGATCGACCTCGCCGACGGCGAGGCGGCCCCGCGCGAGCGGCTGGCCCCGTCTGCCGTGGTGGCAGAGCGCCTCGCCTGGGGCCCAGACGCGGTGTGGCTCGAGGTGGGTGTGGACCTGCCCCGCTACGCGCGGGGCGGGCTGGACGCGCCGACCGAGCTGTTCCTCGCGCCGCCCGACGCGGACGTCGGAGGCCTCGCGACCGACGGGGAGAGCTGGGTGTGGTGGCAGGGCTACGGCGCGCGGTGTCCGATCCCGCTGAGCTGCGCGCCCTACGAGCGCGTCGAGCTCTGGACCGCCCCGTTCACGATGGACCCGGAGGCCCTCGCGCCTCGCCGGGTCGGCGCGATCCGCGCGCCCTTCCTCGTCGCCCGGGTCGGCGCCGGGCGCGCGGCCTTCTCCCAGGTGCTGCCGGGCTCCCTGCCGGGGGACGGGACCGCGCCGCGGGAGCTCTGGACGATGGATCTCGAGACGGGCGAGGCGCGTGCGCAGCCCACCCCGGCCGGCTTCTCGAGGGCGTTTCCGTGGGCCCTGACGCGCGACGAGCTCTACTTCCGGGCGCGCGCCGACGACGGGGAGCACCTGATGCGGGTGAGGCTCCGGGACCTCGCAGCGGCGTCCCCGTGACGGTGTGCCATCCTCCCCGGCCGTGACGCTTCACATCTCGAGCGCCTTCGACGGGGGCAACATCGAGGTCGCCGATGTCGCGGGGACCGAGGCCCGCCTGCGGATCGCGCGGGACGTCGGCGACCGGTTCCTCCAGTGGTTCTATTTCCGCGTGACGGGAGGGCGGGACCAGGACCTCGTTCTCCGGATCGAGAATGCCGGGCAAGCGACCTACCGCCGCGGCTTCGTCGGCTACCGCGCCGTCGCCTCGACGGACCGGGAGCGCTGGCGGCGCGTCCGGACCGAGTTCGAGGGCGGCGTGCTGACCATCCGCGACCGCCCGGCCCGGGACGCGGTCTGGTACGCGTACTTCGCCCCCTACCCGATGACCCGCCACCTCGACCTGATCGCGCGGTGCCAGCAGGACCCGCGCGTCCGGGTCGAGGACCTGGGCCCCACGCTCGATGGGCAGGACCTCGACCTGCTCGTGTGCGGCCGGGGGCCGCGTCGCCTGTGGGTGCTCGCGCGCCAGCACCCGGGGGAGACGATGGCCGAGTGGTGGGCAGAGGGGTTCCTCGATCGGCTCCTCGACCCGCTGGACCCGGTCAGCGCGAGCCTCCTCGAGGGCGCCACGCTGTACGTCGTCCCCAACATGAACCCGGACGGGAGCCGGCGCGGCCACCTGCGCACGAACGCGGTGGGGACCAACCTCAACCGGGCGTGGCTCGAGCCATCGCTCGAGGCGAGCCCCGAGGTTTACCGCGTGCGGGAGCGGATGGCAGCGGCCGGGGTCGACCTGTGCCTCGACGTGCACGGCGACGAGGAGCTGCCCTTCAACTTCCTGGCCGGGCCCGAGGGGGTGCCGTCCTTCTCGGAGCGCCAGCGGACGCTGCTCGCGGCGTTCAAGACGTCCCTGGCGGCCCTGACGCCCGACTTCCAGACCGAGCGCGGCTACCCGACCGCGGCCAAGGGCGAGGCCAACCTCAGCCTCTGCACCAACTACGTGGCCGAGACCTTCGGCTGCCTCGCGATGACGCTGGAGCAGCCGTTCAAGGACACCGCCAACCGTCCGCACGACGAAGAGGGCTGGTCGCCGGGCCGAGCCCAGCGCCTCGGCCGGAGCTGCGTGGACGCGCTGCACGGGATCCTCCCGCGGCTCGCCTGACCGCAGCCCGGCGTCCACGGACCCTCCTGCCGAGGGTCTCGACGTCGGCGCCCGACCGCGGTAGTCGTCGGCCTGGCGGGGAGGCCGAGCGGCCCGAGGCGCACGTCTCCCTCGAGGGGAACCCGAAGTGGACCGGCCCAGCGGACATCGACACGACGCCGCGGCGGAGGAAGACCGAGGGATGGGCGCGTCGCCGGGCGCGGGACCCGGAGGGGCAGGCCGACCGCTGGCCGGGCGACGACGAGCCGGCTCGCTCGGGACCGCCGCCGCGCTCGCCCTCGTGCTGCTCGGCCCGGGCTGCGGGGCCCCGGCGCAGGACCCGCCGGCAGCGGCCGGGACGGCGGGCGGCGAGGCGGGCCCGGAGGGCCTCGGCCAGCGGGCGGCGGGCGAGGCGGAGGACGCCGCGGCGCCGGAGGTCGCCGACCGGCCCGATGCGGCGCCGGACGCCGGCGACGGCGGGGACGGAGCGGTCGCCGAGGACGCCCCGGACGTCGCCTCCGACGCCCAGGAGGCGCCGGAGCCCGCCGCGCCCGAGGCGGTCGTGGTGGAGGCCGGCGCTCGGCTGGGGCCGATCCGCATCGGCATGACCGAGGCCGAGGTGGCCGCGCTCGGCCTGGAGGCCGACCGGGTGGACCCTCGCACGCGCGCCTTCGGCCCCTACCGGGTCACGTTCCGGGAGGGCGCGGTCGCCCGGGTCGAGGCCTACCTCGGCGACCTCCGACGCATCCGCATCGGTGAGGTCGAGCTCGGCCTCGAGGACCACATCCACCGGATCCGCGACGCGATCGGGACCTGTCGATGGCGGGAGGGGGGCGGGGAGCGGTACGCGTGCGAGGACGGCACGCTCTGGGTCCATACCACCCATAGCCTCGCCCCGGAGCGCTACACCATCAGCGTCCGCGCCGCGCGCTGAGCGGTATACTGAGGAACCTCACACCACGAACGGGCGTTCGAGCCCCGTTCGCCCGTCCGATCGGTGTGGTCGAAACTTCGCGCGCGATCCGCCGTATTCGGGGGGATGTGGGGACCGCGTCCAGCACGCATCGGGGGCGGCCCGACCTGCCCTGGCGGCCTCCGCCGCGCGCGGCGGATGGCGGGGAGCGCCACGGATCGGCGGCGAACGCGCGACGGGCGGATACATCGCCCACGAGCGCGGGGGTTTACACCCTCGCCGGGCAGACCCAAGGTCTGCCATTGAGGTCGATGCCGTCCCGCCGGGCGCACCGAGACCTCGGCCACGCAGCGAACGGTCGCTTTCGTGGAACAGCCCACCCGGTTCCAGGCGTTGCTGGAAGCTACCAATCCCTTTCTTGGCGTGCCAGCCCCCTCCGCTCGTGGCTCGTCGGCCCACCGACCCCAAGAACGATCGCAGGGGGGAGGTCGACGCCGTGACAACCTCCCCTGGCCCGCCCGACCCCGAATCGCTCCCTCTCCCCTAGAAACCGCCACCCAAGGACAACGACTGCCGTGCAGCCCTCCCCGACCCATGATCGATGGCCTCTGGACGACGCGTTCATCGCGCGCGGGCGCGACCGTGGCTACTTGACTTACGACGAGGTCTCCGCCGCGCTTGCCACGAGCGAGGACCTCCCCCGTGCCGTGACCGCGGCGTTGAAGCAGCTCGAGCAGGCCGGTGTCGCCCTGAGCACGGGCGAGGCCCTCGACGCCCAGGAGCGGCCCTCCGTGCGCCGGTCCAGCCGACGAAGCCCGGAGGTCGACTCCGTCGAGCGCTACCTCGGGCGCCTCGGCGACGTCGCGCTCCTCACGCGGGACGGCGAGATCGAGCTCGCCCGGGAGATCGAGAAGGGCCGCGCGCGGCTCCTGGCTCTCCTGTGGACCACCCCGGTGCGGATGCCGGAGATCCACGAGCTCCGCCACCGCCTCGAGGCTGGCGAGATCAGCGTCCGGGAGGTGGTCGCGGACGCCCTGCGCAAGGGGACCGAGGAGGAGGCGCAGGCCCACGAGGTGACCCTGGCGACGCTCCGCCGAGTCGGCGACGTCGAGGCCCAGCTCCGGAGCACCAAGAGCGCCGAGCGGCGCGAGGAGCTGACGCTGCGTCGCGCGGAGCTCCTGACCACGATCGACTTCCACGAGAAGCAGCTCGCCCGCATCACGGACCGCCTCGAGGGCTACTTGCTGCGCGTCGAGCGGGCCGAGCGCACCGTGCGGCGCCGCGGCCCGGCCCTCGGCCTCGAGACCGAGGACGTCTTCGGCGCCAGCTCCGCGGCGCTCGACCGGGCGGTGGACAAGGCCGACCCGACCACGGCCCGGGCGCTGATGGATGCTCGGCGCACCGTCCGGCGCGTGCTCGAGGACGCGGGGCAGGGCATCGAGGTCATCCGGACCACGGCGCTCGCGCTGCGCGAAGCCCAGCGGGCCGTGGACGAGGCGAAGGCCGAGATGGTGGAGGCCAACCTCCGCCTCGTGGTCAGCATCGCCAAGCAGTACCGCAACCGCGGCCTGCCCTTCCTGGACCTGATCCAGGAGGGCAACATGGGCCTGATGCGGGCGGTCGAGAAGTTCGACTACCACAAGGGCTTCCGCCTCTCGACCTACGCGGGCTGGTGGATCCGCCAGTCGATGAACCGCGCCACGCAGGAGCAGGGCCGTACCATCCGCGTGCCGGTGAACGCGCTCGAGCGCTTCCACCGCGGCGTCCGCACCATCAACGAGGTGGCGGCGCGCTCGGGCCGCGTGCCCACCCCCAAGGAGCTCGCCCGCACCCTGAAGATGCCCGAGCGCCGGGTTCGGGAGCTGATGGAGGCGATGCGCGACACCGTCAGCCTCGACATCCCGGTGGGCGAGGACGGCAGCAGCACCCTCGGCGACCTGATGGTCGACCCCGACCAGAGCTCGCCCATGCAGCCGCTCGTCGACGACGGCCTCGAGTCCACGCTCCGGGCGGCGCTCGAGGAGCTGACCGAGCGCGAGCAGGAGATCCTGCGCAAGCGCTTCGGCATGGACGGCGAGGAGGAGCACACGCTCACCGACGTCGGCCAGCTCTACGGCCTGAGCCGGGAGCGGATCCGCCAGCTCCAGGTCCAGGCGCTCCAGAAGCTGCGCGAGGCGCAGGGCGGCGTGCTCTCGCACTTCGTCGAGGTCTGAGCGCGCGGACCGCGCTGTCGGGCGGGTCCGCGCCGGGCGCGCGGGCCCGTGCGCTCACGCACCCGTGGCGCGAGCCCTTCCTGCGATCGGGTGAAGCTGACTCGCAGGACCTCGATGCCGACGATCGCGTTCGCCACCAGCCTCAGCGAGGCTGACGCCCGACCCTTCCGCCACGCCGTGGCCCTCGCCCTGCGAAGCGGCCACGAGCTCGTCACGGTCCACGCCAACCCCCGGCGGGAGGACATATCTCTGCCGGACCCGTCGCCCCTGCTCCGGCGCTGGGGCGCGCCGCCCGAGGCGCTCCGTCACCGGGAGCTCGCGCCGTCCGGTGAGGACGATCCCGTGGAGACGGTCCTCGCCACCCTCCGCGACGTGAAGCCCGACCTGGTCGTGGCCGGCACGCACGCCCGAGTCGGCACGGCCCGGGTCACGGTGCCGAGCGTCGCCGAGGGCATCGCGCGCAACGCCCCCGTTCCCACCCTGCTGTTCCCCACGACGAGCCGGGCGTTCGTGGACGAAGCCTCCGGCACTCCGGCGCTCGCGCGGATCCTCGTGCCGGTGGGCGACGCCGCCCTCGCGGAGCGCGCGCTGGGGGCCGCCGTCGCCCTCGCAGAGCTCGCAGCCGTCGACCGCGCGACGTTCATGGCCCTGCGCGTTGGCACGTGGCCCGGCGACACGATCCTGCCGAGCCTCCAGCCGGGCTGGGCCGTCGAGCGGGTCCAGGTGGACGGCAAGCTGGAGGACAAGATCGTCGAGTGCAGCGCATCGGCGAGCCTCCTGGTGATGGCGACACGGGGCCAGGACTCCGTGGGCGACGTGCTCTTCGGCACGCACACCGAGCGCGTGCTGCACCGTGTCGACTGCCCGGTCCTCTGGGTCCCCCTGGCCGCCCGTGGCCGGGCGGACGCGGCCGCCAAGTCGCCGCCCGAGCCTCGCTAGGCTAGGAGGGCGGAGCGGCGCCTGCCGGCAGACCGGACAGCAGCATGGCGCGGCGGCGCTCCTCGACCTCGGCGCGCCTGAGGTCGCCGACCTGACGCCAGAGCCCAGGCACGTAGATGCGGAGGGAAGGGTCCTCCGCCACCAGCGCGTCGAGGGCGCTCCCGATGTCGCCCGCCGGACGCTGGTCGGGGAACACGAGCTTGCCGACGACGACGTGGTGGGTCTCGTCCTCGTGCCGATGGGGTGCGTCCGGCTGCTCCCAGCAGGTCGGGCACAGCACCTGGAACTGCTCCGTCAGCACGTAGAGCAGCGCGCCCTCCCCGAGCCGGTCTCCGGCCTCCGCCACCCGGTGCTTCTCCGGCTGGGTCGCGGCGAAGCGGTGGATCGCGAACCCGCCGCGGGCGAGCGTCGCGAGGTGGGGAAACACCGGCACGCTCCGGTCCTCCCAGGTGCGGATCACGATCGGCGCCCCATCGAACAGCACGACGTCCCCGTAGTCCACGCCGAGCTCCTGGTGGAGCGCGCTTCGTACCCGGCCATGGCACGGGCTGAGGCGCTCGACCCAGATCGTCTCCTCCCGGCCGGGCGTGTCGTCCTCGGCGGTGCGCTCCGCCACCGGGCGCTCCGCCAGCCTCACCTGCACCGTGGGGAAGGACCCCTCGGGCCATCCTCCGGGGCCGACGTCGATGTCGAGCCCGAGCTTGCGCCACTCGGCGAGCGCAGCGGCCCCCTCCCCCACGGCGGTGGCGCAGATCGCGAGGTTCCACGACACGGCCTCGTCGTCGGCGCCGCCGAGCGCCGCCGCCCGCTGGTTGGCCTCCAGCCCTTCGCGGAAGCGGCCCCGGTTCTTGTAGAACAAGCCGATGTTGTAGTGCGTCTCCCACCGGTCGGGCTCCCGCGCGAGCAGCGCGCGATGCCCGGCCTCGGTCAGGGCGTCGAAGGCCCGCCCGCAGACGCGCGCGGACGTCGTGAGGCCGCGCGCGATCATCGCGCGCGCCTCGTCGGTCGTCGCCTCGTCGAGGGCGCGGGCCAGCCGGCGGGCCACCGCTTCGAAGAAGGGATCGCTCGGCGGAGCGTCGTTCAGGTAGCGGACGTCGTGGAGCGTCTCGGTGGCCTGGCCGAGGGCGACCGCCACCGCGACGTCGTCGGGCCACCGATCGAACACCCGCCGGGCCAGCTCCACGCGCCGGTCCGGATCCAGCTCGCCGAGCGCGGCGGCGACCGCGACGCCCCAGGCCGCCGCGGCGGAGACGTCGGCCGCGCCGATCAGCGGCTCCAGGACGGCCCAGGCCTCGTCCTCGTCCCCGTCCTCGGCCGCCTCGATCGCCTCGACGAGGATGGGCTCGACGTCCGATCGTTCCATGATGGCCGACCAAGGATGGCGCGGGGTCGTCGGGGCACGCAATGCGCGCGGGGCCGAGCGCCCGCCCCGGGTTTGCCATCGGGCCCGGGTCGCTCCAGACCCGGGCGACGTGGCCGCTCGCCTCCACGCCGACCTGCCCTTCGCCCCGCGGCGCCTCCCGTTCTTCTACGGGTGGGTGGTCGTCGGCGCCTCCACGGCCGGGATCCTCTTCAGCATCCCCGGCCAGACGATGGGGGTGAGCGTCTTCACGGACCCCCTGCTCGGGGCCACGGGCCTCGACCGCTCGTGGCTCTCCGCCGCCTACATGCTCGGCACCCTCGGGAGCGCAGCGCTGCTGCCTCGCGCCGGGGTCCTCCTGGACCGCCTCGGGGTGCGGGCCAGCGCGATGATCGCGGCGATCGCCCTCGCCGCCGTCCTCACCGTGCTCGCCCAGGTCGATCGTCTGGCGACGGGCCTCGGCGGTGGGCCGACGGTGACGTTCGGGCTCCTGGCCGCCCTGTTCGTCGGGCTGCGCTTCAGCGGCCAGGGGGTGATGACCTTGGCGAGCCGGACCATGCTCGCCCGGTGGTTCGACCAGCGGCGCGGGCGCGCCACGGCGGTCAGCGGGCTGTTCGTCGCCCTCGGCTTCGCCTACGCCCCGCGGCTGCTCCACGCGTGGATCGAACGCAGCGGCTGGCGCGGGGCGTGGCTGGAGATGGCGCTCGTCGAGGTGGTGGCGATGGGGCTCCTCGCGTTCCTCCTGTTCCGGGAGGACCCGGAGAGCTGCGGCCTCAGCCTCGACGGCGCAGCCGCCGCCCCGGCCGAGCGGCCCGCCGAGGCGGCCACGACCCGAGGGCAGGCCCTCCGGACCCGGGCCTTCTGGGTCCTCACCCTCGCGCTCGCGTTCCATGGGATGGTCCTCACCGGCATCACCTTCCACATCGTCGACCTCGGTGCGCAGCAGGGGCTCTCCGAGGTGGCGGCCCTCGATGTGTTCCCGCCCTTCGCCGTCGTCAGCACCGCGGCCGGCGCCTTCCTGGGCTGGTTGACGGACCGCGTCGCGATCCGAGCCCTGGTCGTGACGATGCTGCTGTCCGAGGCGGTCGGCTACGCGGCGAGCGCCCACCTCGGGCATCCGCTCGGCTTCTGGCTCGCCGCCCTCGGCCTCGGCTTGGCCGGTGGGCACTTCAGCGTCCTGACGGCGGTCGGCCATCCGCGCTTCTTCGGTCGGCGCCACCTCGGGGCGATCAGCGGGGCGAGCATGACCGCCGTGGTGGTCGGGAGCGCCCTGGGCCCCTACGCGCTCGCCGTGAGCCGGAGCGGGCTCGGCAGCTACTCGCCCGCCCTCTACGCGTCGGCCGCCCTGCCCCTGGCCCTCCTCCTGTTCACCGTCGCCCCGCTCCACCGCCGTGACGTCCCTCCGGGGTCGGGGGCTCGCTGAGCCTCCATGGGTCGGGACGCCCTCCGCCGCGCGCTCACGCTGACGGTCCTCGTCCTGTCGGGAGAGAGCATCTACCTGCTGCCCTACGCGCTCCGGCGGGACTACAGCGGGACCCTGATCGACGTTCTCGACCTCGGCAGCGAGGCGTCCCTCGGCGCCGTCTACAGCTTCTACGGCGCCCTCAACGTGGTCGCCTATCTGCTCGGTGGTTGGCTCGCCGACGTCATCTCTCCCCGCGTCCTTCTGCCTCTGTCTCTCACGCTGACCGCGGCGGGAGGGGCGTGGCTCGCCGCCGGGCCCACGTCCGCCGCCGCGCTCTACGGCCTGTTCGCGCTCTGGTCCTTCTCGACCATCCTCACCTTCTGGGCGGCGCTGGTGAAGGCGACCCGCTCCCTCGGCGGGTCGCACGCCCAGGGGCGAGCCTTCGGGGCGCTCGACGGAGGGCGGGGGCTGGTCGCGGCCGCGGCCGCCTCCGTCGGGGTGGTCGCCTTCGCCTGGGCGGGCGAGGGGGCGGCCGGCCTGCGGGCCGTGATCGCGCTCTACGCGGGGCTCTGCCTGGTCGCGGCCGTGGGCTCCGGCCTCGTGCTCGAGGGGGGCGGCGGCGGGCGGAGGGAGGTGAGCGGGTCGGTCCGAGCGCGGCTCTACTCGGTGATGGGCCGCCCCCGGGTGTGGCTCCTCGGCGGCATCATCTTCTGCGCCTACTCGGCCTTCTACGGGACCTACTACGTGGCGGGCTTCGCCCGGGTCGCATACGGCCAGAGCGACACCGCGGCCGCGGCCTTGAGCGCGAACGTCACCTGGATCCGCGCGCTGACCCCGTGGGTCGCCGGCGTCGTCGCGGACCGCCTGTCCACCCAGCGCGTCGTGGCCTTCGCCTTCGCGGTGCTGATCGCCACCTTCGCCAGCATGGCGCTCCTACCCCCGGCGGCGCTCCCCGTGCTGGCGGCTCAGGCGGCCGTCGTGGGCGCGGCCGTCTTCGCCCTCCACGGCGTCTACTACGCGCTGCTCGCGGAGGGGGGCCTGCCGCGAGGCCTGACCGGCACCGCGGTCGGGCTGGTCGCGCTGATCGGTTACGCTCCGGACGTCCTGACGCCCTACCTGTGGGGCCGTCTCCTCGACGCGTTCCCCGGCGCCCTGGGCTACCGTCTGCTCTTCGGGTCCCTCGGGGCCGCCGCCGGGGTCGGGCTGCTGCTCACCGCCCTCCACCGGCCCGCGCCAGCGTCACCCAACGAGCATCCCCGGAGCCTACCCGCGTGACCGAGCCCCACCCCTTCCTCGCCGAGGAGAACGCCTCCAGCGAGAGCATCGACGAGCGCTGGGCCGCCAGCAACGAGCAGTGGTGGGACTGGTACATGTCCCTCGCGTTCGACGACGGCGGCGACCGGAGCCCGGTCGCGGCGCCACCCATGCCGGACGTCCGGCCGGCGTCCCACGATGCGCTGGTCGCCGAGCTCGATCGAGCCTACCGGGTGCCCGAAGGGGCACGGGCCGCCTTCCGGCGGGAGGGCTTCGTCAAGCTCCCCGGCGTGCTGAGCCCCGCCGCCCTCGTCGCCCTCGCCGCCGAGTGGAGGCCGCGCTTCGCGGCGATGGGCGACGCCGCGATGCGCTTCCCGAGCCTCGAGATGCTCTGGACCACCCAGCCCGTGAGCCGGGCCTTCGCGCTCAGCCGGCGCCTCGGCGCGATCGCCGCCGAGCTCCTCGCCGTCGAGCGGGTCCGCCTCTACCACGACAACGCGCTGTCGAAGCTCCCCGGCTGCGGCCGGACCCCCTGGCACTACGACGCTCACCACTACCCGATCGACTCGGACGACGTCGTCACGCTCTGGGCCCCGCTCCAGCCGACGCCGCGCGCGATGGGCCCCCTCGCCTTCGCCCGGGACATCGAGGCCTGGCGCCTGGTCGCGGACCTGCCCTTCAGCAAGTTCGACGACTCCTACGACCGGGGCATCGCCGAGGCGCTGCGGAAGGGCGGCGTGCCGGTCGAGGACGGCCCCTTCGCCCTCGGCGCGGTGAGCTTCCATCACACCCGAAGCCTCCACACCGCTGGACCGAACCGGACCGACCGGCCGCGCCTGGCCCTCGCCCTGACCTACCTCGCGGACGGGGCGCGGCTCGTGGAGGCCCCGACGCTGATCAGCGGTGACTTCGAGAAGTTCATGCCGGGGGTCGGCGCGGGGGAGCCGATCGCCAGCCCCCTCACCCCCGTCGTCGTCGACCGCTCGACCTTCGGGGCGGAGCGATGAGCGAGGCTGGCGACACCTTCGACCGGAGCCTCGTCCACTGGAGCGAGGGCGGCAGGGCGGAGATGGACCTGTTCTACCGCGTGGCCACGCTCGACTACCGGGAGCTGGCGACCGCGTGGGACTGGGCGGGCTGGTTCCAAGGGCGCCTCGCCGGCTGCGACGCCCCGCTCCGGGTCCTCGACGTCGCCTGCGGGAGCGGCAAGTTCCCGACCGCCCTCCGGGAGCACACCTCGCTCGGCGAGCTCGACGGGACACCGATCCATGTCGACCTGCTCGATCCGGCGCCGTTCTCGCTGCGCGAGGCGCGCGCGGCCCTGGCGCCGCCGATGGTCCCGGGGCGGTCCTTCGCGTGTACGCTCCAGGCCTTGCCGCGCGACGCCACGGGCTACGCGATGGTGTGGGCCGTCCACGCGCTCTACGCGCTGCCCGCCGACGAGCTCCCGGCCGGCGTGGACGCCTTCCTGCGGGCGCTGGCGCCCGACGGCCTCGGCTTCGTGGGCCACGCCACCCGGGACGCGCACTACCTCCGCTTCTACGAGGCCTACCGGGCTGGGAGGCGCCCCGACGCGACGCCCTACACCAGCGCGGAGGCCGTGGAGGCCGCCTTCCGCCGCGCCGGGGCCCACGTCGACGCCCGCCGCGTTCGCTACCACCAGCGCATCGACGACCCGGCCGTGCTCGAGGGCTTCCTCCAGCGTTGCCTCTTCGATCGGACGCTGACCCTCGAGGCGATGCGGCGGGACGCGCACCTCGGGCCCTACCTCGCGGCGCGGCGGGAGGGCAACGCGTATCGCTTCGAGCAGGAGGCCCTGATGCTGTTCATCCGTCGATGACGAACACGTCGACCGGGTGATCGATCGTCGCCTGGCCCACGGCGCCCGTGGCGGTCACCAGGCGCAGGTAGGCGTCGACCAGCTCCCGGACATCCGCGGGGAGCGCGCTGGTATCCGCCTGCACGATGAAGTCACGCAGCATCGGGCCGAGCTCGGGGTCGCCCTCGACGTAGGGAGTCACGTCCACCCGGGCATCCACCCGCCCGCGCTCGTAGGACCAGCCCCAGCCGTCGAAGAGGCCCGCGAGCTCGCCCGCGAACAGCGTCGGGCGCCCGTACTGCTTGTCGTAGAAGCGCACCGCCAGCTCGTTGAGGGCCTCGCGCGGCGCGTGGAACACGACGAGCTGCCCCCCCGGGGCGAGCAGATCCCGTGCCCTGCGAAGGGCCGCGGGCGCGTCCGGGAGGTAGTAGACGCAGTGCACCAGGTGCACGAGGTCGAAGGCGTCCTTCGCCTCGAAGCTCTCGAAGGTCCCCGCGTGCAGCTCGAGCTCCGCGCCGGCCGGCAGGGCTCGCGCGAAGGCCTCCGCGAAGGCGTCGCACTCGGCACCGTTCGGGTCCACGCCGACGTAGCGGAGCCCGCCCGCCCTCTGGCTGAAGTCCGCCGCGACGGGCACGTCCAGGATGCCGCTGCCGCAGCCGACGCTCAGCACCCGGAAGGGCCGGTCCGGCGTCGGCCGGACCCGGGTCGCGAACCAATCCACGATCCGCCGCTGCTGGTCCGAGCGGCCCTCGTAGAGGACGTGCGTGGCGAGGAAGCGCGCGTCGTCGAGCGGAACGAGCCGGTCGAGCCGGTCGAGGGCAGCGTCGAGGCGGGCGAGGAGCCGCCGGCGACGGTCGTCGACGACGGTGGCGTGGAGGGGGGCGATGTCCATCGGATGGGGGCGCGGCGACGAGGCCCGCCGCGAGAGCCTAGGACCATCGCGACGTACACGGGGTCGCCATCCGGGCTCAGGCGCCGGTCGTCGGCCGCGCGGGCTCCTGCTCCTCCAGCCCCGCGGCTCTGGCGAGCCGCTCGAGCTCCTTCGGGAAGTGGGCGAGGATCCGCTGCGGCTCCCGGACCAGGTGGGTGTCGACCGAGATCCCGAGGCGGACCGAGCCGGCGTAGCTGAAGACGCTGATGCCGAGGCCCACGTTCCCCGACGACGGCACCCAGAACATGATGGTCTGGATCGGCTCTCCGGCGAGGTAGCGCCGCTCCCGGGGGCCGGGGACGTTCGTCATCACCGCGGTGCTCTTCATCCCCAGGATGTAGATGACGAGCTCCTCCACCCACGCCGGCGCCGCGCCCACCACGCGCAGGATCTGCCACAGCAGCAACGCCTCGGGGGAGTGCTTGAGCGCGTCCATGCGCTCCTTGGTGATCGCGAAGCGGCGGACCGGATCGTCGACGTGGACCGGCAGCTCCAGGAACACCAGCCCGAAGTGGTTGCCGAGGCGCTTCATCTCCGCCTCGTTCTGGCGGAGGTTGACCGGGACGACGGTGCGGAGATCGAACCCGTTCTCGCCCTCTTCGCGCAGATAGGCGCCGATCGACCCGGCGACCGCGGCCATCAAGACGTCGTTGATCGTCCCGCCGAGGCCCTTCCCGGTGGCCTTCACCCGGGCCACCGAAGCGGGCGCCGACCAGGCCGCTTGCTTGCGCGAGCCGAGGGGTCGCCGGAGCCGGGTCTCGGGCTGGTTCGACAGCGCCAGGAGCCGCCAGACGTCGCCCCCGACCGCCATCGCGGCGTTCACGATCTCCTCGCGCGGGGTGTGCCGCACGTTCTCGAAGGCGGCAGCGGCGGCCCGGGTCAGATGCTCGAGGCGGGCCCACGCCGAGGGCTGGTGGCTGGTGCGGGGCGGGGGCGGCGGTTGCCTCGTGCGCTCGGGCCCGGGGTCGGTCAGCGTGTTCATCACGTACATCATCGCGAAGCCGTCCCCCATCGTGTGGTGGATGCGGCTCAGCAGGACCGCCCGTCCGTCGACCGGGTTCTTGAGCAGATGAAAGCGCCAGAGGGGCCGGTCGAACGGAAGGGGAGTGGACACCAGGTCGCTGATGGCTCTCCGCAGGACGCCCCGATCGGCGGGCAGCTCCAGCGTCCGCTCGTCGTAGTGCTCGTCGCAGTCGAAGTCCTCGCACTCCTCCCACACCGGCGCCTTCCCATCCCGGATCCTGCAGCGGAAGCGGGGGAAGCTGTCCGCCAGCTCCCTCAGGCCCTCCTTGAGCCGCTCCCGGTCCGGCGTCCGGTCGAAGGTCATGATCCCGGTGATCATCATGGAGTTGTGGGGCCGCTCCATGCGCAGCCAGGAGTAGTCGACGGTGCTGAGCGGTTCCTCGTAGCGTTCCATCCGGGGTGCCTCCGGTCGGGTAAGGTACGCGCCCCTGGGGGACCGAGCGAACCCGACACGGGAGGCGGCTCCCAGGGCGACGCTCCTCTGCATCGAGACCGCGGTTTCGGGCCGTCGAGCATGCGCGGTCGAGCCGGCTCGCCTGGCGTGAGGTTCGCGAATGGACGGCGGCCCCGTCGAGCCGTGCTTCGTCCGGCCCTTCGTCAGCCTTGCGGCCAGGTCGGCTTCGGAGACCGCTGTGCGCCGCGGGGCGAGGACGCCTAAGCTCGCGCCATGCGGCTGACCCGGGAGGACCGCGCCGTCCTGGTGGCTGCCCTCGGTCGCGCCGAGGAGGGGAACCGGGGGGAGGTGCGCCTTCAGCTGGAGGGGCGCTGCCCGGGCGACGCCCTCGCCCGCGCCGAGGAGCTCTTCGGAGCCCTCGGCATGAACCGCACCCGGGACGACACGGGGGTGCTGCTCTACGTCGCCACCCGCGACCGCAAGACCGCCGTGTACGCCGGGAAGGGGGTCCACGGGAGCGCCGACGAGGGGTTCTGGCGGGGGGTCGCCGACGCGGTGGCCGACGGGTTCCGGCGGGACGCTCCCCTCGAGGGGCTCCAGGCAGCGATCGACCGCGTGGGGGACCTCCTGCGGGTTGCCGTCCCGGGCCCTGACGAAGCGGGCGACGAGCTGCCCAACGCGGTGACGGTGGGAGAGGGCTGAGGTGGGCCCGAGGGTGCGCGGCGAGGTCCGGGGGGCGACGCAGACCATCGACCCCGAGGACGTCGACGACCTCATCGGCCTGGCCGCCGAGATGCGGGAGCGGGACCGGGACCGGTTGACCGTCGACGAGCTCCGGGAGGTCGCGGAGGAGGTGGGCATCGAGGCGCGGTACCTGGACCAGGCCCTCGCCGCGCTGACGTCCCGCCGAAGGGAAGAGGCCGCTCTGCAAGCGGCGCGGGCGGCTCGCGGGGCCGCCCGCCGACGGCGCCTGGGGCTCGTCGCCCTGGGCGTCCTCGGCGCGCTGGCGGTGGTCGGCGTCGGGCTCGGCGGCCTCCTCTGGTCGCGCCACGGCGACCTGGTGCCCCTCGACGCGGAGGTTCGCCGCGCTCGCGCCCAGTGGCGGAACGTCGTCGAGCGGCAGGCGGCGGTCGAGGAGCGACTCCGGGACGTGCCGCCTGGGCGGGAACGCCAGGCGGAGCTCGCCGGGGCCGAGAACCGCGTCCGCATCGAGCGCCGCCGCTACGACGAGACCGCGGCCGCCTACAACGCGGAGGCCGGGAGCGTGCTCGGCGCCTGGGCGGCGAGCCTCGGGGGCCTGCCGACCGAGGCGCCGCTCTCCGATGCCGTCGGAGGCAGACCATGAGACCCGCCGCTGTCCTCCCCGGAGCCCTCTCGTCGACGGTCCTCGCCGCGGCGCTCCTCGCCTCCGTGCCCACCGCGCTGCTTCCCTCCGCGGCGGCGGGGCAGGATGGCGACTGGACGCCGACCATCAACGCCCCCGTGGTCGACCTCGAGGGGCTCGTCGGCGACCGGGTCCGCGCCGACCTCGACCAGCGCCTCCGCGCCCACCAGGCGGAGACAGGCGTCCAGATCGCCGTCCTCATCCTCGGGACGACCGACGGCGAACCCATCGAGGACTTCGCCCTCCGCACCGCCGAGTCCTGGGGCGGCGGGGCGGAGGGCCGGGATGACGGGATCCTCGTGGTCTTCGCGGCCACGGACCGCCGGATGCGCATCGAGGTCGGCTACGGCCTCGAGGGTCAGGTCCCCGACTGGCTCGCCCAGGGCATCCTCGACGACGCGCGAGGCGCGCTCCGGGCCGGCGACTGGGACGGCGCGGTGACCGGGGTGGCGGAGAGGCTGATCGCCCGCACCGTGGAGGGCGCCCCTCCTGCGACCCGGCCCACCCCCCGGCCTCGTACGCTCGTCTCGACGCCGGAGCGCCCTGAGCCCCCACCCTGGTACGTCGGCCTCCTCGCCATGCTCCTCGGCGGGCTCGGAGGCTTCCTCGCCTCGAGGTGGCTCCGTGCCCGGCAGCGGTGGGTCCTCGTCGGCCTGGTGGCCGCGGCCTTGCTGCTGGCGTTGGTCGTCCTGTTCTCGGCCTCCCCCGATCGCGCCGAGGGCAGGTTCCCCGCCGTGGTCTTCCTTCTCTTCGCCCTCGCGGGGGTTGTCGCCGCGGCGTACGAGGGCGACGTCGCCTGGGGACGCCTCGTCGTCGGCCTGTTGATGGGGCTCACCTTCTCCGGGTTCTTGCTCGTGCAAGGCGACCACTGGATGCGCCTCCTCATGCTTGGCCTCCCCGGCATCTTGATGGTGCTCCCCGCGAGTGGGGGCGGAGGCGGGAGCGGAACCTACACCTCGAGCGGCTACAGCTCCGGCAGCTGCGGCTCCTCCGGCGGGGGCGGCGGCTACTCCGGCGGGGGCGGCGGCTTCGGGGGCGGCGGCGCGAGCAGCAGCTGGTAGGTGGCGGGGCGGTCGGACCATCCGAGCACGAGCCGCGCACGTTGCGAGCCCCGCGGGCGCCTGGTGCCCGACCCCGGGTCGGCGCAAGCGGCATCCTCGGCGCCATGGCGAGGCACTGGCGCGCGGAGGTACGCGGCTTCCGCGCGGCGCGCTCGGTGGCCCCATGTGAGGCCCGGTCCGCGGAGCTCTGGATGGCGACCCGAATGTCTGGCACGTCCGGCCCCGTGGGGACGACGCGAACGATGGCAGCCGCGCTCAGCCTCGGCGTGGCGATGGCGGGGTGCTCCCGGACTGCACTGGTGGCCGAGCGACCCGGCTCGGACGCGGGACCGATGCCGGACACGGACGGAGGCCCACCACCCGCCCGGCCCGACGCGTGCACCGAGGGGGAGCTCTGGTTCGGCGGGGGGTGGCTGGAACCCGGCGAGTGCTGGGCGGCCGAGCTGGTCGCCCGGGAGGTCTCTCCCGTGTGCGGTCTCGCGGGGGCGACCGTCGTCCTGGAGCCGCAGCCTGGCGAAGAGCTGACGCTGGCCCTCACGCTGCGCTCCGAGGATGGCCTCTTCGCCGCTCTGGAAGCCTCCTGCGACGCCTGCCTCGGCACGGGGACGTTGCGAGTGGCTCGGGGCTTCGGGTTCGAAACGGGGGCGGGAGGGCGGTGGAGCGCAACGCAGGTCGGGGTGGTCGCGGGGCCCCCGGGCACTCGCTGGCAGGCGCGGGTGTGCGTGCGATAGCGCCTGGCTCTGGGGTAGTCTCGGCCACGGAGGGCGTGGCATGAGGCGAGGGGGAGGGGAACCGCTGGCACGGCTGTTCGTCATCGCGGCGTTGTCGGGCTGCATGATGTCGTCGGGCTGCACAATGGAGGGCGCCCGGTTCGAGACGGACATCGCGGCGGAGGCGATCGGCTACCCGCGGCCGGAGCCGGCCGTCGAGCTCCTCGAGGCCTACGCGGCCAACGAGGTGGTCGTCGAGGCGGAGGGCCCGGCCCTCGCGGGGGAGGCCGTGTTCCTCCGCGCGTCGACGGCGCAGCCGATCGACGGCGTGCGCTTTCGCTGGACCCAGGTCGGAGGCCCGCCCGTGCAGCTCCGGGACGCCGATCAGCCCCGCGCCTGGTTCTTCGCGCCCTACCTCGAGGCGCCGGAGGACATCGAGCTCGAGATCACCGTGGACCACCCGGAGGACGGCCCCGGCTGGGCCCTGGTCGCGGTCCACATCCACGGGGGCACGGGCCCCGAGCCGGAGCCCGAGCCGATGCCCCCGCCGGCCCCGGTGCCGGGCCCCGAGTTCGTCGTGTTCGCTGCGGACAAGGACGTACCCGGCCGCGTCGAGCTCTATCGCGTGGACCTCGACGGCGAGAACCTGGCTCGCCTCAACGCGCCCCTGGTCCCGAACGCCGACGTCGGGGCCTACGCGATCTCGCCCGACAAGTGCTTCGTGGCCTACGTGGCCGCCACCGCGGACTCGGTCGGGAGCCTCTTCGTGGCCCACTCGGACGGCGCCTCGGTCACCCGGGTCAGCCCCGTGGGGACGCGTGTCCTGTCCTTCACGTGGGCTCCGGACAGCCACCGGCTGGCCTTTCTCATGGACGGCGACCCGGACTGGGCCCTGGCGAGCGTCGAGCCCGATGGCGATGGGCTGACGCCGGTCAACGGACCCCTCGTCCCCGGTGGCGTCATCCGGACCTTCGCCTGGTCCCCGGACAGCCGCTCCATCGCCTACATCGCCCAGCAGAACATCCTCGGCGTCGAGGAGCTCTTCGTCAGCCGAGGGGACGGTGAGGGCAACCGGCGGCTCAACCCGCCGCTCCCCCCCGAGGGCGACGTCGTGTCCTTCCTCTGGTCGCCGACGAGCCGGCGCATCGCCTACCGCGCCGATCAGGCCCGGGACGGGCTCTTCGAGCTCTGGGGTGTAGACCGCGATGGCTCGGACGGCACGCGCCTCTCGGGAGACCTCCCGGCGTCTGGAGCGACGGTCGGCTTCGTGCAGCAGTTCAGCTGGTCGGTGTCGGGAGACCGGATCGCGTACCTCGCCGACCAGGTCGAGCTCGGCGTGCTCGACGTGTACACCACGCGAGCGGACGGCACCGACAACACCCGGGTCGCCGCGTCCGTCCCCGGCATCAGCTTCATCCGATTCTTCCGCTGGCTGCCGGACGGCGACACCCTCGCGTACCTCAGGTCGGGCCTCACGACGGGCACGGTCGTGCTCACCGGGCCCGAGGGCCAGGCGACCAGGCCCCTCGTCGAGGACGAGAGCCTGCGCTTCACCTTCTCGACGCTCCTGCAGCCGTCGCCCGACGGTCAGTGGCTGCTCCTCTATGAGCGGGGCATTCGCGGCCGGACCGTCCGGCTGCGCCTGTTCGACCTCGAGGGCGGTCCGGAAACCCTGATCGCCGAGGAGCCGAGCTTCGGCGTCCAGTTCCCCCGCTGGAGCTCCGACGGCGCCTACGTCACCTACGCGCAGCGCAGCACCGTCGGGTCGATGCCGTTCCAGCTCCTTACCTACCGCCCCGCCGACGGCGCCAACCCCGTCGTCTCGAGCCTGCCCTCCGACCTGAGCGTCTCAGGCTACCTGTGGTCCCCGAGCGGGGAGCGGCTGGTCTACGGCGGACCGACGCCGAGCGCGCCCCGAGAGCTCTTCGTCACGGCCCCCGACGGGAGCATCCCGGTGCTGGCCGTCTCCGGGTTCCTCACGCCGGGCGGCTCCGTGCGGAGCTTCCGGACCGAGTAGGAATGTCCATGACCCCAACGGGATTCGAACCCGTGTTACCGGCGTGAGAGGCCGATGTCCTAACCACTAGACGATGGGGCCAGTCTGTCGTCGACGGCGCAGGTGCGAAGGACTGACGCCGCCGCCGGAGCTCGGGGACTAGGATTCGAACCTAGATAGCCAGAACCAGAATCTGGAGTCCTGCCATTAGACGATCCCCGAAGGAGGGGGTCCTCCCCGCGCGAGCGGGCGCGTGGTTTAGCGTGCAGGCCAGAGCCCGTCAAGAGGCTCAGGAGGAGGCCGCGGCCTCGGCGCCCAGGCGGTCCCAGGCCGCCTTGATGTCCTTGTACGTCTCGACGGCGCTCGGGGCGAGCTCGAGGGCCCCCGCGCCGACGAGGCGCTCGTGGATGGCCTTGGGCGCCTTGTCCCAGCCCTTGGGCAGGTCGAGCTTGAGGTTGATCGGGACGCCCTTGAGCAGGCCCTGCTCCTCCATCGCCCAGAGGATCTCCGCGGCCAGGAACTGGCCGGCCACGGTGCGGACCTCCCGCGGCAGGGCCGGCGCGAGCGGGAAGACGTCGTAGACGGCGACGAGCTCCGAGCCCGCCCCGAGGTGGCGCCGGAGCGCCTTGAAGGCCTGGGGCGGCACGGTCAGCTCGACGATGTCGGGGCCGAGGACGTCGTGGCCCGCGACCGCCTGGAACACGCGCTCGAAGGCCTCGCCGTGGCTGACGGTGATCGCCGCGGGGCGGGCGCTTCCGTCGAGGATCGCCGTCAGGACGATGAAGGGTCGCGGATCCTTGTCGCTCATCTCGTTCCCACGCTGGGTGCGCTCGTGGCGCGCCCCGTTGTGACCTCCGCGCGGCCATTTCGCAACGGTGACTGGAAGCGTCGACGCGTCGCGTGTTAGTCAGCGTGCCCCATGGACGTCCTGCTCCACCAGGGGTCGGCGTTCGAGCTCCCCTCGTCGCGGCGGGTCGGGGCGATCGTGCACGACGGCGCCAGCGACCTCCGGCTCTGGCCAGCCCCCGGGGCCGACCGGGACCTCAGCGCGGCCTGGGGGCCCGGCCTCCAGGAGGCCCTCGACAAGGAGGCGGAGCCCCTCGACGGCGACGCGCTGCCGATCGGCGGGATGCTACGCGTCCACCGGGGCCGCCTGCACTGCGATTTCCTTCTCTGGATCGCGAGCCGCCCACCGGAGGACAACGGCGTGCAGGCGCCCGCGCCGTCGGTCGACCTCCTGAAGGACGCGGTCCGCAACGCCTTGAGCTTCGTGGCGGAGCGCAACGTGGTCCGGGTGGCCTTCGGCGCGCTCGGCGCGGGGCCCGACGAGGCCGCCGAGCTCGAGCGCCTCGTCGCCGTGGCCCAGGCCTCCCAGGCCTACTACGACGATCGCTTCCGGGAGGGGCAGCCGCCAGTCCTCGAGGAGGTGCTGGTGTGCCACAAGAGCGCGGCGACGATCCGGGAAGCACGAAAGCGCCTCGGTAAGAGCGTGAAGGCGCTCGCCCCGGAGCCGAAGCCCGCCGCCGAGAAGCCGAAGCGCAAGGCCTCGACCCGCAAGAAGAAGGCCCCCTCCAAGGCCAAGCAGGTGACCCTGCTGACCGAGGACGAGGTCGCGTCCGCGCGGGCGAGCGCGTCCACCTACGACCGCGCCCTCACCTACTCCCCGGGGGACTTCTTCATCCACCCGAAGTTCGGCGTCGGCCGCGTGGAGTCCCTCACCCCCGAGGGCTACATCATGGTGCTCTTCGAGGCCGGCGATACCCGTCGGCTCCTCCACGCCCGGGGCTGAGCCGCGGACGACGTCGGAGTCCCCAGACCGTGCAGCGCATCGTCGTCCAGCCCGAGCACCCCGACCCCCGCCTGATCCGCCGGGCCGTGGAGAGCCTGCGCCGCGGTGGGGTGATCGCCTACCCGACGGACACCGTCTACGGCCTCGGCTGCTCCGTCGACGAGCCGAAGAGCATCGACCGCATCGTCGAGATGAAGCGCCTGGCCAAGGACCAGCCCCTGGCCTTCCTGTGCCCGGACCTCGGCAACCTGGCGCGCTACGCGGTGGTGGACGACCCGAGCTACCGCCTGATGCGACGCCTCACCCCCGGTCCCTACGTGTTCATCCTGCGCGCCACCAAGGAGGCCCCCCGCACGCTCCACGTGAGCAAGAAGCGCAAGACCGTCGGCATCCGGGTGCCGCACCACGAGGTCGCGCTCGCGCTGCTGCGGGAGCTCGGCACGCCGATCGTCTCCACCAGCGCCAGCCTGGACGGCGAGACCTACAACGACCCGACCGACATCGCCCGGGTGTTCAAGCGCATCGACGTCCTGGTCGACGCCGGCTACGGCGGCCTCGAGCCGTCGACGGTGCTCGACCTGACCGGGGACGAGGTGGTGGTGGTGCGCGAGGGCGCGGGGCCGGTCGACATCCTCTAGCTACCGGCCGGCCTGCAGCTTCGCGATCAGCCGCGCGTCGGGCGGCGGCAGGTCGAAGGCGGCGAGCTGGTCGACGGCCACCCACGCGTGGTCGGCCACCTCCAGATGCTGGACCTCCGGCCGGGTGCCGTTCAGGGAGCGGCAGTCGTAGAAGAGCAGGAGGATCTCGCGGTGCGGGTAGGGGTGCCAGGCCACGTCGAGGATGTCCTCCACCCGGATCGCGATGCCGCACTCCTCGAAGCACTCCCGAACGCCCGCGGCCTCCGGGGCCTCGCCGTCCTCGACCTTGCCCCCCGGGAACTCCCACCGGTTGGCGAGGTGCCCCTCGTCGAGGCGCTTCGTGAGCAGCACCTCGCCGCCGGGGGCCTCCCGCAGCACCGCAGCGGCGACCACGAGCAGGCTCACCGAGACCCCTCGGCCACCACGTCCCGGCCCACCGCCCGCGTGAGCCTGGCCCGCGCGAGGCGGCCGTCGATGCCCGCGTTCAGCACGTCGAGCTGGGCCTGCACCTGCTCGACGTTACTCTGGATCAGGTCCGTGGCGGTGATCGCGCCCTCCTCGAACCGGACCGCGTTGACGCGGTAACCCTCGTCGGCGGCCACCACCCCGAGGAGGGCCGCTTCCAGCGCCTCGCGCGCCGCGCGGTAGCTCGTCGCGGCCTCCACGACCTGGATGCGGATGCCGTCCTCGAGCACCCGCAGCTCCTCCGCCCGCTGGTCCCGCGCCGCCCAGGCCTCCTCGGCCTGGGCGTTGCCGTCCAGGATGTCGTGCATCGACCAGGTCAGCACCGCCGAGATGTCCCACGTGCCCTGGAACTCGTCCGTCTGGGGGAAGACGCGCGGGTTGGGGTTGGCGACGTCCAGGTTCGCGTTGACCCCGAGGCTCGGGTAGCGGCTGCCCTCCGCAGACCGGGCCTGCCGCTCCGCGGCGCGAACCGACGCCACGATCGCCCGGGCGTCCGGCCGCTGCGCCTTGGCGCGCTCCACGAGGTCCGCGTTGGCCGCGGTCAGGGGAGGCAGCGGCGCGAGCACGTCCTCCTCGACTGCCAGCTGCACGTCGTCGTCCACGTGGAGCAGGGTCCGGAGCGTGTTCGCCGCGACCTCGACCGCCGCCCGGCTCCGCACCACGGCCACCTCCGCCGACGCGACCTGGGCGCGTAGGCGCAGCTGGTCCACCTCCGCCGCCGTCCCGAGGGCGACGAAGGCGTCCACCTGCTCGAGCCGGGCCTGCGCGTTCAGGAGGGCGAGGCGAGCGATCGCCCATGCCCCCCGCGCCCGGGCGTACTCGTAGAACGCCTCGCGGGCCTCGAGGGCGACCTGCAGGCGGGCGTCCTCCAGCCGCCGGCGGGCCGCCATCACCGTCGCCTCGGCCGCCTGGGCCGCGGGCCACACGCTCAAGAGCACGTCACTGATCGGGTAGCTCAGGCTCGCTCGCATCGCGTACTGGTTCAGGAAGATCGGGAAGCGGAAGTCGGCGAAGCCGAGCTGGGTGCCGAGGGTCGCTCGCCACAGCGCCTGGGCGTCGGGGTCGTCGACCCCCGCGACCAGGCCGTCGATCACCGAGGGATCGATCGCCGGCGCATCGACGACCGTGGTGTTGGTCACCGGGCTGAGCCGGGTGTAGCGGAGGTTGAGGCCCACCTGCGGCAAGAACGCGTAGGTCGCCCGGTCCGAGGCGGCGCCGGCCTGGCGCACGGCGGCCATCGCGCGAGCGACCGGAGGCGCGGTGTCGACCGCCCGGCGCGCGGCCAGGTCGCCGCTGAGGGCCTCGCCCTCGCCGTGGAGGATCGCCAGCAGGTCGAGGTCGGGCCCGGGCGGGCTCGGCGTCTCCAGCTGGCCCGACGGCGGCGAAGCGGGCTGGGCAGCCACGCTCGGGGCCGGTAGGAGCGCGAGAGCGGCGAGGAGGGACAGGAGGCAGAGCAGGACGGCGCGGGGCATGGCGGGGTCTCGGGGTCGGGGACGGCCGGCCCGGGGTCGCGCGTTCTCCGCGCGCGTCGGCGCGGTCCAGGCGGCCACCATCTCGTCCGGGCGGGCAAGGGCGATTTGGGCGCTTTGGTCGCGCCGGGCAAACCCGGCCCGCCCCTGGAGACGCCCGAGCCGCCGTGATATGCCCCCCGGCCCGGAGGACCACCTCATGACTGACCTCACCGTCGCCGTGCTTGGCGTCACCGGCGCCGTCGGCCGGGAGATGCTGCGCGTCCTGGAGGAGCGCCGCTTCCCGATCGGGCGGCTGGTGCCGCTGGCCTCCCCCCGCAGCGCGGGGCGCACCGTGACGTTCCGGGGCGTGGAGCACCCGGTCGAGGCCGTCCGCCCCGAGGCCTTCGAGGGGGTCGACGTCGCCCTCTTCAGCGCCGGCGGTGGCACCAGCCGCGAGTGGGCCCCCGTGGCCGCGGCCCGGGGCGCCCTGGTGATCGACAACTCCTCGGCCTGGCGACGGGACCCGGAGGTGCCGCTCGTCGTGCCCGAGGCCAACGGCGACGCGGCCCTGCAGCCGCCCAAGGGGATCATCGCGAACCCCAACTGCTCGACGATCCAGATGGTGGTCGCGCTCGCGCCCCTGCACCGGGCCGCCCGCGTACGGCGCGTGGTGGTCAGCACGTACCAGGCGATCAGCGGCGCCGGGGCCCGCGCCGTGGAGGCCTTCGAGGGCCAGGTGCGCGCGACGATGGACGGCGAGCCCATCGAGGAGGCCGAGCTCACGGGGTGCCTGGCCGGCAACCTCCTGATGCACTGGCCGCCCGCGCCGGAGGGAGGGCACCTCACCGAAGAGCTCAAGATGGTCCACGAGACCCGCAAGATCCTGGGGGACGAAGGGATCCGGGTCTCCCCGACCACGGTCCGGGTGCCCGTGCTGCGGGGCCACGCGCTGTCGATGGCGGTCGAGCTCGACGAGCCGCTCAGCGCCGAGCGCGCCCGCGTGCTCCTGGGCTCGGCGCCCGGGATCGAGGTCGTCGACGACCTGGCGGAGGGCCGCTACCCCCAGCCGATCCACGCAGCGGGGCGTGACCCCGTCTACGTCGGTCGGATCCGGGAGGACCCCGGGCTGCCGGGCGGCCTGCTGCTCTGGTGCGTCGCCGACAACCTGCGCAAGGGCGCGGCGCTGAACGCGATCCAGATCGCCGAGCACCGGCAGCGAGCAGCCGCGTGACCGGAGCGAGAGGGCTCGGCAGAGCGGCCGCTCCGTCGTCGTGGGCCGCCGCCCCGCGCGGCGGCCACGCTGCCGATCTGGCAACCGAGGGGAGCGCGCCCTCGCCTCCCCTGTCAGAATGGCGCCCGACCGCTCGGGGGGCGCGCCGCTAATCCTCCCCCACCGTCAGGATCGCCCCTTGCTTCCGCTCCCCGACATGCCGCTCCGCCGCACGGCCCTCGCGCTCGCACTCCTCCTCCTCCCCGCCATGGCCGTCCCTGCGCAGGCCCAGGACGGCGCCTCGATCGTCGTCAGCGTTGCCGACCTGAGCAGCCGCTCTCAGCCGCCCAGCATCAACCAGATCGGGGACCTCCAGGCCGGCATCCCGATCGGCATCGACGAGTGCAGCACCGCGACGTTCACCTTTCAGCTCAACGGGGTGGACCGTGGCCGCCCGACGATCGAGCTCTGGCGGGGCAACGGCTGCAACGTCGCCGACACCCGGAACGACCAGCAAAGCACGGCGTGCATCGACCTCGGGCTCTCCTTCGACACGGGGAACCTCATGCAGTTCGAGATCGAGGTGCCGCTGTCGACGATCTTCGAGGACGACTGCGGGCCCGATAGCGGCGACGTGACGGTGAGCCTGTGGATGCTGGCCCTCGCCGACCCCTCCGACGACGCGACCGGGGACGGTCAGTCCGCGAACTTCAACGTCGCGGCGGATCTCCAGGTGCCCACGGCGCCGGAGTACGCCGACGCCGACGACAGCGGCGCCCTCCCCGAGCTGGTGGGCGAATCGGAGATCGCCCTGAGCTGGACGACCAGCGAGACGCGCACGCCGATCACGCACGAGATCTTCGTGCAGGCCGACGCATGCGACGCCGCGGGAAACCCCGGGCTGATCGACGAGTCCCTCGCCCCCGTCGCCACCGTCTCGAACACCAGCACGACCGTCCCCCTCGCCGGCGTGCCCCTCGACAGCTTCGGAGGGGTGGCGATCCGGACCATCGACAGCGCGACGAACGCGGGCGACCTCTCGGAGGTCCGCTGCGTGCTGCGCGCGGTGGTGGTCGGCTTCCCGGACGCGTTCTGCCTCGAGACCGACCACCCCGTCTGCAGCGGCGAGGCCTGCTCGGTGGGCGCGGTCGGGCACCGCAGCCGCCGCTACGCGCTGCCGGTCGGCCTCCTGGCGCTCGGCCTCGTCGTCCTGGCTCGCCGGCGACGGAGGCGAGGCTGATGCGCGCGCTGTCCGCGACCGTGGCCGCCAGCCTGGCCCTCGCCCTGGGCGGCCCGACGGTGGCCCGCGCCGACCTCGAGGACTGGAGCGACCTGCCCACCTACCAGCCCTCCCCGGAGGTGGTCAGCCTCGAGCTGCGCGCCTTCGGCATCCACTTCCCGAACCTCGGGTCGAGCTTCGACGACTTCTTCGGGGGTGACATCGGGCCCCTGCTGAGCGCCGAGGTCGACGCCCTCGCCTTCCGGATCCGCTACCTCGGCCTGTTCGGCGTCGGGGCGGGGGTGGGCTGGACACACTACTCCGGCCGCACGCGGACCACGGGCGGGATCAGCGCGGACCAGAACACGAGCGTCGAGCTCGTCCCGATCACGGTCCAGCTCCTGCTCCGCTTCGACACGCTGTCCCGCGAGCTGAACATCCCCCTCGTGATCACCGCCAAGGTCGGGCCGGACCTCTGGTACTGGGGCATCACGCCCTTCCGGGGCGCCGACGGCAACCTCGAGGGCGGCCAGGACGGCTGGAGCGCAGGGCTCAGGTTCGCCGGCCAGCTCGCCCTCGAGCTCGACTTCCTGAGCCCGCGCGACGCCCGGCGCATGGACGAGGACTGGGGCATCAACCACACCCTGCTCTTCGGCGAGGTGTACTACTCCCTCGCGGGGGAGTTCTCCGACCGAGCGCTCCCCGTCGGGGGCTTCGGCTTCGTCACGGGCCTCGGCCTGGTCTTCTGAGCGGGAGCGGGGTGCGCGGCCAGCGCCTGATCGTCGCCTACGACGGCCGGGCCTTCCACGGCTGGCAGCGCCAGCCGGGCCTCCGGACCGTGCAGGGGGTCCTCGAGGAGACCGTGCACGCCCTCACCGGCGAGGCGGTGGAGGTCCGCGGGACCGGACGGACGGACGCGGGGGTGCACGCCCTCGGTCAGGTCGCCGCCTTCGACGCGGAGGTGGAGATGCCGGCCCACGGCTGGCTCCGCGCCCTGAACGGCAAGCTGCCTCCGGACGTCGCGGTCCGGGAGGTCGCGCCCTGTGCGCCCGGCTACGACCCTCGCTTCGACGCGCGCGGCAAGACCTACCGCTACCTCCTCCACGTGGCGGAGACCCCGAGCCCCCTGTGGCACGAGCGCGCGTGGCACCTCGGGCCGCGCCGGGCGCGCCCGTGGCCGGGGGGGAGGGGTCGGCGGAGGCCTCGCGACTTCCTCGACCTGCGAGCGATGCGCCGGGCGTGCGACGTGCTGCGCGGCGAGCACGACTTCCAGGCCTTCCGGGCCTCGGCGGACACGCGGGAGAGCACCATCCGCCGGCTCGGCGAGGTCCGTCTCCAGGAGGGCTACGCGGGCGCCCCCGAGGTCCTGGCGCTCACCGTGCGGGGCAACGCCTTCATGCAGCACATGGTACGCATCCTCGCGGGCACCCTCGTCGACGTGGGTCGGCAGCGCCTGACCCCGCCGCAGGTCGGGGACCTCCTGGGTCCGCGGGCGAGCCGCCAGGATGCCGGCGAGACCGCGCCGCCCGGCGGCCTGTACCTGGTGAGCGTCAGGCTAGGCCGGCTCCAGCAGGCTCGGGCGCAGGCCTGAGGACCACCGGGCCGCAGCCCCTGGCCGCCACCGGCTCAAGGCGCCGGCCGGACGCGGGGGCGCGGAGGCCGGCCGACCGGAGAGACCCCCTCCGCCGGCGGAAGCCCGCTCAACCGGCACACCGCGGAGCGCACCGTGGCCACGAGCTCCCGCCGACGCATGTGCCTCACGTGGTCGGCCTCGATCGGCGTCCCCACGCGGACCTCGACGCGGCCCGGCACGAGCGCCTGGCCGTTCTTCGGGAGGATCTCGGCGGTGCCGCGGAGCCCGATCGGCACGATCGGGACGCCGGCCTGGCGCGCGAGGACGAACCCCCCGCTCTTGAACGGCAGGACCGTGTGGCCGTCGCCCCGCGTGCCCTCCGGGAACACCAGCACGGTGCGGCCCGCGCGGACCTGCTGCGCCGCCGCCTTGAGGGCCTCGACCGACCCGACGCGCTGGCCCCGCTCCACGAACACGTGGCCTCCGACCTTCATCGCCCGCCCGAGGAGGGGCACGCGGCGGAGCTCGGCCTTCGCCAGGACCCCGGGGACCATCGGCAGGGCCAGGATCAGCGCGACGATGTCGATGTGGCTCTGATGGTTGGCCATCAGCACGTACACGCCGTCGGGGTCGAGGCGCCAGGTGCCGTAGGCGTCCACGTCGAGCCCGATGCCGCGGGCCAGCCGTCGCGCCCAGTGGCGCGTATGGCGCCGGTAGAGCGCCGGGTCGGGGCGCACCGCCTGGCGGCCCATCGCGTACATGCTCATCCCGGTCGTCCAGCTGGCGGCCCAGACGGCGTTGCTGAGCGCTCGCGCGCGCATGCTCATGCCCCTCTGCTACACCGCGGCCTCGCCGCCGTCGAGGGTGGGACCGGGACGCTCGGCCGGTGGTCTGCGAACGCTCCGCGCTCTAGGATCGCCGGGCGGTGCCCGGTCGTCTCCTTCTCGCTCTGGCCGCGCTGACCACCACGCCGGTCGCCGCGGCGGCCCAGCCGGCGCCCGAGCCGGGCCCGAAGATCGTCGTGGTCGCCGTCGGGGACCCGGACGGGGCGCTGGTCGCCGCGGCGGCGACGGTCGAGGAGGCGGCCGTCCGGGCCGGCCTGCGGATCCCCGCGGACCCCGGCCTCCGCGCGGCGCTGGTCGGGGACGCCGGCGAGCCCGACGACGGCCTCGAGCCCTATCGCGCGGCGCGACGCCGCCTCGGGCTCGACGACGACCGCGACCGGGGGCTGCTGCAGCGCGTCGGCGACCAGGCGGGCGCGGTCGCCGTCGCGGTCGTCCGGAGCGGCGTCGACGGCCCGGCCCTCGCCGTGCTCGACGTCCGAGCGGGGCGCTTCTACGAGGGGCGCCGCGCCCTGAGCGGCGACGCGGCGCCCCGCGACGTCGCCCGCTACCTGCGGCGGCGTGCCGTGACGTCGGAGCGAGCCGCCGCCGAGGGGACGGCGCCGGCCGAGGTCCCGGCGAGCGCGGCGGTGGGCAGCGACCCGGGCGACGCGGGTCCGGCGGTGGCCGACGACCCCCGCCCGCGCGCGGACCCGGACCCGCAGGCCGCCGTCCCGTCGCCCGACGACCCCGCGGCGACCGCGGCGCTGGAGGCTGCCGTCGACGAGGAGGCCGAGGAGGGCGACACCCGCTCCTTCCTCGAGAAGGCCTGGCCCTACGGGGTCGCGGTGCTGCTGCTCGGCGCCATGATCACCATCGTCGTGCTGACGACGACCGACCAGGGAAACCGGCCCGATCCCATCCTCCGCTTCGTCCCGGGCGGCTCCTGACAGACCGATGACCCGCCGACCGACATCCCCGCCGCTCTGGCCGATGACGATCGCGGGCGTCCTCGGCCTTCTCGCCTGGGCCGGAGGGCCGACCGTCGCCGCGGCCCAGGGTGCGCCGGTCGACGTGGCGTGGGACGCGCCGGCGGGCCTCGAGCTCCCGGAGGTCCCGGAGGGCTTCCGGCGCGAGGAGCGGGGGGCGGTCACGTGGGACTACCCGGCGGCCGCCGCGGCGGCGGGCGAGCGGCTCCAGGGCGCGGAGCGGACGCGCTGGGCGCGGGTCACGCACCAGCTGGTCGGCGAGCGGCCGATCGACGGACGGCTCCTGATCCGGGTCGGCCGGACGCCGGAGGAGATGCGCGCCCTCGCGCCGCCGCGCGCGCCGCCCCCCGCCTACGCGACCGGCGTGGCGTACCCCGCCCGGGGCCTGATCCTGCTGACGCTGAGCGCCCCGGAGACCTGGGAGCGGCCGGACATGACGGCGGTCCTGACCCACGAGCTGTCGCACATCGCGCTCCATCGAGCGGTCGCCGGCCAACCGGTCCCGCGCTGGTTCTCGGAGGGGGTCGCGATCCACCAGGCAGGGGAGGCGAGCCTCGCGCGCGTCCAGACCCTCTGGGGCGCCACCGTCGGCGGCCGGCTGCTCCCGCTGCGCCGCCTCGACCGGGGGTTCTCGGCCCGGCCCCACCAGGTGAGCCTGGCCTACGCCCAGAGCGCCGACTTCGTCCGCTGGCTGCTCGACCGCAGCGACGGCGAGGACCAGTTCCGGCGCCTCCTGCACCGCATCGCGGGGGGGCGGGCGTTCGGCTCGGCTCTCGAGGTCACCTACTCCCGGCCTCCCGACATGCTCGAGGACGAGTGGAAGCAGGACCTCGCGCAGCGGTACTCGGCCTTCCCGCTGCTCCTCGGGAGCGGGAGCGTCTGGGTGCTGCTGTCGCTCCTCCTCGTCGTGGCCTACGTGCGGCGGCGCCGGAAGGACCGCGCCCGCCTCGACGCCTGGGAAGCGGAGGAAGAGGAGCGGGCGTCCCTCGAGGCCGCCCACGCGGTGCTCACGTCGTCGCGGCTCCCGGCCACCGAGACCGGGCCCACGCCCGAGCGCCGGGACGGAGACGACGAGCCGTCCTCCCATCCCGGCCGTGCCCTCCCCGGGACGACCATCGTCCTGCCCCCCGAGGCGGGGGAGCCCGGGGTCCCGACCGTGGAGCACGAGGGCCGGTCCCACACGCTCCACTGAGCTGCACGGAGCTCCGCCGAGCTCCACTGAGCTGCACGGTGCTCCGCCGAGCTCCGCCGAGCTCCGCTGAGCTGCACGGTGCTCCGCCGAGCTCCGCTGAGCTGCACGGTGCTCCGCCGAGCTCCGCTGAGCTGCACGGTGCTCCGCCGAGCTCCGCTGAGCTCGCCGGAGGGAGCGGCGGGGGCGCCCGGGCCGAGCCGCGGGGCCCGGTTCAGGCGGCGGAGGCCTCGTCGGCGGTGTCTTCGTCGCCCCGCTTCTCGGCCGAGTCCGGCCCCGCCTCGCGAGGATCGAGCGGGAACTTCGGGGTGCCGACACGAGCCCGGAGCTTCTTGGCCTTCAGGCCGAGCTTGCGCCGGCGGATTCTTCGGCGGGTCTTGGTCTTGGAGGTGAGGGACATGGTGCGCTCCGCGCTGGGCCGGCACGGATAGCGGGACGGGGGGCCGTCGTCAACCCGCCGCGCGAAGCTCGTCCAGGAGCGAGCTCGCCGACAGGTGGCTCGGGTCCTCGGCCTTGGCCCGCTCGAGCATGCTCACCGCCTTGCGCCGGTCCCCGAGCTTCGCGGAGATGTCGCCCAGGTAGAAGTAGACGTCGGCCTTGGTGATCCCGTCATCGGCCGTCAGCTTCTGGAGCAGCAGGGCCTTGAACACCTTCTGCGCCCGGTTGAGGTCGCCACGGTTCATGCACAGCCGCCCGAGGTCGGTCAGCACCTGGACGTTCGTCAGGTCGACCCGGAACGCCGCGTCGTAGGCCTCGAGGGCCCCGTCGAGGTCGCCCATCGATTCCTTCGCGCGGCCGAGGCGGTGGTGGTAGACCGCCACCTCCTTGTTCCGGCGCGTACCGTAGCTCGCGATGATCTGCTCGAGGACGGGGATCGCGTCCTGCTGGCGCCCCGCCGCGATGTAGAAGTCGCACAGCGGGAGCAGCACGCCGCGGTCCTCCGGGACCAGCGCGCAGGCCCGCTCGAGGTAGGCCGCGGCCGATCCGGGGTCCGCCAGGGGGCCAGCGTACAGGTCGGCGATGCGCTTCAGGAGATCCACCTTGCGGGACGGGTCCTGCTCCTCCTCCTCGTCGTGCACCAGCAGCTCGGCGAGCCGGTCGGCCTGCGCGTGCTCCTCGTAGTGCGCCTTGAGGCGGTCGCGCGTCTCGTGGCTCGCCGGGTCCATCGCGTACGCGCGCCGCAGCGCCTCCTCCGCCCGGGCCGGGTCCCCGACCCGCTGCGCGGCCAGCTCGGCGACCTGGTAGAGGGTCGCGATCGCGTCCACGGGCTCCTGCGCCTCGGCCCTGCGCTCCAGGGCGTCGACCGCCTCGGGCCACGCCTCCCGGTCGAGGTGCAGCGTGACCAGCGCGTCCAGGACCCCCGCGTGGAGTGGATCCCGCTCGAGGATGCGGCCGTAGATCTCGGCAGCCCGGCCGGCGTCGTCCAGCCGCTCGAGGTGGACCGCGCCGAGGCGAAGCAGCACCTCGAGCTCCCGGGGCCCGTCGCCCGCGGCCGCGGCCGCCTCGGCCCGCGCCTCGAGCAGGTCGACCAGCGCCGGCCAGTCCTCCCCCACGGCGTACAGCCGCTCGAGCTCGTCCATCGCCTCCGCGTTGGCCGGGTCGTCGTCGAGGATCTCCTGGAGCTGCTCGATCGCCTCCTCCCGGCGGCCGAAGCGCTGCTCGGCGAGGCGCGCGAGGCGGACCCGGGCCGCGATCCGCTCCCCGGAGGAGACCGCGAGGTCGAGGCGACGGTGGATCAGGTCCTCGAGGTCGCTCCAGCGCTCGCGCCGCTCGTAGAGCGCCTCGAGCGCATCGATCGCCTCGAGGTCCGTCGGCTCCTCGTCGAGGGCGTTGCGCCAGGCGTCCTGGGCGCCGTCGGCGTCCTCGAGGGGCCCGGCGAGGGTCCGGGCGTAGCGCTTGCGCAGCTCGAGGCGCTCGGCCGGGTCCATCGAGCCCTCGATGCGCCGCACCAGGAGCTCCGCGACCTCCGCGTGCTCGTCGGCCAGCTCCGCCAGGCGGATCAGCTGGTCGAGGGCGTCCTCGTCGGTCGGGTCGATCCCGAGCAGCGCGCGGTAGGACCGGCGGGCCCGCTCCCGGTCCCCGAGCGCATGCTCCGCGAGCTGCGCCGCCTCGCGGAGCCGGTCCACCTTGGCCCCATCGCTGTCGTCGACCTCGGCCCAGCGCCCGAGGGCATCGACGAGGTCGGCTTCGCGCCCCTGCGCCCGCAGCAGCCCGACCAGCTCCTGGTGCGCCTCCCCCGCGTAGGGGTCGGCCTCGATCGCCGCCCGGAGCCGCGCCTCGGCCCGGCCGGGGTCGTCCAGCGGGCCGGCGTACCAGGTCGCCGCGCGGAGGTTCAGGTCGCGCGCGAGGCCGGCGTCGACCTCCTCGGCCTCGAAGACCCGCTCGACCGCTCCCTGGAGGAGGTCCCAGCGGTCCGCGGCGGCGGCGAGCCGCTCGAGGTCCTCGACGAGCGACCCGTCGGCCGGGTCGAGGACGAAGGCGGCCAGCGTCGCCTCGAGCGCGCGGCCAGGATCCATGAGGTCCTGCTCGTACGTCGCGGCCTGCTCCTGCAGCAGCTGGACCTTCTCGCCGGGCGCCGCGGCGAGGCGGATGCGCGCGTCGTAGAGGGCAGCGACCCGGTCCGTCGCGCCGGTCTGCCGGTACACGCGGTCGAGCGTCTCCACCGCCTCCGGGGCCAGCGCGTCGTCGCGGAGGAGCGCCTCGACGCCGGCGACGGCATCGGCTTGCGCGGGGTCGTGCTCGAGCACCTCCTGGAAGGCGCGCAGGGCCCCGGCCCGGTCGTCGAAGCGGTCGCGCCGAAGGGTGCCGAGGCGCAGGAGGAGGCCGGCCCGCTCCGATGGCTCCATCGACGCCTCGACCCGCCGCTCGAGCACGTCGGCCAGCTCGCCCCAGGCCTGCATCTTCAGGTGGAGCCGGTCGAGGGCCGCGAGCGCTCCGGGGTCATCGCCCACCTGCTCGAGCGTCCGTGCGTGCGCCTCGACGGCCCGGGCGTCGTCGCCGAGCCGCTCCTCGGCGATGCGGGCCAGGCGGCCGTAGAGGGCCCGTGCGACGGCCGGGTCCATCACGCTGGACGCCCGCGACGCGAACGCGTCGGCCGCCTGGTCCCAGGCGCCGAGGCGCTCCGCCACCCGCTCGAGGTCGTCGGCGGTGGCCACGTCCTCCGGGTCCTCCGCCAGCGCCGCCTTCAGCGCCTCGAGGGCGGCGGGCAGATCGCCACGGCCCTCCTCGTGCACCTCCGCGAGGCGCCGCAGCTCGACCCGACGGTCGATCGGGTCGAGGACCGCCGCCGCCTTGCCGGCCAGGAGCTCCGCCAGCTCGTCCCAGCGGCCCTGGCTCCGGAGGAGCGGCTCGAGGATCTCCGACGCCTGGGCCCGGTAGTCCTCCCGGCCGGCGATGCGCAGCAGGGCGTCGATCGCCGGCCCGTGCGCCGGGTCCGTGGCGAGCACCGACTCGTAGAGCGCCATCGCCTCGGCCGGCTCCCCCAGCTCCCGCTCGAGGACCTCGCCCGTCCGGGACAGGAGCGCGGTCCGCTCCGCGCCCTCGGCCCGCTCGGCCTGCCGCTGGAGGTTGTCGAGCAGGTCGTGCCACAGCCCCTGCCGCTCGTAGAGCTCGGCGAGGGCGACCACCGCCCGCGGGTGGTCCGGGTCGTCCTCGAGGACCCGCCGGTAGGCCTCGATCGCCTCGTCGGGGCGCCGGAGGTCCCGGTCGAGGAGCGCGCCGAGGCGGAGGCCGAGCTCCGTGCGATCCTGCGGGTCGTCGTCCAGCTGGACCCGGCGCTCGAGGATCTCGGCGAGGGCCTGATGCTCGCCGCTCCGCGCGTAGAGGCGGTCGAGGGACTCGAGCGCGACCCCGCTGTCCGGGTCCTCGCCCAGCGCCTTGCGGTAGCTCTCGATCGCGCCGGACGCGTCGTTGAGGAGCTCCTCCACGACCGACCCCGCCCGGATGTGGAGGTCGGCCCGCTCCGCCGGGTCGAACGTCCGCTCCACCTTCCGGTCCAGCACGTCGGCGAGCCCGCGCCAGTCGCCGACCATCGTGTGGAGGGCCTCGAGCGCGTCGAGGGGCGCGGGGTCGTCGGGGTCGACCTCGAGCAGTCGCTCGTAGGTCTCGATCGCGGCGCGCGGGTCGCCTCGCCGCTCGTCGTGGACCTTCGCCATCGTGGCGAGGAGCGACGCCTGCACCGACGGCTCGTCCGCCCTGGCCAGCGCATCCTCGTAGGCGGTGATGTGGGCGTCCCAGGTCCCGAGCGTCTCCGCGAGGCGGTCGACGTGACCGCGCACCTCCTCGTCCTCCGGGTCCGCCGAGAGCGCTCGGGCCCACGCGTGGAACGCGAGAGCCAGGTCGTGGCCCCGGGTCTCGTGGAGCTCGGCGATCTGCCCGAGCAGGCGCACGCGGTCGCCCGGGTGGTCGGAGCGCTTCCCCTGCGCCTCGTAGATCGCGATGCGCTTCCGCCACTGGTCCGTCGCCAGGTAGATCGGCTCGAGGATCTCGATGATGCGGGCCTGGTGGTCCGCGTCCTGCACCAGCCGCTCCAGCGCCGCGACGGTCTCCGTGTGGCCCGGGTCGACCTGGGTGATCTCCTCGTAGAGGTCGATCGCGCTCGGCGTATCGTCGAGCTTGGTCGCGAGGACCGACGCCAGGCGGTGCTTGAGGTCGAGCTCCTCCGGCTCGCCAGCGTAGAGGTCGACCTGGTGGCGGATGTGGTCGGCGAGCTCCGCCCAGCGCTCCTCCACCATGAGGAGCCGGTCGAGGGCGTCGACGCCATCGGCGTCCGCCGGCGCGAGCGTCAGGAGGCCGCGCCACGCCTTGATCCCCTCGGACGGTCGGCCGAGCTGCTGCTCGAGGAGCCGGGCGCTCTTGCGGAGGAGCTCGACCCGCTCGTCGTCCGTCGGGGCTGCGTCGGCCTGGCGGCGGTACAGCTCGAGGAGCTCCTCCCACGCCATCCGGCGCCGGTGGGCATCCTCGAGGGCTTCGAAGGCCGCGGGGTCCGTCGGGTCGAAGCGCAACGCCCGGTCGTAGAGCGCCGCCGCGCGGTCCGGCCTGGCCAGGCGGTCGTTGAGCTGGCCGGTGGTGAAGGCGAGGCGAGCGGTCTGCGGATCGTCGATCGTGATCGCGTCGAGGCCGTCCTCGTAGATCCCGGCGAGCCGCTCCCACTTCTCGAGCACGCGGGCCAGCCGGGACAGCGTCTCCCAGGTGTCCTCGTCCCGCGGATCCTCGGCGAAGAGCCGGGCGTAGGCCTCCATCGCGCCCTCGAGGTCCTCGAGGTAGTCCTCGTGCATCTGCCCCAGGCGCACGAGGAGGGCCTTGCGCTCCTCGATGTCCGCCTCCGCCGCGATCCGGGCCTCGAGGCACGTCGTGACCTTGGGCCAGTCCATCGCCTGCAGGAACACGGGCTCGAGGATCTGGGCGGCCGCGGCCCGGTGGTCCTCGGTCTCCATCAGCCGCTCGAGGGCCTCGATGGTCGGCTGGTGGCTCGGGTCGAGGGTCAGGGCAGCGCGGAAGTGGTCGACGGCCGCCCAGGGGTCGTCGAGGTGCTCGAGCTGGACCGCGCCGAGCTGGTAGCGAACCTCGACCGGCGAGCCCACCCCCTCGTCCAGCATCCGCTCGTAGTGCAGCGCGAGCTCGTGGTAGCGCCGGCTGGCCGCGTAGAGGCGCTCGAGGCCGAGGTAGGCCTGGCGCGGCTGCGCCTCGCTCAGCGCCTGCTCGTAGCCATCGATCGCACCCGGGAGGTCCTCGAGCCGCTCCTCGGAGAGCTCCGCGCGGCGGAGCAGCAGGGCCACCCGCTCCTCCGGCGCGTCCGCGAGCTCGGTCTTGCGGCGGAGCACCTCGAGCAGCGCCTCGTCGTCCCCCGCCTCCGCCGTGAGCGCCTCGAGGGCGTCGAGAGCCACCCGGTTGTCGGGGGCGAGCTCCAGGACCCGCTCGTACGTGCGGCGGGCGAGGCCGCCGTCACCGAGGCGCGAGCGCGCGACGTCGGCGACCTGGAGGTGGGTCTCCACCTGCAGCTCGCCGTCCAGGATGTCCGGCGCGACGTCCCGGAGGAGCTCGACGTACTCCTGCCACCGGGCCGACTCGGCCGCGAGGCGCGACAGGTCGTCGAGCATCAGCGCGAGGTCCTCCTCCCCCAGCCCGGCCCGGAGCGCCCGGCCGAGGAGGGGGAAGGCCCGGGACGGATCCTCGAGGCCGACGTCGGCGACCTCCGCCGCGCGCCGCAGGGCGCGGAAGCGCTCGATCGGGTCGTCGCTCTCCGCGAGGACCCCGAGGGCGACCAGGAGCTCCGGGTAGGCCGCGGTCGCCTCGTAGCGGGGACGCAGCACGCGAGCGGCCTCGACCCGGACGTGCAGCGGGTACTCGAGCGGAGGCTCCGGCGCGGGAGGCTCCGCGGGATGCCAGCGATCGGCCGCCGGCTCCGCCGCCGACGGGACGCTGGCGTCCGCGGAAGGCGCGGCGACGGCCTCGCCGCTGCCCTCTCCCTCCGCCCGGGCCTCCCCGTCCGCCCGAGCCTCTCCCTCCGCCCGGGCCTCCCCGTCCGCCCCGGTCTCCGGCTCCGCCCGGGCCTCCCCCGCGGCCGCTGCGTCCCCCACGACCTCCGCGGGGGGCTCGCCCTCGTCCCTCGGCAGCTCGGGCAAGGCCGGAAGCGCCCCCTCCGTCGCCTGCGGCGCGGCGTGCGCGGCCTCCTCCGCGGCCGGGGCCCCCAGGTCGGCCGATGCCGCCGGCGCTCGGCCGTCCGCGGCCATGATCAGCGCGAGGCTCTCGAGCGTCTCCGCGTGGTCCGGGACCAGGTCGAGCACCTCCGAGTAGGCCTCGATCGCCCGCTCGAGCTCTCCGGTGCGCGTCCGCATCAGCTCCGCCATCTGGAAGCGGATCGCCGCGCGCTCGTCCGAGTGCTCGGCGAGGTCGTACACCATCTCCGCGACCTCGAGCAGGTCCTCCCACTTCTGCGCGTGCTCGTAAAGGCGGCCGAGGGCGTCCAGGGTCTCGCGGTCGGTCCCGAAGCGCCCGAGCACCTCGTTGTAGGCGACGATGGCGTTGTCCGGGTCGTCGAGCCGGGTCTCGTAGATCACCCCGATGCGGCGGGCGATCGCCTTCTGCCGCTCGGCGTCGTCCTCCACCCCGTCCCGCTGGTGGAGGATGCCGATCAAGCGCTGCCACTCGCCCTGCTGCTCGTAGAGCCGCTCGAGGGCGAGGAGCGCGTCCGCGTCCGCGGGGTCGAGGTCGAGGCGCTCCTGGTGGGCGACGATCGCGCCGGCCCGATCGCCGAGGGAACGCTCCAGCAGATCACCCAGCCGGACGAGGAGCTCCCGCCGCACGTCCGGATCCGTCTCGAACTTCACCTGGCGCCGAAGGTCGGCCGCGAGCGCCTCGTGGTTGCCCTGGCCCACGTGGATGCGCTCGAGCGCGCGGGAGGCCTCGAGGACCACGCCGGGGTTGTCGCCCTCGACCGCGATCAGCCGTCGGAACGCCTTCTCCGCCTCGGCCGCGTCGCCGACCTCGTCGTCCCACAGGCGGGCGAGCTCGAGCAGGAGCTCGCCGTTCAGCCCCGGGGAGCCGGCGCTCCCCTCGATCGCCTCCTCCAGCACCGCGGCCCGCTCGCGCTGCGCTCCCCGCATCGCCGCGAGGCGGGCCAGCTCCTCGCGCACCCGCTCGTCCGCCGGGTCCGCGTCGACCGACCGCGCCATCGTCCGGAAGGCTGCCGTCGGGTCGTGGAGGCGGTTCTCCTCCAGCTCCGCGATGCGGCCGAGCAGGTCGACCCGGCTCCCGCGCTCCACGAGGTCCTCGAGCTGCACCTCGAGCACCCGGACCAGCTCCGCCCAGTCGCCCCGGTCTTCGTAGACGGGCTCCAGCGTCCGCGCGACGCGCTGCCGCTGCGCCGGGTGGTGGATCAGCCGCTCGAGCGCCTCGCGCGCGAACTTGTGGTTCGGCTCGAGATCGAGGACCTGCTCGTAGTGGTCCACCGCCACCGCGGGCTCGTCGAGGCGCCGCTCGTGCAGCGACCCGAGCCGGTGGGTCAGACCGACCTGCTCCGCCTCGTCGGCCTGCTCGAGCTCCATCCGGAGCAGCGCGACCAGGTCCCGCCACCTCTCGGTCCGCTCGTAGAGGCGCTCGAGCGCCCGGCGGCTCGCCTGGTGGTCCGGGCTCAGCTCGAGGACGTCCTGGTAGGCCTGGATCGCGAGCGTGGGGTCGTCGATCAGCTCCTCGAACAGGAAGCAGACCTGCAGGAGGAGGTCGAGGCGGGCCTCCGGGTCGACCGTCTCCGCGATCCGGTTCCGGTAGAGCACCTGCAGCTCGTTCCAGCGCTCCTCGTTCGTGTAGAGCTCCTTCAGGGCGAGGAAGGAGCGCTCGTCGAGGGGGTCCTGGTGGAGCACGCGCCGGTGGAACGGCTCGGCCTCCCGGGGCTGGCCCAGGACGACGTCGTAGAGCTGGGCGACACGGGACGCGAGGTCGGCCCGCTCCAGGTCACCGAGGCCGTCGGCCTCGAGCGCCGTCGCGAAGGCCTTCGCGAGCTCCTGGTGGGCCCCCGCGGCGTCCGCGGCCTCGACCAGCCGGTCCCACAGCGCCGGGTCCCCCGGCTCGTCGAGGAGCGCGCCCTCGAGAGCGCGGTAGGCGCCGAGGGGGTCGCCGATCCGGCCGACCGCCAGATCGGCGTAGCGTAGCCGGAGCGCCCGGCGCTCGCTCGGGGACTCGACGTGGGCGAGGCGGGCCGTGAGCACCCGGGCGAGCTTCTCCCAGGCGCCGGCGCGCTCGTAGGCGCCCTCGAGGAGGAGGTTCGCCTCCTCCGCGAGCTCTCCGCCCCGGCCCGCGACCGTCTCCAGCCCCTGGATCGCCTCGGGGCTGTCGTCCTCTTCCAGCGCGGCCCCGAAGGCCGTGAGCGCGCCTGCGGGGTCGTCGAGGTGCGTGAGGCGCGCGTCCCCCAGGCGGAGCAGGATCGCGCGCGCCTGATCCGCATCCGGCGCCATCACCCGTCGGCGCTCGAGGATGTCGGCGTGCTCGTCCCACCGCTCCTCGGCGGCGGTGAGGCGGTCGAGGGCCTCGAGGGCCTCGACGTCGTGGGCGTCGATCTCGAGCATCCGGCGGAAGCGGGCAGCGGCGGAGGCCGGGTCCCCGAGCACCTCCTCCTCCAGCCGGGCGAGGTCGAGCAGGCGCTCGCGCCGCTCGCGGTCGTCGTCGGCGTGGCTGACCCGATGAAGGAGCAGCCCCCGGAGCTCCCGGTGCTGGTCGCTGAGCCGGTAGATCTGCTCAAGGGCGTCCGCGGCGGCGCGGTCGCCGGGCTCGGACACCAGGATCCCCTTGAGCTGCTCGACCGCCTGCTCCGTCTGACCGAGGGAGCCGTGCGCGAGCTGGGCGACCCGGCGCCGCAGCCAGAGCCGCTCCGCCTCCGCGTCCTCCTCGTCCTCGATCGCGTCGAGGCGGCCGAGGTAGATCTTGATCAGCTCCTCGTGGCGGCGGGCCCGCTCCGCGCTCTGCTCGAGGCCGTGGCGCACCTCGGTGGACGTCGGCTCGAGGTCGAAGGCGCGGGCGGCGTAGCGGAAGGCGCCGTCGAGGTCCCGCAGGCGCTCCGCCGCGAGGGTCTGGAGCCGCCCGAGGAGCTCGAGGCGCTCCCCGGTCCCCACGCCGTCCTCGAGGTTGCGGTAGAGCACCTCGTAGAGGGCCGGCAGGCGGCTCCACTTCTCGTCGCGCTCGTAGAGCGGGATCAGCGCCCGGGCCGCGCGGCTGTTCTCCGGGTCCTCGGCGAGGACCCGCTCGTAGCTCCGGAAAGCCCGGTGCGGCTGGCCGAGGCGCTCCTCGTACACCTCGGCCGCGCGGAAGGAGAGCTGGATCTTCGTCGCCTTGTCGCTGACGCGCTCCGCGGCGTTGCCGAGGACGTCGACCAGCCCCTCCCAGTCCTCCGCGTCGGCGTACAGGGCCTCCAGGCCAGGCCAGTCTCCGGCCCGCAGGAAGGTCTCCCGCAGCGTGCGCAGCGCGCGGCCGTTCTTCGGGTCGAGGTCCAGGATGCGCTTCCACGCCCCGGCCGCCCGGGTGGGCTCGTCCAGGTGGTCGCCGTAGATGGCGCCGAGCTTCTGCAGGAGCTTCGTGCGCTGCCGACCGTCCTCCGCGCGCCCGACGCGGATCTCCAGCACCTGGGCGAGGGTCGTCCAGTCCTTCTCGCGCTCGGCGAGCATCTCCAGGGCGTCCAGGGCGTCCCGGCGCTCCCGGTCCTCCTCGAGGAGGCCTTTCCAGAGGGTGATCGCGGTCTTGTGGTCATGGAGGCGGTCGCCCGCGAGCTTGGCGAGCTCGAGGCGGAGCGCACGGTGCGCCTCCGGGTCCTCCTCGAGCTCCGCCTGACGCTTGAGGACGTCGAAGAGCCGCTGCCAGGCGCGCTTCTTCCGGTAGATGTCCTCGAGCTGGGAGAGCGCCCGCCGGTTGTCCGGCTGCAGCCCGATCACCTCCTCCAGGGGCTTGGCGGCCTGGTTGTAGTTGGCGAAGCGGTCCACCCAGAGCCGCGCGACCCGGATGTACAGGGCGACCTTGCGCTCCGGATCCTCCTCGGACTCCGCCTGGCGGGTGAGCACTTGAATCAGGTCGTTCCAGCGGCCGGTCGACTCGTAGGTCTCCGCGAGGGCGTCGAGCGCCTCGGGGTCGGCGGGCGCGAGCTCGAGGATCTGGTTGAAGGTCTGGATGACCATCACGTCCAGGTTCAGGCGCTCGCGGTAGATCGGGACGAGCTCCCGCAGGAGGGCGACCTTGCGCTCCGTCTGGTCCAGAGGGACCGCTGCCGCCTCGCTCTTGAGGAGCTCGACGAGGGCGTTCCACTTCTGGGTGCGGCGGTAGAGGTCCTTCAGGGCGCGCGGCGCGTCGTCCCGCGACCGGTCGAGGCGAAGCACGGCCTTCCAGGCATCGATCGCCCGCTCCGTGTTGCCGTGGTCGCCTTCCGCGGCGTGGGCCAGCTCGAGCGCGAGCTCGAGCTTCCGCTCGTCGGTCGGCGCCATGCGCTGGGCGTCGGCGAGGATCCCGAGCCAGCGCGGCTCCTGCCCCGCGCCGAGCGTCTCCCGGTAGAACGTGAGCATGCCGGGGTGGGCGGGCTCCATCTTCCGCAGGCGCGCGAAGTAGGGCTCCGCCTCCTGGGGCGACGCCCGGAAGCGCCAGTGGACCATGCCGAGGTTGAGGAGCGCGCCCTGCTCGTCCTCGATCTTCCGGCGGGATCGGAGCTGGTCCTCGTAGAGCGCGACGAGGTGGTCCCAGTCCTGCTCGTCGGTGAAGTGCTTGACGAGGAACGCCATCGCCTCGGGCTGCCCCGGCACGAAGTCGAGCACGCGGCCATAGGCCTCGGCCGACCGATGGCCGTCCCCGAGGCGACGGCTGAGCACGCGCGCGGCGCCGAGGGCGAAGTTGACCTTCTCCTCGCGTCCCCGCGCCTCCTCCGACGCGCGGAGCAGCACGCCGGCGAGCTCCTGGTCGCGGCCGTCCTCGCGCAGGATGCGGGCGGTGAGGCGGACCGCCCGGGCATCCCCCGGCGCTGCCGCGAGGGCCTTCTGGAACAGCTCGTGGACCTCGTCAGCGGAGCCCGAGCGGTCGTACTTCCACAGCAGCGACGCGGCGCTGACGTAGAGCCCGCACTTGAGGCTCGCATCGCTCGCGTTCTTCACCTCGTCGAGGAACCGGTCGGCGATGTCGCGCCAGCGCTCCCGGGTCTCCTCGAGGCGGTCGAGGGCGGACTGGATCTCCGCGTCACCGGGACGGAGCTGACGGGCCCGTTCGCAGGCGGCGCGCGCGCGGTCGTCGTCGAGGAGCTCCTCACGGTAGATGCGTCCGAGCTCCCGCAGCAGCCCCGCGACGCGGTCCGGGTCGTTCTCCGTCAGCCGCGCCTCGAGCTCGAGGAGCTCCGCGAGCGCGCGGAACTCGCCACGGCTCTCGTGCGTCTGCCGCGCCCGCTCGAGCAGCGGGCGGTCCTCCGCCCCGAGGGTCCCCGCGCCGTTGTTCGACAGCTCGGCGATCTGCGTGAGCGCATCCTCGTTGTCGGGGTCTCGCTCCAGCGTGCCGAGGAGGTGGGATACGGTCTGGGACGCCATCGTTCTCCTTGCGCGCTCCGCGCCCGCGGACACCGCAGCCCCAGGGCCTCGCCCCGCCGAGCCTGCGGAGGCTCGAAAGGGCAAGGAGTCCAGGCAGTTGGATGGCTGGCACCGACGCGCAGGGCGATGGTATCCGTGGCCGACCGACACTGGCAAGACGTCAGTGAGGCCGATTCGCACGAAACCTGCAGGGCGAGGCGTCCAGCAGGCGGGGCGGCGGGGCGTCGAGGGGAGGGTCGAGCTCGACCCGAGACCTCAGAACACCATCAGGGCGCCGGCCGCGGTCAGGGTGCCGAAGGTCAGCAGACCGACGCCGAGGTGCGCGGCCGCGATCCCCTGGAGCGCACCGTAGTTGTTGGTCCGGTCCAGCCCGAACCAGTTCTGGCTGACGAGGAGACCGAGGAAGAGCTGGGCGATCATCCCGCCCAAATGGACCCACCGCAGCGTCTTGTGGGTGCGCAGCTTGTCCGCGTAGTCACCGCGGGCCTCGGCCAGGTTGTTCGGGTCCGGGAGCAGCAGGCTGAGCGTGAACGTCGCCGTGTAGAGCGTCGTCGTGGTGATCCAACTGACCCGGTGGGCCCAGGGATCCCCCCAGCACTGATCTTGGCCGAAGATCGCGCCCCCGGACGTGCACGGGTTGCTCGCCTGATTCTCGAAGAAGCCGTACTTGTTGTAGAACTGAATGATCCCGAGCGTCACCGTGACCAGCATCGACGCCCACGTCGCGATGCCGAGGGCGCGGTGGATGCGGCCGAGCTCGAGACGCCGTTGGGTCAGGCGCTCCCGGTCCTCCTCGGACAGGGTCGCGCGGTCGGACGCGACGGCGGCGCCGCCCTCGTCACCCTCCTCCTCGAGCAGGCTCTCCGCCGGCGGGCCGGGGTCGAGGACGAGGGGCGCCGGGAGCGGCGCGAGGTAGCCGGGCGGCAGGAGGGGCCCGGGGGTGGTCGGGACGTCGAGGCTGAGCCCGAACAGGGGCGTGGCGAGGACCAGGGCGAGGGCGTGCAAGACCTTCCTCCGAGCTGCGGGCGCCTAGCCCCCGCTGGGGACGTAGCTTGGGGGGTCGGCTCCCTCGAGGCAACGTTGGCGCCTCCCGCGCCGGGGGGCGTCAGGAGCGAAGCGAGCGGACGCCGGCCCGGTGGACCTTGCCGGGCAGCTCCCGACCGACCCCCGCCGCGGCGACCTTGCCGGCCTCCCAGAGCCGTTCGAGATCGACCCCGGTCTCCACCCCCATCCCCTGCAGCATGTAGACGAGGTCCTCGGTCGCGACGTTGCCGGCCGCGCCGGGCGCGTAGGGGCAGCCCCCGAGACCGCCGACCGAGCTGTCGAACGTCCGGATGCCCATGTCGAGGCCCACCAGGACGTTGGCCAGCGCCGTTCCGCGCGTGTCGTGGAGATGCAGGGCCAGCCGCTCGGGCGGGATCTCGGTCCCGAAGAGGGAGAGGATACGGCGCGTCTGGACCGGGGTCCCCACGCCGATCGTGTCGCCCAGGGAGATCTGGTAGCAGCCCTGGCTGAGGAGGTCGGACGCGATGCGGAGCGCTGCCCGCGGGTCGATGGTCCCCTCGTAGGGACACCCCCAGACCGTGGAGACGTAGCCCCGGACGCGCAGGCCGGCCTCCACCGCGGGGCCGATCACCTCGCGGAAGGCGGCGAGGGTGTCGGCCACCGTCTTGTTGACGTTCTTGCGGTTGTGGGTCTCGCTCGCGCTGATGAACACGGCGATCTCGCGCATGCCCCCGTCGAGGGCGCGCTCGAGGCCCCGCGCGTTGGGGACGAGCGCGCTGTACCGAACGCCCTCGGCCCGCGGGGTCCGCTCCGCCACCTCGTCGCCGTCCGCGAGCTGGGGGACCCACTTCGGGCTCACGAAGCTGGTGATCTCGATCCGCTGCAGCCCCGACGCGACCAGAGCCTCGATCAGCCGCACCTTCGCCGTGGTCGGCACCGTCACCGCTTCGTTCTGCAGCCCGTCGCGAGGGGACACCTCGTAGACGGAGACCTCTCCCGGGAGGCGATCCAGGATCTGCATGCTCATGGCTTCGAACAGGCCGGCGAGGGGGTCAAGGGAGGGTCATCACGCGCTCGCCCGGTAGAAGGCCGTCATCACCGCCACCATCGGCCCGTGGTCGACCGCGCTCGCCATCTCCCGGCAGCTGTGCATCGAGAGCATCGGGTTGCCGACGTCGATCGTGCGGATGCCGAGGCGGCCGGCGGTGATCGGCCCGATCGTGCTGCCGCAGGCCAGGTCGCTCCGCGTGACGAAGTGCTGGGGCTTGACGTCCGCCGCCCGGCACCAGGCGAGGAAGCGCGCGGTGGTCTCTCCGTCCGTCGCGTAGCGCTGGTTGACGTTGGTCTTGATCACCGGGCCGCCACCGAGGACCGGCCGATGGCCCTTCTCGTGCCGGTCGGCGTAGTTGGGGTGAAGCGCGTGGGCCATGTCGGCGCTGACCAGGAAGGAGCGAGCGAAGGCGCGGGCGGCGGCGTCGGGCCCCGCGTCGCGGGCGTGGGCGAGGCGGGTGAGGGCTTCGGCGAGGAACGGCGAGTCGGCCCCCTGCGCGCTTCGGCTCCCGACCTCCTCGTGGTCGTAGAGCACGAGGCCCCGCGTCGCGTCGCCCGGGTCCCCCGCGTCGAGCAGCGCCGCCAGCCCGGCGTGGCAGCTCGCGAGGTTGTCGAGGCGGGCGCTGAAGAGCAGCTCCTCGCGCGCGCCGCCGAGGGCCGCGGGGGTCACGTCGAACAGGCACAGGTCGTGACCGACGACGTCGTCGGCGCCGACGCCGAGGTCCGCCGCGAGCCGCGCGGTGAGGTCCCACGCCTCGCCGCCGGGCACCGCGGTCAGCGGGGCCATGTGCTGCTGCGCGTTCAGCACCAGGCCCGACGTGTTGACCTCCCGGTCGAGGTGGATCGCGAGGGACGGCACCCGCGCGACCGCGCCCTCCAGCCGCACGAGCCGCGCCTCGGGCCCGTCGGCGCCGCGCACCCAGACCCGCCCCGCGACCGAGAGGTCCCGGTCCAGCCACGTGTGGAGGAGCACCCCGCCGTAGGGCTCCACCGCGAGCTGCCACGCCCCCTCGCCCTCCACCGTCGGCTGCGGCTTCACCCGGAGGTTGGGCGAGTCGGTGTGCGCGCCGATCAGGCGGAACCCGGCCTCGGACGGAGGCCTTCGTCCGACCACGAAGGCGACGAGGCTCCCGCCCCGGACGATCAGCACCCGATCGCCGGAGGCCACCTGCCACGGCTCCCGCTCGTCCAGGGTGCGGTAGCCGGCCGCGGTCAGCCGCGCCACGACCTCCGCCGTCGCGTGCCAGGGCGTCGGCGCCGCGTCGAGGAACCGGAGCAGGTCGTGGATGAACGCGCGGGTCATGAGGGCGACCGTAGCAAGGCCCCTGGAGGAGCACCGCCGGGCGGCGACGGGCTCGACGGGCGCCGCCGCCGGCGCCATCCCGAGGAGGACATGGCGAGGCCAGCGAAGACCCGGCCGCTCGGCACGGGGGCCGCAGTCGTCAGCGCCGTGCTCGCGCTCCTCTCGTGCGGAGCGCCGCCCGTCGACGAGCCCGCGGCGGGGTCGATCGCCGACCCGGTCCACCGCCTGGGCGGCGCCGCGCCGGGCGCCTTCGCGCTCGCGGCCACCGCGGAGGGCGCGCTGCTCGCCGTCGGGGGCGCCGACGGGGTGAGCGCGCAGCCCCTCGACCCGGTCGGGGAGCCCCGCGGCGACGCCGCGATCCTCGAGGCGGCTCCGGTCGACGAGCTGGTGGCGGGTGCGGCCGGTCGTCGCGTGGGGATCGGGTGGGTGGTGGTGGAGGCGCCCGCGTCGGCCCCGCGGGTCCGCGCGGCCTTCAGCCCCGATGGTGGGGTGAGCTTCCTGGCTGCCCAGGACGTCGACGACACCGTGGCGGTCCCGACCCCCGGGGGCCGGCTCGCGATCGCCGCCGACGACGGCGGGCTCGTCGCCCTCTATCACCGCATCGTCCCGGCGCCGTGCGTCGCGTCGGAGGGCATCTGTGCCCGCTACGACCGCTTCGGCCTGGGCGCGGACGCGGCCCGCGCCGGTCGCGGCACGGAGCCCCTCGAGATCGACCAGCCGTGCGAGCCCCTGCTCGGCGGCGCGCTGTGGTCCGACGGGAGCTGGTTCACGTCGGTGTGCCACGTCCAGCCGCAACCCCGGGCTCTCGTCTTCACGATCCGGCCCGCGATCCACTACGCGGTCGCGACCGAGCTCCCAGCCGGCTGCCGCCCGGCCGGCCTGGCGCCGCGCACGGGCGGCGCGCTCGCCCTCGGCGCGTGCCCCGGGGGGGCCGTGCGCGTGCCGCTCGACGTGATGGGGCAAGCCGGTCCGCCGCTCGACGCCCGGGCCGCCGGCGCGCGCTGCGAGGACGGCCGGCCCGTGGTCGGCTGGCCCGGACAAGAGCTCCCGCTCAGCACGGCTCGCGGCGATCTCGCCCCGCTGCTCCCCCCCGCCGTCGCGCCGCTCGGCGCCCGCGCCGTGTGGACCGGGGAGGCGTTGCTGATCGCGACGCAGGTCGGCGACGTGATCGGGCTCCGGCGTCGACGGTGCCGTGGCGGCGCGCTCGTGGGGGGCTAGCCGAGGATGGAGCCAGGCTCAGCGGAGCTCCCAGTCCTTGCAGAAGACGATCTCGACGGTCGGGCTCCGGTAGCGGGCCTGTCGGTGGTCGTCGGTCGGGTAGCCGTGGGCGCAGGCGCCTCGCTCTTGTTCGAACAACGCGCAGTCCTCGCAGCAGTAGCGAAGGCGGTAGCGGACCCGCTCGGCGAGGAAGCGGGGATCGGCCGGGAGCCTCAGCGCGCCGCCCTCGGGTCTGGACCGCGGCGGGGCTCCGGCTCCATCACGTCGACCAAGGACCGTCGGTCTAGTCGGCCCGGCCGAGGATCAGCGTCACGTTCGTTCCGCCGAAGCCGAAGGCGTTGCTGAGGGCGATGTCGACGTGGCGCTCTCGCCCCGTGTCCGGGACCAGGTCCATCCCCGCTGCCTCCTCGCTCGGGTTGTCGAGGTTAGCGGTCGGGGGGATGCGGCCCGTCTGCATCGCCAGGATCGCGAAGGCCGCCTCCAGGCTTCCCGCGGCCCCGAGCAGATGCCCCGTCACGCCCTTCGTGGCGCTGATCCAGGTCCCCCGCGGCGACGCCTGGTCCCCGAAGACCGCCCGGATCGCCTTCAGCTCCTCGGCGTCCCCGACGGGCGTCGACGTGGCGTGGGCGTTGATGTAGTCCACGCGCTCGAGGTCCATCTTCGCGTCGGCGAGGGCGAGGCGCATCGCGCGCTGCGCGCCCTCCCCGCCCGGGGCCGGCTGGGTGAGGTGGTAAGCGTCGCTCGTCGCGCCGTAGCCGAGGACCTCGGCGAGGATCGGCGCGCCGCGCTTCCGCGCCGCGTCGCGCTCCTCGAGCACGAGGGAGGCCGCGCCCTCGCCCATCACGAACCCGTCCCGATCCCGGTCGAAGGGGCGGGACGCCTTCTCTGGCTCGTCGTTCCGGGTGGACAGGGCCCGCATCGCCGTGAAGCCGGCGATGCCGAGGGGCGTGACGCACCCCTCCGCCCCCCCCGCGATCGCCGCGTCGAGGTGGCCCAGCTGGATCGCCCGGTAGGCCTCGCCGATCGCGTGGGCGCTGCTGGAGCAGGCGCTGGTGGTCACGTAGTTCAGCCCGCGGTACCCGAAGCGCATCGAGATCTGGCCCGGCGCCAGGTTCGAGATCGTCGCGGGGATGAAGTAGGGCGAGATCTTGCGCGGTCCTCGCGCGGTCAACGTGGCGTGCTGCTTCTCGATGAGCTCGAGGCCGCACATACCGACGCCGATGAAGGTCCCGGTCCGGTCCTTGAGCGCGTCATCCGGCTCGAAGCCGGCCGCGTCCACCGCCTGCTGGGTCGCGCCGAGGGAGAGGTGGATGAAGCGACCCCCCTCACGGAGGCGCTTCTTCTCGATGTACTGCAGCGGATCGAAGGTCCGGCACTCGCCGGCGATCTGCGAGGGGTGCTCGCTCGCGTCGAAGCCTTCGATGCGAGCGATCCCGCTCCGGCCCGTCGCCACCGCCTCCCAGCTCGACGCGGCGTCCGCGCCGCACGGGCTGACGATGCCGATCCCGGTGACGACTACCCTCCTCACGGCGACCTCAGGAGGCGCTCATGTGCTCGGTGATGTAGCTCACCGCGTCGCCGACCGTGCGGATCTTCTCCGTGTCCTCGTCCGGGATCTCGATCTCGAAGTGCTCCTCGAAGGCCAGGACGAGCTCGACGATCGCGAGGGAGTCCGCCCCGAGGTCCTCGATGAACTGCGACTCTTCCTTGATCTGCGAGACGTCGACGTCGAGCTGCTGGGAGATGATCTCTTTGACCTTGTCCGCCGTTTCCATTCGTCCTCCGGGACCGCACCGTCGACGGCCTTCCTGCCCGGCCACCTCAGCGAGAGGTGCCGCGCCAAATCCTCAGCCTACCGGATCCGCGACCGCCCCGGGCGGTCAAACGTGCATGCCCCCGTTGACGCTCAGGACGTGCCCGGTCACGTAGCCGGCCTCCTCGCTGGCCAGGTAGAGGACCGCGGCGGCGATGTCCTCGGGGCTCCCGAGGCGACCGAGGGGGGTCTGGGCCGCGGCCTCCTCGCGCACCTTCTCGGGAAGGTCCGCGGTCATGTCGGTCTCGATGAATCCAGGCGCCACGGCGTTCACGGTAATGCCCCGAGACGCATATTCCCGAGCGAGGGTCTTCGTCAACCCGAGGATGCCGGCCTTGGTCGCCGCGTAGACGGCCTGCCCGGGGTTGCCGGCTTCGCCCACCACGCTCGAGAGGTTCACGATGCGACCGTAGCGCTTCCGCATCATCACCCGGACCGCGGCCTTCGCGCACCAGAGCGTCCCGCCGAGGTTGACCCGGGTGGTCTCCTCGAGCTCCTCGGGCTTGATGCGAAGCAGGATCTGGTCGCGCGCGATACCCGCGTTGTTCACCAGGATGTCCAGCTTCCCGGCCCGCTTCGCGAAGCCCGCGATCGCCTCGTCGACCGCCTCCGGGTCCCCGACGTCGAAGCGCAGCAGCTCGCCGGTCGCGCCGGCGGCCCGGACGCCATCCAGGGTGGCCGCGGCGGCGTCCTCCCCGCCTCGGTAGTTGACCGCGACGTGGGCGCCGGCGCGCGCGAAGGCGAGGCACACGGCGCGGCCGATGCCGCGCGAGCCGCCCGTCACGAGCGCCACCCGGTCCTTGAGGCTGAACATGACCCCTCCCGCGCCGCGCTAGCTGGCGTCCTCGTCCCGCGGGAGGACCCCCGCCTCGTCGTCGACGATCTCCACGACCTCCCGGCCGTTGTAGTAGCCGCAGCTCGGGCAGACCCGGTGGGGGATCATCATCTCGCCGCAGTTCGGGCACGGGATGACGTTGGGCGGGGAGACGCGGTCATGGTTCGCCCGGCGCGCGTTGCGCTTCGCACGGGTCATTCGACGCTTGGGAACGGCCACGGATCACTCCTCGGTCGGCAATCGTCCGACCAGCTTCAGCAGGGGCGCGAGGCGCGGATCGACCGCGGGCGCCTCGGGGCGGGCAGCGGGGGTGCCGAGCGCGATCCCGGCGCAGTCCTCGCGGCACAATGGCTGGATCGGGACCTCGAGCAGCAGGTGCTCGCGCACGAGGTCGTCCAGCACGATCTGCTCGCCGTCGAAGAACTCGCGGTCGAGGTCCTCGGGGGTCAGCTCCACCTCGTCCGGCTCCGGCCGGTGGTGGGGCCCCCGGGCGGTCAGGAGCGCGGTCAGCTCGGCCTGCGCCTCGAATCGCGCCTCCTCGAGGCACCGCGAGCAGTCGATGGCCAGGGCCGCGGAGACGGTGCCGGTCACGACGATGTCCGCCCCCTGGCGCTGCACCCAGAGCGCCACCCGACCCTCGGGGGCCATGGGGGCCGGCCGCACGTCGGTGTCGGTGAGCGCGGCGGAGAGCCAGTCGCCCCGGACCGGCAGGTCGAGCGCGCGTCCGGCCTCGTGGATGTCCTTCACCTTCAGAACGTACTCGGCCATGAGCGGACCCTCGGGCAAGGGAGGGGAGGCGGCGCGCTGGCGAGCGGTGCGCCGGGTGCACGGCGCCGCGGGACGAGGGGCGGGGGGTGTAAGTCAGGCCAACTTCCCTGTCAAGGTCGATCGACCTCGACGACGCCGCCCCGGTCGACCCGGAGCACCGTGACCCCCGGCGGCGCCCAGCGCCCGTCCGCCCGCTCGACCCCGGCCCCGACCAGGGGTCGGAGCACCGTCGCGACCTCGCTCGGCTCGTCGGCCGGGGCGGGCCCCGCCCCGTGGACGAGGCGGGGCCAGGCGAACAGGTGGTGGTCGACGCCCAGCGCGTCCGCGTAGGCGGCGAGGGCCGGCCAGCCCGCGGGGGCACCGAGGAGCCCCTGCGCGCGGGGGGCCGCCCAGCTGACCAGGAGACGATGGGCGGCGTCCGCCGACGGCGGGGGGTCGGCAGGGCGTAGATCCTGCGGCCCGACGCCGCACGCGTCGTCCGCGATCGCGTAGCGCCCGTCGGGCGCGCCTGCGACGATCCGGAGCTCCAGCGGGCCCGCGACCACCGACCGGAGCGTCGTCGCGTCGACGGCGAGCGGGGTGCGGTCGCGCAGGCCGCGGAACGTCGCGGCGCGCACCGGCTGGCGGTCCTCCCCGCCGGCGACGAAGAGGACGGGGACGCCCGGAGGGGCGAGCGCGGCGAGGGCCTCCGCGGCGGCGGCGGCGTCGTCGCCGAGGCCGCCGACCACGACCGCCAGGTCGGGCTCGGCGGCGACGAGCGCGGCGCGCCCACCGGCGAAGGGGCCGGAGAAGGCGGCGAGGCGGTAGGGCGCCCGGAGCCCGTCGATCACGAGCCGACGACCAGTGATCCGGAGGTGCAGCCCGCCGACCTCCCGCTCGCCCTCGGGTGGCGGCGCGTCCGCGAGGCAGCGGACGTAGGCCGGGGGCCCCGAGACCGCGAGACGGGTGGGGCCGCCGCAGGTGCAGCCGATCATGGCCGCCGCCGCGAGGGCGGTCAGCGCGAGGCGGAGCCGGACCGAGTGGACCGCAGCCCGGGCTGCGGCCCGAAGCGGGCCTCGATCCAATCGAGGATCGCCCGGCGGGCCGGGCTCGATGACGGCGGAGCAGTGACACGGACGGCCCCGCGGGAACGGACCTCGACCGTGGTCGGCGGGGAACCCTCGTGCCGGACGAGGTAGCGGCCGGGGCCGATGCGCACGAGGTGGAGGCCGACGTCGAGGTCGTAGGCCGGCCGCTCCGCTCGGTTCGCGAAGCGCACCTGGAGCGCGTGGAGCTGCGCGGCGTCCCATGCCCATCGTTCGTTCGGCTCCGGCCCGATCCGGTAGAGCCAGGACAGGCCGACCGGACCGACGTAGGAGTCGGGCCGAGCGTACATCGGGTGGGCGAGCGCCTCGTCGAGGTCGACGAAGTGGAACCCGTCGTCGCGGAGCGCGGTCAGGAGCGCGGCCAGGCGGTCCGCGACCAGAGCGTTCGCGTGGAGCAGGAGGATCTGCGGAGCGCCCGGATGGCCCCGCTCGGCAGCGAGCTCCCGATAGCGGCGCGCAGCCCGCCGGACGTGCGCGACCAGGGCCGCCGCCACGTCGTCGGCCGCCCGGCGGTCCTGCGCCTCGAGGGCCCGGACGTAGGGGTCCACGAGCGCCCAGTCCGACGTGTCGATCGTCACCGGGGCGCGCCGGAGGCCCAGCGCCGCGAGGCCCTCCCCGACCCGCGCGCGCCGCGCCGGCTCCGCCCCGGTCTGGAGGTAGGGGTAGCGGAACAGCGTGGCACGGACGCCGGTCAGCTCGAGGAGCCGGGCCTGACCGTCCGCCACGTCGGCGAGGAAGGCGTCGGCGCCGCCCGCGTCGACGCTGCGATGGGTCGCCGAGTGGTTGCCGAGCGCCGCGGCCCGCGCCCAGCGAGCGAGGAGCCGAGGGTGGGTGGCGGCGGCGCGGCCGACCACGAAGCCGGTGAGGGGCGCGCGGGCGTCCCGGGCAGCGGCGAGGAGGCGGTCGACGAGGTCCGCTCGCGAGGCCCCGGCCGGGACCGCGCCCACGAACGGGAGGTCGTCCAGCGTCACGGCGATCGGCACGCGGGGCGACCGCTGCCGGGCGGGGACGGGCGGGGCGGGGGTCAGGACGCCTGGCCCTCTCTCGGCCCCTGCGCCGCCGCCGCACGCGGCCAGGGCGACCAGAGCCGCGCACGCCGCGCGCTGCGCGGTCCGCCCCTCGGCGCGCCAACGGGTGGCCATCAAACCGGACAACCGCTGCCGACCAGGCCGCTGTTCCCGGGCCGCTGTTCCCGGGGCGGTGCGGCGCCCGGTGAGCCCGCGGCGGGCGCCCCTGGCGAGGCTGGCCCGACTGAACCACGATTCATCGCGGCGGTCGGCGCCCCCGATGCGCTACACCCTGGGCCGCCCCGCCATCCCGAGGAGACCGATGAACCCCGACTTCGCGCGCTTTCGCGGCACCGATTCCTACCTGACCGACGATGCCCTCGAGTCCGCGGTCAACTGCGCCCTCGTCCTCGAGCGCCCGCTCCTGGTCAAGGGGGAGCCAGGGACCGGGAAGACGCTGCTCGCCGAGGCGGTCGCCCGGAGCCTGGGGCTCGATCTCCTGACCTGGCACGTCAAGAGCACCACCCGCGCCCAGGACGGCCTGTACGTGTACGACACGGTCCAGCGCCTTTACGCCTCCCGCTTCGGCGACGGCGACGTCCGCGACATCCGCCGCTACATCAAGAAGGGGCCGATGGGGCAGGCCTTCGCGGCGCCAGCGCGCGTCGTTCTGCTGATCGACGAGATCGACAAGGCGGACCTCGAGTTCCCGAACGACCTCCTCCACGAGCTCGATCGCATGCGGTTCCGGATCAGCGAGACCGGGGAGGAGGTCGTCGCCCAGCACCGGCCCATGGTCGTGATCACGAGCAACAACGAGAAGGAGCTCCCGGACGCGTTCCTGCGGCGCTGCGTCTTCCACTTCATCGACTTCCCGAGCCCGGAGCTGATGCGCCGCATCGTCGCCGTTCACCACCCCCGCCTGGAGGAGAGCCTCGCCGACCAGGCGATCCGGACGTTCTACGAGATCCGGGACATGCGGAGGCTGAGGAAGCGCCCGAGCACGAGCGAGCTGATCGACTGGATCGCGGCGCTCAAGGCCGCCGGAGTGACCGACCTGAAGCTCGACTCGAGCCTCCCTTTCCTCGGCGCGCTGCTGAAGAAGGAGCAGGACCTGGTCGCCCTCGCGGACCAGCTCGCGGGCGGGTCGCGCTGGCGGAGCTGACGTGTTCATCCCCTTCCTCTACGAGCTCCGCGCGCGGGGCGTGCCGGTCGGGACCCAGGAGGCGGTCAACCTCGCCCAGGCGCTGAGCGCCGGCCTCCACGAGAGCTCGCTGAAGGGCTTCTACGACGTGGCCAAGGCGCTCCTCGTCCACGACGAGAAGCACCTCGACGACTTCGATCAGGCCTTCGCCCGCGTGTTCGAGGGCGCCGAGGCGAAGGGCCTCGAGCTGGCCGAGGAGCTCTTCGATTGGCTCCGGGAGGCGCGGGAGCGCACGCGGGACCTCACCGCGGAGGAGCGGGCGCTCCTCGAGCGCTTCGACCTCGACGAGCTGCGGCGCATGTTCGAAGAACGGCTCCAGGAGCAGCGCGAGCGGCACGACCGGGGCAACCGCTGGATCGGCACCGGCGGGACGCGCCCCTTCGGCCACTCCGGGGCCGCCCGGGAGGGCTTCCGGGTCGGCGGATCGGGAGCGAACCGGTCGGCCGCCAGGTGGCCGCCGACCGGCGCTACCGCGCCTACCGGGACGACGTGACCCTCGACGTGCGGCAGCTCGCCGTCGCCCTCCGCAAGCTCCGCGCGTTCGTCCGGGAGGGGGGCGAGGAGGAGCTCGACCTCGAGGCCACGATCGACGAGACGGCGCGCAACGCCGGGGAGCTCGAGGTCGTCACCCGGCCCCCGCGCCGGCCGAACACGCGCGTGGTGCTCCTGATGGACGTGGGCGGGTCGATGGACCCCTACGCGCACCTGGTGAGCCGCCTCTTCACCGCGGCCAAGAAGGCGACGCACTGGAAGGAGCTCCGCTCCTACTACTTCCACAACTGCGTCTACGGCGTGCTGTACGAGGACGCGGCCTTCCGGCGACCGGTCCGGGTCAAGGACGTGCTCGCCGACCTGGGCCCTCACTACAAGCTGATCGTCGTGGGCGACGCGCTGATGGCGCCCTACGAGCTGCTCCACGCCAACGGCCACGTCGAGCTCGGCGTCGACAACGACATCGAGGGGATCGTGTGGCTGATGATGCTCGAAGGTCACTTCGATCGCACCGCTTGGCTCAACCCGGAGCCGGTGCGCTACTGGACCGGAAACACGATCGAGTACGTACGGAACGTGTTCCCGATGTTCCCGCTGACCGTGGAGGGCCTGGGCAACGCCGTCGACCACCTGGTCCGGGGGCGGCGGGCGGCTCGGGGCTGATCGGTCCCGCGGGCCTCCACTCCGGCCGCAGACCACATGGCCACGCCGTGTTCAGTATGAGATCGTGGTCGGATGAAGAGGCGTACCGCATGGGCCGGAAGTTGGTGCGTTGCCGCCCTCACCGTCGGTTGTGGGCCGTCTTCACCCAGGGACGGAGGGCTCGGCGACGCCAGGCACCCGGGCCCCGACCTCCCCTGGCTCGTCGTGGGTGAGCCGCCCGTCGAGGCCCCGCTCATCCCTTGGCTCGCCGACGGGGCTCCCGTCGAGTGGCCCTGCCCGCCGGGCTGGCAGGAGGAGACGGAGGGCGGGCTGACCCATTGTCAGCCCTATGCGCGCGGAGGACCGGACGACTGCGCCGCTGGCGAGGCACACTTCCCGGCCGAAGCCGACTGTCGGCCCCTTGGGCGCGCGTGCGGCGAGGGGCCCTTCGCGGACGCGAGCGACCTCGACCCGACGACGGTGCTTCACGTCGACGCGTCCGCCCCGGGCGGCGGCGACGGAAGCGCCGGAGCTCCCTTCACCACGCTCGCCGACGCGTTCGGCTCGGCGCGCGAAGGAACGACGGTTGTCGTGGCCGCCGGTCGCTACACGGTCGACCGGCCGTGGCCGAGCGGGGTCTCACTGCGGGGCCGGTGTGCCGCCGAGACTTCGCTCGTCGCGCCGGACGACGTCGGCGAGCGGACGGCCGTGATCGAGTCGCCGGAGGGCCGGATGGCGCTGCGGATCGAGGACGTGACGGTCGGCCCGGCGCCGATCCGAGGCGTGGAGCTCAGGGGTGTCGGGGGCGCCGTCGCCCTCGATGCGCTCCTCATCCGGGGGACGACGGGGCGTGGCCTCTTCGTCCTCGCGGGCGCGGAGGCGGTCGCGAGGGACCTCGTCGTCAGCGACACGGCCAGCCTGAACGACGGGACCCTGGGGCGGGGCCTCGACATCGACGAGGGAGGCCAGCTGACGCTCGACCGAGGCTTGGTGCGCGAGAACCGGGAGGTCGGCGTCCTCGTCCAGGGCCCCGGCACGGAGGCCTCGCTCCAGAACGTGGCGATCGTCGACACGCAGGTGAACGGCGGCAGGCTCGGTGGCTTCGGCCTCGCCGCCGAGCTCGGGGCCCAGCTCCTGTGCGAGCGGGCTCTCCTTGGCGGCAATCAGGGAGGCGTGAGTGTTGGACCCGACGGGACCATGGCCACCCTCGCGGATGTCGTCGTGCTCGGCACGCGGACGCGCGGGCCGGGCCTCAGCGTCTTCGACGCCGACCTGACCTTGGAGCGGGGCTTGCTCCGCGGAAACAGCCGCCACGGCGTCTTCGTCTTCGGGGCCCGGGCGAGAGTGACGCTCACAGACGTCGCCGTGCTCGACACGGAGCTCGACCCCGACGGCCTCGGCGGTCGGGGCCTGAGCGCGCAGGACGGCTCGTCGCTCACCCTCCGGCGCGGACTCGTGCGTGCCAACCGGGATATTGGTGTCTTCGTCGCCCGGGACGCCACGGCCGACCTGGCGGACCTCGCCATCATCGACACCCGGGCGAGGGGCGACGGCATGTTTGGTTGGGGCCTCGCCGCACTGGCCCGCGCCAACCTGACGGTCCAGCGGGCCATCGTCCGTAGGAACCGCGACGTTGGCGTCTTCCTGGCGTCGCCCGGCACGGCGGCCACGCTCACGGACGTCGAGATCGTCGATACCCGAGGGACGGTGAGCGACGGCAGCGGGGGCCGCGGCCTGAGCGTCCAGGCGGGTGCGACGCTGTCCCTCGAGCGAGGGGTGCTCCGGACCAATCGTGACCTCGGCGTGTTCATCGCTGGCCCGGGCTCCAGGGCAACACTGACCGACGTAGCCGTCCTGGACACCCAGTCCGAGGGAAATGACGGGACCGGTGGGCGCGGCCTGAACGCCCAGCAGGGCGCCTCCCTCGACGTGGAGCGCGGAATCGTTCGCGACAATCGCGACGTCGGTGTCTTCGTGAGCGATGCTGGTACGAGAGCGAGCCTCACCGACGTCGCGATCCTCTCGACGCGAGCTGCTGAACGCGGGCGGAGCGCTGGGATCAACGTCAGCGCGCTGGTCGAAGCGGATGTCCGTCTCCAGCGCTTCGTGATGGCCGACGCCGACCTCTGCGGCGTCCATATCGTCGCCGGCGCCCTGCTCCGCCTCGCCCACGGGGTCGTCCGCAACCACCCGTTCGGCATCTGCCTCGAGACCCGGGACTACCCCCTCGAGTTGCTCCGCAACAACGTTCGGTACGAAGCCAACGAGGTCAGGATCGAATCGCGGACGATCGATCGCCCGGTCCTCGAGGACCTCGTGGACTTCTGAGTCCGTCGTGAGCCGCGGGCCTCGACGAGCGCATGCCGCCGACGGACTCGGGCCGGGAGGCCCCGGACGGGCATCGGCCGAGCGCTGTTCCCGGCCACTCCGCTCCGCGCTCGGGTCGCCCTACACGAACGGCACCGAGCCGGGGTCGCTCGGCCGGGGCGCGGGGGGCACCCGCCGGCCAGCGCCCATCGGGCGCGCGGCCATGCTCACGACGGCCGTCCGGAGCTGCTCGATCTCGACCGGCTTCACGAGCACCCGGTCGCCCATCCGCGCGAGGAACTCCTGCGCCGACGCGCTGAAGGCGCCCCCGGTGATGAAGATCACCCGCTCCGCTTGGTCCGGGTCGAGGGTTCCCAGGCGGTCGTAGAACTGCGGCCCGCTGACCTCGGGCATCATGACGTCGCAGAGGATCACGTCGTAGGTGTCCTCCTGGCAGCGCTCGAGGGCCCGGGCGCCGTCCTCCGCGACGTCGACCTCGTGGCCTCGCAGCGCGCGCACGAGGGCCCGCGTGAGGGCCGGCTCGTCGTCGACCACGAGGACGCGGGCCGCCCGCTCGACCGGCAGCTCGAGCCGGACCGGGCGCGACGACACCACGGCCGCCTCTTCCGGCTCCGTCGCGGGCAGCAGCACCCGCATCGTGGTGCCCACCCCCGGCCGGGACTGGACCTCGATCCGCCCGTCGTGGGCCGCCACGATGCCGTGGCAGACGGCGAGACCGAGGCCGGAGCCCACGCCCTGGGGCTTGGTGGTGAAGAACGGGTCGAAGATCCGGTCCTGGATGTCCTCCGGGATGCCCGGCCCGGTGTCGGTGACCTCCACGGCGACGAGGCCGTCGTCCCGGCGGCGCGTGCGGACGTGGATCTGGGCCTCCGTCGCGTGGCCGACCGGCAGGGCCTGGGCGGCGTTGACGAGCAGGTTGACGAACACCTGCCCCAGCCGGCTCGCGTCGCCGTCCACGGGGGGCGTCTCGCCGTAGTCGCGGACCAGCTTCGCGCGGTGGCGGATCTCGTTGCGGGTCATCGCGACGCAGCGGTCGATCAGCGTAGGCAGCTCGACCGGCCGGCGGTCCTCCTGGGCCTCCCGCATCCGCGCGAAGGTGCTGAGGTCCTCGACGATCCGCCGGATGCGGTGGCAGCCCTCGCGCGCCTCCTCGACGTACGGCGAGGTGCGCTGCGCGAGGTCGGCGTCGGCCTCCGCCAGCTCCTCCTCGAGGAGCTGGAGGTTGGTCGTGGCGTAGGCGAGCGGGTTGTTGATCTCGTGGGCCGCGCCGGCGGCGAGGGTTCCCACCGAGGCGAGGCGGTCGGCCAGGACGAGCTGGCGGCGGGTCTCCTGGGCCTCGGCGAGGGCGCGCCGCAGCTGGGCCGTGCGGTGCTCGACGGCGTGCTGGAGGTCCTCGCGCAGCCGGTACGTCGCCTCCCGGTGCACGTAGCTCAGCGCCAGCGCCAGCACCACGAAGGTCAGCTCGAAGCACGGGTAGCTCGGGAGGAGCCCGAGCTGGGCGAGCATGTCGTTGGCCCCGAGAACCACGGCCACGGCCACGACGACCCGGAACGCCGTGTTCCGGGCGGGCGACAGCGTCACCATCGGCTGCAACACCCGGAGGCAGAGCGCCGTGACGCCCACGAAGTACAGGCCGATCAGGCCGAGCAAGGGGCCCGGCTCCAGGGTCAGGTGGGCCCCCCCGAAGAGGTCGTCCCGCAGGATCAGGTCGTCGGTGAGGAACAGCGGCGTGAAGAACAGGAGCCCCGCGAAGAGCAGCGTCAGCGCCACCGACGTCAGGCCGACGGAGAACGGGGGCCAGCGCTCCCGGATCGAGTGGACCGCGGGGACCGCCACCAGCGCGAGGAGCAGCCCTGCGGCGTACTGGACGCGGACGGCGCCATCGAACACCTCGAGGTCGATCGTCGTCCGCTGGACGAAGCGCGCACCGACGAACAGGACGGCGATCAGCGACCAGGCCACGGTCCAGCCGTGCACGCGGGCCCCCCGCCCGAGCCGCCAGAGCACCAGCTCCTGGACGGAGCAGTAGGTCATCATCCCCAGGATGGGGAGCAGCGCCAGGGTCGGTGCGTCCCAGCGGTTCATCGCGCTCCCGGGCGGGCGCTCCGCATCACCGATCGACGCCGACGCCGAGGTGGAGGTCGGGGTCCACGTCCTCGCCGACGGCCGGGTGCGACCAGACCGTGTCGTTCGCCGGACCCTCGCGGCCGGTCAGGTAGGCGTCCTCGCCGCCGCCGAGGTCGAGGAAGGCGCCGACGAGGCGGACGCCGGGAGCGCCCCGCCGCACGACGCCGAACCAGGGGTCCCGTCGCCCGTCCGCGACGTTGTAGGTGTCATCGCCCCCGAGCTCGAGGAAGAAGGTGAGGCCGTAGGTGTACGCCTCGCCGTAGTGCATCTGGCCGCCGTAGCGGTCGTCGCCGCCGCCCTCGACGAGCCAGCCGACGCCCCAGTCGTAGCCCCATCCGCCCGAGGCGCGGGTGACGAAGTAGTCGTCCGCCCCGTCGTCGTCGATCAGCAGACCGACCCCCATGTGGGCGCTCGCCGCCGGGCCCCACCAGAAGGTGCGGTAGCGGTCGGCGCCGCCGCCGTCATAGAGGAACCCGAACCCGTACACGAAGCCCATGCCCATGCTCATCGTGTCCGCGGTGTGCAGGTCGTCGCCGGTCCCGAGGTCCACGAGCGCCCCGAACCCACCAGCCCAGGTGCCGGGCGGATCGAACCAGTCGCCGCGATAACCCCACCCCACGCCTTGGCAGACGCTCATGTAGTGGGCCTCCTCGCCATCGTTGTACGGCCAGTCGGGGGAGATCCCGTACCGGTTCGGGTACCCCGGGGACGGCAGCTCCGGCGGGTCGTCGGCGTGGTAGCAGAGGTAGTCGTCGTCGCCGCCACCATCGAGGAGCACGCCGACCCCGCCCGGCTTCCCGACCCCCATCCCCATCGTGTAGAGGCGGTAGCGGTCGGCGCCCCCGCGGTCGGCGAGGAGGCCGGTCCCGAGGAAGGAGGCGCCCTGACCGAAGTAGGCCACGCGGTAGCGGTCGGGCCCGGCGTGGTCGGCGAGCACCCCGACCCCGAGCATGCCCGCGCCCTGAGCGTACGCGCTGGCGGCGTACGTATCGGCGCCCGCGTGGTCGACCAGCACCCCGACCCCGAAGAGGCCGAACCCCTGGGTCAGCCCGTGGACGTGGTCGAACGCGTCGGCGGTGTCGACGCGTGGATCCGCGACGTCGGGAGTCGCCGGCCCGTAGGCGTCCTCGCCCGCGACGTCGACGAGCACGCCCGCCCCCATCCACGCGGCCTGGGTGCTGCCGACGCGGCCCCCGTACCGATCGTCGCCGCCCAGATCGACCAGGAGCCCGACCCCCTCGAGGTCCTCCGCGGATCGGACGTCGGACGAAGCGGACGGCGCGAGCACGACCCGGCCGTGCGGGGTCGCGACGTCGATCACCGCTCCCTCGAAGGGCCCGACCGCGGCGAGGGCGCTGGCCGCGTCCTCCGCAGCGCCCGTCAGCCGCTGGCCGGCCACCTCCAGCCGGTGGCGGTCCACCGACGTCCGCAGCTCCCGGAGATCGCTCGAGATCGTCCCCCCCCGGGGAAACACGAAGGTGTTCTGGAACGTCGCGGTCGATTCGTCCTCGACCTGGAAGAAGACCTCCTGCACGAGCTCCGGATCCGCCGACGCGAGGGCGCCCCTCACGAGAAGCAGCGCTTCGCCGTAGGCGAGGACGAGCCGCGCGACGGCCGCGCGGGCTGCGGCCGGCCACGGCGCGAGGTCGGCGCGGAGCGCATCGACGTCGACCGAGGCCCAGGCGACCTCGGGCGCACCCGCCCGCTCGTTCGGCAGCTCCACCAGGCCCCGGAGGGCGCGGAGCAGCAGGCTCCCCTCGGCGTCGCCGTCGACCGGGTCGGCGCCGGGGGCGTAGCGGTCGCGGGCCAGCGCGTCGAAGGCCACGTCGTCGTGAGCGAAGGCGCTCAGCGCCTCGAGGGCAGCCGCCGTCCCCTCTGCCTCCGACAGGAGGCCCTGGACGCACCGCCCGGCCTCCGGCACGCGCTCCGGGTGCACCCGGAGGCTGACCCCGTTGTCCGGCGAGGTGCTGATCCACCGGTTCTCCATCGTCACCCGCAGGTTCCACGCGTAGGGGAAGCGCAGGTCGTCGAAGGTCCAGCCCCGCTGGCCCAGCCCGTCCGCGTCGAGGAGCTCGGCCGGCATCGCGAAGCGGCCGCCGCAGTCCAGGGCCGCCTCGCCGACGGTGCCGAGCGCGGGCACGAGGGCGGAGCTGGCCGGAGGCGGCGCGCCGGCGTCCCCGGGCGGGGCCGGCTCCCCGGAGCCGCACGCCGACGAAAGGACAAGGAGGGCTGAGCCCAACACGCGAAGGGGCCCCATGCGGGCAGGGTACCCGGCCGGGGGCCGTTCGGGGACCCCTAGCGGCCCGTCGGGGGCGCCTCCGTGGGCGGATCGGGCACGTCCGAGACGTCGATGGTCTCGGCGGGCGGCGCGGGGACCCCGTCCCGGGGGGGAGCCGGGATGACCGAACGCTCCCGCGACTCGAGCTCCACGACCTCCTCGCCCGGGGTGACACTCGGGGCCGTGGTCATCGTGGGCTGCCGCGGGCGACCGGTCCACCACGCCGGGCGCTCGAGGATCTCGACGCCGGACAGCGCGACCGCAGCGACGATGGCACCCACCGCGACCAGGCCCAGGCCGAGGAGCCAGGGGCGGAGGCCGGCCCGGGCCGGCGAGCGCTCCGGTCGGGCCGTGAGGACCGCGACGTCGAGGTCGTCCACGCCCCCGAGCTCCTGCTCCGGGGTGGGCGCGGGCCCACGGAGGCGGGCGGCCCGCTCCTCGTCGACCGACGTGGCGGGCCGCTTGCGCGTGTCGTCGATCCGCCGCGGCGCGTCCTTCTCCGTGGGGCGGCGCCGCCGACCCGGCCGCACCGCCTCGGCCGTCGAGGTCCGGTAGCGGCGGGTGGGGGGGCCCGAGGTCGCCGAGGCCCGGCCCGCGTCCTCGCCGGGCTCGACGGGCACCATCTCCGCGAGGGAGATCTCCTCGGTGCTGTCCTCCCGCGGAGGCAGCGGCGGCGGCTGGGCACCAGCCCTCGGCAGCGCGGCCGGGGGAGGCAACGCCGCGGCCTCCCGCGCGACCGAGCTCGGCGGCGGCCGCGAGCTCAGGGCCCGGAGCTTGCCGGTCGTCCCGGGGGTGCCGAACGTGCTCTTGAGCACGTGGGGCGGCGGCCGCCCTCCCTCGACGTTGCCGGCCTGCAGCACGGCGAGCAGCGCGTCGCGCATGTCCCGGGCCTCGCCGAAGCGCTCCACGCGGTTGCGCTTGAGGCCGCGCTCGACCAGGTCCGTCAGCTCCCTCGGGAGGTCCGGCCGCAGGTGGGCCAGCGGCACCGCGTCCTCCGTCGCGACCATGATCAGGACGTCGCCCGGGTTCTCCGAGTCGAAGGGCACCTCCCCGGCGAGCCCCTCGTACAGGACGACCGCGACCGACCACAGGTCGGCGCGCCCGTCGACGTCCCGCAGCCCCCGCGCCTGCTCCGGGGCCATGTACTGAGGGGTCCCGACCACGGCCCCGGTCCGCGTCATCCGCGGCCCCCGCTTCGGCTCGAAGCCGCGGCTGATCCCGAAGTCGAGGAGCTTCGGGAACACCCCGTCGGCGTCCTCGACGAGGAAGATGTTCTCCGGCTTGACGTCCCGGTGGACGATGCCCGCGGCGTGGACGGCCGCCAGGCCGCTCAGCGTCATGCAGACGATCTCGAGGAGCTCCCAGTCCGAGACCGTGGGGCCGTCGTCGTAGCGGTCCGCGAGGCTCTGACCCTCGAGGAGCTCCATCACCATGTAGGGCTGGCGTCCGCCGTGGACGCCGAAGTCGACGATGTCCACGACGTGCCGGTGCCGGAGCGTCGCCGCGAGCTTCGCCTCCTGGAGGAAGCGAGCGGCCAGGGTCTCGGACGAGGAGCCGACCGCCTCGAGGAACTTCACGGCGACCGCCCGGTCGAGGGTCGTGTGGCGAGCCCGCCACACGGTGGCCATGCCGCCGTGCCCGATGGGCTCCTCCAGCCGGTACTTGTGGCCTACGATGAGTCCAGGTCGCAGCACGTCGGGGGGCTCTCTCGCGCTCTCTCGGCGCCAGTATAGGCCAGGGGTCTCGCGTCACGGACGAACGGGCCATCGCCCCCGACCTGAGGGGCCGGCCCCACCCTTGCGTGCCCCACGGGGACCGAGTAAGCATCGCCGGCCTCGGGCCCCGGGGCCCACCTTTCGCCATGAGCACGCTTCGCGCCGTCAAGGGGATGAACGATGTCCTGCCGGCGGACATCCCCCACTGGCGGCGCCTCGAGGGCGCGTTCTGGGACGTCGTCGACCGCTACGGCTACCGCGAGGTCCGCACGCCCGTCGTCGAGCCCACCGCCCTGTTCGTCCGCTCGATCGGCGAGGTCACCGACATCGTCGAGAAGGAGATGTACACCTTCGTCGACAAGGGCGACCACTCGCTGACGCTGCGCCCGGAGGGCACGGCGTCGGCCGTCCGGTGCTACTTGCAGCACGCGGTCCACGCCCAGGAGCCGGTCACGAAGTGGGCCTACCTCGGACCGATGTTCCGGAGGGAGCGCCCCGCGCGAGGCCGCTACCGCCAGTTCTGGCAGGCGGGGGGCGAGGTGTACGGCGATCCGGGGCCTCACGTCGACGCCGAGATGATCGACATGGTCGTCGCGCTGCTCTCGGGGCTGGGCATCGAGGACCTCGAGGTGCTGGTCAACAGCCTCGGCGGTCCCGAGACCCGCGAACGCTACCGGGAGGAGCTCGTGCGGTACCTCTCGCCGCACCGGGCCCGCCTCAGCGAGGACTCCCAGCGGCGTCTCGAGGTCAACCCGCTGCGGGTCCTCGACTCGAAGGCGAAGGAGGACCAGGAGGTCGCCGCCGGCGCCCCCCGGCTCCTCGACTACCTCTCGGACGATGACCGGGCCCACTTCGACGAGCTCCAGGGGACGCTCGACGCCCTGGGCACGCCGTACCAGGTCGCCCCCCGCCTGGTGCGGGGGCTCGACTACTACACCCGGACCCTGTTCGAGGTGCAGGGCCGCGGCGGAGAGCTCGGCGCCCAGAACACGCTGTGCGGCGGGGGCCGCTACGACGGGCTCGTCGAAGCCCTCGGCGGGGGCGACGTTCCGGCGATCGGGTTCGCGATGGGCCTCGAGCGGATCCTCCTGGCGCTGTCGGACGAGGCGGCCGAGCCGCCCCTCGAGGTGTTCGTGGCGACCACCGCGCCCGACATGCGCCGCGAGGCGACGCTGCTGCTCCGCGATCTGCGCGCGGCGGGCCTGCGGGCCGACGCCGACCTGCGCGGGCAGAGCCTCAAGAGCCAGCTCCGGCGGGCCAACAAGACCGGTGCGCGCCTCGCCTTCGTCCTCGGGGAGGACGAGCTCGCCCGGGGCGCGGTGTCCCTGAAGGACCTCGAAGCGGGCGAACAGGAGGACGTGCCCCGCGCCGAGGCCGCGACCCGAGCCCGGGCGCGGCTCCGGCGGGAGCCCGCGTGAGCGCGCGGCGGTGCGGGGGGCTCGCGGCGCTCACCGCGGCCCTGGTGCTCGCCTCTCCTTCGCTGTCCCTGGGCCAGCCCCCCGAGTCGGGGGGCGCGGACGACGAGGCGCCCTCCGACGAAGCGGACGGGTGGTCCGACGAGGACGAGGCCTGGGCGGACGGCGAGGCCGCGCCGGGCGACGACGAGGACGAGGACGAGGACGGGGCGGAAGACGAGGCCGGGGCGGAAGACGAGGCCGCGCCGGGCGACGGCGAGGCCGACGACGCGCCGGCGGCGGCCGCGGAGGCGCCGGAGGACCGGGACCGAGGGGACGCCGGCCGCGAGGGCGACGGCGAGGCCACGGAGGACGGCGAGGGGCCGGAGGGGGCGACGCAGGTCGTGGAGGGCCAGGCGGAGGGCCTGACGACGCCCGGCCGAACGACCACGTACCGCCCGCCCGCGGAGCCGGAGGCCGACGGCTTCAACCTGATCCTACCCCCGCTGTTCTACGACCGGCGCGGACGGACGGAAAGCCTTGGCCTCTTCCCGCTGTTCTACCTGCGCAACACGCCGGAGAGCCGGGAGGTGGTCATCCCGCCGTACTACCGCCAGCACGGTCGGGACAACTGGGACGTCCTGTTCCCGCTGTTCCTGTGGTACCGCGGCACCGGCCACCACACGTGGGTCATCCCGCCCGTCCACTCCCACCGGGCCCCCGACGGTTTCGACCTCGGCCTGAGCCCCCTGTTCTACTTCGGGCGCCACGCCGACCACTTCTACCGTGTGATCCCGCCGCTCCTCTTCTTCGACTTCGGCGTCGACGATGAGGAGCGCTTCACCCTCGCCACGCTCTACTGGCGGGCTCAGGAGCGGAACGTCGAGCACTGGGGCATCTTCCCCCTTCTCTGGGTCGAGAACACGCCCCAAGGGGGCTATATCATCCAGCCTCCCTTCCTGTTTCGCTTCCGGAACGACCAGGATGAGATCCTTACGGTCGTCCCGCCCTTCTATCATCGGAGGGAGACGACCGGCAGCTACTACGGCATCCCGCCGCTCTTCCACCACAACTCGGGGGAGGGCCACACGTCCACCACGGTGTTCCCGCTCCTCAGCCACTTCTCCCGGGACGAGCACGCCTTTCGCCTGACCCTCCTCGGCGTGTTCTGGTACTGGCGCGACCACGAGGACGAGACGCTGGTGACCCCCCTCTACCAGCGCTTCCGCGGAGCGACGGAGATGGACGCCGTCGCGCCGTTCTTCTTCAGCATCCGGGACCCGCGGGACGGATCCAGCCGACTCGTCATCCCCCCGCTGATCTGGAACTTCGAGGACCCCGGGTCGGCCTCGACGGTCGTCTTTCCCTTCTTCGCACGCTTCGAGGAGCGCGGTCGCAAGCGGACCTGGATCACTCCGCTGGTCGCGAACCATCGAAACCTGGAGGGCGGTAACCAGACGACCTGGGTCTTCCCGACGCTGCAAATTTCGCAATGGCGGGACGGGGACGCCGTCAACTTTCACCCGATCTTCTACTACGAGAGCGTCGCCTCCCATCGCCACTCCGTCCTCTTCCCCTTCTGGTGGGACTTCGAGGATTTCACGGGCGAGAGGGACCGCTATACGGTGGCCTTTCCCTTTTTCTGGCGGTTTCGAGACGGGATCACGACGTCCACGCTCGTCCTCAACCTCTATCACCAGGAACGACGCCGACGGGATCGGAGCAGCTGGGAGTTCCACATCTTTCCGCTGTTGAGCTGGGGCGGAGACAGCGACGGCAACCACTGGTGGAAGTTCCTGTACGGCCTGTTCGGCTTCGAGCGGCGCGGCCCCCGCGGGTTCACCACCCTGAGCTACATCACCTTCCAGACCGGCGGTCCGCCGATCCCGCCGACGGACCCGTAGGCATCGAGCCCTCGCTCCTCGGCGTGTCGACCTCGAGCAGCGACGGCCGGGCCGCCGGGTCCCGCGGCACCACGAAGCGGAGCCGCGTGCCGGGGCCGCGGCGGCGCACGAACGTCCGACCTCCGTGGAGGCGCGCGACGCGGTCGACGATCGCGAGCCCCAGCTCCGGCGGCTCGCCGGCGAACAGGAACGGGTCTCCGGTGCTCCGCGCGGCGATCCGATCGAGGGAGCCGTCCGTGTCCTCGAGCTCCACCGCCACCCCCGTGAGGCCGTCGGTGTACACGCTGCGGCACCGGATCGTCAGCACGCCGCCGCGCGGCACGGCGCTCAGCGCGTTGTCGATCAGGTTCAGCACCGCATAGCGGAGCAAGCGCTCGTCTCCCGGCACCGGCGCGAGGTCGGGCTCGAGCTCGAGCTCGAGCGCGAGCCGGCCGGGATCCATGGCCCCCCCGGCGGCCGTCTCGACCGCGTTGCGCACCAGCGCCGTCAGGTCCACGGGCTTCGCGTCGGCGGCGATCGGCCGGGCGTAGGCCATCAGGTCCTCGATCAGGTGGTTGAGCCGGTCGGTCTCCTCGTCGAGGATCGTGAGGAGCACCGCCCGGTCCCGGTCCCGAAGCTCGCGCCGCCGGAGGCCCCGGACGGCGTTGTGGACGAGCCGCAGTGGGCCGCGGACCTCGAGGGCGACGATCGCGCTCAGCTCGCCGACCGCGGCCGGCCGGTCCCGATACAGGATCGCCCGCTCGGCCCGCTTCAGGTGGTCATGACTGCGCGCGAGCTCGTCGAGGCGGTCCGCGAGCTCGGCGTCGATCCGCGTCAGCCGACCCGCGAGGACGTAGGCGAGCCCGCCGAGCACGAGGAGGCTGGCCAGCGGGATCAGGGGCGGCATCCCGGGGCGGTCGAGGCCCCGCACCACGACGTCGACCACGCCGAGGGCGAGGGACAGCGCCGTCGCGACGGCGACCGGGCGGAGCTCGACGCGGCGACGCGCCGCGAGCATCAGGAGCACCACGGCGTGCGCGACGCCCACCAGGGTGGCGCCCATGAGGACGACGGCGGCGGGACGCCACTCGCCGACCGGGCGGTTGTGCGGGCCGGTCGGGCCCCAGTCGTAGGTCGCGCTCGGGAGCGCCGGGTCGAAGAAGTGGCCGGACAGCGCGACCGCCGCCGCCACCACCCCGATCCCGACGTAGGTCTGGACCAGCCGCTCGGAAGGGTGACCGACGATGCGCAGCACCACCTCGACGAACAGACCGGTCCCCACGTTCAGGGCGGCCATCTGGAGGGTCTGGATCTGAGCGGACGCGTGCGGGCTCGTCGCCGTGAACGTCGCCGCGGTGCAGGCCGAGTACGCGGCGAAGCCCACCAGGGCCAGGGCGAGGGGACGGTCCGCGCTGTCGCCCCGGAGCCGGGCCAGGACACCGTAGAAGAGCGCCGCGAAGGCGTACACTCCGGCCAGGGCGACGAACGTCGCGGCGGCGTAGCTCATCGCGAGGGCTCCTGCGCCTCGGCGGAGGCGCCCGGCCGGGGGAGCTCGATCGTCACCGTCGTGCCCTCGCCCCGCGCGCTGTCGATGCGGAGGGCGCCGCCGTGATTGCGCACCACGCGCTCCACGATCGCGAGCCCGAGGCCCGTGCCAGCGGACCGCGTGGTGAAGAAGGGGTCGACCGCCTTCGTGCGCACGTTCGCCTCCATCCCCGGCCCATCGTCCCGGAAGGTCAGGACGACGCGGGCGGAATCGCTGCAGTCGCACCCGACGACCAGGCCCCCGTCCACGTCGAGGGCCTGGAAGGCGTTGTCGATCACGTGGACGAACGCCTGGCGGAGGAGCTCCGGGTCTGCGTGGACGCCCGTCCCGCAGGACGGGTCGACGTCGAGCCGCACGCTCGGGCCCGCCGCGTGCTGGCGCTGGACCGCGTCGACCGATGTGCGGAGCAGGGGCGCCAGCAAGAGGCGCTGGCCCCGCGGCTCGACCGGACGCGCGTAGGCCCACAGGTCCCTGGCGAGCCGCTCGAGGCGGTCGACCTCCTCGTCCAGGATCCCGAGGAGGACCTCGCCGTCGCTCGCCGCGAGGCTCGGCCGCCGGAGCGTGCTCACCGCGTTCTTGATGACCGCGAGGGGGTTCCGCACCTCGTGGGCGATCACCGCGCTCAGCTCACCGAAGGCGGCGAGCTGATCCTGACGGATGCGGAACCTCTCCGCCTCGCGCAGGGCGTCGTGACTCTGGCGGAGCTCCACCGTGCGCGCCTCGAGCTCCTCCTCGGACTCCAGGACCCTGAGGATGAGGAGCAGGCTCACCAGCAGGAGGCCGAGCACCGACAGATGCTCGAGGAGGTACGGCGTGGGCAGCCGGAGGGTCCGCACGACCTCGTCGTGGATGGCTCCCCCGAAGGAGAGGGCGACGCCGAGGCCGAGCACCCACGTCGTCCTCCCGCCCCGAATGGTGGAGGCCACGACCATCGTCGCCCCCCCCACGACGGCGCAGCTCGCGATCACGAGGGCCACCCCGACCGGGGTCAGCGGTGGCTCGAGGATCGTCCGGGTGGGGCCGACGGGGCGCGGCAGGAGGGGCTCTCGCCCGTCCACGGCGAGGCCCGCGAGGACGAGGAGCGCCATCCCGATCAGCCAGGCCAGGACGCCCCGGAGCAGGCGCGGCCGGGCGCGGGAGCCGAGGCGCTCGAGGAAGGCCACGAAGCATCCGCCCGCGGCCAGCAAGCTCAGAAGCTCCACCTGGAGGGCGAGGGTCGCCATGGACGGGCTCGTCGTGTCCACGAGCACCGCGGTCGCGACGTCGTGCACCGCGGTCGCGAAGCAGACGCCGCTGAAGGCCAGGTGCTCGGACTGGCTGCGGCGCCGTAGGTAGAGGAGGAGGATGTGGGTCCCCGCGTACGCCTGGACGGCAGCCCAGGTCAGGACGACGACGGCCCACGGCGACAGCACGGAGGGAGCCTAGACCGTAGGAGATCGCGGGTCCTCCGAGCGGGCTTGGCCCTTTGCTTTCTTTGCTCCCGGCCGTTCAGGCCCGGTAGCATCGCGCCATGCGGCGGTCCCTCCCAGCCCTCGTCCTGCTCCTCGGCCTCGCGGCCGGGGTGGGCACCGCGCAGCCCCCGGCGGCGCCGGCGGGTCCATCGGACGAGGGGGAGGCGCCCGGCGAGCCGCCCTCCGCGGCGCTGCCCCCGGCGGCCAGCCCGGTCGAGCCTGCCCCCGCCCGCCGGCCGGTCGGTGCGTACGCCGGGGTCCAGCCCGGGGGCGCTCAGCCGCCGCCCGCCGTCGACCGGCTCGCCCGGCGCAGCGCCCGCGGACCGACGCAGATCGTGACCTGGCCCGGCTTCGCCATGCTCCCGGATGGCTCGTCGCGCTTCTTCGTCCAGATGACCGCGCCGGTGACGCCCACCGCCGAGGTGCAGGGGAGCCGGCTGGTCGTCCGCCTTCCCCGCACCCGCGTCCACGTCCGGAACAGCACGCGGTGGCTGGAGACGCGGTTCTTCAACACCCCAGTGCTCCGGGCGCGCCTCGTGCGCCGCGGCCGGGACACGGCGCTGGTCCTCCACCTGCGGGCGCCGACGCCGCACCAGGTCCGGCGCGCCACGGGAGGCGGCTTCCACTACGTCTACGTCGACTTCCCGGCCGGCTCCTACGTCGAAGCGCCGGCTCCGCCGCCCGCCGCGGCGACCACTCCGCCCCCCGCGGCCGACTACCCCGAGCTCGAGAACGAGGTGCCGCCGCCCGTGGACCCCATGTAGCTCATGGAGCCCACGCCGCCCGTGGACCCCAGGCCGCCAGGGCGGGGCGCCGTCAGGGCGGGGCCTCCGGGGCCGCGCCGGCGAAGATCGGGCTCGACCAGGCGCGCTCCCCGTCCTCGCACACCGCCCGGGCGTAGACCCAGGGGACACCGTCGGCCCGTGCACGGACCACGAGGTCCTCGCGCCCCTCCCCGCCCGCCGTGGCGAGGGCGCCCGCGGGGCCGACCAGCGCGAGGGACGCCACCGGGGAGGGCGCCCGAACCGTGGCCATGAGCTCGACGCTCTCCCATGGCACCTCCCCGCCCATCGGCACGACCTCCCCGGTGGCAAGGCGAGCCCGCAGGTCGAGGAGGATCTTCGCGCCGCTCGTCGCGTAGCAGCGGCGCTCCCGGATCGCCTCGAGGATCGCCTCCCGCGTGCAAGCCCGCGCCTGGACCGCGGTCAGGCCGCAGCGGAAGGGGTCGCGCTTGCGCCCCACGCCGTGGTGGAAGAGCAGCCCGTGGCCGTCGCTGCAGGCGATGAAGCCGAAGCGGTGGCCGCGGCGGAGCACCTCCTCGACCATCTGGTCACGCAGGTCGCCGCGGGCCCCCAGGGGGTGGTCGGCGTACAGGTAGCAGCCGTGGCAGCTGCAGATCTCCCACACGGGCTGCGCGTCGGGCCGGTGGGCATCCTCGTCCGCCCCCGTCCAGCCGACGTGGTGGGGCACGGCGAAGCCGCCCTGGGCCACCACGGCCGTCAGCAGGGCGCCGCCGTCCGGGACCTCGTCGCGCGACACGACGGCCCCGCCCGACGGGAGGTAGACGACCTTGTGCCCCGGGCCGGGGTAGCGGCGCCCCGTCCACTCGAAGGCGTGCAGCGTGGCGAAGCGCCCCGGCTCGTCGTGCCGGTCCGCGACGGCGGTGAGGTAGGCCCACTCGCCGGGGCCGATCCGCTTGCCCAGGAAGGACTCGTGGTCGGTCAGGGCGGCGAAGTCGTCGCCGTAGACGAAGCGGGCGCGAAGGTAGGGCTCGTCCGCGGTCCCGATGCCGTCGGAGTGGGCGGAGTGCTGGTGGATGTCGCCGAAGAGCGTGCGCCGGCCGTCCTCGGCCGCGGGATCGGCCCCGCCGGGCGCGTGGGCCGGGAGGTCCAGGTGGGGCGCCGCCGGATGGTCCACCCGGCACGGGGTGAGGGCCGGCGGCCCCCCCGCCGGGGCGTCCAGGACCAACAGCTCCACCCCCTCCCGCTCCCGCCGGGCCGTGACCAGGCGGCCGTCCGGGAGGGGGGCGCAGGCGACCCAGCGACCCCGGCACCCCCAGTCCCCCGTGCCGAGCCGGACCCGGGGGCGGAAGCCGCCGTCGTCGAGGTCCTGGCGGAAGTGCGCGTGGCTCCCGCGGCCGAACAGCCGGACCGCGCCGCCCGGTCCCACGGCGAGGCTCGGCAGCTCGAAGGACTGCTCCTCGCCCTCCCGGTCGCGGTCCCGGCCGGTCATCGCCGCCGCGGGGCGGTGGACCGAGCCGTCGGTCGCGACCCAGCGCAGGGCGATCCACTTGGCGAGGTCGGGCCGGCCGCTGTCCTCCCGCAGGTTGTGGTGGAAGGCGACCCACACGCCCCGGCCGGGAACGACCGCGACGGCCGGGGCGGCGGCGGTGGCCCGGGCCGACCACACGACGGTCACGCGCCCGCCGGGCCCCTCGAGCAGCACCGACGAGTGGCCGCCGCCACGCGCGACGCGCACCTCGTGACCGTCCGCCCGGGCGACGTCGACCAGCGCCGGGTCCTCCGTGACCGCCGGCACCTCCGCGTCCGCGTCCCGGACCAGCACCGGCAGCCGGGGGGCGCTCCGCAGCGGCCGCCCGTCCCCCAGCGGCGCTCCTGTCGGGTCGAGGGCGAAGGCCCAGAGCGTCTCCGTGGCCCGACCATCCCAGCCGAGAACGAAGAGCGTGGCGCCGTCGGCGGTCGGACGAAGCCAGGGCGACCGGAGGTAGCGGTCCGGCCGATGGGAGACGGTCAGGGGCACCCGGGATGGCCGCTCAGTTGGCGTACCCGAGGGCCCGGAGCTGGTCCCGGAGCGTATCGTCGAGCTCCTCCGCCTCCGCCGCGAGCGGCGCCGCCACCTCCTGTCGGGCGCTGAGCCAGTGCCCGCGGTCCGTCGCGCCGAGGTACTGGCCGAGGAGCACCCGCACGTAGCGGCCGGCGACCGGGAGGTCGTGGACCTCGCGCTCCCGCTCCTCACCGGGGTCGGTCTCGAGGTCGAACAGCACGCTCGAGAGGTTCTTCCGGAGGACCAGCTTGTAGCGTCCGGCCCGGATCACCCGCCGGATGTCCTGGAAGTCGCTGAACGCGACCTGGGGGCCGACCGGGACGTCGCCGCGCAGGTCCGGCACGAGGCTGCGGCCCTCCGCGCGCGCCATGCCCTCGAGGCCGAGCAGGTCGAGCACGGTCTGGGGCACGTGGAGGGTGCTCACCGTGTGGCCGACCCGTCCCGGGGCGATCCCGCGGCCGTGGAAGAGGAGCGGCACCCCGAGGAGCTCCTGGAAGATGCTGTGACCGTGGCCCCAGCTCCCGTGGTCGTTGAACTCCTCGCCGTGGTCGCTGGTGATCACGAGCAGCGTGTCGTCGCCCACGCCGAGCTGCTCGAGGCGCTCGAGGAACGCGCCCAGGTGATGGTCGTGGTAGCTGATCTCGCCATCGTGGAGCGCCTCGAGGCGCCGCTGGTCGGACGCGCTGAAGGTCACGCCGCCGCTGCTGCGCTTGGCCGCTTCCAGGAGCTCGGGGGTGCGTCGCGGATCGACCTGCCCCTGGTAGTCCCGCCGGTCGTACATCGCGAGGTACTCGCCCGGCGGGTCGTAGGGGACGTGGGGATCGATCGTCTGGATGTAGGCGAAGAAGCGCTCGTCCTTGTGGGCCGCGATCCAGTCCCCGGCGTGGCGGAAGACGTTCTCGGCGTCCGTGTTCTCGCCGTCCCGGATGAAGTTCCGGTAGCTGTCCCAGCCCTGGTCGAAGCCGAAGCGGTCCGAGACGTACCCGTAGGCGATGAAGCTCCCCGTGGCGAACCCGGCCTCGTCGAGGGCCTCGCTCAGCAGCTCCGCCTCCGCGGGCAGGCGCGCCTCCGAGGTCTTGGCGCCGTGGGTGATCGGCGTGAGGCCGGTCAGCACCGACGCGCAGGCGGGCTTGGTCCAGTTCTCGGGGCTCTGGGCAGCCTCGAAGAGCACGCCCTCCTCCGCGAGGCGGTCGAAGGTGGGCGTCCTCACGCGCGAGCCCCGGTTGTAGGGGCGGAGCCGGTCCGCGCGCAGCGTGTCGATCAGGAGCACGATGACGTTCCTCGGCGCCGGCGGCCGCGGCCTCACCTCGGGCGGGGGGACCATCACGGCCGGGCGGCTGAAGGCCACGCGGCCGGTCGCGTCGCCCTCCGCCGCCAGCTCCAGCCGCACTGCCTGCCCGGCGAAGTCGCCGAGGTCGAGGGAACGGTCGTCCCAGCGCGGGCCGACGGCGGCGGCGAACAGCTCCCGCTCCTGGCCGCCCTCCGCTACCAGGGTGACGCGCGCCCGTCGCGCGCCGCGCGCCGCGTCGGCCTGCCCCTCGCCGCCGACCCCGAACACGAGGCGTCCGTCCTGCGGGACCTCGAGGTAGTAGGTCAGCGTCGTCGGCGCCCGCACGGCCAGCGACGGGCGCTCGACCCCGCCGAGCTCCACGGTGCTGAGCAGGGTGTCGTAGGCCGGCGGCGCCGGAGAGCCCTCGGTCGGCTCGCCCTCGATCACGCGGATCGACGCCATGGCGACCGCCACCGGCACGCCGTCGACCGGCTCGGTGCCGCCGAAGCGGAGCAGCAGGTAGTTGTCGCCGGCGCGGGTCCGGGCCGCCGGGACCTCCACGTCGTAGGTCCGGAAGCGGGCGCCCTCCTCGAGCACGACCCCCTCCAGGGAGCGGCCGTTCAGGAAGAGCTGCATGCGGCGCGAGCCCACCGGCTTCATCCGGAACTGGAGCGTCAGGTCGTGCGGCGCGGCGAGGGGGAAGTAGACCCGCCCCGTGTCGCCGACGTAGGTGAACGTGATGTCCCCGTCCGCCCCGTCGGCGCCCCACCCCGAGCCCCAGTTCCCGACGGTGTACTTGTGCCGGGCGGGGCTCCCCAGGTCGACGAACAGCCCGTGGTGGTCGACGTCCGCCAGGTGAGCGAGCTCCAGCAGATCCTGCTGCATCCGCAGCCCCTCGGCCGTGGCGGGCGCGCCCGGGCTGTCGGCCTCGAGGCGCGGCGCCTCGTTCGACGAGCTCCCGCACGCGACGACCAGCCCGAGCACCAGCGCCAGGCTCAGGGCGTCCCGACTTCGCGCCATTCCATGCCTCCCGGCGCGAACGCGACGTCCGCCCTCGCGCCACCTGAATGTCCGCTCAGGATGGGGGCCGGGCTAGCACGCTCCCCACGGGGAGGTCAAACAACCGGGGGCGAGTGCCCTACTCCGGCGCCGGGCCCTCCAGGACCTCCCAGACGGGGACCGGTGCGTAGCGCGTCCGACCCTCCCGCACCGGGACGTAGAGCATCTGCTCCCGGTCCTCCCGGCGGAAGGTCACGTGGTGGACCCCCGCCTCGAGGGCGAGCGCCACGGGCTGCGCCGCGAGCTGGAGCTGCCGCTCCCCGACCTCCACCTCGACGCCGACGCCGTCCTCCGGCGCCTCGAGGACCAGGAGCCCCTGACCGTCCTCGACCCCCACCCCCAGCTCGGCGATGCCAGCCGTCTCGCGGCCGTAGGGAGCGGGGAGGCTGAAGTCGAGGTCGACCGGCTCGGGTGGCGCCTCCGCCTCGGCCGTCTCCCGGGCGGAGGGGCGGGACGCGTGCTCCACCGTGACGGTGTCCGCCCCCTCCGGTGGGACGGGCCCGACCGTCTCCGGCTCGGTGATCGCAGAGCTCAGGTACCGCCACCCCAGGAAGCCGATCGCGCCGAACACGAGCAGCACGAGCACGACGCCCAGCCAGGGGCGCGCGCTCCCGGGGGTCGGGGCGGGCTCCGGGGCCACGAGGTCGACCGGCGTCGGGGTCGGGACGCGGCGCGGCGAGGGCGGGATCTTGAGGTCGACCGGCGCCTCGGGCGGCTCCTCGGCCGGCTCCGACGACCGCGCGATGTCGTCGAGGCTCGGGCGCTGGGACGCCGCGGTCTTGGAGGGGACGGTGAGCACGAAGGCCGCAGCGGAGTCCTCCTCGGCGTCGACGGCCCCTCCCGTCGCCGAGGCGCCGTCGCCATCCATCCGGACCCGCGTCGTCGGCTCCCGCTCCAGCTCGACGAACAGCCGCGCCTCCTCGGGCAGATCGACGACCGGGCGGACGCTCGTGATCTGCTCGTCCTCGGGCCTCGTGAGGGTCTGGATCCCCGTGCTCTCCCGCCCGAGCGGCTCGCCGGAGGCCGGCCGGGACGCGGCGAGCGCCACCGGACCCCCTCCGGAGGGTGCGAAGGCGGAGGGCTCCGGCGGCTCGCTCGTCCCGTCGAGGTCGTCGTCCGAGGACGCGACGATCAGGAGCGGACCGGGCCCGTCCGAGGCCGGTCCGAGCGCCCGTCCCTCCCCCGTCGTCACGATCAGCTCGGGCCCGTCGTCGTCGTCCCGGGGCGCCTCCCGCGCGTCGCCGTCCGGGCCCTGGACCTCCCGGGAGATCCGCTCCCGCTCCATCTCGACGAGCTCCGCGAGGGCTGCGCGGACCTCCCGGTCCTCGCCTCCGCGGGCGCTCCGCGGCATCGGGTCCCGCCGCGGAGCGCCCGGCTCGGTGGCCGGGGCCGGTGGCGTGCTCGCCCGGCCGTTCGGCTGCCGCCGCGGCTCGGCGAAGGGCTCGTCCAGGCTGGATGTCACGCGGGGAGGCCGGAAGCCCGGCGCCCGGCGCATCGCCTCCAGGATCTCGAGGTCGTCGATCTGCGCGCTCTCCTGGCTCGCCTCCGTGGACGAGGTCCAGCCGCGGCGGCGGGCTTCCCGGGCCTCGGCGATCCGGTCCTCGCCCTTGGGCCCCCGCACCTCCCGGACGACGCCTTGGCGCGCCAGGTCGACCAGCACCTCCTCGAGCATCGGCGGGTCGACCAACCCCTCCAGGAGGAGCTCCCGGGGGCCCTTGCCCGTCCGGAGCTCCTCGACCAGCCGCGTGACCGGCTCCGGGAAGGTGCGGAGCGCGCCTTCGAGGAGCTGGTCGTCGAAGTGCACCGACGCGGCGCGGCTCAGGCCCGCTCCGCTCACGGCGTCGACGCGGGCGGCCAGCTCCTCGTGCCCGTCCCGCAGGGCCTCGTCCAGGCCGTCGGTGATGCTGCGGCGGACCGGGGCGCGGTCGTCGACCAGGACGAAGCGGCCGCTCGCCACGCCGAGGAGGCTCGGGAGGACCGAGGGGCCCCGGCTGAACGCCCCGTCGCTCGCGGTCCGGCTGACCTCGGCGAGCCCGCCCTCCCTCAGATCGACCTCGTACAGGTAGCCGGCGTCACGAACGCTGAGGCGGACGTCGGGCCGGAGGCGGGCTGCGGTGCGCAGCAGCGTGTGGATGCCGACGTCCTCGACCCGCCCGCGCACCTCGGGCTCCGCCTTGAGCTTGCCCTCGAGGCGCGCGCGCGGCGCCAGCACACGGCGGATGCGCTCGAGCACCTGGCCGGCCTCCGCCTCCTTGCGAAGGTAGTCCGCGGCCCCCGCCCGGAGCTGCCGCATGCGCTCGAGGAAGTCCTCCTTCCAGGAGAGCAGGATCACCGGCACATCCCAGAGCGCCGGATCCCGCTTGAGGGACCGCGTGAGGCCGAAGCCGTCGAGGCGCGGCATCAGGATGTCGCTGATCACGAGGTCCGGACGCTGACGGCGAGCCTCCTGCAGCGCTTGCAGGCCGTCCGAGGCCTCCACCACCATCGCGCCCTGCTCCCGGAGCAGGCCGGCGAAGAACCAGACCACCGCCGGGTCGTCGTCGACGACCAGCACGCGGCGCCCGTCCAGACCGAGCGGCTCGTCCTCCCCGTGGTCGCTGACCTCGGCGCGGAGGTTGGGGTCGGCCACCACGCTCATCACCTCCGGGAGGCCTGCGGGCGTCCGCTCCTCGAAGCGGACCCGTCCTCCGCTGCGCTCCGCGAGATGGGCGCGGACCTTGCCGATCGTCGACCACGCGACCGCCATCAGCTCGGAGCCGTCGCCGAGGGGAACCGGGACCTCCCCGCCGCTGCTGGTCGCGTCGACCAGGCCGTGACGGAACTCGTCCGCGAGGCGGTCCGCCACCTGCGCCACCGTGAGGTCGCCGGAGAGCGTTGGCGGCCCGACGGGGGCGCTGAGCGCCCGGGAGTGTCGCGCGACCGTCCGCGCGAGGTCCGGACCCTGGAACGGCCGCTCGACGGACGCGTCCGCGCCGGCGTCCTGGGCGGCCCGCGGGTCGAGGCCCGCGCCCTCGGGAAGGAGCAGCACCACGGGGAGGAAGTCGGTCAGCGGATCGGCCCGGAGCTGGGAGAGGAACCCGTGGCCGTTCCCGGCGACCAGGGCGCGGTCGGCGACGATCACGTCGGGGGCCACGGTCCGGGCGAGGCGCATCGCCTCGGCCGGATCCACGGTGGCACGGACCTCGAAGCGGTCGGGGGTGAGCGCCTCGCGGACCGCGGCCTGCTCGGCCGTGGGCGCCAGGACGAGGGCGCTGATCAGCGCGTCGAAGCCGGTGCGGCTCGGCTCGGCCGGGCGGGGCGTGGGCACCCGACGGCTCGAGCGCGTCCGCGCGGGCGGGCTCGACGGCGCGATCGGCGTCGGGTCGGGGATCGGCAGGTCCACCACCGAGCTCCGTCGACGACGGCGACGCTCCTCCGGCGGCTCGTCCCCGAGCCGGGGGAGCTCCGCCGCGAGGTGGGTGAGCGCCTCGAGGTCGGACGCCTCGAGCCGGTCCGCGCCCTCGCGGATGCGGTCGATCCGGTGAAGGGCGTCCTTCAGCGCCGACGCCAGCGGGTTCAAGCGGAAGACCTGGGCCGAGGCGTAGAGCGCGTGCAGCCGGCGCCGCAGCTCCTCGAGCGCTCGCGGCTCGTCGGGGCTCCCGCTGAGCAGGGCCAGCGACGCCCTCACCTCCCTCGCCTTGCGTTCCAGGCCCTCCACGAACCTCGCTCGGGCGACGCCCAGGGCGGTCTGCCTCGTGTCCTCCATGCTGCTCCGCCGCGAGCATAGTCCAGGACGGGCCAAAGGTAACAACGACCGGCAGAAGACCGCGCTGGATGTCAACCTCTACCGCCATGAGGTTCGTCGACGAGGTCGAGATCGAGGTCGTCGCCGGGGACGGCGGAAACGGCTGCATCGCCTTCCGTCGCGAGAAGTACCGGCCCTTCGGCGGGCCGTCGGGCGGCGACGGCGGCAAGGGCGGCGACGTGGTGCTCGAGGCCTCCCCGCGCCTCGGCACCCTCATGGATCTGCGCTACCTCAAGCGCCTGCGGGCCGGTCGCGGCGAGCACGGCCGCGGCAAGGACCAGTACGGCAAGGCGGGCGACGACCTCCGCACGGCCGTGCCGGTCGGCACCCAGGTCTACGACGCCGACACCGGCGAGCTCGTCGCCGATCTGTCCGTGACCGAAGAGACCACCGTGGTCGCCCGGGGCGGCCGGGGGGGCCGCGGCAACATCCATTTCGCCACCCCTTCCGACCGCGCGCCGCGGCGGGCCGAGCCCGGCGAGGCGGGGGAGCGGCGGCGGCTCCGCCTCGAGCTGAAGCTGCTGGCCGACGTCGGCCTCCTCGGCTTCCCGAACGTAGGCAAGAGCACCTTCATCCAGCGGGTCTCCCGCGCCCGGCCCAAGATCGCGGACTACCCCTTCACGACGCTGGTGCCGAACCTCGGCGTCGTGAGCCGCGATGTCGATCGGAGCTTCGTCGTGGCGGACATCCCCGGGCTGATCGCGGGCGCCGCGGAGGGGGCGGGCCTCGGGCACCGGTTCCTCAAGCACGTCGAGCGCTGCCGGGTGCTTCTCCACCTGACGACCCTCGACCCGGACCCGGACAGGGAGCCGGTTCGGGACGTCGAGGTGCTCGTCGCCGAGCTGGCCCGCTTCGACCCTGCCCTCGCCGCGCGTCCTGTCGTGGTCGCGGTCAGCAAGGTCGACCTCCCGGACGTGCGGGCGCGCCTCCCCGCGATCCGGGCCGAGCTCGAGGCGGCGGGGCACGGCCCGGTGCTCGCGGTCAGCGCGGCCACCGGCGAGGGCGTGAGCGACGTCCTCGATGCCCTCGAGCACCTGCTCGCGCAGCACCGGGAGCGACCCGCCCCCCGCGGCGAGCCTCTCGTTCCCCCGCACCGTCAGGAGGCCGAGCGCTCGGTTGCCGAGCCCTCCGCCGCCGAGCCGTCCAGCGCCGAGGCCCCCGCCGACCGCGGGACCACCGACCCGTGAGCGGCGCGAGCGTCGACCGCACGCTCACCGAGCGGCTCAAGGACCTCGCGGGGACGCTGGGCTTCGCGCGCTGCGGCGTGGCCAGGGTGGCCGACCTCGGGCGGGACGCCGCCACCCTGCGCCACTGGGTGGCCGAGGGGTACCACGGGTCGATGGCCTGGATGGCGGACACGGCCGACGTGCGGGTCGACCCCGCCGACCCGCGGCTCCTCGCGGGCGCCGCCAGCGTGCTCGTGGTCGCCGCGCCCTACGCGCGGCCGGTCGAGGGCACCCCGGACGCGGCCCGGTCCGGCCGGATCGCCCGCTACGCCCTCGGGCGCGACTACCACAACGTGCTGGGCAAACGCCTGCGGAAGGTCGCGGCCCTCCTCCGGGCCGAGGGCCACGCCGCCCGGGTGAGCGTGGACACGATGCCCGTCCTCGAGCGGGCGTGGGCGCAGCGCGCGGGCGTCGGCTTCATCGGCAAGAACTGCTGCCTGATCGTCCCGGGCCTCGGGAGCCACGTGTTCCTCGGGGCGGTCCTGACGACCGCGACGCTCGAGGCCGACGAGCCGGCCCGGGAGCGCTGCGGGACGTGCCGGCTCTGCCTCGACGCCTGCCCCACCCGGGCCTTCGTCGGCCCGCGCCTCCTCGACGCCCGTCGCTGCATCGCCTACCTGACCATCGAGCACCGGGGCCCCGTGCCGGAGGCCCTCCGGCCGGACCTCGGAGAGCACCTGTTCGGCTGCGACGACTGCCAGGACGTCTGCCCCTTCAACGGGACCCGGACGGCGCCGGACGCGCTCACCGCGCCCTTCAAGGCCCGGCCCGAGGTGCTCGACACACCGCCCGAGGCCTACCTGGGCCTCGGCCCCGGGGCCTTCGCGGAGCGCTTCCGCGGCTCGCCGCTCCGGCGGGCGGGCCGCGACGGGATGGCGCGCAACGCGGCCCTCGTGCTCGGCAACCGGGGCGACCGGCGGCACCTCCGCGTGCTGAGGGACGCCGCGGCGAAGGACCGCTCTTCGGTCGTGCGGGACGCCGCCCGGTGGGCGGTCGAGCGGCTGGACCACGACGAGAGCTGAGCCCCGCCCGCCCCCGAGCGAGCCACCCTTCGCCTCCGCAGCGCTACTCCGCCTCGCGTCGGGCTCCATCCCCCGCGCCCGCCGACCCGGCCGGCAGGGCCGGTTCGCGCCTCGGCGTCCGCGCCGGCGAGGGTCGGTCGGAGGGCCCCCCTTCCCCCGCCGTCGACGGGAGCGGCGTCAGGCCCGGCCCGGCCAGGTCCGGCCGGTCCCGGTCCCGGGGGAGCGCCTCCGCGAGCAGGATCGAGCGCGCGGTGAAGGTGCCGCACTGCCGGTGGTTCCGGTAGAAGCCCCAGTGGAAGTACGTCAGGCCGTTCGGCGAGCGGATCCGGGCGGGCGTGGGCGGGAACGGCTGCGCGTCGAGCACGCTGTTGAAGGCGCCGAGGTCGAAGAGGATGTCGCCGCTGGTCGCGATGATCCCCAGGCGCTCCACGGTGCCGTCCTCGGCGATCCCGATCTCGAGCATGGTGTGCATGTCCGGGTTGGCGGCGAAGGCGCGCTCCACCGTCGACGGGGGGTGGGCGAGGAAGCCCTCCGCGAAGCGCTGGTGGATCCGGCGGTGGATCGCGGCGAGGTAGGTCGCGAAGGGCGACGCGGCGGCGTTCAACGCGGTCTGGTTGCCGACCCGCACGTGTGGCGTGTAGTTCTCGAGAGCGGCGCGGAAGCGTCGCCAGCGCGCCTGCCGGCGGGCCCCCCGGACGCTCGAGCGGCGCTGCAGCGCGCGCATCTCGCGCTCCCGCTCGAGCTCCTCCTCGCCGTAGAGGCTCGCGTAGTCGGACCAGCTCAAGCGCAGGCTCGGGCCGCCCGAGCCCGGGCTTCCAGCGCCGCCCTGGCGGCCCCCGGTGCCGGGACCGGGCGCGCCTGCGCCGCGGCCCTCGCCCGCCCGGCCGCGGCCGCGGCCGGC
>JBHJHB010000032.1:0-51614 GCA_050331215.1 Sandaracinaceae bacterium | reverse complement strand
CCCCGCCGTGGTTCCGCCCTCTCTCGAGCGTGGACTCCCTGTTCCCCGTTCCGCGCGCCCTCGCCTACGGGCGCCGGGGCTTCATCCTCTCCCTGCTCGTGGACCGGGACCGGTGGTACGGCGCGCCGATCGACACGGAGGGCAACCCCCGGGTCGACGCGGGGACCTGGAAGCACCTGCTCGCGGTGCTCCAGCAGAGCGGATTCCATCGCCTCAAGCGGCGCGTCGAGGTCGGCCTGATGATGCCGCGCGAGTACGCCCGCCTCTCCCGCGTCACGTCGCTGCTCGGGTTCCTGAGCCCTTTGATCCTCGATGCCCTGGGCGGCAACCCCGTCGAGGCCAGCCGGGAGGACGACCTCGGGTTCCGGGGCCCGATCCAGGTGCTCTGGTGGACCTTCGTGGCCCGCTTCGCCGACGCGCTGACGGCGGCCGGCGTGCCCTACGTCTACGTGGATGGCGACGCCGACCCCTCGCGCCTCGACGGGCTGCGGGTGCTGATCACGCCGTCCTTCGAGTTCTGCGCCCCGGAGCGCTGGCGCGCGCTCACCGCCTTCGCCGAGGGCGGGGGAACGGTGGTCTACGGCCCGACCATGCCCGCCCTCGACCTCGCGATGCGGCGGCGCCTGTTCGAGGTCCCGCAGCGGAGCCGGCGGGTGGCGATCGACACGGACCGGGACGCTCACCGCGCCGTCGACGACCTGGTCCGGGACCTCGGGCTGCAGCGGCCCTTCCCCGTGGGCCCGGCTCCCCTCGAGACGGCGGTCCACGAGGACGACCAGGGGCCCCGCCTGCTGTTCCTGATCAACCCGGCCAAGGAGCCCCGCACGGCGACGGTCGAGCTGCCGGCGCCGATGTCCCTCGAGGACACGCTGAGCGGGGAGCGCTTCGCCGGCCGTGCCCACGTGACGATCCCGATCCGCGGATGGAGCTGCCGCATCTTCGGCATCCTCGAGGCGGCGGACGCGGGGTCGGGTCAGGCGGAGAGGGTCGCCTCGTGATCAGCGCGGACCTGCGCTTCGAGGGGTTCGACGCCCGGAGCTGGACGCACCTGATGAGCCTCTTCGCGCCGACGGTGGTCGGCCGCATGTCCCTCGAGGGCTGGAGCGACGACGCGCCGGAGGCCGACCCCGCCGACGACACCGAGGTCCACCGGGGCCTCCTCGTGATCGTGGTCGACGACCGGGACCGGGTCCTCAAGGCCTTCCACACGGAGCGAGGGCGGATCCGGAGCCTCTCCTACGAGGGCCCCGAGCACCTCGAGGCGCTGTGCGACGCCTACGCCGCGCGGCGGGGCGTCATCCTGCGGGAGGGGGTGCTCGAGGAGGTCGCGGAGCGCCTCGCCGGTCGCCTGGAGCGGGGCATGGACTACGTGACGCAGCTCCTGGTGGCGCTCCGGACGCTCCGCGAGGTGACCGAGGCGGGGCTCCTCCACACCTGGCCGGCGCCGCCATCGCCCCTGCCGATCCCGACGGCCCGCATGGTGCGCCGCGCCCTGGACACCGTGCTGCCGGACGGCCGGGCGATGGTGAGCGTGCTGTGGCATCGCGGCACGGTCTGGACGGGCCTGGTCCTCCGTCGGTGGGCGGGCTCGATCGACCTCGTGGCGGGGCCGGACCTGATCGCCCGCTGGACGGGCCCGCTCGGCGGAGACTGGCGCCGGGACTACCGCGTCGTGAGCGACGCCGTCACGAGAGCGGTTGCTCCTGTTCACCTCGGCCTCTTCAGCGAGGCGACCACCGTGCGGGGGCTGCTGCGCAGCGACGATGCCGGGGCCTGGGCCAGAGCGGTGGCGGTCCGGGACGTCATCCTGCACCCCGCCCCACCCTACGTCGCGGTCGCGCTGGGCGCGGACGCGGTCCGGGCAGCGGCGAAGGAGACCGCGCGCTTGCTGGGCGGTATCGACGCGCTGGGGACGCTCGCCCCGGTGGCGACCTACGTGCGGGGGCGCGTCGCGGAGGTCGCGAGCGTGACCGCGACGCTCGGGTTCGACCCGCTCAAGGCGCTGGCGGCGTGGCTGCTCCGCGCCGAGGAGGCGGAGCGGGCCGCGCGGGAAGCGGAGGAAGCGGGCCTCGCGCGGGGGCAGTAGGCTCCCGGAGCCTACTCCACCTGCGGGGCCTCCAGGACCGTGAGGCGCGCGGCGCAGCGACCCTCGTGGCACACGCACCCTCCGCCACAGTCCATCGTCCGGGACCGGCACTCCATCGTGCAGATCGCGTCCCCGCAGGCCGGGGCACGCTCGGCGCTGACGCACGCCGCGGCGTGGCAGCACTGGGCGGGGACGCAGTCCGCGTCGGTCGCGCAGGGGTCTTGGCCGAGCACGAGCGGCGCCTCGGCGTCGTGGCCCGCCTCCGCCTCGCCCTCCGCCTCGCCCTCCGCCGTGGGCGGCGCTGGCGCGGTCGGATCCGGATGGCCGTTCGCGCCCCCGCAGGCCACCAGCCCGCCGACGGTCAGCGCCCAGAGCAGCTGCTTCATCGCGTCACCCCTCCCTGTCTCGTCTCTCCGTGGAGACAGCCGTCAATCGGTCGTGGGCCTCCGCGAACCCGGCGACGGCTCGTGCCAAGGACACGAGCGCCTCGGGGCGATGCCCGTCGACCAGCGCCGCCCAGGCTCGATTGAGGGCGCGCTCGGCCCCCGAGAACCCGCCGACCACCTCCGCGAAGGCGCTCAGGCCGAGGCGCGCCGAGAGCTGCGTCCGGGCCTCGACGATCGGCTCGATCGCCTCGAGCTGGAGCTCGCGGAGCCGCTCCGCGACCGACCCGAGGGCCGCGCCCTCCCCGAGGGCCACGCGGGCGACCTCCGCGGCGTCCTTCAGCGCCTCGATGCGCGCCGCGAAGTCCTCGAGGGTCCGCGGCAGGTCCCCGGCGGCGTCGCCACCCCGCGCGAGCGCCGCCCGCTCCGCGCGGCGGGTGAGGAGCCCACCCACCACCACGAGCACCAGGCCGAGCGCCAGCAGCGGGCCGCCCTCGACCGCCAGCGACGCGATGCGCTGCCCCGGCTCGGGGACCGGCACGGCCGGCGCCGACGCGTCCGGCACGAGGCGCGCGTGCCCCTCGGCCGCGACCCGGACCCGGACGGACGGCGCGAGCCGCATCCCCGCCGCCACCCCGAGGGACGTGCCGAGGAGGACCATCAGAACGCCGACCGCCCTCACGCCTCCCCCAGCGCGAGCTTGAGGATCACCGCGGTCAGGTTGGTGAGGGCCTCGCCGATGATGAAGCCCGCAGCGACCGGGACGAGGGTCTCGCCGATCCAGCGCGCGCCGTGCCACGCCCGGAGCGCCATCGACGCGAGGCAGCCCACCGCGTAGGTCACGGTCACCGAGAAGGGCAGGTACATCGCCAGGCCCACGAGGACCCCCGTGCCGCCCACAGGGAAGGCGCCGAGGCCGAGGCCGATCGCGGTGCCGGCGAGGTACTTGTCCACCGGCGCCGCCCCGTCCCTCAGGCCGCGGATCACGGCAGCCAGGGCGTTGCCCTGGGGCGCGGGCAGGTCCGCCCCCGGGACGCCGAAGCCCGGTGCGTCGAAGCCCCGCCACAGCAGGTAGACGGCGCCGACCGCGACCGGCACCCCGATCCAGGACAGGAAGAGCTGGGCCGCCTGCTGCCGGCGCGGCATCGCGCCGATCAGGTGACCGGCCTTGAGGTCGGTCATCATGTCGCCGACCTGCCCGAGGCCCATGCTCACCGCGACGCCGAGGATGATCGAGGCGATCACGTTCCCGCCCGACAGGAAGTACATCAGCGTCACGCCGACCAGCGACATGCCGCTGACGGGGATGATGTCGGTCATGCCCGTCGCCTGCGCGACCACGAGGCCCGCGACGCCGATCCACGCGGTGCCGACCACCGAGATCAGGAGCGCGCGCGCGAGGGTGATGCCCTGCCCGCTGAGCAGCGAGGCGGCGAGGAGGACGACGAAGGAGAGGCCGACCCCCACGTAGAGCACCCTCGGATCGATCTCGTCGCTGCCGGCGCCCGAGCGGGTCGCGGCCGTCAGGCTGCGGAAGGCGGCGCGGACCGCGGGGAAGGACGCCACGACGCCGCTCAGCGCCCCGCCGATCAGCACGCCGATGCCGAGGGGCCGGAGCATCTGGCCGTAGATCACGGCGTCACGCAGCCAGAGCGGGTAAGCGGTGGCCGCGACGTCGGCGGGCAGCGAGAGCTGCGCCGCGGACGGTACCCAGCCGAAGGCGACCGCGAGCGGCGACAGCACCCACCACGACAGCACCCCGCCGAAGACGAACGGCAGGCCGCCTCGCCCCGACAGGAGCCCCGCCCCGAGCATCGCGAAGGTGACGGCGAGGGCGACGGGCACGTAGGGCGGCAAGCCGAGGGCGGTGGTGGCGTCGAGCTCCTCGGGCATCCACTCGAGCTGGATCGCCGCGTGGAAGGCCGCCGCGACCGCGAACCCCGCGCCGAGCAGGACCGCCTGGCGCATGGCGGCGCCCGGGCTCCTCAGCAGGCTGGCGACGGCGATCCCGCTCGGGAAGCGGAGCCGCTCCAGCTCGATGATCTGCTTACGCAGGGGGACGATGAAGGCGACACCGAGGAAGGCGCCCCCCATCGCCGCCAGGAGGATCGGCAGGATGTCGAAGCCGCGGAGCGTCGGATCGTCGTGGGCGAGGATGAACAGCGCCGGGAGCGTGAAGGCCACCCCCGCCGACGAGCTGTTCACCCCCGACGCCACGGTCTGGTTGATGTTGTTCTCGATGATCGACGAGCGGCGGAGCACCCCCCGGAGCACCGCGAAGCCCAGGATGGCCGCCACCGTCGAGCCCGGGATCGTGAAGCCGAGGCGCAGCGCCACGTAGACGAAGCTCGCGGTCATCACGACCCCGAAGAGCACCCCGACGATCAGCCCGACCGCGGTGAGCTCGCGGTACGGAGTCGGCGGGCCCGAGGACATGGGCGCTTCCCGTAGTCGCTCGCCGTGGCGCGATCAAGACCGACGCGGGGCGCCCAGGTTGTCGGCGCAGCGTTCTTGACTCCTGTGCATCCGTCGAGTACCTCCTTGTCCTACCTGCACAACCATTCAGGGCGCGGCGAGCGCCCTCCGCAGGCGGAGGGGAACGATGCAGAAGCTGACCGAACGGCAGAAGGCGGTGCTCGACTACATCATCGAGTCCATTCAGGACCGGGGCTTCCCGCCGACGCTGCGGGAGATCGGCAACCACCTCGGCATCAAGAGCACGAACGGGGTCAACGACCACCTCCGGGCCCTGGAACGCAAAGGCTACCTCACCCGCGAGGACATGAAGTCCCGCACGCTCCGGCCCACGCCGGAGGTGCTCCACGAGAGCGAGCTGTACGGCGATCCCTTCGGCGGGTCCCAGGCCGGGGCGAACGACAATGACATGCTCGAGATCCCGATCCTCGGGCGCGTCGCGGCCGGCCTGCCCCTCGAGGCCATCGAGGCGCCGATGGACACGGTCCGCATCGACAAGATGCTGGTCAACGCCCGCGGCGAGGTGTTCGGCCTCCGGATCACGGGCGACTCGATGATCGAGGCCGGCATCTTCGACGGCGACTACGTCTTCGTGAAGAAGCAGCTCGAGGCCCCCCGGGGCGCGATCGTGATCGCGATGGTCGGCGACGAGGCCACCTGCAAGTACTTCTACCCCGAGCGCCAGCACATCCGCCTCGAGCCGGCCAACAGCGAGATGGCGCCCATCCTGATCCCGCGGAACGACTGGCGGGAGACGCAGATCCTCGGCGTGGTGGTCGGGGTCTACCGCAAGCTCTGACGGCGCGGGCAGGGGGGCCCGTGGGGCTGCACATCACCGGTCCCTCACCCGCAGGAGAAGCCAGGTGAGCACGAACGCGCTGACCGTGAGCGCCCCCATTCCACCGCTGGCGAAGGCGAGCGGGGCCTCCGCGACGAAGGCCCCCATCGGGGAGCCCGGGTCGCTGAAGAAGTTCGGCATGTTCTCGAGGTAGCGCTCGAGCTGGCAGTCGCTCAGGACGTCGCTCCGGGCGCCCAGGTCGACGTGCACGAGCGACTCGAGCCCATAGCGCGTCGACGTCAACCAGCTCAGCGTACGCGTCGCGCCCTCGAGGCGGCTGATGCTTCCGGCGAACAGCAGCTGCGGGATGACCAGGAAGTTGATGCCCCAGAGCGCGCTCACCGGATGGCTGACCGCAGCCGATAGCGCCATGCCGGTCGCGCTCGCCGTGCTCGTGGTGAGGAAGCCGACGAAGAGGTAGGCGAGGAGGTTGCCCTCGAGGTCGCAGAGCCACCACGCGATCGGGACGTGCAGAGCGACCACGATCGAGCCGAGCAGGAACAGCACGAACAGCCGGGCGAGGATGTAGGGGAAGATGTTGAGGCCCGCGAGGCGCTCCCGGCCGTAGACGGTCCGCTCCGCGACCAGCACGTTCGAGCTCGCGATGATCATCGGCAGGAACAGGGCCATCAGCATCGCGAGGAGGGCGGTGCGGGGGTCCTTCACGCGGTCCGCCAGGTGGTCCTCCTCCTCGGCGTAGGCCTGCACCGCCATCCGCCGGGTGGGGTCGCACGCCAGGCGATCGTCGACCCCCTCGCAGGTATCGACCGCGCCCTCGCTCGGTGAGCAGCCAAAGCCCGCCACCTCGAAGCTGGTCGCGCCGCCGGTCGTCAGCCCGATCAGCACCGCGAGGAGCGGCGCCTGGATCAAGAGGAGCGTGAGCGCGAAGGGGTTCCGGAACGTGAGCTTGAGGCTCCGGCTGAACAGCAGCGGGAACTGCCGAAGCGAGGACCGGCGGCGCGGCCGCGGCGGGGGCCCCGCCGTCTGGGCCTGGGCGTTGCCCTGGCGCTCGACCACGAAGCGACGGAACGTCTCGGTGGTCCGGAAGGTCTCGCGCCACTGGTCGGCGGGGAGCTGCTCGAGGTGGTCGAACATCTCCCGCGGCTTGTTCGGGCTGGCGCCGAAGAACGCGTAGGAGTCCGGCGAGGGCGGTCCGAAGAACAGCAGCTTGCCGCCGCGCCCGAGGATGCAGACCGAATCGAACTTCTCGTACTCCTGGTAGTCGGGCTGGTGGATCGTGACGACGATCGTCCTGCCGTTGTCGGCCAGCCGCCGGAGCGTGCCGATCACATCGGCGGCGTCGGTCCAGCTGAGCCCGCTGGTCGGCTCGTCGAGGATCAGCAGGGACGGGTCGGTGACCAGCTCGACGGCGAGGTTGACCCGCCGGCGCTGCCCGCCCGACAGCACTTTCTGCTCCGGGCTGCCGATGCGCAGATCCCGCTGCTCCCAGAGCCCCACCTCCCGCAGGGTCGACTCGATGCTCTCCTCGATCAGCGTCCCGCTCGTCCCCGCGGGGAGCCGGAGCTTGCACGCGTAGCGGAGGGCCTCGCGCACCGTGAGCTCCGGGTGGACGATGTCGTCCTGAGGCACGTAGCCGACGTTGGTCCGGAAGGCCTCGTACTGCTCGAAGAGGGGGCGCCCATTGAGCAGCACACCGCCGCCCGGATCCGGGCGGAGCAGCCCCAGCACCGTCATGAGGAGCGTGCTCTTGCCCGCCCCGGAGGGGCCGAGCATGCCGATCAGCTCCCCCGGGAAGATCGACATGTTCACCTGGTCGAGGAGCCGCCGGGGCTTGCCGGTGGAGCGGTCCTTGACCGTGAGGGTGAGGTCGATCAGGTCGAGGCGGACCTTGGCGCGCTGCGCCCCCTCGATGCCGCGGACGCCGAGCAGCAGCGTGACCGCGCCCACCGTGACCCGGTGGCCCGGCTGCGCGACCCCCGTCGTGATGCGTTGGCCTTCGAGGTAGGTCCCGTTTGTGGAGCCGAGGTCCTCCACCCGGAAGGTGCCGTCGGGCTGGCGCGAGATCCGGGCGTGGCGCCCGGACACCGACGGGTGGGGGAGCACCAGGTCGTTGCCGGGGAGGCGGCCGATCGTGATCCGCGGCTTGTCGAGGTCGATCCCCTGGATCGCGGCCTGGACCACGCCGCCGTCGTCGACGCCCGCCGCCACGTCCAGCATCCGGCGGAGCAGCGGGAGCGGGAGGCGGAAGGCCCCGAGCAGCAGCGTGGACGACGGCTGCGCGTTCGCTTCCTGGATCCGGAAGGACGGGTTGTCGATCGCCGTCCCGTTGATGCTCCCGAGGTCGCGCACCTGGAAGCCGCCCTCGGGCTCGGCGATCATCTGGCAGTGCTGGGGGGCGACCTCCGGGTCGTGGATCCGCACGTCCGCGTCGGGGGCGCTGCCGACGCTGAAGATGCGCCCCGGCGGGATCGGCATCCGCACGGCGATGACCAGCCGGGCGACGCGCGGGTCGCTCATCCGGAGCGCCGCCGACCCGAGGTAGATGTCGTCCTCGAGGCTGACGACCCGCTGGCGGATCCGCTCGCCGCGGAGGTAGGTGCCGTTGGTCGAGCCGAGGTCCTGCACCATCAGGCCGCCTTGCGGGTGGCGGCTGATGCGGGCGTGGCGAGCGCTGACGACCGGGTTCTCGAGGACGATGTCGTTCACGGCGGGGTCCGGGTCGCGCCCGACGCGGACCTCGTGGACCGGCCCGGTCCCGGGCGCGGAGATGCCGGGGCCCGAGCCCGGGGCGCTCGGCATCCCGGGGGCGCTGAGGCCGGCCGCGCTGAGCGCCTGCATCGCCTCCTCGCTCGACAGCGCCATCGTGGCGGCGCCGCCCGCCGGGCGGGGACCCGCCCTCGTCGACCCGGGGGAGGCGGGACGTCCCCCCGCGCCCGTCGGCGCCGGCCCGCCCGACCGGGACCCCTGGCTCGGCCCCACGCCGGGTGAGGAGACCGGCCGGATCGCCTCCCCCGGCGGCAGGGGGAAGCGGAAGCCGCAGTTGAAGCACGCCGCACCCTCCGGCGGGTTGGGCGTCTGGCAACGCGGGCAGGTCTTCGAGCTCACGGAGCGCGAGGATAGCGGAATCCCCGTACCCTCCGCGCGCCGCGGGCGGAGGGCAAGGGAGCGGGTCGCGGCGGCGTGGTCGCAGTAGAGCCGACGCCGTGGGTCATGTACCGTCGGGGGGGATGGGAGACGACGAGGAGCCGCCCCCGGAGAGCGGCGCTCGGCCGGAGCGGCGGACGGTTCGCGGCTTCGGTCCCCTGGCGCGGGAGGCTCCCGCTCGCCTGGAGCCCCGCATGGCCCGCTTCGAGGAGGACCCGACCACGCCCGAGACGCCCCCGTCGCGTCGGCGCACCCGCCATCCGCCCGCGGTCGACATCGACCTGATCCACGAGCACCGGACGGCCCCCCTGCCGGACCAGAAGTGGACGTTCGTCGAGGTATGGACCCGCAACACGATCTACGCCCTCGACAGCCGCCTGATGTGCATCGCGGTGGTCGACCAGGCGAGCCGCAAGAGCCACGAGGACCATCCCCTCCTGCACGCGCGCCTCGTCGGTGGCCAGAGCCGGGATGGGGAGTCGATGGAGCTCAGCCACCCCTTCCCCCGCCCGGGGTCGGAGGCGGTGTTCGAGCAGTCCCGGGGACGGCAGGTGCGCTTCAGCCAGACCTCGACGGTGACCCGGGTCGTGCTCCGGCTGCGCGTGCTGACCGTCGCCAGCGATCACCTCCTCCCCGCCTGGGAGGAGATCACGGGGACCCACGAGGTGCCCCGGGAGCTCGCCTCGACGCCGCCGGACCAGACCCAGGACCCCGACTGACGCAGGTCCCGTGGGCCGCAGCGGCTACAGCGCGGCGAGGCCCTGGGCCAGGTCGATCCGGGGCTGGTAGCCGAGCATGCGCCGGGCCCGCTCGATCGAGTACGCGTGGGGCCGCTGTAGATAGCGGAGCGCGGCCGGGCGCGCCGCGGGCTCCCGGCGCAGGAGCCGGGCGCCGAGGCTGAGCGCGCCGAAGGCAGGGCGGAGCAACGCGCTCGGCGCGTGGGGAGGCGGCGGCAGGCCCGCCCAGGCCGCGAGGCGCGTGAAGTACTCGCGGCACGAGGTCGCCACCCCGTCCGTCACGTTGATCGGCACGCTCAGCACGTCGCCCTCGAGGGCGAGGAAGACCGCGTCGATCAGGTTGTCGACGTGGAGGTGGTTGATCACCCCCTGGCCCTCGTCCGGAAGCACGAACAGCCCCTGGCGCATCAGCCGGATCGGGCGCTCGACCCACGGCTCGGAGCCGGGGCCGTACACGTCGCCGGGCCGGAGCACGACCACCCCGGTGCCGTCGCCGTCGACCGCGAGGGCCACCCCCTCGCTCTTGAGCTTCGTGGCGCAGTAGGGGTTGGTCAGGAGCGCCGGGAACGGACCTTCCTCGTCGACCGCCGGCGGGTAATCGAAGCCGTACACCATCACGGAGCTCAAGTGGACGAGGCGGGCCACGCCGGCCGCCGCGCAGGCCTGGGCGACGACGCGGGTGCCCCCGACGTTGACGTGCTCGAAGAGCCTCCGCGGACCGTCCTCGCGGACGAGAGCGGCCGCGTGCAGGACGACGTCCGCGCCCTCGACGAACGGGCGGACCGCGGAACGATCGGTCACGTCACCCGCGCGCACGTCCCAGCCCTGGTCGAGGAGAGGCGCCCGGGCGCGCTCGTCGACCTCGAGGCCGCGCACGGTCAGGCCGCGCTCCCGGAAGCGCACGGCCGCCCGCCGGCCGATGAAGCCCCCGATGCCCGTGATGGCGACGGTGGCGCCCTCGAGGTCCATGGGACGGGGAGCGTAGCAGGGCGGGGTGGACGTGGACGGGCCGGGCCGGCGCTGTGCCTCGGCGCCGGCGAGGGGCGAAACGCGCTCGGCCTCGCCGGCGTCGCCGGCCTCGGTCCGGCCACGGCCCTCGACCAGTCGGAGGTCGGGCTCCGCTCTCGAGCTGGTCATCGCCCGCGAGATCGAGCGTCGTGCAGGTGCTCGCGTTCCGGCCGCGCTGACGCAGCTACCGGGCGCGGGCGGAGCGGGATCGACGGTTTGGCCCATCCCGGGGGGTCGGACCCCTCGCTCCACGGGGCTACGCTGCGCCCCATGACCGCTCTGCGCCCCGACACCCAGGCCGTCCACGCCGGTGACGAGCCCGATCCCGCCACCGGCGCTCTCGACGCGCCGGTCGTGCTCTCGAGCGCGTTCGCCTTCGCGAGCGCCGACACCGCCGCCGCGGTGTTCCGGGGCGAGCAGGACGGCTGGGTCTATAGCCGCTGGCGCAACCCGACCGTCGAGGCCTTCGAGCGGAAGATCGCGGCCCTCGAGGGCGCGGAGGACGCCGCGGCGTTCGGGAGCGGGATGGCCGCGATCCACGCCGTGCTCGGGGGCCTCACCTCGGCCGGGGACCACATCGTCAGCGCGTCGCGCATCTACGCCGAGACCGCCGTCCTGCTGCGCGGGCCGCTGGCCCGGACCGGCGTCGAGGGCACCTTCGTCGACCCCGCCGACCCTGCGGAGGTCGCCTCGGCCCTGCGTCCCGAGACGCGCCTCGTCCACCTCGAGACCCCGGCCAACCCGACGCTCGCGATCACCGACCTCGCTGCCGTCACGACAGCCCTCGGCGACCACCCCGCCACCGTAGCCGTCGACTCCACGTTCGCGACCCCCTACCACCAGCAGCCGCTACGTCACGGCGCGCACCTCGTGATCCACTCGGCCACCAAGGGCCTCTGCGGCCACGGGGACGCCGTGGGCGGCGTGGTCGCCGGCGCGGAGCGGCAGGTGGCGGAGATCCGCCGCCTGGGGGTCCGGACCTACGGCGGAGCCCTCGCGCCGCTCTCCGCGATGCTCCTGTCGCGCGGCGTCCGCACGCTCTCGGTGCGCATGGCCCGGGCGAGCGCCAACGCGCTGACCCTCGCCCAGCGGCTCCACGAGGACCCGCGGGTCGAGCGCGTCCACTACCCCGGCCTCCCCGATCACGCGGGCCACGACGCCGCCCGGCGCCAGATGACGCGCGGCTTCGGCGCGCTGGTCGCCTTCGAGGTGCGGGGCGGCCGCGACGCGGGAGCGCGGCTCTACGACACGGTCGGGCTGATCCACCGGGCGGTCAGCCTCGGCGATGTGCGCAGCTTGCTCACCCACCCGGCGAGCACCACGCACGCGAGCTGGACGGCCGAGCAGCGCGCGGCGGCAGGCATCGGCGAGGGCCTGCTCCGGCTGAGCGTCGGGATCGAGGACGTGGAGGACCTCTGGGAGGACCTCGACCAGCACCTGCCGGGGTGAGCTCGGCCGCACGGCGTGGCCGGCAGGGGCCTGCGCCGGCCCTCGCGCCGCGCGCTCACCTCTCGGGATCGTCGTAGCGGCCGTGCGCAGGCAGCGGCGCTCCGTCCTGCAGCGCCTCCGCGAGCCGCGTCAGCGACGCCAGATCCTGCCGTGCGTACCAGGCCTCCCGGAGGCGGCCGTCCTCCCCGCGCGCGTAGGCGAGCGCGTTGGGCCCGAAGGAGCAGCCGCCCTGGCAGCCGGAGCTCGTGAGCCGCACGTTGCCGCCGGAGCGGTAGTAGGCGATGCGCCGCTGCTCGAGGTCCTGCCAGAGGCGCTCGAACAGCGGGCCCGCGCCCCGCTCCCGGCAGCGGGGCCCCGTGCACACCAGCAGGTGGGCACGGGTCGGGAAGTGGGTCGGGAGCTCACGCACGGCCGCGATGTAGCATCAGGCGCGGATGTCGCTCGGAACGTTCGGCCCCTTCGAGCTCGTCGATCGCCTGGGCACGGGCGGCATGGCCGAGACCTTCCTCGCGCTGCGGCGGGGCCCCGGGGGCTTCGAGCAGGAGGTCTGCGTCAAGCGGATCCTCCCGACCCTCCAGACCGACCCGGACTTCGTGGGGCAGTTCATGGACGAGGCTCGCCTGGCGGCGCAGCTGCGCCACGGGAACATCACCCAGGTGGTCGACTTCGGGGTCGTCGCGGGCGCTCCCTACCTCGCCTTCGAGCTGATCGACGGGATGGACCTCCGTCGCCTCCTGCACCGTCTCCGCGACGACGGACGGAGCCTCGACGCGGAGCTGACCGCGCTGATCGCGACGGAGATCGCGAGGGCCCTCGACTTCGCTCACCGGCCCGAGCGGCGCCGACCGGCGGTGATCCATCGCGACGTCAGCCCGTCCAACGTGCTTCTGAGCCGGGCCGGCGAGGTCTACCTGAGCGACTTCGGCATCGCCCGCGCCCTGGGCGACAAGGGCCGGACGGCGTCGGGGGTCGTGAAGGGCAAGGTGCCCTACATGGCCCCGGAGTACGCGCTCGCCGGGACCCTCGACGCCCGGAGCGATCTCTACGCGCTCGGCGTGGTGCTCTTCGAAGCCCTCGCCGGCCGGCGGCCCTACCAGGGACGCACCGACCTCGAGACCCTGCAGCACGCCCGCGACGGCCACCACGCTCCGCTCGCGAAGCTCGCCCCCGACGCGCCGGTCGCCCTGCGCGACGTGGTCGAGCGGCTGATCCGGCCCGAGCCCGCCGACCGCCTCGGCGACGCCGCCGCGCTGCTCGAAGCCCTGGTGCCCGTGGCGCCGCGGCCGACCGCGTCCCGGCGGCTCGGCTCGATGGTCCAGGCGCTGGCCGAGCGGGTCACCGCCCGCCGGCCCATCTCGCCGACCGGCCCCACCGTGCTCGCTGGCGGGCCGCCCGCTGGGGCGTCGTCGTCGTTCCCGGAGGTGCGGGTCGCCTCCCCATCGGCCGCGACGCTGACGCGGGAGCCGTCCGTCGAGCGCACCGAGCCGCTCCCCCCGCCGGACGACGGGGACGCCCCGACGACGGCGCGCGCCCTCGGCCAGGCGGCCCACGCCCGGCCCGGGCCCGAGCAGCGGGGCGCGTCGGCCCCGGGCCGGCGCGCGGTCCTCGCGTGGACCCTGCTCGCCGCCGCGCTCGCCTTCGGCGCCGCCGCCGCTGCCGCCTACGTGATCGTGACGCTGGTGCTGGCGCCGCTCTTTTGAGGCATCGGGCACCCGGGCGGTGACCGGCACGGCGCCGTCGGAGACCCTAGACTGCCGCCGTGACCGCTGAGCGGAGCCTCCGGGAACGCTGGATCTACGCCGCGAAGGTCGATAGCTGGCCGAAGCTCCTCGTCCCCTTCCTCCTCGGCCAGGCGATCGGGCTCGGCGCGGGAGGCGGACCTTCCCTCCTCGCGTTCGCCTTCGGCCTGGCGTTCACGGTCTGCGACCTTCTCTTCGTGGTGTTCCTCAATGACGTGGGCGACCGGAAGGTCGACGCGGTCAAGCGGCGGATGTTCCCGCGGGGCTGCAGCCCCAAGACGATCCCGGACCGGATCCTCCCCGCCTACCAGCTCCTGCTGGCCGGGGCCGGGGCCGGGCTGGCCGCGATGGCGGTCGCGACGGTCGGCGGGGTCGTCCTCGATCGTCCGGCCTTCGGCGTCCTCGGCCTCGTCGCGCTCCTGACCTTCGTCGCCTACACGCTACCGCCGCTCCGCCTCAACTACCGCGGCGGCGGCGAGCTCCTCGAGATGCTCGGGGTCGGGGTGCTGCTCCCGGTCCTGTCCGCCTACGTCCAGGGCGGCGGAGGCCGGGTGACCGGCTTCGCGCTCCTGCCGGGCTTCGCGAGCCTCAGCCTCGCGAGCGCGATCGCGAGCGGGCTCGCGGACGAGCGCTCGGACCGGCGCGGCGGCAAGCGGACGTTCGTCACCCTCTTCGGGAACCGCGCGGCGCGCCGGGCGGTCGAGCGGCTCACGTTCCTGGGTGCGCTGCTGTGGAGCGGGCTCCCGCTCGTGAGCCCCCTGCCGTGGTGGCTCGGCGCGGGGGCGGGCTCGGTGGTCGTCGCGCACGGCCTCGCGCTGCGCCGCGCGAGCCCGCGCGCCCGGACCGATGCCTTCGACGCGCAGCGCGCGTACAAGGCGCACCTCCACCACGCGATCTGGCGCGGCGCGATGGTGGCGGCCCTTCTCCTCACGTACTGGCACCTCGTCCTGGGTCGGCGGTGAGGGGCGTCGACCGGCTACGCGCCCTGGACGCGCGGATCACGAGGGAGGCGCGGACGCACCTTTCCCTCGCGCCCGACGCACCGGCACCCACGCCGTTCGCCGTGCTCGCCGAGCGGCTCCAGGCCCGCGCCGCCGACCGCGGCGCCGACGGCCCGGGCGCCCTCGCGGCCGGCCTCCGCCGGCTCGGCGAGGGCACGCTGCTCCACTACCCGGAGAACCTGTTCTGGGACTTCGATCACCTCGCGGCCGCGCTGCTCCGGGAGGCCGAAGACGCGGCCGGGCTCCGGGCCTCCTTCGATCTCGTCGTGGCGCTGTTCGCGCGCTTCGGCCGCCGCACCCCGATCCGCTTCCGCTACCTCCACGACTTCCTCTACGGCTTCGACTGGGCCAAGTGGGTCGCGGCCGAGCCCGCCCCCCGCGCCGCCATCGGCCCCTTCGATCGCGCGTTCCTCCGCCGGCTCCACGGCCGGGGCGAGGAGCTCCTACGGCTGATCGACCGGGACGACGCGACCTACCCGCAACTCGAGGGCCGGGGGTCCCGCAACCCCTTCCCCTTCTCCCGGGACCCCGACGAGGAGGCGCCTCTGCACCGGGAGCTCGCCCGGGCGGGGCTGGTCCCCGTCGAGGCCTGGCGCCTCGACGCCCGCCCCCGCTGGGACCTGCCCTTCGCCGAGGAGCGAGAGGCTCGAGCCCGCGCCCTCAGCCCGCGCCGAGCGCCGCCGGAGCGAGGCGACGGAGCACCAGGGCGGTCGCCCAGCTGAGCGGCGTCAACGCGATCGCCCCGCCCAGGAAGAAGACGAAGCGCGCGCACGCGGGCGTCCCCGCGTCCCCGCGCCGCAGCCAGCGCAGGCTCGTGACCAGGAACAGCGTCGGCAGGCCGAAGGCGGCGCCCAGCCACGCGGGCGACGGGGCCGGTCCCACCGCCGCCGCGATCAGCAGCGCGGCCCCCACGAGCACGACGGCGTCCCGCCGCGCCCTCGCCTGCCCCCGCTGGACCGGCCACGTGCGCTTGCCGCCCGCGGCGTCCGACGGCGTGTCCGGGAGCGCGGTGACGATGTTGCCCACGAAGGACAGGAGGAACAGCGGGGCCAGGGTCCTCCAGGGCAGGTCGGTCAGGTCGCCCGCCTGCCCGTAGTAGCCGACCAGCGGCAGGACCACGCCGACGCCCAGCCCCTGCGCGACCTCGCCGAAGCCCCGGTAGGACAGGCGCAGCGGCGGGAAGCTGTAGACGTAGAGCAGAAGGAGAGCGCAGGCGGCGAAGGCGACCAGCCAGAGGCGGTCGAACAGCACGGCAGCCATCGCGCTGAGCGCGAAGAGCCCGGCGCCCGCCACGGCGGCGGCGAGGCCGAGGGCGCGCGGGCTGAGCTTGCCCTCGATCAGGACCCGGCTGCCCCCGCTGAACACCGTCGCGGTCTCGTTCAGCGCGTCCACCTCCCGGTCGGCCACGTCGTTGGCGAACACGATGAAGAGGTGGTCGAGGACCCCGAAGGCGTGGATCAGGACGGCCAGCCCGAGATCGAAGCCGCGCCCCTGCACGAAGGCCAGCGCCTGCCCGAACACGAGGGCCGGTGCGATGTTGGCGTGGGCGAGGGGGCGCGCCGCCTGGAGCCAGGCTCTCACGGGGCGAGCGTAGACCGGTTTCGGGTCGACGCGACCGAGCCCAGCTCGTCGGCCGCCTCGGGCCGGCGTGGCGCGACCGATCGGCCCGCGCTACCTCCCGACCGTGCCCGCCCCCGAGCCCCTGGCGTACCGGCTCTCGCTGTTCACCGGAAAGGGCGGGGTTGGCAAGAGCACCCTGGTCGCCGCGCTCGCCCTCGAAGCCGCGCGCCGGGGGATGCGCCCGCTGGTCGTCGAGCTCGGGCACCGGGCCTCGATGGCCGCGATCCTCGGGCGGCCGTCCGTCGACTACGAGCCCACCGAGGTCGCGCCGGGGGTCCACGCCGCGAACATCGACCTCGAGCGAGCCCTCGCCGACTACGTGCAGAAGCACGTCCCCGTCGCGCCCCTCGCCCGTCGGATCGCGGCGAGCCGCTCGCTCCAGCGCTTCTTCTACGCGGCACCCGCGGTCAGCGAGGTCCTCACCCTGGACCGCCTCGAGACGCTGCTCGCGGAGGGGGGCGAGGAGCGCCCCCGCTTCCACCCGGTCCTTCTGGACTTCGACGCGACCGGTCACGCGCTGATGTTCCTGACGCTGCCCCAGGTCTTCGAGGGCCTCGTGCCGAGCGGTCCGCTGCGGCGGCTCCTCGACGCCTTCAGCACGCTCCTGACGGACCGGGAGCGCACCCGCCTCCACCTCGTGACGCTGCCGGGTCGCCTCCCGGTCCAGGAGACCCTCGAGCTCCACGAGCGGCTCGCGGCGCACCACCCCGACGTCCCGCTCGGGACCGTGTTCCTCAACCGGTGCCCCGCCCCGAGCCTGCCCGCCCCGCTCCACCCGGTCCTCGACGCGGTGCTCGCCGCGCGGGACCGGTGCCCGCCCGACGTGCGGGAGGACCTCGCGCTCCTGTCCGCCGCCTGCCGCGCCGACACGCGACGCCGGGCGCAGATCGCGCGGCTCGACGCCCTGCCGCTGCCCCGCCGGACCCTCCCCGACCTCGGCCCCGGGCCCCTCGGCCTCGACGACCTGGCCGCGCTCGGCCTGGCCGCCGGCGGGTCGCCGTGAGCGGGGCGATCGAGGCCCCGCTGCTCGACGAGCCGCGGCTCCTCGTGTGCGTGGGGCCCGGCGGGGTCGGCAAGACGACGGTCGCCGCGGCCCTCGCGGTGACCGCGGCGCAGCGGGGCCGACGGGTGGCGCTCCTGACGATCGACCCCGCGAAGCGGTTGGCCGACGCGCTCGGACAGGGCGGCCTCGACGACCAGCTGCGGCCGGTGCCGGGCCCCCTCGAGGACCGCCTCGACGCGGCGATGATCGACACCCCGTCGAGCTACGACACGCTGATCGCCCAGGTGACCGAGGACGACGAGGAGGCCCGTCAGCGCATCCTCGACAACCGCGTCTACCGCAGCTTCCGCCAGAGCATGGCCCGCTCCCATGCTTACGTCGCGATGGAGCGGCTCCACCGCACCCTCGCCGCCGAGGAGCACGACCTCGTGGTGCTCGCCACCCCCCCGACCCGGAACGCCCTGGAGATCCTGGACGCGCCGGGACGCCTGACGCGCTTCCTCGATGAGCGCGTCCTGAGGGCGTTCGTCGGCCGGAGCCGCGGCAGCCGGAGCGGGACGTGGCTCAAGGAGACCGGGAGCGCGGTCGCCCTTCGCCTGTTCGGGCTCCTCGCCGGGTCGGAGCTCGTCGAGGAGCTGGCCGCCTTCTTCGACGCGTTCCTCGATCTGCGCCCCGGCTTCGTGGAGCGTGCGGAGCGGATGCGAGCCGAGCTCCGGGCGCCGGACACGTCCTTCATCCTCGTCACCGCGCCGGAGGCGGTCCCGCTCGCGGACGCGGCGTTCCTCCGGGACGGCCTCGAGGAGCGCGGGGTCGACCTCGCCGCCGTGATCCTGAACCGGTCGTATCACCCGGGGGTCGACGGAGGTCCGCTCGCGACCGCGCCGCCGCTCGACCCCGCCGGCGTCACGACGCGCCTCGGGCTCGCGGAGGAGCCGCGGGCGGTCGCGGAGGTCCTCCGGGCCGCGCGGGCGCTACGCGAGGAGCGCCGCGCCGACAACCGCGAGCGCGCCCGGGCCCAGGCCGGCTTCCTCGCGCGAGCCGACCGGCGGGTTCCAAGCGCCTACATGCTGCCGTTCGTGGACCCCGCTCCAGGGGACCTCCAGTCCCTCGCCGATCTGCTTCAGGCCGGACATCCTGCCTCCGTACGAGACAGGTGAGACACTCCGGTTGCAGCAAGACTCAACATTTCCCCTGTAAACCGACGTACCTGTTGACCCGAGCGAAGACGATTCCGTAGTCTTCCGACGACTTCGAGCAAGGAGGCGGACAGATGTCCTTCTGGGAAGATGCCAGTCCGATCGTGAAAGGCGCGATCATCGTGGGCGTGCTGGTCCTCTTGTACTTCGGCGTGGCTTTCATCGCCGGCTTGCCTCCGTTCCCCGGCTCCTGCAGCTACCCGGACGACTCCGGGGCGACGCAGAGCGGCTGCCCGGCCGGCCACGAGTGCATCAACGGTGAGTGCCTCCCGAACCAGCGAGGTCTGCAGCGCTGAGCTGCCCCCGGCCGGGCCCATGGACCGGCCTCCGGTCCAGCGCGCCGGCGGACCGGCGCGCCCCGGTCGAGGGGCCCGGCCCGCCTAGCCCGGGCGCTGGGCGGGCGCCTCGAGGGACCGGAGGTAGGCGTCGCCGACCGTGACGCAGGCCTCCCGGACCTCCACCGCACCACCCACCAGAACCACCAGCGGGTGGAGGTCGACGCGTCGGACCTCCGCCCGCAGGTCGTTCACGAAGGCCGATAGGCGGAGCAGAGCGTCGGCGATCGCCGCGACCGTGGCCCGGCGCCGTGCGGGCGGGCCGCCGAGCAGCAGCGGCGCGCCGGCCAGCCGGCCGAGGACGCGGTCCACGGTCTCCTCGTTCGCGGGGAGCACCGTCCGCGTGGCGTCCTCGCTCGCGCGCCCGTGAGGGTCGGCGAAGCCGATCCCGGCGAGGACCCGGTCGTCCCCCATCGGCTCCGCCCAGACCCGGAGCCACGCGTCGGCCTGGATCGTCGCGGTGACCGTCACCCCGAGCACCCGGGCCTCGGGCGCCCGCTCGGCGGCCAGCGCGACGCTCTGCCGATAGACCTCGCGCACCTGCGCCGCGCTCGCCACGCCGTCGACCGCGAGGTCGGGGTGGTCCCAGAGGCGGAGGTCCGGGCTCGCGAGAGCGATCCGCACCGGGTAGCCCAGCCGGGACGCCTCGGCGGCGGCGCGGGACGGGCTCGTGCAGAGCTCCTCCAGCGGCAGAGGCAGGCCGTAGGGATCGAGGGCGGCCTTGCTGGCCGGGTCGCTCAGGGCGCGGGGAGGCCCGAACAGCACCTCCTCGGTCGCGGCGCGGTCCACGCCCTCGAGCACCGCGCGGCTCGGCGGGGTCGCGCCCGCCGCCGCCCGGAGCGCGCGCAGCGCCTCGCCGACCGGAGCCGGCTCGCCGAGCACGACCTCGGCCGTGTCCTTGTCCGACCAGGTCAGCAGCCCGTCGTGAGCACGGCCGAGGCGTCCGCCGCCCGAGCGCCGCCCCGGGCCCGACGGATCCGCGAGGCGTACGCGCTCGAGCGGCGTGAGGGCGCGGGTCGAGGCGAGCCACGGCCGGCGGGCCGCGGCGCCGAGAAGCCCGGCCAGCGCGAGCAGTGGCGCGACCTCACCCACCGCGGGCAGCCCGAGGTCGCCAGCCACCTGGATCGTGTCGGCGGACGCGCGGGCCTCCGCCACGATACCGATCGGTACCGTTCGGCGAGCCCGGCCCGCCGCCGCCGCGAGGCGGGCGAGGTCGGTGGGCCGCGGCGGCCGGGCGAGCAGCAGGGCCGGGCGGGGGGCGTCGGAGACCGAGAGCGCCCGGATCGCCTCGCTCAGCGCGTCCTCGGCGAGCGCCGGCTCCGCGGCCAGGCCGATCCGGGAGGCGACCCGAGCCCCGTCGACGGCGAGCTCGGCGTCGTCACACACGATCCGCCAGGCGAGGCTCACCGACCCCGCCGGCCCCGACCCGCGCCGTTGCTCGGGCGCACCTCGGACGCGAGGAAGAGGTAGCGGCCTCCCCGCGCGATCAGGACGCCACGGACCTCGACCGTGGAGCCGAGCCGGAGCTGGAGCACGGTCGAGATCGAGGCCTCCGTCTTCGCGACGAAGATCGGGATGTGGGCTTCGCGGAGGCGTAGCTGGATCGCGAGCTCGTGGCTGAGGCCGAAGCCGCGCGCCAGGTCGTCGAACTGAGGATCGACGCTCTCGAGCACGTCGATCACCCGGAGATGGCGCCCCGCGTGCCGCTCCGGGATCACCGCCAGGGCCCTTGGCGGCACGGTCACCGGGTTCCCCGTCAATCGCCGCAGGGGGGCGAAGGGGTCGCTGGGGTCCTGGGCCGGCGCCGGGGACGCCGTCCCCATGAGCAGGCCGACCGCGGCCGCGAGAACGCCCGCGGTCCGGAGCGGCCAGTGTCGTCCACGTGCCATCTCAGCCTTCCTCTCGCTCTCCGTGGGCACGCGCGCGGGTCCAGGACCTGGACCGCGCGCCCGTACGCCCCGTAGTGTGCCGAATGGTGAGGCCGAAGCGGGCATTCCTGGCCATGACCCTCGTGGCGGCCGGCGGGGCGCTGGTGGGGGTCGCGCTCCGACCCCCGCCCGCCCACGCCCAGCCCCCGGGCGACGCCGAGGCCGAGCCGGGGGCGGAGGCCGAGGGAGAGCGGACGGAGGAGGACCCCGCGTCCGTGGCCCGCGAAGCGCGAGCGCAGTTCCAGCTCGGGCTCGAGCGCTTTCGCGAGCACCTCTACCGCGAGGCGATCCGGCGCTTCGAGCTCGCGGCCAGCCTGGTCCCGAGCGCCGACCTGAGCTTCAACATCGCGCGGTCGTACGAGGAGCTCGCGCGAGGCACCGCCGGCATCCAGCGGGCCGACTACCTCGACCGCGCGATCGACTACTACGGGCGCTACCTCCGGGACCGGGTGGACCCTCCCGACCGCGCCCGGATCGAGGCCCACGTCACCTCTCTGCGGGAGCAGGCCGAGCAGGCGCGGCGGTCGGCCCGGGAGCACCCGACCGAGGGCATCCTCGTGGTGCGGGTCAATCGGGAGGGGGCGCAGATCGAGCTCGACGGTGACCGGGTCGGCCGATCTCCCGCCGAGGAAGAGCGCCGGCTCGGCCCCGGTCGACACCGGCTGGAGCTGCGGCGAGACGGCTACATCCCGTTCCGCTCCGAGGTCAGCCTGGAGGCCGGCGTGACCACGGCCGCATTCGGCGATCTCGAGCCCGCCACGCGCTACCGATCGATCCGACGCGGTCGCGTGTGGGCGTGGGTGGCCTGGGGCCTCGCCGCCGCGGCGCTCGGCACCGCGATCGGCCTGGGGATCCACGCCGTCAGCCTCCCGCAGGACGACCGGGCCGACGCCCGGACCTTCGCCGCCTTCAGCGACGTCGCCCTGGGGTCCGCGATCGGGCTCGGCGTGCTCGGGGTGATCCTCTGGTTCGTCGAAGGACGGGCGGTCGGCACGGAGCGCCTGACCGTGGAGGAGGAGGGGCCGGCCACGGTCCGGCCCCCGCGCTGAGAGTCGCCTCTCGTGGGGCTGCGCCGCCCGGCCGACGCGAAGGGCGGCGAGGCGATCAGAACAGGCGGTCCTCGCGGGCCCACAGCCCGTGCCGCCGGTGCGCCGCCACCGTCTGGGCCACGGCGGCCAGCGCAGCGCCGGCGGGGCGGTCCTCCGGCAGGTCGACCCTCGCGCCGAGGAGCGCCTCGCCGGTGGCCCGGACGCTGTCCTCCAACGCTCGGAGGTCGTAGCCCCCCTCCAGCACCGCCCCGACCCTCCCGTGCCCCTGGTCCTCCGCGATCGCGACCAGCGCGGACGTCAGGGCCCCGAAGAGGAGCGAGCTCGCCTCCTGCCGCGCGAGCGGGTCGCGGGCGTGGGCGTCGTAGCCCGCGCTGACGAGGATCACGTCGGGCTCGTGATCCCGAACGCTCGGGAGCACCGCCTGGCGGAAGGCGTGGGCGTACTCCTCGTCCCCCGAGCCCGCGGGGAGCGCGACGTTGATCGTCGTGCCGAGGCCCGGGCCGCGGCCCACCTCCGTCGGCCGGCCGGTCCCGGGGAACAGGGGCCACTCGTGGACGCTGGCGAACAGCACCCGCGGGTCCTCGTCGAATAGATGCTGGGTGCCGTTGCCGTGGTGGACGTCCCAGTCGACGATCGCGACCCTCCGGGCGCCGGCGTTCAGCGCGGCCTGCGCCGCGAGGGCGACGTGGTTGAGGAAGCAGAAGCCCATCGGCCGGTCGGCTTCCGCGTGGTGGCCGGGAGGCCGGACCAGCGCCACCGCGCGCTCCGCGTGCCCCTCGGCCAGCGCGCGGCCGAGGCGCAGAGCACCACCCGCGGCGCGCCACGCCGCTTCGTACGTCCCGGGGCTGAAGAAGGTGTCTCCGTCGACGTAGCCGAAGCGGCCCTCCTGCAGCACCTCCTCGAGGCGGGTGACGTAACCCGGGTCGTGCAGCTGCCGCAGCGCCTCCGCCGAGGCGGCCTCCGCCTCGAGGGTTCGCCAGCAGGAGGGATCCTGGGCGAGGGCGAGGCCGCTCCGGGCCGCCGCGAGGCGCTCGGGTCGCTCCGGGTGCGGCTCGGGCGCGTGATGCCGGTTGAAGGACTCGTCGACCAGCACCGTCAGGGCGCGCTCCCGGATCGCCTCCACCCGCCCAGCATGGCACGATCGTCCCCGTCGCGGGACGGGCGGAGGGGTCGGACTCCCGCTACCTTCCATGTTCCATGGCGGAGCGGGACAAGCCGGACGCCGCACCGACCTACGGGTCGCCCCGGACACTCCGGGGCTTCCCTGCACGCGGCCAGGACGGCGGCCCACGGCCCGAGGCGCTCCGCGCGGCCGTGCCGACGAAGCGCGGGCTCGGCGTCGCCGAGACGCCACCCCGTCCCGAGACCCCGGCGGAGGAGCCCAGCGTGGAGCTCTCGCGGAGCCTGCAGCTCGAGGTGCTGGGCGCGGACGGGGCCGCCCGACGCCGGGGCGCCGCCCCCGAGGACGCGCGACGGGCCGCCGCAGCAGGCCCCGTCGGGGGCGAGCGCAACTCGGCCACGGAGGTTCTCCCGGCCTCGCAGGAGCGGCGTCGGCGCAGCCTCGCCCCGCCCCCGAGCGACGGACCGCTCGTGATGGTCCTGGGGGCGATCGTGGTGGTGCTCCTGCTGCTGGTCGGGCTGGTGATCTGGAGCATCGTCACCGTCTGGTGATATTGGCGCGCCGGCCCTCGGCGCCCAGGATCGCTCGGTGCTCTGGGACGACCTCCGCTATGTCCTCGCCGTGGCGCGCGGGGGCACGCTGTCCCGGGCCGCGAGCCAGCTGGGCGTCAACCACAGCACGGTGAGCCGCCGGCTCGGCGCTCTGGCCGAACAGCTCGGGGTGCGCCTCTTCGACCGCGGGAGCGCGGGCTACGTCCCGACCCCCGCCGGGCGCGACCTGATCGAGGTGGCGGAGCGCGTCGAGGAGGACATCCTCGCCCTCGAAGGCCGCATCCTGGGCCGGGACGCGGAGCTGCGAGGCGTGGTCCGCTTCACGAGCATCGACGCCTTCATCTGGATCCTGGCGGACGACCTGAGCCGGTTCCGGCGGCGCTTCCCGCAGGTGGAGCTGGAGGTCTCGGCCGACTTCGCGCCCCGGGATCTGAGCCGGCGGGAGGCGGACGTCGCGCTCCGCGCCTCCAACGGCCCCCCGGAGCATCTGGTCGGCCGGCGGGTCGGCCGCCTCGAGTTCGCGGTCTACGGCGCGGCCTGCCTCGCCGAAGGGGGGGCCGACCTCGCCACGCTGCCCTGGGTCTGCTGGGACGACGCCGCGGACGCGGCGCTGGAGCAGGCGTGGATCCGCCGACACGTGCCCCACGCCCCGATCGCCGCCCGCGTCGACTCCACGGTATCGCTGGTGTCCGCGGTCCGGGCCGGTCTGGGGGTAGGGTTCCTCGCGTGCGCGCTCGGCGATGCCGATCCGAAGCTGCGGCGGCTGAGGCCGATCGAGGAGGGCTTCGGCATGGACCTCTGGCTCCTGACCGACCGCCAGCTGCGGGGGACCGCCCGGATCCGCGCCTTCCTCGACCACCTGGCCGAGGCCCTGGCCCACAAGGCCCCCGCGTTCGCGGGCCAGGGTGCGGCCCTCGACCTCCCCGCGCTGATGCCGGCGTAGGAGGATCCCGCGTCGGCGCGCCGCCCCGGCTCTGCTATCCCTCGAGCCGGATGTCGCGGCTCGGCGGGGGCGGCTACCGGGTGGCGGGAGGCCTCGCCCTCTTGCTCGGCGTGATCTCCGCCGGCGCGCCCGTCCGCGGACAGGCACAGGAGCCCGGGGCACGGGAGCCGGGGGCGCAGGGACCGGAGCGGGCGGCGCTGCTCCTCGACGCGGGCGCCGCGGCGCTTCGTCGTCCGCTCCGACGCCGCCTCACGGAGCTGGGGTTCGAGGTGGTCGAGGACGTCGTGGCCGGGCCCGACGCTCCCCGCGGAGCGCCCTGCCGCGAGGCCGAGTGCGCGGCCCGGATCATGACGACGACCGGGGCCGCCGTCGTCGTGACCAGCGGGTTGGTCATGCATGGAGAGCGGCCGCTCGCGGTATGGGTGGTGGCCCTCCGCGGCGACGTCGCCGCGAGCGCCGACGCGCCGGTGCGGCTCGACGTCGAGGCCACGGCGCGCGAGGCGCTCGACGGCGCCCTCGCGCGGCTGCGCGCCGCGCAGGAGGGCGTGGTGACCGTGGAGGGGCCGCCGGGCCTGCCGGTGGCGATCGACGGAGCCACCCTCGGCCGCGCACCGCGCCGTCTGCTCCTGCCCGCGGGCCGCTACCGCCTCCGGCTCGGGGCGCGGGAGGCGCAGGTGGACGTCGCGGCCGGCGCGGTGACCCGCATCCCCGCCCGGGCCGCCGTGCGCGGCCGAGCCCACCCCGCGTCCTACGTCCTCGGGGCCGGCCTGCTCCTCGCCGCCACGCTGGCGCTCATCCCGCCGCTGGTGACCTGGGCCCGCGAAGGCCAGTGCGCCAACGCCGCTGACCCGTGCCTGTCCCGTGTCCGCTTCGGCCCGCGAAGCGCGACGCTGGTCGGAGTGGGCGCGGTGCTGGTCGGCGCCGGGGTCACGGTCACCGCGTGGGCACCGATCCGCGGGATGGCCTCCATCGGCCCGGCCGCACCGTGACGTGGGTAGGCCTCAGGGCCCCCCGTCACGGGACCCGGCATCGAGGACCGGGATCGGGATGCACCGCCCGTGTTCGTCGAAGATCTCCCCCGGGGGGCAGCGGACCGTCTCCCGGCAGGCGACGCCCGCGACGAGGAGCCACATCAGCGTGAGGATCAGAAGCGCCCTCGCCACCGCACCTCCCCGCCCGTCTCGGTCACGACGACGTCCATCCGGATGGGGAGAGTGACATCGATCAGCACGCCCGTGACGAGGAGCGCCGAGCCGACCGCGAGCAGGACGGCGCTCCGGGCCCCGAAGCGCACCTTCTCCGTGCAGCCGACGTCGAGGATCTCCGTGACGCACCTCCCGTTCTGGGCCAGCGTGGCCAGGGGGCTGATCAGGGCCCCGATGCCTCCTAGCGCGAGGCCACCCGCGAGGACGTAGTTCCACGGGCTGGGCTCGGAGCGAGTGACGGGGGCTGCGCGGCCCTCGGGGGCCGCGCCCTCGCCTTCGGCAGGCGTCGCCGTCGTGTCGAGGACCGCGCTCGCCTCGCGCCGCGACCACACCTCGACCTCGACCGCGCGCTCCGTGCCCGCGGGCGCGACGGTGCCCACGCGGTGGAGGCCCGGCGCGACCATCCGGCGCAGGGGGCTTCGCCCCGCCGGGCGGCCGTCGATGCTCACCGGGAGGCCGGACGGAACCGTGCGGACGACCAGGAACCCGCGCGGCCGAGCGAGGTCGGCCGCGAGCAGCTCCTCGACGAGCAGCCCGGCCGCGGGACCGGGACCCCCCTCACCCACCTCGGCGCGCAGGGCGCGGAGCGCGCCGCCGAGGAAGGCCGCCCGGACGGATACCTCGCCGGCGTCGACCTCCACGAGCAGCACCACCTCGGCGCCGGTCGACGCGGCCAGGGCGCGGGCGCACCTCGGGTCACGGCAGGGTGGGCCCTCCGGCGTCGGCAGAAGCCGTATCCCCCGCTCCGCCAGCACCTCGAGGACCCCGCCGCGGGCCTCGGCCGCCGGCCCCGAGGCGGGCCGATCCGGCAGGAGCAGCGCCGAGCGCTGAGCTGCCGCCGAGGCCGGCGCCGCGACGAGGAGGAGCGCGGGGGCGAGGAGCGCGGGGAGGAGCGTCGCGGCCCGCATTCAGAGCGGCTTCCGGCGCCGCCGCGCTCGGCCCGTCGGGCGACCGGAGCGCGGCCGGCCCGACGGACGCGCCTCACGGAGGGTCGGTCCCTCGCCGTCGGACCGGGCCGAGGGGCGCTCCGCCCGCGCCCGGGGCTGCTCGAGGCGACGGGCGAGGTAGCGGCCCGTGATCGAGGCGGGCTCGGCCGCGATCGCCTCCGGCGGGCCCACCGCGACGACCCGCCCCCCGCCGTCACCGCCGTCGGGCCCGAGGTCGATCACGTGGTCGGCCTGGCGGATGACGTCGACGTCGTGCTCGACCAGGACGACGGTGTTGCCGCGGTCGATCAGCGTCTCGAGGCTCGCCAGGAGCACCTCGACGTCGACGAAGTGGAGCCCGGTCGTCGGCTCGTCCAGGACGTAGAGCGTCCGGCCGGTGTCGGGCCGCGCGAGCTCCCGCGCGAGCTTGAGCCGCTGGGCCTCCCCCCCGGAGAGCGTCGTCGCGCTCTGGCCGAGCGTCAGGTAACCCAGCCCGACCGCGTGCATCGCGCGCAGCCCGGCAGCGATCTTGGGGAGCACCTCCATCATCTCGAGCGCGTCGTCGACGCTCAGGCCGAGGACGTCCGCGATGCTCAGGCCGCGGTAGCGCACCTCGAGGGTCTCGCGGTTGTACCGGGCTCCCCCGCAAACCTCGCAGGTGACGAACACGTCGGGGAGGAAGTCCATCCGGACGCGCCGCACCCCGTCGCCGGTGCACGCCTCGCAGCGGCCGCCCTTGGCGTTGAAGCTGAAGCGTCCGGCCTTGTAGCCGCGGGCCCGCGCCTCGGGGAGGGACGCGAACAGCTCCCGCAGCCGCGCGAGCACGCCGAGGTAGGTGGCGGGGTTCGACCGAGGCGTGCGGCCGATCGGGCCTTGGTCGACGGCGACCACCTTGTCGAGGTCGGGCGCGGACGCGAGGCGCCCCGGGACCGTGGCCGGCCGCCCCTGGAGGTGAGCCTCCAGCAGGGGGAGCAGCGTGTCGACCACGAGGGAAGACTTCCCGCTGCCGCTCACCCCCGTGACGCACGTCATCACCCCGAGAGGGAGGTCGACGCGGACGTCCTCGAGGTTGTGGGTGGTGGCCCCCTCGATCGTCAGGGTGCCGCGCGCGCGGCGCCGCGCCGGCGTCGCGAGCCCTCTCCGCCCGCTGAGGTAGGCCCCCGTCGCGCTCTCGGGGTGCCCCAGGATCGCGTCGGGCGGGCCCTCGGCGATGATGCGGCCGCCGAGCCGCCCCGCGCCGGGGCCCATGTCGATGACGTGGTCCGCCGCACGGATCGTGTCCGCGTCGTGCTCCACGACCAGCACCGTGCTCCCGATGTCGCGCAGCGCGCGCAGCGTCCCGAGCAGCCGCTCGTTGTCCCGGGGGTGCAGCCCGACGGACGGCTCGTCGAGGACGTAGAGCACCCCGACCAGGGCGGAGCCGATCCGGGTGGCCAGGCGGATCCGCTGGGCCTCGCCTCCCGAGAGCGTCGCCGTCGGGCGCTCGAGGCTCAGGTAGGCGAGCCCGACCTCCGCCAGGAAGCCCAGGCGCTTGTCGATCTCCGAGAGCAGCCGCTCGGCGATTTCGCCGCGGGCACCCTCGAGGGCCAGCCCGGCGAGGAACCCGCGAGCGTCGCCCAGGCTCATCGCCGCCACGTCCCGGATGCTCCGCCCGCCGACCGTCACCGCGAGGGCCTCGGGGCGCAGCCGCGCCCCGCCGCACGCCGCGCAGGGGCGACGGTCCGCGTAGCGCGCGAGCTCCTCGGCGAGGACCTCGGCCACGCCCTCGCCCTCGCCCTCGCCCTCGTTCTTGGCAGCCCGGCGCTCCGCGATCTCCCGGGCCCGGCGCTCGAGGCCGGCGAGCACCCCCTCCCACCCGTTGCCGCCCTCGAGCACGGTCTCGCGCAGCGGCTCGGCGAGCGCCGACCACGGGGAGGCGAGGTCCACCTCGAGGTGCGCCTGCAGGCGCTTCACCTGGGCCCGATGGTAGACGCCCCTCGGTGTGCCCCACGGGGCGATCGCGCCCTCGGCGATCGACCGGGACGGGTCGGCAACGATCCGCGCGCGGTCGAAGGCGGACTCCTCGCCCAGGCCACCGCACCGCGGGCAGGCGCCCGCGGGGCTGTTGAAGCTGAACGTGCGCGGGGGCAGGGGGTGCTGGAGGACCGGTCCGTGCTCGGGGCACCGGTAGGTGTCGCTCAGGAGCAGCGCATCGCCGCCCCGGACCACCACCCGGACCTGGCCGCCCGCCCGGGCGAGGGCGAGCTCGAGCGACTCCGCGAGGCGCGGTCGCACGCCGTCGCGCAGGGCCAGGCGGTCGATCTGGACCTCGACGTCGTGAGGCCCGGTGACCTCGCCCCGATGCCCGTCGCCCCCGTCGAGGTCGGCGAGCTCCCGCAGCTCTCCGTCGAGGGTGACGCGGACGAAGCCGTCCCGGCCGAGGTCGCGGAGGGTGTCCCGAAGACCGTCGCCGGCGAGGACGCCGAGCGGCGCCTGGACCGCGAGGCGGGTGCCGGGCCCGAGGCCGAGGATCCGGTCGACCATCTCGGGGACGGTCAGCGCCTCGAGGCGGCGTCCGCAACGCGGACAGTGCGGCTCGCCGACCCGGGCGAACAGGAGCCTCAGGTGGTGGTCGATCTCGGTGGTGGTGCCGACGGTCGCCCGCGGGTGCCGCGCTCCCGCCACCTGGCGGACCGCGATCGCTGGCGAGAGGCCCTCGATGGCGTCGACGTCGGGCGCGGGGAGCTGCTCGAGGGTGCGGCGGGCGCGGGTGCTGAGGGACTCGACGTAGCGTCGCTGGCCCTCGGCGTAGATCGTGTCGAACGCGAGGGAGCTCTTGCCCGAGCCGCTCGGTCCGGTGACCACCGTGAGGGACCCGCGAGGGATGCGGACGTCGACGGAGCGCAGGTTGTGCTCCCGGGCTCCGCGCACGACCAGGTCTGTCCCGGTCCTCGACGCGCTGCTCACGGCCCGCGGGGCCCGGTGAGGACCGCCGCGAGGTCCAGCGCCGCGCCCATCCCGCTCGGGTCCGCCTGCCCCGTGGCCGCCGCGCTGTAGGCCACGCCGTGGTCGACGCTCGTGCGCAGGAACGGGAGGCCCCAGGTCACGTTCACGGCCCGCCCCCAGTCGAGGAGCTTCGAGGCGATCGTCGCCTGGTCGTGGAACATCGCCACGACCCCGTCCACCGTCGCCTCCGCCGCCAGGCGGAGGGCGGTCTCCGCACCGAGGGGACCTTCGAGGATCGCGTCGACGTCCGCCGAGGCCTCGATCGCCGGGCCGATCACCGTTCGCTCCTCGTCGCCGAAGAGCCCGCCCTCGCCCGCGTGCGGGTTGAGGCCGGTCACCGCGATCCGCGGGAGGCCCTCGCGGCGGTCGCGGCTCAGCGCAGCGAGGGCCGCCGCGAGGTGGCGGATCGACCGCTCGACCGCGCCCTTGGTCACCGCGTCGGGGAGCTTCCGCAGCGACGTGTGGGTGGTGGCGAGCGCCAGGCGCAGCCTGGGTCCGAGGAACATCATGGTCACGGCGTCGGCCGGCAGGTCCGCCATCCGGGCGAGGTGCTCGGTCTGCCCGGTGAAGGGCGTCCCGGCGAGCTCGATCGCGGCCTTGCTCGTCGGGCCGGTCACCAGCGCTCGACCTCGACCGGCGAGGACCTCCCGGGCCGCGCGCTCGAGCGCGGCGAGCTGGGCTCGACCGCCCTCCGCGCTCGGGGCCCGCGCGTCGACGACGCGGTCCGGCACCCGCCCGACGTCGAGGATCGAGATGGCTTGGCTGCCGACGTCGAGGCCGAGACCTCGGGCCTCCTCGGCGAGCCGCTCGCCGTCCCCGACGAGGACGAAGGGACCCTGCTCGGCCCGGCTCGCGACGGCCCAGAGGGCGATCGAAGGGCCGACGCCCGCGGGATCACCGGTCGCGATGTAGAGGGGAAGGCTCATGGATGCTTCATCTTGTAGCCGACGCCCCGGACCGTCTCGATCGGCACGAGATCCTTGCCGAGCTTCATGCGCAGCCGGCGAACGTGGATGTCGACGGTGCGGCTTCCGGCGTAGTGGCTGACCCCCCACACCCGCTCGAGGAGCTGCTGGCGGCTGAAGACGCGCCCGCGGTTCTCGGCCAGGAACCGAAGCAGCGCGAACTCCTGGTGGGTCAGCGTCACGCCCAGGCCGTTCACCGACACCTCGTGGGCCGCGAGGTCGATCAGGATCGGCCCGAGCTTCAGCCGGCCCTGATGCTCGAAGTCGCTGCGCCGCCACTCGGCGCGGCGGATCCGCGCGTACAGCTCGATCGGGACATAGGGCATCAGCACGAGGTCGTCGATGGGCTCGTCGGGACGCACGCGGGGCAGGGCGTCGACAGTGCAGGCGAGCAGCAGCGGGACGTCGCGCAGCGCCGGCACCGCGCGCAGCCGCTGGACCGCGGCGCGGCCCGCGTCGACCTGGTCGCCGGCCTCGACGAGGATCGCGGTCGGGGCCCGGGCCCGCAGGTCCGGGTCCTCCTCGAGGGACTCCCAGAGATCCGCGATCCGGACTCGACAGCCGAGCTCCTCCAGGAGGGCCGCCGCCCCCTCCGCGCCTCGCACCCACGCCGGCGCTCCGATCACCAGGATCCACACGAGTCTCGGCGGTTTCTACCACTTCGGGGCACGGGTTCGCACAGGTGCTCGCTTGACCGCCGCGCGGCCCCGTGCCTTGATCGTGGGGCACCCGGGCGACTCGGGAGAGGACTTGGCCGCGAAACGCTGGAAGCTCGTCGTGTCCGAGGGGGGCCGCTCGGAGCCGGCATCGGAGACGACGGTCGAGGCCGGGAACTGGGTGAGCGCCTTGAACCTGGCGCGCCGAGCGATCGGGGAGCCCGCCGGCGTCCCGCGGGGCGCGTCGGTTCAGGTCGATCCGTCGGGCTCGGTGCTGATCGCCGACCGGCAGCGGGATCGCCACTACCGGCTCTCGCCGGAGGCGGCCGCCCCGCCGGGCCCATCGCCGGAGGCCCGCGCCCAGAGCCAGCGGCGGAGGGCAAGCCAGACGATCGCCTACCACGCCGCCGATCTCGGCGCCGGAGCTCCCCGGCCACCGAGCGAGGAGCCGGCGCCCTTCGAGCTGTCCCGCCCCTCCTCGCCCCCCGCCTCGCGGTCGGAGGAGCGCCGGGGGCGGCGAGCCCTCTCTCGGACGATGGCCTACAGCGCGGCGGACCTCGGCCTCGACGCCCCGAAGCCACCGGCCCCCCCGCCCGCCGCCGCCCCCCCGCAAGAACGGGACGCCCCGCCGAGCGAGCCGAGCCGCGCGCCGCCGCCGCCGCCGCGGTCCCGGCGCAAGGACCCCCTCCGGCAGACCATGGCCTACAACGCCGCGGACCTCGGGCTGCCGGTCCCGCCGCCCAGGACCCCGGCCGCCGCCCCGCCCGAGCCGGCCTCCGAGGCTCCCACGCGCTCGGCGGGGAGCCGGCACACCGCGGCCTACCGGATCGCGGATCTCGGCCTGCCGCCGCTGCCGCCGAAGAACGAGGAGTCCCCCGCCGCCCCGGGCTCCGGCCGGCCGGCTCCGGCCGGCCCGCGCGAGGGTGTCTCGCGCCGGACGGTCGCGTACAACCTCGCGGACCTCGGCCTCCCCGTCCCGGGCGCGGCGGCGCCCAAGGACGCCGAGGCGACCGCCCCGATCGCGCCCGACCTGCCATCGCACGAGCTGATCGCGGAGATCGACGAGGAGCCCTCGGAGGGCAACCCCCTCTCGTACCACGAGCGGGTCTACGCGGTGCCGCCGGGGACGGCCCGCGTCGAGGTGGAGGCGCTGCTCCAGAGCCGCTTCGCGGAGCTGCAGGGGGCGCTGGGGCAGGGGCCGAAGACCCGGCTGTTCCAGCTATCCGTGTTCGACCATCACTGGGAGCTCCAGCCGCGTCGGCCCGCCTTGATGACGCTGGTGTGGAAGGCGTGGAAGGACGAGCTCGTCCTCGAGGAGGGACCCGCCCTCGACGGGAGCGCCGCGGCCCCCGAGGCCGCCCCCGACGACGGCCGGAGCGCCAGCGCCGCCGAGGCCCTCGACGACCTCTTCTTCCTCTCGGATGCGCCTCAGGCGGTCGACTTCGTCGCCCGCGTCGTCGCCGACCTGATCCCGTGCGAGGGCTGCGTCGGGGGCCTCGCGGGGGAGATGGGCCTCCGGATCGTCTCGGCCTGCGGGAGCGGGCCCGACCAGGCGACCGGCGCCGCCCTCGTCCCGGACCGGGGCTTCATCGGCGCGGTGTGGGCTACGCCCCTCCAGGTCCTGCGGGTCGACGATGCGTCCCGGGACCCCCGCCACGACCCCGTCGCCGACGCCTCGGGGGCGGAGGGCATCGCGATCCGGAACGCGCTGGTCGTCACGGCGTCCGGCGGGGGGCACCGCGCGGTGCTCCGCCTGATCAACCGCGACGGTCAGCCCGCCTTCGACGCGTCGGACGCGAACCTCCTCGCGTACGCGGCGCGCCGCCTCGGCGAGTTCCTCGGCGGCGTGTAGGAGGCCGGGCTTCCGCGCCGGTCGGAGCGGGCGCGCTCAGCGCTGGCCGAGGAGGGAGCGGACCTCCCGCTCGAGGCGGGCCCCGTCCCCGGCTCGGTAGCCCTCGTGGATCGAGCGGACCACACCGTTGCGGTCGATCACGAAGCTGGTCGGCATCGCCCCGGGCTGGTAGCGACCCGCCACCTGGTGCGACCCGTCGTGGACGATCGGGAAGCTGACGCGATGGCGGCGCAGGAACGAGCGGATGTTGCCGGCCGTGCGGTCCTGGCTGACCCCCACCACGCGCAGCCCCTGGCCGCGATACTGTTGGTAGAGCCTCTCCAGGACCGGCATCTCCTCGGCGCAGGGCTCGCACCAGCTCGCCCAGAAGTCGACGATCACCACGTTGCCGCGCAGGGACGCGATGGTGATCGAGGCGCCGTTCAGGTCGTCGAGGCCGATCTCGGGGGCCCGCGCGCCGGTCCGCAGGGCGGCGGCCGACCCGATCAGGGCCAGCAGACCCACCCCGAGGCTCGCCGCGAAGAGGGCGCGCTGCATCGGTCGCCGGCTCATGGTCGGCTTGGACGGGGGGCTCGGGGCTCGATTCATCCGCACTCCAGGTTCGCGCTCGGACGAGGCGCGGTCGGTGACGTCGTGTCCGGTCGACATCGCTATCGGTCGAGCTCCTCGCGGATGTACGCCCCGAGCGCGGTCGGGGGCTCGGAGAAGCGCCGGCCGTTGACGAAGAAGGCGGGCGTGCCCTCCACCCCGAGGCGTCGGCCCTCCTCCTTGTCGGCCTCGACCGCCTCCTGGACCTCGGGGTCGTCGAGCTCGTCGAGGAAGCGGTCCACGTCGAGGCCGATCTGCTCGGCGTACCGCTCGAGATCCTGCTCTTCGAGCTCGGTCTGATGCTCGAACATGAGGTCGACCATCTCCCAGAAGCGCCCCTGGCGGTCCGCGGCGACGGCGGCCCGCGCGGCCACCCCGGCGTGGGGATGGCTGCTCAAGGGGTAGTGCTTGAAGACCAGGCGCACCTGGCCCTCGTACTCGCGGAGCAGCTGCTGGAGGATCGGGTGGGCGCGGCCGCAGTAGGGGCACTCGAAGTCGCTGAACTCGACGATCGTCACCGCGGCCATCGGCGAGCCGCGGCTCGGGGCCCCCTCGAGGTCGATCTCGAGCTCCGTGTCGCGCCCGTAGCGGAGCCGGTAGAGGTCCTCGATCTCGGAGCGCTCGTAGCCGTCGACGACCAGGCGGGCGAGGTAGCGCGCCGCCGGGACGCACCGCCCGCAGACGCCGCCCTCGGCGGCGCAGCGCCCGACGCTGATCGGGTCCCCACACGGGGACAGCTGGTCGTTGATCAGCTCGACCCAGACGCGCCCCTCGGCCCGCGTGAGGCGCGAGACGTCGACCGCGTCGAGGGACTCGACCTGGGCGGCCGGGCCCGGGTCCGGCGCGGGGCTCGAGGACGGGTTTCCGCCTCCGCAGCTGGCGCCGAGGGACGCTACGCCCAGGAGCGCGAGGACGACGGTGGGGAGGCTACGCGGCGTCATCGCGGGCGACCTTAGGTGTCCTCGGGCCACAAGTCACGAGCCCCGTCGATGGGGAGGTCAGGACTCGCTGTAGGTCCTCAGCTGCTCGCGCAGCACGTCCTCCGTCACCCCGGCCGGGATGTAGTCCTTCAGGCAGTCGGCCACCGTCACGAGCATGTCATCGATGCCCTTGTCCTCGATCAGCTTGGCGAGCAGCGCCCGCGACTCTCGGCTGTCGTCCTCGCGAAGAAACTGCCGGACCTGCTCGATCGACACCTCGCCAGCAAAGTCGATCTGCAGGTTGCTCAACAGAAAGCGGGCCAGTTCCCTCACGCGAATCCTCCAGGCAGGTGGTATCCCGTTGTATGCCTCGCCCGGTTGAGGACGCAAGCGGACCCCGGGCCAGCGCGGGGCCGGGCGCGGGGCCCGCATCCCGTACAGCCCGGTCGGGCAGCGCTCGACCTCGCGCCGCGGCCTGCCATCCTCCCCGCGTGCTCGAGAGCATCCTGGCGTCGATGATCGACGAGGCCCGCGCGCGCGACCCCGGCGAGCTCGAACGGGCCCGCCGGGACTTCTTCGAGCGGACCGGCGCCTTCGACGCGGGCGACCGCTGCTTCGAGGAGCGGATCCAGCTCTTCTTCGACTGGTACCTCTGCAGCTGGCCGGGCGCCCTCTTGCCCCCCGCCCTACGCCTGGCCCGCGCCACCGACGATCCGAAGACCCGCGCCGTCGCCGAGGCCTGCCTGACGGCGACGCGAGGGCTGTTCCGGGTGCTCGGGGTCAGCGAGCGCCGGGTCCACCTCGAGGAGCAGCTCGGGGGGGCCCGGTTCCGCGTGGAGCCCCAGCGAGCCGAGCCGTTCCAGGACGGGGAGCTCTTCGACGGCCACCTGCTCTGGGCCTTCGGTGGGCCGCGGCTCCTCCCCGGACGCGTCTTCCACCCGCCCTCGACGCACGAGGCGCTCGGCGCGCTCGTCGCCGAGGCGCGAACCCGGCTCGCCCGCGCCGACCTGCTCGATGGTCTGCTCCGTGCCCGGATGCGCCTGGAGCGCTTCACGAGCATCCACCCCCGCCACGTCTACCGGCTGGACGCCCTCGCGCTTCGCCCGATCCTCAGCGCGCCGTGGGCCCGGCGGCCCGAGGTCGCGGCCGCAGGCCCGATCGAGGGCGCCCGAAGGCGCACGGGGCCACCGGCCGAGCCGGCGGCCCCGCGGTCGGAGGACCCGTAAGCCGGGTTCTGTCCCCGCCGCCGTCGCCGGCCAGCGGGTGATGGTCATTCGTCTAGGACCCGCGTCACCGCGGGCCTCGAGCGACGCAACCCGGAGGCTCGGACGGGCCGCCCTCAGACGCCTCCCTATTTCGTCTTGCTCCGGATGGGGTTTGCCGTGCGACCGACGTTGCCGCCGGCCCGGTGAGCTCTTACCTCACCCTTTCACCCTTACCGCGCGGCCTGGCGGCGACGCGGCGGTCTGCTCTCTGTGGCACTTTCCTCGGGGTCGCCCCCACCAGCCGTTAGCTGGCATCCTGCCCTGTGGAGCCCGGACTTTCCTCCCGCTCCGGGGGATCCCGGAGCCGGCGACCATCCAGGCCGCTCCGACCGGTACCTCTTAACCGCTGGTCCGCGGTCGCGCACGGGAAAAGGCGTTCCCGGCCATGCGGCCGCCCGGGGCGCGCGCGAGGAGGGCCGATGTGGTAGGCCCCCGGCGATGCGGGTCGTGCGCACGAGCCTGGGCGGGCACGCCCGCTGGGGCGTCCTCGAGGACACCGGCGAGGTGCGCCTCCTGCGCGGGCCGCCGTGGGCCGGCGGGACCGCCACGGACGAGCGCCTCCCAGCGGGGGCGGACCTCCTGGCGCCCGTCTCGCCCAGCAAGATCGTCTGCGTCGGACGGAACTACCGCGCCCACGCGGCGGAGCTCGGCCACGACCTCCCGACCAGCCCGCTCCTGTTCCTCAAGCCGCCCAGCGCGCTGCTCCCCCCGGGCGGCACCATCCGCATCCCCCCGGAGAGCAGCCGCGTGGACTACGAGGGCGAGATCGCCATCGTGATCGGTCGCCGGCTCCGCCGGGGGGCGGACGCCGCCGCCGCGGAACGAGCGGTGGGCGGCGTCACCGCGGCCAACGACGTCACCGCGCGAGACCTCCAGCGGCGGGACGTGCAGTTCACGCGGGGCAAGGGCTTCGACACCTTCTGCCCCGTGGGCCCCTGGGTCGAGACCGAGGTGCCGTCCTTGCGGGACATCGCGCTGCGAACGCGGGTGAACGGCGAGCTGCGCCAGGAAGGGGCGGCGGACGCGATGGTCTTCCCGATCGGCGACCTGCTCGCCTTCATGGCCGACGTGATGACGCTCGAGCCCGGGGACCTCGTCCTGACGGGCACCCCGGCCGGGGTCGGGCCCCTCGAGGCGGGGGACGAGGTCGAGGTCGAGGTCAACGTGGCGGGCACACTGAGCAACGTTGTCGCGGCCGGGCCCGCGGCGTAAGTTCCGTGACGTTCCCTGCGTCGCCCCGGAAGTTCCTGCACACTCGGCGACGAGCGGGACCCCCGGCGCGGCCTTCGTCCTCAGGAAACGGCCCCCCGCCATCCGCGGGAAGTGGCACGCGCCTTGCGCGTCGACGCGCGGGGGAAGCGAGACCAACCTCGATGGGCACACCCGAACGACTCGACTCCGCATCGCGCCCGTGGCCAGCTCACCGGCTGGTCGCCGTGCTCGCCCTCGCGGCGACCGCGCTCTCGCCGGCCTGCTACCTGAGCCACCCCCGCCAGCTCCGCGGCCCGGACCGTGACGCCGCGGTGATCGACCGGGACCCCGGCGGGTCGCTGCCGGACGCCCGACCGGTCGACGCGGGCGTCGACGCCGGGCCGCCGCCGGACTTCGGGGTCGACGCGGGCATCGAGCCCGAAGAGCAGCCGCCCCCCGTCAGCGGCACCTGCCGCATCGAGCCCACCATCTTCCCCTTCGACGATCCCGTCCTCGAGTTCCGCTGGCCCTCGGCCACGACGCCCACCTTCACCCACCCGAGCTACGTCCAGGTCTGCGCCACGGTGGCGGTGGCCGACCTCGACCCGACCGACAACGACGACACGCCCCAGCTGATCTTCACGAGCTACGCCGACCTGAGCGACGAGAACGGCATCCTGCGGATCGTGAACATCCGGACCGGGCAGACCACGAGCTACCCCCCGACCTCCAGCCAGCGCGGCGTGCTCGAGGCCAGCACCAACCTCGCCGTCGGCGACATCGACAACGACGGCGTCAACGAGATCGTCGGGATCGGGGTCGGCTCGGGCACGTACGCCTTCGAGGCGGACGGGAGCCTGCTGTGGGAGGCCTTCTACCCGACGGCGACCGAGCGCGGGCTGTTCCGGAACCGGACGATCGGCGGCGCGGTGACCCTGGCCGACCTCGAGGGCGACGGTACGGTCGAGGTGGTCGTCGGGCGAACGGTGCTGGAGGGCGCCACCGGCGCGCTCCGCTTCACGGGCGGAGCGCTCGGCGGGAGCAAGGGCAACAACACGTTCCTCGGGCCGATCGCCTGCGTGGCGGACCTCGACAGCGACGGCCAGCAGGAGGTGATCGCGGGCCGCACCGCGTACCGCCCGGATGGCAGCCTCTACTGGAACAACACCGAGCTGGCCGACGGGCTCTGCGCGGTCGCGGAGCTGATCGGCAGCGACCCGGGCCCCGAGGTCGTGATGGTGGGGCGGGGGACGCTGTTCATCCTCGACGGCCAGAGCGGCGTCGAGCTCTACCGGCGCCGGATCGAAGGCCGCGGCACCCTTCCGGTGGGGGGGCCGCCCACCGTCAGCGACTTCGACGGCGACGGGCGCGCGGAGATCGCGGTGGCCCACGGCGCCAACTACGGCGTCTACGACCTCGACTGCGAGGCGCCGGGCCGCCCGAGCGGCTGCCTCGCGGAGGGTCTGCGCTGGACGTACGACACCGACGACACGAGCTCCGCGGGCACCGGGAGCAGCATCTTCGACTTCAACGGCGACGACCGTGCCGAGGTCATCTACAACGACCACGGGTTCTTCCGGATCTTCGATGGGACCACGGGCGACGTGCTGTTCCAGCAGCCGAACTCGTCGCGGACCCGGTCCGAGAACCCGGTCGTCGTCGACGCGGACAACGACGGCGACGCGGAGATCGTGTTCAGCGCCAACGCCGAGGCCCGCTACATCGAGGAGCTGTGGACCGATCCGGGGGTCGAGGTCTGGGGCGACGCGCGCGGCCGCTGGGTCGGCGCGCGGCGCATCTGGAACCAGCACGCCTACCACGTGACCAACGTGGAGGAGGACGGCTCGATCCCCGCCTCGCCGACCCCGAGCTGGGAGGGCCTGAACAGCTACCGGCAGAACCTGCGGGAGGGTGGCGACGTGCTCGCCACGCCGGACCTGTGGGGCGGCCGCGGTACCTACGAGTGCCTGAGCGGCGGCCGCGTCCGGCTCTCGGTCGAGGTGCAGAACTGGGGCCTCGAGCGCGTCGGCCCGGGCGTCGTCGTCAGCTTCTGGCGGGGCCCTCCGGGGCCCGCCGGGACGCGCCTCGGGGAGCGCACGACCACGGGCGGCCTCGAGGGGCTCGGCGAGGGTGAGGTGGTCACCTTCGTCGCCGACGTGGGCCCCCCCGGGGTGAGCTTCTACGCGCTCCTGGACGACCCCGTGGAGCCCGAGGGCGGCGCGATCGCGGAGTGCCGGGAGGACAACAACGAGGTTCTGATCTGGCGCCCCGACTGCGGGGGCTGAGGGGGAACGCGGACATGGCCGACGACCGACCCGACGACCAGGACCCGGCCGAGGCGCAGCCTGCGGCCGACGAGGAGCGCCGCGACGCGGAGGCGGAGGGGCCGACCGCGTCCGAGCGCCGCGCCCAGGACGAGCTCGCGAGCGCGATCGACCACCTGCGGGCGGCGGCCTCGCTCCTGTTCGAGCGGGCCGCCAAGGACCCGGCCGTGAAGAGCGCGACCCGGGAGGCGGAGCGGGCCGCGCGGCAGGTCGGGGATGGGCTGGAGCCGGTGGCGCGGCAGGTGACCAGCGAGCTCGGCAAGCTGACCAAGGGCGTGCTGGAGGCGGTCGACGGCGTGACGCGACCCCGGGGGAGCCGCGGGGCGCCGCCGCCGGCGCCCCGCAGCGAGGAGGAGCAGGAGGCCGGGGATGGAGGCCGACGGGAGGAAGGCCGACGGGAGGACGACGACCCGCGCCCCGACCGTGAGGGGCCGGCCGACTGAGCGACGGTGCCGGGCGGTTCCCGCCGCCCCGACTACTCGCCGAGGTAGTCCTTCAGCCGCTCGATGTCCTCGAAGGCGGCGAGCTTGCCCAGGCCGGCGGTCTCGACCTGCCGCACACGCTCGCGGGTCAGGTTCATGATCTCCCCGACCTCCTCGAGGGTGATGCCGCCGCGGTCGGCCACGTCCAGGGCGCAGGTCTCGGTCATCTCCCAGACCTCGAGGTCCGGGAAGTTGACCTTGATCGAGCCCCGCACCGGGTGGACGTCGATGTACAGGTGGTACTTGCACGAGACGTACGGGCACGGACGCTCCATGTCGACGCAGTCTGCCCGGGTCGTCGGCTTCCAGTAGTCGGTCTCCGGGTAGAGCATCCGGCCGCGGTTCAGCTCGGTCTTGCTGAGCCGCCGGATGCTGATCGTCCGGGCTCGCGCCCGGCTGCGGCGCTTGCGTCGCCCCCGCCTCGACTCCTCCGCCGGAAGCTCGTCGAGGCCATCGGCGAGCGACGTCTCGTCGTCGATCGCCTCCTCCATCACCCGATCTCGGGCTCCTACCGCGTGCTCGGCCATCACATCCTCCCTGCGGCGACGCCGCCGCCGCCTCCGTCCGTCGCGCTCCGGGCGGCTCCCACCCCCGTCACACCGCGGCCCTCGCCATGCGGGCCCGCATCGACAGGCGCTCCTCGATCGCGCCCAGCGTCATCAGGAGGTCCGAGCCGAGCCGCCTGGCCTCGCCGAGCTGCCGCACCGCGTAGGCGCAGGCGGCGTCGTGGCTCCGACCCTCGAGGGTCGTCTCCACGGCCGCGTAGATGCGCTCGAGCTGGCGGGTGAGCTCTTCGAGGTCGCCCCGGAGGAAGAGGAACTCCCGCTGGATCTCCTCGATCGTGTAGCCCTGGGCCATCAGCCGGCGGACCTCGTCGATCTGGCGGACCACGGTCGCCGGGTAGAGGCCCTGGCTTCCGCGCCGGCCACCCGTTCGGGCGACCCGGACGGACCGGGGGAGCAGGCCGACCTGCACGTACTTGCGGAACGTGGCCTCGGTCAGGCGTCGGCCCCGCGACGTGAACGCGTCCACGATCTGCTGAACCGTCATCCCCTCCGGATGGGCGGCCTCGATCGCCTGCAGCTCGTCCTCTCCCCACGCCAGGAGCTCACCCATGTCGTTCCCCTCAAGCGAACACGCTGAGTCGAAACCCTTCGACTCATTCCATTGACTGGATGCATCTGAAGTATTCCATCAAAACGAATCGCGTCAATGGAAAACGATCGCCAGGCTACGATTGGGGGAGCTCGGTGAGCGTATCATCACGGCGCAGATGAGACGAAGCCACGCGCCACCCCTGCATACTGGACGATCAACGGCCAGTTGGGGCAGCGTTCGAGGGGCGGCGGTTGAGATCGCACGACTCGTTCGACGATCTCGTCGCGGCTGCCGTTCATCTCCCGTTCATCGCGGGCCCGCCGTCGAACACGATTGAATCCGGCGACCAGCGGCGCGACCCTCCCCCCATGCCGCTCGCGCGTGGGTTCGGGCCGTTCGTCGTCGCGCTCTTCGTCGTCGCGGCCGGCTGCGGCGCGCCCGCCCGCGGTGAGGGCGGGATCGGCGAGCCGTGCCGGGAGGACCGGGACTGCGCCCGGGGCTACTGCGTGGCGGGGGTCAAGGGCGACGCTCCGGCGTGCACCATCAGCTGCGCGACGACCGCCGAGTGCCCGTCGGGGTGGGCGTGCTCGGCGGTGACCCAGGACCAGGTGCTGGTGTGCTCCCAAGGCGCGCCCACGCCCTTCGGCATCGGGGCGAACGAATGACCGGAGCCGAGGGGCCCGGTGCTCGCTGACCCTCGTGCATGGCGCCGCTTCCGACGGAACCCGGGAGCGCTGGCCGGGGCGGTGCTGGTGGTCGTCGTGGTCGCCGCCGCGCTGCTCGGCCCCCTCGCGTCGCCCTACGACCCGAACCTGCAGCACCAGGACGGGCTCACGGACCTCGGCGTGCCGCTCGGACCGAGCGCCCGCTACCTCCTCGGCACCGACCAGCTCGGCCGGGACGAGCTGTCGCGCCTGCTGCACGGGGGCTTCGCGTCCCTGACGGTGGCGTTCTTCGCCAGCGCGGTCGCGGTCGCGGTCGGCTTCAGCGTCGGCCTGGTCGCGGGCTACGCGCGGGGCCCGGTCGACGCCCTGGCGATGCGGCTGATCGACTACGTGCTCTCGCTGCCCTTCCTGCTGGTCGCGATCGCCCTCAACCGGGTGGTCAACGCGCCGTCCCTGTTCAGCCTCGCCCTCCTGCTGGGTCTCCTGTCGTGGACCCGCTTGGCCCGGGTGACGCGGGCCAAGACGCTCCAGGTGCGGGAGCTCGAGTTCGTGGAGGCCGCCCGGGCCCTCGGCCTCCCCCACGCCCGCATCCTCGTCCGCCACATCCTGCCGAACGTGCTGGGCCCGGCCATCGTGATCGGGAGCACGCTGATCGCCCAGATGATCATCGTCGAGTCGGCGATGAGCTTCCTCGGCCTCGGCGTCCGGCCGCCGACCGCCAGCTGGGGCAGCATGCTGCGGGCGGCGATCGACCACCGAGGCCACGCCCCGCAGCTCCTCTACCTGCCGGGGCTCCTGATCGTCGTCACCGTCTTCGGCTTCAACCTCCTCGGCGAGGGCCTGCGCGATGCGTTCGACCCGAAGGAGTGAGGCGATGGGCGGCGTGGTCGCCCTCGGCGTGCTCGGGGCGACGGTGGTGGGCGGGGTCCTCTTCCTGCCGCCGCCTCCGGATGGGCCCCGCTACCTGGGGGCCGGGCACGACAGCCCGGTCCGGGGTGGGACCTTCGTCTTCCACCAGGTCTCGGACCTGCCGCCGATCGACCCGACGGTCAGCTACGACGAGATCTCGACGATGGCGATCAAGCTCCTGTTCGAGGGGCTGATCGACTACGACCGCGAGACCATGGAGCTGGTCCCGGCGCTCGCGGTGGAGGTCCCGACGCCGACGGACGGGGGCAAGACCTTCGTGTTCCGGCTCCGCCGCGGCGTCCGGTTCCAGGACTCGCCGGTCTTCGAGGGCGGCCGGGGCCGGGAGGTCGTCGCCGAGGACGTGCGCTGGACCCTCGAGCGCATGCTGGACCCGGACGTGCCGTCGCCGGGCCCGCCCTTCTTCAGCGCGCTCCAGGGCTACGAGGCCTACCGGGAGGGCCGGTCCGAGCACGTCGCGGGGATCGAGGTGAGGGACCGCTACACCATCGCCTTCCACCTCGACGTCCCGGATCAGACGTTCCTGTTCGCCATGGCGACGATCTTCGCCTACCCCGTGGCGCGGGAGGCCTACGAGCACTGGGGCGACGAGGCCGGCGAGCACCCCGTCGGGACCGGAGCCTACCGCCTCGAGAGCTGGGACCCGGGGGTAATGGCCACCTTCGTCCGCAACCCGACCTACTACCGGCCGGGGCTGCCGCACGTCGACCGGATGGTGTTCCACCTCAACCTCGACCGGGACGCCGCGGTCATGCGGTTCCGGAACGGCGAGATCGACCACATCCACCGGATGACCTCCGCCGACTACCTCCTCTTGAAGCGCCTCGAGGCCTGGGCGCCCTACCGGCTCGACGGTCAGAAGGTCGACGTCTGGGGCGTGATCCTGAACTGCGGGATGGCCCCCTTCGACAACCGGCACCTCCGGCGGGCCGTCGCTTTCGCGATCCGGCGGGACAACTGGCGCCGGGCCTGGAACGAGCGGCTGGTCGTGACCGGCCAGCCGATCCCGAGGGCGCTCCCCGGCTTCGACCCCGACCTGCCCGGCCGCCAGGTCACGGACCTCGACCGGGCGCGCGAAGAGATGCGCCTGGCTGGCTTCGCGGACGGCTACCCGGAGCCCGTCGACCTCTGGGTCGCGGAGAGCGATACGAGCCGCCTCTTCGGTGAGCTGGTCCAGGCCGACCTCGCGCGGATCGGCATCGACGTCCGCCTCCGGCAGGCCGCCTTCCCGGTGTTCATCGCGCAGACAGGCCGCCCCCGGACCGCACCGATGACCTTCCTCGGCTGGACCATGGACTACCCCGACGCGGCCAACTTCCTCGACGTGCTCTTCCATTCGCGGTCGATCCAGGACGAGAACTCGAAGAACCGCGCCTTCTACGCGAACGCGGAGGTCGACCGGCTCCTCGACGAGGCCCGCCAGGAGACGGAGCGGGCGACCCGCCTCGCGCTGTACCGCCGCGCCTCGACCCTGATCGCCGAGGACGCCCCGTGGGCCTTCGCGTTCAGCAACACGAGCCTCGAGGTGGTGCAGCCGTACGTGAAGGGCTACCGGCCCCACCCGGCCTGGCAGTACTTCTTCCGGGACATCTGGCTGGACCTGCCCCGCCGGCGCGTCGCCGAGCGCGTGCCCTTCGGCCGGCCCGCGCCTCGTCACCCCTTCGCCTCGGCCCTCGGAGGACCGCCGTGGTCGCGATGATCCTCCGCCGGCTGCTCGTCGCGACGCTGATCGCCTTCCTCGCGGTGAGTACGGTCTTCTTCGTGACCCACGGCATCGGCGACCCCGCGATCGCGAACCTCGGCCCGCGGGCCAACGCCGAGCAGCTCGACGCCTTCCGGCGCGAGCACGACCTCCCCCCGCCCCTTCGAACCGAGGGCATGGGCCTCGCCGAAGCGGCCGCCGCTCGCGCGGCCTTCGCCCTCGACCTCGGGGGCGCCTACCTGCGCTACCTCGGCGGCCTCGCCGCGCTGGACCTCGGCCGGTCTTACCGCGACGACCGGCCGGTCACCGATCTGCTCGCCTCGAGGCTGCCGCGGACCGTCCTGCTCGGCGTGGTGACTCTCCTGTTCGAGCTGCTCCTCGGGCTCTCGATCGGCATCTTCGCGGCGCTCCGGCGCAACACCGCGTGGGACACCGGCACGCTCGCCCTCGCCTTCCTCGGCATCAGCGCGCCGAGCTACCTGACGGGGCTGATCTTCCTGGACGTGTTCGCGTTCCGCCTCGGTTGGTTCCCGGTCGGGGGCTACGGCGTGGGGGCGCTGGAGCACCTCCGGCACGTCGTGCTGCCCGCGCTCACGCTCGCGATCCTCGGCGCGGCGACGTACGCGCGGGTGATGCGCTCGGAGATGATCGAGGTCCTCGGCGAGGACTACGTCCGGACCGCCCGCGCGAAGGGCCTGAGCGGGAGCCGGGTGGTGTTCGCCCACGCCGTGCGCAACGCGCTCGTGCCGATCGTGACCCTGGTCGGCCTCAGCCTGCCGCTGCTCGTGTCCGGCGCGATCATCACCGAGTTCATCTTCAGCTGGCCCGGCATGGGCCGCCTCGCCGTCGAGGCGATCGACGCCCTCGACGTGCCGACGATCATGGGGATCGTCGTGGTCGGGGCGCTGACCGTGGTGGTCGGGAACCTGATCGCCGACGTCGCCGTGGCGCTGCTCGACCCCCGCGTCGGCAGCGCGGGGCTGCCGACCCACCGCTAGGCGCCAGGACGCGGCGGGACCGCCCGGTCCAGAAAGCGGATCTGCCCGCGCCACGTGACAACCCCCGTTTCGACGTCCTGTCGGGGAGGCCCCCGCGTGAGCGGCGCGCGCGGGCGCCTATGGTGCACCCGCGGCTTCAGCTCGGTGCGGCGTGAGCCGTTCCGGACCGGGAGGGTTACCAGGGTGGCGATGTCAGGAGCGGGATCGGTGGGGCGGAGCGCGGTCGCCCTCGTGCTCTCGGCCGTCGCGGCGGGGTGCGTCGGCGACCTCGGCGGAGGGAGCGGCCCCGTGCGCCCGCCCGGCGCCGGCGGCGCGCTGTGGGCCTGCCGGGACACGAGCGGCATCGCCCTGGGTAGCGCACCGGTGCGGCGGCTGACCAACCGGGAGCTCGAGAACACCTTGAACGACCTCTTCGGCGTTCCCCTCCCGGAGCTCCCGGAGCAGCCTCCGGACGCCGTGCGGGAGGGGACCTTCGAGAACGACGCGGTGGCTCTCGGGCCGTCCGATCTGCGCGTCGCCCGCTGGGAGCAGACCGCGATGACCCTCGGCGAGCACGTCGCCAGCTCCCCGGAGGCCTGGGACCGCGTGGTGCCCTGCGCGCGCGGCGCCGTCGACGGGGCCTGCGGTCGGGAGCTGATCCGGACCTTCGGCGCGCGCGCGCTCCGGCGGCCGCTGACGATGGCCGAGGAAGACCGCTACGCCGCCTTCTTCGACGCCCAGCAGGCGGCGGTCGACGCCGAGGCGGCCGTCCAGCTCACGGTGGCGGCCCTGCTCCAGGCGCCGCAGCTCATGTACCGCCTCGAGCTCCCGGCCGAGGGCGCCCCCGCCGGGCACGTCGAGCTCACGTCCTACGAGGTCGCGAGCCGGCTGTCCTACTTCCTCTGGGAGAGCATGCCGGACGACGAGCTGTTCCGCGCCGCCCACGCGGACGAGCTGCGGAGCGAGGAGGGCATCCGGCGGCAAGCGGAGCGGATGCTCAACGACGAGCGAGCCCGGGCCACGGTGCGCAACCTCGCGCGGCAGTGGCTCCACCTCGACCGCGTCCTCGGCGAGGAAAAGGACCCCGCCGCCTTCCCGGCGTGGTCCTACCCGGTCCGCGCCGCCGCCCTCGAGGAGAGCGAGCGCCTCGTCGCGTCGGTCGTGTTCCACCCCGACCCCTCCCGCCGCACGCTCCGGGAGCTCCTGACCACCGCCGAGGCGACGGTCAGCCCGGAGCTCGCGGCGCTCTACGGCATCGACGGCTCGGGGGCCGTGACGCTGCCGGCGAGCGAGCGCGCCGGGATCCTCACCCGCGTCGCCTTCCTCGCCGGCCAGGCTCACGAGGCCAACGGGTCCCCACCGCTGCGCGGCGTGGCCCTGATGGAGCGCCTGCTCTGCGAGCCTCGCGGCACGCCACCCGCCAACGCGGACGTCACCCCGCCCCAGAACGAACAGGGAGAGCCTCCCCGGACCAACCGGGAGCTCTTCGCGGCCCGGACCGCCCCGAGCGCGTGCCAGACCTGCCACGAGCGGATCGACGGATTCGGCTTCGGCTTCGAGCACTACGACGCCACCGGCGCGTACCGCACCACCGACGCGGGCTTCCCCGTCGACGCGACGGGCATCGTCACCGGCACCGACAACAACGGCGCCTACGACGGCGCGGTCGAGCTCCAGGCCCGCCTCGCCGACAGCGTCACGGTCCACCAGTGCGTCGCGCAGCAGTGGTTCCGCTACGCCTACGGCCGGGGCGCGGAGGCCCCCGAGCGCTGCCACCTCGAGCGGATCCAGCAGCGCTTCGTCGACAGCGGCGGCGACCTGAGGGACCTGCTCGTGGCCCTCGTGACCGCCCCCGAGTTCCGGCTCCGCCCCCCGACGAGCCCCGAGGAGGCATCCCCGTGAAGGCCCCGATCATCGACCGCCGCCGCTTCCTGACCGCCCTCGGCCTCGGCGGCGCCTCCCTCGTCCTGCCCTCCCTCGGCGGCCGCACGGCGCGCGCGGGCGACGGCGTCCCTACCCGGGTGGTGTTCTTCATCACCCCCCACGGGGCGGTGCCCAGCGGATGGCAGATGCAGCGGATGGGCGAGGAGCAGGACTACGCCTACGACCTCGCGTCGGTCCCGGAGAGCGAGTGGAGCCCGATCCTCCGGCCGCTCTACCGGCACCGGCAGCGGCTCCTGGCGATCAACGGCCTCGCGAGCACCACCTCCCTCGCGGAGGTCGCCCGGGTCCAGCAGGGCATCGGCCACGACGCCAACGCTCACCACGTGTGTCAGGCGCATCTGTTGACCGCGGACTTCGCGCTCCAGCGACCCGGCAGCACCGCGATCGGCGGCACCCGCACCCTCGACCTCGTGCTCGGGGACGAGGTGGGGGTGCCGGGCCGCTGGACCAACCGGGTCTACGGCTACCGCCACCAGCACCCGTACAGCTACGTGGCCTCGGGCGAGCCGGCCCCGCGGGAGTCGGACCCCGGCACCGCGTTCCAGGACATCATGGGCCTCGCCCGCCCCACCCCCGTGGGCGAGCCGAGCCGGGACGACCGGATCGACATGGCCCGAGCCAGCGTGCTCGACCTGGCCGCGGCGGAGTACGAGGCGCTCCTGCCCCAGCTCGGCGCCGAGGACCGAGCCAAGCTCGATCGCCACCGCCAGCTGATCCGAGACCTCGAGGTCGGCCTGACCGCCCCGAGCGGCCCGGGCCCGGCGATCTGCGACCCTCGCTTCAGCGAGACCGGCACCCCGACCCAGCAGTTCTTCCGGCTGATCTCGCTGGCCCTGAGCTGCGACCTCACCCGCGTGGTCACCTTCGTCACCGACCATCTCGACGCCGAGGACTTCGGGGCCCCGCCCGGCATCAACATCCACCAGGACATCGCGCACGCGTCGACCCCCGACACCAGCGGCTACAGCCCCACCGCCGAGCAGCAGATGATCGACTACAACGTGGTCTACGCGGAGCAGTTCGCCGAGCTCCTCGACGCGCTGGAGAGCGTGCCGGAGAACGGAGAGACCGTGCTCGATCACACCGCGGTCGTGTGGCTGACCGAGCTGGCCACGGGGACCCACTGGCAGCACCGGCTACCGCACGTCGTGGCGGGGAGCGCCTGCGGCTACTTCCGGACCGGGCAGTACGTGCACTTCGCCCAGAACCAGCTCACCGCGCAGAGCTGGGGCGGCCGATGGTTCCACGGCCCGGGCCACAACCGGCTGTACGTCAACCTACTCCACGCGATGGGCCTCACCGACCGGGACAGCTTCGGCCTGCGCGAGGTGGACGACATCGACGGGGGCCGGATCGACCTGACCGGGCCACTGCCGTTCGTCACGGCGTGAACGCGGGCGTAGGTCAGGGCCGGAGGCGCCAGGTGGTCCTCCCCGGGGGCGGTGGATGGATACGGGGGCTATCGGCCCGAGGCGCCCATCCGTTGCCTCGCGTGCTCACACGCGCGGAGGAGCGGCTCGTGGTCTGGGCCGCGTTCGGCGGTCGTCGGGCGTGCCCTCATCGACGACTTGTGAGCCTGCCCGCGGCGCTGCTCAGCGCCGCCGCGCTCGCCTCGTGCGGCACGCCGCCCGCGAGCGACGCCGGCCACCGCGACCTGGCCACCCCGAGCCGCGATGCGGAGCGCGTCGCGGACGGCTCCGAGCTCGGCGGCCCCGAGGTCGATGAGGGGCCCGGCGACGCGGGAAGGGACGGCGGCCCGGCCTGCGGCGCGACGCCCTGCGACGACGACTGCGTCGAGCTCGCCCTCGACCCGCGCCACTGCGGCGGCTGCGGCCAGCCCTGCGCGGCCTTCGAGGCCTGCCGGGACGCGGCGTGCAGATGCCCGGACGGCGACCCCTGGTGCGGAGGCGGAGGCTACGCCGCGTGGCCGATGCCGGACCCCGAGGCACCCGCCCTCCGCCGACGAGGAGAGCAGGTGCTCGACGACGTGACGGGGCTGTCGTGGCAGGCGCGCACGGACGGGCGGACGCGGACCTGGGCCGACGCCATTGCCTACTGCGCCGGGCTCGTGCTCGGCGGCTCGGACGACTGGCGGCTCCCGACCCGGGTCGAGCTGACCACCATCCTCGATCCGACCCGCACCCCGAGCCTGGCCGATGCCTTCCCCGAGCCGGTCCCCGACTACCACTGGACCGCCTCGCGCCCGGCCTTCAGCGACCGCCTCGCCTTCAGCGTCTACTTCGGCCAAGGCGAGACGGTCACCGCCGATGCCGGTCGGGCCGGCGCTCACGTCCGCTGCGTCCGCGGCGGCCAGCCGCGGGCGCGCGGCTGGCGCATCGAGGGAGCGCTGGCCATCGACCCCGCCACGGGGCTTCACTGGGTCCGGGAGCCGGGCCCGGCATCGACGCTGGACGAGGCGACCGGGGCCTGCGCAGGCCTCGAGCTCGAAGGCCGGGACGACTACCGGCTCCCGAGCCTCAACGAGCTCGCCACCACGGTTGACGAAGCGCGCCGCAGCCCGGCCCTCGACCCCGCGATCTGGGGTCCTGGCCCCGGGGGCGAGCTCTGGTCCGCCGCGGCACGGGACTTCGGCGAGCGCTTGCACTGGGTCCTCGACGTGGACGACGGCACCTCCGTGCTCCGGGAGGTCAGCGCACCTCGGCGCTACCGCTGCGTCGCCCGGCCCTCCACGACCGAGTGACGGTCACCGCCTACCCAGGCGACCGATGAACGGCCAACGGCGGCCGGCGGGCGAGCCGGCAGCGACGGGGATGACATGGAACCCCACGCTCCCTCGTAGGGACGGACGCGTGCGGGCGATGCGCCCTCACGGGGAGGAGGGACAGCACCGCTATGACGACCGCCGACGCCCAGTTCTGGGACAACCTCGCGGAGAAGTACTCGGCCAAGCCGATCGACAACGTTCCGGCCTACGAGCGAAAGCTCGAGATCACCAAGGCGCGCCTCCGTCCGCGCCACGTGATCCTCGACATCGGCTGCGGTACGGGGTCCCTCGCGCTCGAGCTCGCCCCCCACGTCGCCCATGTCCACGCGATGGACGTCTCCGGCGAGATGCTCCGGATCGCGCGCTCCAAGGCCGACGCCGGGGGGACCACCAACGTCACCTTCCACCGGGGCACGCTCGACGAGCCCCACCCCTTCGACCCGGGCACCTTCGCGGGCGTGTGCGCCTACAACATCCTCCACCTGGTCGACGACCGACCCGGCATGCTGCGCACGATCTTCGAGCTGCTCGAGCCGGGGGGCTTCTTCGTCTCCTCGACCGTGTGCCTGAGCGGCTCCTGGACGCCCTTCGGTCTGATCCTTCCGGTGATGCGCTGGCTCGGCCAAGCGCCGCGCGTATGGATGCTCGATCACGGCACCGTCGAACGCGAGATCCGCGGCGCCGGCTTCATCGACGTCGAGGAGATCGACGTCGGGGGCGGGCCGAGGGTCGCGTTCGTCGTCGCGACCAAGCCCAGCGGGACCGCGGTCGCCGCCTGAAGCGCAGCCAGCCGTCGCCACGGAGGTTGCCATGGCCGGCGGCCGATCGTCCGCGACCGGAGATATCGCCACGCAGCCGGGGCTGCTAGCCTCCCCGTATGGCTTCCCTTCGAGCCCTTACGCACGCGGTCGTCCTCGGTGGGCTGTGCCTCGCCGTGACGAGCTGCGCCCAGAGCATCGAGCGCGCAGACGTAGGAGGGGAGCCGGACGTCGAACGACGGCGCTCCCCCGACGCCGGCCGCGACGCCGACCGCGACCGAGGCGTCGACCAAGGGCCGGACAGCGGCCGCGTCGGCCAGTGCTGTCCGCTCGACGACCCGGCGAGCGCCGCGTTCGAGTGCACCAGCCTCCGGCCCGGGGGCTGGGCACGGGACGAGGAGACGTGCCCACCGATCGCCTACGACGTCTGCCGGAGCGACTTCCGAATCGAGGAGGACGAGCGCGGTTGCCCGGAGCTCCGCCACACGAATCGATGGGAGAACTCGTGTGACTGCCCGCCGACCGGCGGAGGCGGCGAGCCGTAGCCCCTAGCGGCGCTTGGGCCGCACCGGGTAGATCAGCTTGTCCCCGTCGATCCGCGGCTCGAGGATCTCCATCACCTCGAGCTTGATCGTCTTGCGCCGTCCGCTCGGCAGACGGATCAGCACGCCACCGGCCTCGTCCTCCCGCTCGACGCGGCACACTCCGAACTGCCGGTGCTCGATGTAGTCGCCCTTGTCCGGGTAGTGCTCCGACAGGACCCCTGTGGTGCGCTTCTCGGGCGGCGGGGCCGGCGAAAGCTCCGGGGGCCCCCCCGAGCCCGACTTGGCCATTGGGCGACCCGGGCTCCTCCGGCGCGCGGGGCCGGCCACCGTGCCCGCCGAGGAGCCCCG
>JBHJHB010000031.1:0-84322 GCA_050331215.1 Sandaracinaceae bacterium | reverse complement strand
GCGTCTTGGTTCGTGTGTGTTTGGGCGGCGCTCGGTTGCCGGTGTCGGGTTGGTGTTGGTGTGCGGGTCGGCGGTTTCGCTGGGTTGCGCTGTTGGACGGTTCGCTGTGGGTTCTCTGGGAGGCAGACGCCCCTCAGAACTGCGCCGACGTCCGTAGCTCCGCGAGGCGCCGCAGGTCCTCGTCCTCGATCGGCGTGCCCGGCGCCGCGACCGCCGCGCTGACCTGGTACGGCGAGCGACACCCCACCGCCACCGTCGACACCTGCCGACTCGTCAACGCGAAGCGGATCGCCGCCGTCGCCAGGTCAGGGTGGCCCCGTCCGACGAGGAAGCGCAGCACGCCGACGTGGCGCACGCGCTGCCTCAGCGCCGAGGCGTCCCACCGCCGGCTCCGGTGGTCGTCCTCCGCGAAGGTGTGCCCCTCCTGCCAGTGGCCGCCGAGGAGGCCATACGCGAGCGGCGACCGCACGATCACGCCCGCACCGTGGGCCTCCAGGTCGCTCAGTAGCTCCTTCAGCATGCCCGGCGCGAGCAGGTTGTGGGTCAGGCACACCGCCTGGGCACCCGCGGAGAGCGCGATCCTGGCCTCCTCGGCCTCCCCGATCGCGATGCCCCAGTGGCGCACTTTGCCAGACGCCTCGAGGTCGTGGACGGCCTCGCGCCAGTCGTCCCGGCGGAGGGCCGTCAACCCCGGGTTGTGGAGGAGCCACAGGTCGATCGTCTCCCGACCGAGGCGGCGGAGCGACTCCTCGGCGTCGGCGACCAGCGCCCCCTGCGTGAAGCTGCGCCGGAGCACCCCGTCGACGCGGCGGACGCCCCCCCGCGTGATCACGACCCCCTGGACGCCCGCCCTCTCCAGCGCCTCGGCCACCGCTCTCTCCGACGCGCCATCGCCCCACAAGGGCGCGCAGTCGAAGGTCGTGATGCCCCGCTCGAGCGCGGTGTCGAGCGTCTCCCGCAGCCGCACCGCGTCGACGTGGCCGTAGCTGTTCTCGGTGAGCCCCCACGTGCCGAGGGCGATCTGGCTGAGACGGAGGTCGGAGCGGCCGAGGGGTCGCGTGTCCATGGGCATCTCCGAACGTGGGGTCAGGCCGGGCCGAGGAGGAAGACCCGCGCGACCGAGAGGTAGACGAGGAGGCCGAAGACATCGACCACGGACGCGATGAACGGGGTGGAGCTCACGGCGGGGTCGAAGCCGACGCGCTGGATCCCGATCGGAAGCAGCGACCCGACCAGGCTCCCGCCGACCACGACGGCCAAGATCGAGAGGCTGACCGTCATCGCGAGGGGCACGAGATCGAGGTCGTCGCCGAGGAAGAAGACCCTCGCGAACCCGAGGGCGGCGAGCACGAGGCCGAGGGCGAGGCTGACCAGGGCCTCACGGCTCAGCACGCGCAGCCAGTCCCGAGGCTCCACCTCCCCGACCGCGAGCGCGCGGATGATCAGCGACGCCGACTGGCTCCCCGCGTTGCCCCCCGACGAGATGATCAGCGGCACGAACACCGCGAGGGCGATGACCTGCTGGAGCGTGGACTGGCTCCTCTCCATCACCGTGGCGGTGAGGAGGCCGCCGAAGAAGAGCACCGTGAGCCAGGTGACCCGCGAGCGGAAGGCCCGGATCAGGTCCGTCTCGAAGTACCCCTCCTCGAAGGGGCTGACCGCGCCCATCAGGTGGGCGTCCTCGGTCGCCTCCTCGATGACGACGTCCACGACGTCGTCGACGGTCACCACGCCGAGCAGCTGGCCGTGCGCATCGACGACCGGGATGGCGTTGAAGTCGTACTTCGCCATCGTGCGGGCGACGAGCTCCTGGTCGTCGTCGTCGCGAACGGTGACGACGTTCTCGGTCATCACCTCGGCGAGGGTCTGGCCCGGGTCGCTCAGGATCAGCTCCCGCAGGGAGACGACGCCGAGGAGCTTGGAGCCGTAGACGACGTAGATGTAGTAGACGGTCTCCGCCTCGTCCTCTTGGCTGACCCTCCGGACCTCTTCGATCGCCTGCCAGACCTTGGTGTCGGGCCCCAGCGACACGTAGTCGGTGGTCATGAGGCCGCCGGCGACGTCCTCCGGGTAGGCAGCGAGGCTCCGCGCCTCTTCGGCGACCTCGGGCTGCTGGCTGTCCAGGTGCGTCAGCAGGCTCCGCGCCAGCTCGTCGCCCAGCTCCTGCAGGGCGTCGGCGCGGTCGTCGGGCGACATCTCCGCGAGCACTTCGGCGCCCCGCTCGACCTCGAGCCCCTCGAAGATGTCCTCCTGGAGCTCCGGGCTGAGGCGTTCGAGCACCGCCGCCCCGAAGTCCGCGGGCAGCGCCCGCATCAGGTCGAGGGTGGTCGCGAGGTCGAGGTCCTCGACGATCTCGGCGATGTCCTCGGGGTGGAACTCCTCGAGGGCCTCGTGGAGCTCCGCCGGCGCCGTCTGCAGGGTGACCTTGAGGTCGGGTCCGAGAAGGGTGGCCAGGCGCATGACGCGCCGAGTCTACGCGAGGCTCGCCGCCCCGCCCGTCCGGCGCCGTCTCAACCGCGGGTGCTCACCACGCAGGTCTGCCGGGGGGCGTCGGGTTGGTCGGGATCGACCTCGAGCGTCCACCCCGCGGACCAGCCCTCGACCCGGACCCCGTAGGTCCCCCGCTCGAGGGGCGGCAGCACGCACGCCATCTCCCGCCGTTCGCACTCCGTCGCGCACCCGCCGGAGCACGTGCTGTCGCTCATCGCGAGGTCGATCACGATCGAGTCTGCCTGCCGAGTGACGGTGCAGGGGCCGAGGGACTCCCGGCACAGGAGGCAGTCCGCCACGACCCGGACGTTGGTGGGGCCGCTGCCTTGCACGCGCTCCGGCATGCAGACCTCGCGTACGGCGGGCGGGGGGCGGGTCATCGACGTCCCGGGGCAGCCGAAGGGGTCGCCGCGCGGCCTGGCGAGCGCCCGCTGGGCGGGCGTGATCGAGAGGACCCGGTCGCTGGCCTCGAGCGGGAAGGCGTACGCGCCGTTGACGTGGACCTCGTACGTGCCTTCGCGCAGCCCGGGGATCGGGCAGCTGCCGAGCACGAAGGGAAAGCACGCGTCGCACAGGACGCGCGAGCACATCACGCTCGAGAGGTCGATCCGTCGCGCGGCGGCGTCGAGCGCGCCGACGCACTCGAGCTCCTCACCGCAGTAGCAGGTGTCGAGGCCCCCGAAGCCCACCTCGAGGTCGAAGCCGACGTTCGTGGGTACGCCCCCGTTGATGCGCTGGGAGAAGGCGAAGTCGAGCGCCCGCGCCACGCAGGCGTCGTCGCCGAGGTCGGGCAGCGGCGGGCCCTGGTCGACCCCCAGGTCCTCCCGTCGCCCGAGGTCCGGCCCGGCGGCTCCGCCGTCGAGCCCCCCGTCCTCCTCCTCACCAGGCTCCTCACCAGGACGGGCGCCGGGCGAACGGCCCGCGCCGTGGGAGGCGAAGCACCCGGTCGAGACGACCGCGACGAGCAGGGCGCCGATCAGACCGCGGAGGCCGGCCAAGCGAGGGCTCACGGGCCCAGCGTACCCCGCGCTGCACCACGTCCAAGTGCGCCGGGGCCGAGGCCTGCTCGTTCGTCGCCGAGCCTGGTCCCCCTCGGCTGGGCCCGGCTGCCCGCTCCCTCTCACCCCTTCAGGTCGGCGAGCAAGGCTCGGCCGAGGTCGACCGCCTCCTCCGCCCCGAGCGGCTCATCGGTGCGGGGGCCGCCGTACTCCTCGAGGTGCTCGTCGGGCAGGCCCTCGAGGAAGCGGCTCGGCACGAGCGGCTTGGTGCGGCCTCGGAGCGTGCGCTGGGCGGGACGGCACAGGTAGAGCCGCTCGCGGGCGCGCGTGACCCCGACGTAGAAGAGCCGCCGCTCCTCCTCCACGTCGGTCGGTGCCGCCTCCGTGACCTTCGGGTCCGTGGTGCGGGCGTGGGGGAGCTGGCCCTCGTTCAGGCCGATCAGGAAGACGACGTCGAACTCGAGGCCCTTGGCCGCGTGGAGGCTGGAGAGGGTGACCCGGTCGCCGCCGTCCGCTTCCTCCTCGCCGTCGAGGCGCAGCATCAGCCGGGTGAGGAACTGGCCGACGCTCGGTCGCTCGGCCCGTTCCCGCTCTTCGTAGCGCCTGAGGGCACCGAGCACGTGCTCGACGTTCGCCCAGCGGCGCGGGTTCTTGTCGGTGACGAGGGCGTCCCGGAGGCCGACGTCGTCCAGCAAGGCCCGAGCCGCCCCGGCGAGGTCGGCCCCGCCCCGGAAGCGGCTCCGGGCGCGCCCGAAGGCAGCGAAGAGCCGGGAGCCGCTCCGCCGCGCGGCGTCCGGGACGTCCGGGATGGTCTCGATGCGGGCGAGCGCCTCCGCGAAGGGGACGCCCTCCACCAGCGCCCACCGCGTGAGGCGGGCGACGGTCGCATCGCCGATCCCCCGGGGGGGCGAGTTGAGGATGCGCCGCAGCGACAGCTCGTCCGACGGGTTCACGACCACCCGCAGGTAGGCCACGGCGTCCTTGACCTCCTTCCGGCTGAACAGCTCCGTCCCACCGAGCATGCGGTACGGGTAGCCCTCGACGCGCAGCTCCTCCTCGACCGGCCGGGCCTGCAGGTTCGAGCGGTAGAGCACCGCTACTTGCCCCGGTCGCACGCCCGCGCCCGCCAGGCTGCGGATCTCCTGGGCGACGAAGCGCGCCTCGGCGCTCGCGTCGGGCTGGGTAACGATCCGCACCTTCGGCCCCGCCCCCCGGACGGCGTTCAGCACCTTCGGATGCCGAGGGCGCCGCGCCTGCGCGATCGCAGCGTTCGCCACGGCGAGGATCGGGGCGCGGGAGCGGTAGTTGTCCTCGAGCTTGACGACCTCGGCGCCGGCGAAGTGCCGCTCGAAGGCGAGGATGTTCCCGACCTCGGCGCCCCGCCAGCCGTAGATCGATTGGTCGTCGTCGCCGACCACGCACACGTTGCGGAGCTCATTGGTCAGGAGCTTCACGAGCTCCAGCTGGACGCGGTTGGTGTCCTGGAACTCGTCGACCAGGAGATGCCGGAACCGGCGCCTCCACTTGTCCCGGAGGTCCTCGCGGGACGCGAGCACGTTGACCGGGAGGAGCACCAGGTCGTCGAAGTCGACCGCGTGCATGCTCCGGAGCGCCGCCTCGTAGTAGGGGTAGACGTCCCGGGCGACCTCGTCGTACTCGACGGCGCTCGCTGGCACCTCCGAGGGGGCGAGGCCCTTGTTCTTCCACAGGCTGATCCGCGCATGCACCGCGGCGAGGTCCATGGAGCGGTCCCCGAGGCCTTCGCGTCGCACGATCTCCCGCACCGCCCCGATGGCGTCGCCCTGGTCGAAGATCACGAAGCGCGACGGGTAGCCGATGGCGCGGGCCTCCTCCTGGAGGAAGCGGACCCCGAAGCGATGGAAGGTCGACAGCCAGAGGCGCCCGCTCCTCTCCTTGCCGACCAGGGGGACCATCCGACCCCGAAGCTCTGCCGCGGCCTTGTTCGTGAAGCTGACGGCGAGGATCGCGGCCGGCCGGACGCCGCGGTCGACGAGGCGCGCCACCCGATGGGTGATCACGCGGGTCTTCCCGCTGCCCGCGCCGGCGAGGACGAGCAGGGGGCCGTCGAGGTGCTACGGCGGCACGCTGGACGGGGCTGAGGGCGGCGACCATGGGGGCGCAGGGGTAGCGTCGGGCCGGGGCGCCATCAATGTGTCGTCGGCGCCACGTCGCCGCGGCGTGGCCCCCCGGGCTCGTCGGAACCACGTCGCCACGGGGCGCCATCGCCCCCGCGCCGGAGCTAGAGTCCGGCCCCTGGCCGGCTGCCGGCGGCGGCGGTATCAGCGGCGTTCAAGCAACGCAGGAGAGGAGCATGGAGGACCTGATCTCGCTCGCGGACTACGAGTTCCTGGGCAACCCGCTGTGGCGCTGGGCGCTGTACGCCACCGTGACGGTCGTCGGCGCGGGGCTGACCCTGCTGGCCCGTCGCCTGGTCCTGCGGCGGCTCAAGCTGGTGACGGAGCGGACCGCGACGTTCCTCGACGACGCGCTGGTCGAGGCCGTCCAGTCCATCCCCCGGACCGTCGTCTTCATCCTGGTCGCGATCGTCGCAGCGGGGGTGCTCGACCTCTCGTCGGCGCGGGCGCAGACCCTCGAGACCGCGGGCACGGTCGTCTTCATCGTGCTCGCTGGCGGCCTGCTCCAGCGGATGCTGAGGGCGGGGGTCCGCGGCTGGCGGCAGGCGGAGGACGCGGCCAAGGGCGAGCGGGCCACGATGGCGACCGCGATCGGCTTCGTCGGCCGGCTCGTGATCGCCGTCCTGGTGCTGACCCTCGTGCTGACCAACCTCGGCGTCGAGATCGGCCCTCTGCTGGCCGGCCTCGGCGTCGGCGGCGTCGCGGCGGCCCTCGCTGCCCAGAACGTCCTCGGCGATCTGTTCGCGGCGTTCTCGATCTACATCGACCGGCCGTTCGACATCGGCGAGTTCGTGATCCTGGGCGACGAGATGGGCACGGTGAAGAACGTCGGGTGGCGCTCCTCGCGGATCGCCGCCCTCGGTGGCCAGCAGCTCGTGATCCCGAACGCCGACATCGCCCAGAGCCGGGTCCACAACTACGGACGGATGCTCGAGCGGCGGATCGTGACGGAGGTCGGCATCGAGTACGGCACGGACACCGATCGGGTGCCGGTCGCGTCCCAGCTCCTCAAGGAGGCGGCGGAGGACGTGGACGGCATCCGCTTCGACCGGGCCCACTTCAAGGGGTTCGGTCCGTCGTCCCTCGACTTCGAGCTCGTCTGGTACGTGCTGTCGCCGGATTACGCGGTGTACATGGACCGGCAGCAGGAGCTGCTCCTCGGGGTTCTCTCCCGCTTCCGCGCCGCGGGGCTGTCCTTCGCGTTCCCCACGCGGACCCTCCATGTCGCGTCCCTCCCGCCGTCGATGCCGGAGCGGGCGATCAAGGCCGACGCGAGCTGAGCTATCCTGTCGCCCGGACCTCGCGGTGAGGAGCGGATGAAGATCTGTCCCCAGTGCAGCCTGAAGTATCCGGACGCGGAGGAGCGCTGCTTCGTCGACAAGACCCCGCTCAAGCCGATGGACGACCCCCGGATCGGGGCTGTCCTCAAGGGGCGCTACGAGATCGAGGCGCCCCTCGGCGAAGGGGGGATGGCGGTGGTGTACCGCGCCCGGAACACGCTCGTGGAGCGGCCGGTCGCGGTGAAGGTGATGAACTCCAACCTGAAGGGCGACGAGGCCCTCCGGGAGCGCTTCCGCCGGGAGGCGAAGAACGCCGCCGCCGTCGCTCACCCGAACATCGTGGACATCCACGACTACGGGGAGATGGACGACGGGACGCCCTTCCTCGTGATGGAGCTGCTCGAGGGGGAGACCCTGAACAAGGTGATCGACAGAGGCCCGATCCCGCCGATGCGGGTCGTCACGCTGGGTGTCCAGGTCGCCCGGGGGCTGGCCCGCGCCCACGACTTCGACGTGATCCACCGGGACCTGAAGCCCGAGAACATCTTCCTCGCGGACACCGACGGGCCGCCCCTGGTCAAGCTCCTCGACTTCGGGATCGCCCGGAGCATGCACGACAGCCGCCTGACCAACGCCGGCGAGATCTTCGGCACGCCCCAGTACATGGCGCCCGAGCGCGTCACGAGCCTCGACGCGGGGGCGCCGGCGGACCTCTACTCCCTCGGCTGCATCCTGTTCGAGATGACCACGGGCCGGCTCCCGTTTCGGAGCGAGGACATCCCGGGCTACTTCATCCAGCACATGCGCGACACGCCGCCGGTGCCCTCCGAGCTGGTCGACGACCTGCCGCCGCCCCTCGAGGCGATCATCCTCCAGCTCCTCGAGAAGAAGCCCGAGGACCGACCGGTCGACGCCCACGCGGTGGTCAAGGAGCTCGAGGTCCTCGCGCCGGAGGGCACGGTCGAGGCGCGAGAGAGCGCGCCGTCGCTGACCACGGTGCAGAAGGCGACGTCCGCGCCCCGCACGCTGCCGCCGGCCACGCTCGAGCGCTGGGCGCACCGCGCCGCTCTGTTCGAGCAGATGCTCGATCGCGCGTTCCCGGAGGGCTCGGCGCCCGATGACCAGGTCCAGGCCCTCGAGACGATCCGGGGCGTCCTCAAGGAGATGCGGGAGGTCCGGGCCGCAGGCCTCGAGGAGCAGCGCATGCTCGAGGCGATGGAGGCGAACGCCACGGAGACCCGCGAGCGCCTCGGCCACGCGGTCCACGTGCTCGGCGTCGATCTCTCGGAGGCGCGCGAGGCGGCGCGCCAGGCCCACAAGGACGTTCAGCCCTACCTCGACGCCGACGAGGCGGCGCGCGAGGCCTACGAGGACGCGCACCGCCGCTACGTCGGCGAGCGCGGAGCGGAGCCCCTCGAGCGCCCCGCACGGGCCCACGTGGAGGCGGCGCGCGCTCTCGCCGTGGCGCTCGATCACTGGTCGAAGACGGTCGGGCAGGCCGAGAAGGCACGGACCTGGCTCGCGGCCAAGGACCGGGAGGTGACCGACCTGCAGTTCCAGGTCGACGCGCTCCGCAAGGGCCTCGATGGCGTCGAGACGACCTACGAGGAGGAGCGCGAGGCGACCGAGGACGCGCTCCGGGTGCACTCCGAGAGGATCGGTGACCTCGAGCGGCGCCTGGTCGACCTCGGCGGCGTGTTCGTCGAGCCCCTGCGCGAGCACGAGGCCCTGGGCGACCTGTTCGACCGGCTCGAGACGGAGGGGGCGCCCGCGGTGGGGAGCGCCCCGCTCTCGTCGGCGAGCTGATCGGCCGAGTCACCTGTCTCAGCGATCCGTGGCAACATCCCGCCGGCCCTCGACGCCCGACTCGGCGTCACTTCTCCTCGAAACACGCGAAGTATTCCTCGTCGTCGTTCCTTGATTCGGGCGCCGATCGCTCGCCGGGATTTGCCACTCACTGCTGTTCCAGGTGACTAGCGAAGCCTGCTAACGCTCGTCCTCCGCCTCCTCGAAGTCGAGGCTGGCCGAGTTCACGCAGTAGCGCTGGCCGGTCGGCCCCGGACCGTCCGGGAAGACGTGGCCGAGGTGCGCGCCGCACTCGGAGCACAGGATCTCGGTCCGGACCATGAAGTGGCTCCGGTCGGTCTCCGTGCTCACGTTCTCCTCGACCGCCGGCCGGGTGAAGCTCGGCCAGCCCGTGCCGGAGTCGAACTTGTCCTGGCTGGTGAAGAGCTTCGCGCCGCAGCACACGCAGTGGTAGACGCCCTTGCCCTTGTGGTCCCAGTACTTCCCGCTGAAGGCGCGCTCGGTGCCCTTCTCTCGGGTGACGTAGTACTGCTCGTCGGTCAGCTTCTCGCGGTACATCGTGTCGCGTTCGCGATCGTTCATGGCATACACCCTTCGATGTCGTTCTATGGTCGACACCCCTCGACGTTTCGCGTCGCCTCAGCCCGGGCTGGCGAGCATCCCCCGTGAGGCCAGCTCGGCGCGGAGCCCCTCGGCGCCCTGGAACACCATGGCCTGCATCCCCACCGCCTCGGCGGCGGCGCAGTTGGCCGGCCGGTCGTCCACGAACAGGCACGTCTCCAGGGGCACGCCGAGGGCGCGGGCCGCGTTCCGGTAGGCCTCGGGCTCGGGCTTGCGGAGCCCGGTCTTGCAGCTGACGAAGGTCCACGGCACGTAGCGCGACAGGCCCACCCGCTCCTCGATCATCCGGTACCAGCACGGGTAGTTCGAGAGCGCGTGCATCGGGACGCCCTGCTGGGCCAGCTCCCCGAGGAGCGGCTCGATGCCGGGCAGGAACCGGTAGGCGCTCCGGACCGCGGCCCGGAACGCCGCCGTGTCGTAGGGCCGTTCGTCGGCGAAGAAGCGGCGCAGGAAGGTCTCTTCGTCGAGGCGGCCGCGCTCGAAGTCCACCCACGCCCGCGGGTGCTTCACCGCCAAGAGCTCGTCGAGGGTCATCCCGAAGTGGGACGGCATGACCTCGTGGAACGGGTCGTAGACGAGGGTCCCCATCACGTCGAGGAGCAGGACGTCGGCCACGCTCGGGACGTAGGTCGCGCGGGGCGGGTTGGCAAAGCCCCGCTGGGCGAGGCGTTCCGACCACCGGGCCAGGTCCCTTGCCCGGCCCACGTCGCCGGGCTACCGGACCGGCATGGCCGAGCCCCCGACTCCGTCCGCGCGCTTCGAGACCCTCGCGATCCACGCGGGCCAGGAGCCCGACCCCGTGAGCGGCGCGGTGATGACGCCGATCGTGCTCGCCAGCACCTTCGCGCAGCAGAGCCCGGGCGTGCACCGGGGCTTCGAGTACGCCCGAACCGGAAACCCCACGCGGCAGGCCCTCGAGGGCTGCCTGGCGGCGCTCGAGGGAGCCCGCCACGGCGTCGCCTTCGGGTCGGGCTGCGCGGCGATGACCACCCTGCTCCACACGCTCCGGCCAGGCGACCACATCGTGGCCAGCGACGACGTGTACGGGGGGAGCTTCCGTATCCTCGACCAGGTGATGCGCCCCCTCGGCATCGGGACGACCCAGGTGGACATGACCGACGTCGACCGGGTGGCCGAGGCGCTGCGCCCCGAGACCCGCCTCCTCTGGGTGGAGACGCCGACCAACCCGATGCTCAAGCTCGTCGACATCGCCCGGGTGACCGAGCTCGGCCGGTCCCGGGGCGTGCGGACGGTGGTCGACAACACCTTCGCCACGCCCTACCTGCAGCGCCCCCTCGACCTCGGCGCGGACGCCGTCCTGCACTCGACCACGAAGTACCTCAACGGCCACAGCGACGTGGTGGGCGGCGCGGTGCTCACGTCGGATGACGCCCTCGCCGAGCGCCTGCGGTTCCTGCAGAACGCGATCGGCGCGGTGCCGGGGCCGATGGACTGCTACCTCGTGCTCCGGGGCCTCAAGACGCTCCCGGTCCGCATGGACCGCCACGTGCGGACCGCGTCCGCCCTCGCGGCCTGGCTGGAGGCCCAGCCCCAGGTCGAGCGCGTGGTCTACCCCGGGCTCGCGAGCCACCCCCAGCACGAGCTCGCGGCGCGGCAGATGGCGGCTCCCGGCGGCATGATCACCTTCCTGGTCCGGGGCGGCCTACCGGCGGCGCGGGCGCTGCTCGCCCGGGTCACCGTGTTCGTCTGCGCGGAGAGCCTCGGCGGCGTGGAGAGCCTGATCGAGCACCCGGCGCTGATGACCCACGGCTCGGTCCCCGCGGCTCAGCGGGCGGCCCTCGGCATCGACGACGGCCTGATCCGGATCAGCGTCGGCCTCGAGGCGGAGGAGGACCTGCGAGCCGATCTCGAGGCGGCCCTCGCTGCCGCGGCTGCGGCGTAGCTGGCTCCTGCCAGAGGCCGTCGGCCGGGTCCGCGAGCGCGATGGGGTCCGAGGCCCCCGAGAAGGCGGGCCCGCCGCCCAAAGGCTGCTACCGTCTCGCCGGATCGCCTGTCTTCCCGGGAGTCGTCATGACCGAACGTCGTCTCACCGCTGCCTTCGTGCCCTTCATCGTCGCCCTGGCCCTCTCCCTCGCCGCGTGCGGCGGAACCGGTCGCACCTTCGCCGACATGGCCTGGCGGGTGCGCTGCCTCGAGCAGCCCGGCTGCGACATCACGACCCCGATCCCCGACCGGCGCGTGCGGTCCTTCAACGGCGACGACGGCAACACGGTGATCTGCGACGTCAGCGAGTCCGATGGGGCCCGGCTGCTCAACTTCACCCTCTCCGACGGGTCGGGGGTGCTCGAAGTGTTCGGCGCGCAGATCCAGGGGGACTGCTCGGCCGAGAGCTGCGGCGTGACCGCGGGCGGGGCGTGCCGGGTGGAGGTGATCGAAGGCCCCAACCGGTTCGTGGGTGACGCGTGCACGCCCGGTGCGCCCACCGAGAGCCAGCCCTGCTCCATCCGCGACGTGCGCTTCTGCATCGACTCGGGCGGCTTCACCGCCGTGTTCGGCGAGATGCGCTGCGAGAACATGGAGGAGGACAGCAGCCCCGCCATCATGCGGGAGCTGACCGGTCCCGGGGACGGGGCCGCTGACCGCGGGTCCTACCTCGACATCGATCTGCGGAGCTGCGGGGGCCTGAGCCGGGCGAACCTCGAGGACTGCTGACGGCTCGCATGGGGGTCGCCGGGCGGGCGGGGCGGCCGGGGCGTCCTCCGCGCCGTCCCCCGGACCCCGTCGTCTGCCGAGGCCCCTACTTCAGCGGCCGCTGCACGTGCTCCTTGCCGTCGAAGCGCAGGAGCGTGGGTTTGCCGTCCACCAGCGTGTGGACCTCGACGGGCCGGCGCCACACGCGCTCGAGGCATCGCAGCACGTCCCGGGCCCAGTCGAGGCGAAGGTCGACGCCCTGGTGGTCGTGCTCGAGCAGCAGCTCGCCGCGGTTGCCGTGGTTCGAGTCCGTGACCCGGATGAAGGGCTGGCCGGCGTTCGTCAGAGAGAAGAGCAGCTTCTCCTTGACCTCGTCGAACTGGCGGCTCTCGATCTCGAAGCGGTCGTTGCGCTGATTGAAACCGAAGCTGTAGAGCTTCTGGTCCACGACGAACTCTGGCGTGAGGAACTCGTCGATGAAGGTCACGTCGTTGTAGAGCTTGCGGACCTCGAAGATCTTCTTGCGGCCGAGGCCCGTGCGTCGGTCCCAGCTCCGCCGCTCCTCGAGGGAATCGCAGTCCTCCCACTCCTTGCCGAACTGGCCCTTGTTCCAGCGCTCTTCGATGTGCCGGAACAGCTCCACCCCGAGCTTGTAGGGGTTGAGGCGGCCGCTGCCGGTCTCGAGCACGCCCGCACAGCGCTCCGCGTACTCGATGATCTCGCTGTCGTCGCAGACCTTCTCCGTCATCATCTTCGAGTGCCAGTAGGTGGCCCAGCCCTCGTTCATGATCTTGGTCTGCATCTGGGGCCAGAAGTAGTAGGCCTCCCGCCTCACCACGTTGAGGACGTCACGCTCCCAGCGCTCCAGCGGCGCGTGCTCGATCAGGAAGCCGAGGACGTCCCGCTCCGGGCGCTCCGGCACCCGCTTGGCCTTCTCCCGCTCCCGCTCGAGCTCCTCCCGCTGCGCCTGGAGGAACTCCTGAGGGTTGATGTACTCCTCCATGTAGTCCCGGTCGACGCGGAGCCGGGACACCTCCACCGCCTCCTCCTCCGGCTCCTCCTCGGTGCTGCTCACGGCGGCGCTCCGGGTCGGGATGAAGGGCTTCTGGGGGTCGATCAGGTTCTCGAGGCTCAGGCAGCAGTCGATGAACTCCTCGACCTTCTCGATCCCGACGCGGTTCGCCCAGCGGCGCACGATCGCCCCGTGGTTGGCCATGGTGTCGATCCACTTGCGGATCGGCTCGTCCGTGCGCCGATTCCGGCCCTGATTGGTCGACTGAAACGCGTAGTTATTCTTGAAGAAGTCCACGTGAGCGTACACGTGGGTCATCACCAGCTTCTGGTCGACGAGGCTGTTGCCCTCGAGCAGGTAGGCGACGGCGGGGTTGTTGTTGATGACCATCTCGTAGATGTGCGAGAGCCCGTACTCCGCGCTCTTCGAGAGCTGCTCGTACTCCATCCCGAAGCGCCAGTGCGGATAGCGGACGGGAAAGCCGCCGTAGGCGGCCAGCTCGTTCATCTGGTCGTAGGCGACGACCTCGAAGACGGTGGGGAACACGTCGAGGCCGAAGTCCTTGGCGATCGCCTCGATCTCGAGCTGGGTGTCCCGGAGGTAGGCCGGCAGCGGGCCCGGCATGCGAAACTTGCTCATGGGTGCTTGCTATCCGCCTCGGTTCACTTGCCCTTGCTGAGGAAGTCCCGGATCGACTGAACGATGGCGTCCCGATCCCGGATCTCGCTCGTGATCAGCCGCTCGTCCTCCCGGAGGTGCTCCCTCAGGTCCTTGATGAACTGGCCCGAGCCATAGGGGCTCTCGACCTGCCCGTAGCAGAAGACGTTCGAGGCCGGGAGCAGCGTGCGCTTCATGATGTCGATGCACAGGAGCGTGTCGTCGACGCTCCAGTTGTCCCCGTCCGAGAAGTGGAAGGGGTAGATGTTCCACTCCGAGGCGGGGTAGTCGTTCTCGACGATCTGGGCGGCCAGCTTGTAGGCGCTGGAGATCATCGTGCCCCCCGACTCGCGCGTTCGGAAGAAGGTGTCGCGGTCCACCTCCCGAGCGACGGCATCGTGGATGATGAACCGCGTCTCCACGCCCTTGTACTGCCGCTGGAGCCAGGCATCGATCCAGAAAGACTCGATGCGCACGATCTCCTTCTGCTCGTCCCCCATCGAGCCCGACACGTCCATCATGTAGATGATCACGGCGTTGGCGACGGGCTCCTCTTCGGTCTTCCAGCTCCGGTAGCGCAGGTCGTCCCGGGTCGGGATGATGATCGGGTTCTTGGGGTCGTAGGTCCCCATGACGATCTGACGCCTCAGGGCGGCTCGGTAGGTCCGCTTGAAGTGCCGGAGGCTGTTCGGGCCGACGCGGCGGATGCCGACGTAGCGGTCCTTCTTGTCGACGATCTTGCTCTTGCCCCGGTTCTCGATGTTCGGCAGCTCGAGCTCCTCGCCGAGGATCTCCGCGAGCTCCTCGAGGGTGACGTCGACCTCGAGGACGTGCTGGCCCGCGTCCTTGCCGGCCTTGCCCTGACCGTCGCCCTCGCCCGGCTGGCCGCCAACGGGATCCCCCTCCTCGCCGTCCCCCTGGCCCACGCCGCCCTGCTGCTTGTCGCCGTAGCGGAGCTTCGGGATGTCGATCTGGGGGATCGGGATGGAGACGACGTCCTTGCCCTGCTTCCCGATCAGCTCCCCCTGGGAGATGTACTGCCTGAGGTTCTTGCGGATCCGGCCCCGGACGATGTGCTTGAAGCGCGAGTGGTCCTGATCGATGCGAAGGGACACCGGCGGAGTGTACCTCACCCGCCGGAACGGGCCGGTCGACGCCTCCGCCGTCACCCCACGCCCCGACGGACGCGGCTCCCGCCGACCCTCGGCCGTGGGGCGAACGCCGCCCTACTGCCGGACCGCCCCGGGACCCAGGATCACCTTGCGCGTCGGCCCGCTGGCCTCTCCCGAGGGCTCGCCGCCTGCGCGCACGCGGAGCCGGAAGCTCTCCGACGACGCGGCGCCCGCGGCGCCGGTGACCTGGACGGCCCGCCGCGGCCCCTCGTTGCGCTTGCCGTCGAGGATGCCGTCGACGATCAGGTTGCAGCCGCCGAGCAGGGCGGCGAGGGCGATCAGGGTGGCGCGGGCGATCATGCGTGGAGGGCGGAGCGAGAGGGGGCGGAGCGCTCGGCGTCGGTCGGCTGACGCGGAGCCACGCGAGAGCGCCCCGACCGACGGCGTCGGTACGGCAGAGGATCAGCCGCCCGGGCGGTCGAGTCAACGCGGGCGCGCGCGGTTGCTCGCTTCGGCGCGCCCACGATAGCATCGCCGCGAGACCCTCATGCGACCGCCCCGCATCGCCCTCGGCCTGCTCGCCGCGCTCGTCCTCTCCCTCCTCGCGGCGCCGACGGCTCGGGCCCAGGACGCGCGGGAGCTCTTCCTCCGCGGGCAGGCGGCGTACGACACGGGGGAGTACCAGACGGCGATCGACCTGTGGCAGCGGGCCTACGAGCTCGATCCGCGGCCGCTCCTCCAGTTCAACATCGCGCAGGCCCTCGAGCGTCTCGGGCAGCTCCAGGCGGCGATCGCCGCTTACGAGATCTTCATCCGCGACTCGGCGGCCACCGCGCCCCGGCAGGCGCCGGCCAGGGCGCGGGTCGCCGCCCTCCAGCGGAGGCTGGAGGCGACCGGGATCCGCGTGACCGGCGCGCCCGAGGGCGCGGCGATCCTGGGCGACGGCCAGGACGCCGGACGGCTCCCGCGGCCCGACCCGATCCGCGTCTCGCCGGGGCCCCACCGCATCGTGATCCGTGCCGACGGCTACGAGGACTTCGAGTCCCAGGTCGCGGTGAGCGCGGGCCAGGCCCTCGAGCTTCCGGTCCGGATGGTCCCCCACACCGGCGAGGCCGAGCCGGAGGTCGATCTCGGGCTCGACGCGGAGCCGACCGCCGGCGGGGGAGGGCCCCAGCCGATCGGGATCGTGCTGACCGTGCTCGGCGGGACGGTGCTCGTGGCCGGTGCGATCACCGGCATCCTCGCGATCACCAACGCGAACAGCTCGGTGGATGGCGACGACGGCAACGCCGACAGCGCCCGGACGTTCGCGATCCTCACCGACATCCTGCTCCCGGTGGGCGGGGTGACGGCCGGGATCGGGATCATCCTGATGCTCACGCTGCGCAAGCAGGCGGACCCCGCGGCGACGGCGGTGGTCCCGCTGCTCGGACCCGGGACGGCCGGGGTCGGCCTGCAGGGCCGCTTCTGACGGAGCGCGCCGGCCCCTACCTCCGGTAGGCGAGCCGATGGACCACCACCACGCGTCGGCCCGGCCCCGGCGCCACCCGGGCCGCCCCGACCCCAAGCGCGAGGCACCGGAGCACGGCGGGTTCGGGGAGCGGTGTGGCGCCGAGCAGCGTCAGCCGGCCGTCGCGCTCCACGGCGACCCGGAGGGCGAGCGCGCCGGGGCCGCCGACCGTGGCGAGGCAGCGCTGCAGCGCAGGTCGCCGCGAGGCGAGGGCCCGGTGGACGGACGCCGGCTCGTAAGCGTCCGGAACCGGCGTACGTCGGCGCGTCGGCGGCGGCGGGAAGCGCATCGTCGCCGAAGCGCGGAGGGTCCCCGGGTCGACCGCGTACGGCGCGCGGCGGAGGGCGCGCCGCACCCGGTCGCGACCGCAGGCCTCGAACGGGCGGTGGCGGGGCCGGCTCTCGACGACCACGCGGAGCCGTGCGCGATCCAGCGTCGACACCCCGTCGGCCCCGCGGACCTCGACGCGGACCGTCGCGAGATCGAGGTAGGCGCCCTCCTGGGCCGCGCAGCGACCGAGCCGAGGGCGCTGCGCGTCCAGGAGGGCGCGCAGCGCCGGCGGGGTCAGGACCGGCACCGGTCGCGGGGTGCGCGGCCCGTCCTGGGCGCCCGCCGCCGTCGCCGCGAGCAGCGCGGCTCCGAGGGCGATGGCTCCGAGGGCGATCGGTGCGAGCGTCGCCTGGGCTGGGGTCGGGAGGGGTCGGCGGGTCATCGGGCTCCTTCGGCAGGCGCGAGGCCCGCGCCAGGACGGACCCGGGGCGTGGCGGCGGCCTTGGCCCGACGCCGCCGTGCCGGCCGCCGGTGCGGCCGACGTGCTACCGTCGCTCCCATGATCGGCCTCCGGCTGACCCCGGGTCAGGTCATCGACCAGCGCTACCACGTCCTGCGCGCCTTGGCGGAGGGGGGCATGGGGTCCGTGTACGCGGTCCGGGAGGAGAGCACGGGGCGGGAGCTCGCGCTGAAGGTCCTCCACCCCGAGCTGGTCGCGAACGCCTCGAGCCGGGACCGCTTCGCCCGCGAGGCGCAGATCGTGCGGCAGCTCAAGAGCCCCCACGTCGTTCGCGTCGAGAACGCCGCGATCGACGCCGCCACGGGGCTGCCGTTCATCGCGATGGAGCTCCTGCCGGGGCAGACCCTCGCCCGCCACGTGGAGGCGCGGGGGCGCCTCACGACCGAGGAGGCGTGGGCGATCCTCGCGCCGATCGGCGAGGCCCTGGCCGAGGCCCACGCCCTCGGCCTGATCCACCGCGATCTGAAGCCGGACAACATCTTCGTGGTCGACCCCGCGGTGCCGCGCGTGAAGCTCCTCGACTTCGGCGTGGCGAAGGTGATCGACCCCAACCGGACCAGCGGCCTCGGCACGACCGCGGTCGGGAGCCCGATGTGGATGGCGCCCGAGCAGACGACGGGCGGCAACCGCATCGCGCCGGCCACGGACGTATGGGGCATGGCCCTCCTGTCGTTCTGGATGCTGACGGGCCGCAACTTCTGGGTCTCCGCCCAGCCCGAGAACAAGAACATGGCCGGGCTCCTGAAGGAGCTCCACCTCGACGAGATCCCGAAGGCCTCCGCCCGCGCGGCGGCCCTCGGCGTCGACGTCACGTTCGAGCTCGGCTACGACGCCTGGTTCGACAAGGCCCTCCGCCGCGACGGCCGGGAGCGCTACCGGACGGCGGAGGAGGCGACGCAGGCGCTTCGTTCGGTCCTCGGCCCCCACCGCCGCCGGCGGAGCGAGAGCCTGGCGTACGCCTCGACCGTCGAGGCCGACATCAGCGCCCTGCGCGCGAAAGCCGAGGAGACGATGGCCCGGGCCTCCCGGTCCTCGTCGGCGCGAGCCAACCGACCCGGGTCCCGGACCCTGAACATGGGGAGCGGTGCCCACCCCCGGCCGGGAACCACGGGGGAGGAGGACAGCGAGACCGCGGTCACGACCCGGATCGACGTCCGCAGGGTCGCGGAGGCCCGGCGGGCCTACCTCGAGAAGCACCCTCCGCTACAGCCCCGACCGATCGACGCCGAAGGTCACGCAGGGGGGCCGGCGGGGAGCCCGGTGCTCACGGCGACCGACCCGTCCCGGCCGACCGACGACCCCGAGGCGGGTGCCGCGAAGCGCCCGATGTGGATGTACGCGGTGGCCGTCCTGGTGCTCGTGGCCGTGCTCCTGACGTGCACCGCGGCGGGGATGGCGACCATGTGGATGATGTCGGAGACGCGCGAGGCGGCCCGTGACATCCCGGGGCGCTACGCCACGACCAGCGAGATCGTGCCGTAGCCCCGGTGACTGAGTCGCGCTCCCTGCTCGGCGTCGCGGTCCGCGACGTCTCGCGCCTCCAGAAGGTCACCACGACGATCGCCCGTCACGGCTTCGGGGAGGTGCTCCGCCAGATGCCCTTCGGCGCACAGCTGGTCGGCCGGGGTCGAGGAGCGGCGGGCAAGGAGGCGGAGGGCAGCGCGCCCGAGCGCTTCACGCGCCTGCTCGCGGCGCTCGGCCCGACGTACATCAAGCTGGGGCAGGTGCTCTCCATGCGGGCCGATCTGTTGCCGCCGGAGTACATCCAGGCCCTCGCGAGCCTTCAGGATCGTGCGCCGGTCCTCGACGCGGCGACCGTCCGCGCCGCCGTCCAGGCCGGCCTCGGGCAGCCCGTCGACGCGTTGTTCCGCGACTTCGACGATGAGCCCCTCGGCACCGCGAGCATCGCCCAGACCCACCTCGCCACGACCCGGAGCGGCCAGCGCGTGGTGGTCAAGGTCCAGCGCCCGGGGATCGGCGACGTCATGCGGGGCGACCTCGACCTCCTCTACCTGTTCGCCCGGGGCCTCGAGGCGGGGATCGAGGAGCTCCGCCTGATCGAGCCCTCCGCGATCGTCGCGGAGTTCGAGCACGGTCTGCTGCGGGAGCTCAACTTCGCGGCGGAGCTCAGCCACCTGGTCCGCGCGCGCGAGCTCCTCGACCCGGCACGGCCCGTCACCGTGCCCGCGCCCCTGCCGGAGCTGTCGTCGCGCACCGTGCTGACGATGGAGCTGTTCCGAGGGCGCCCGCTCCGGGAGCTCACCCCCGGGACCGACGAGGCCAGGGCGGCGGTCGAGCACGTGCTCCACGCGATGTGCAAGGGCGTGTTCGTCGACGGGTTCTTCCACGCCGACCCCCACCCCGGAAACCTGCTCGTGAACGACGAGGGGGTCGTATGCCTGGTCGACCTCGGGCTGGTGGGGACCCTGTCGCCGGAGCAGCGGCAGGACCTCACGACCCTGGTGCTCGGCACCTTGGTCAACGATGCGTCCACGGTCGCGAGGGTGCTGCTCAAGATGGGGACGCCGACGCAGCGGGTCGACATCGGCGAGCTCAAGCGGGAGATCGTCCGGATCCGCGCCCGCTACGTCATGGTGCGGGCCCTCGAGGAGGTCGACACCCAGGGGTTCGTCGAGGACCTGGCGAGCGCCGTGGGTCGCTTCCGGGTCAAGCTCGCCACGGAGTACGCGCTCCTGGTCAAGGCGGGCGGGACGCTCGAGGGCCTCGTCCGCCGCCTGCACCCCACGGTCGATCTGCTCGCCCTGACCACGCCCTACGTCGAGCGGATGGTGGGGGAGCGCTGGGCGCCGTCCGAGGTCCTGCAGCAGGCCCTCGGCGGTAGCGTCGGTGTCGCATCGCTGCTCAGGACGCTGCCGACCCACGTGGATCAGATCCTCCACGACTTCGAGACCGGCAACGTGCAGGTTCGGCCCCTGACGCCGAGCCTCGACCGGCTGCCGGACATCGTCTACCAGAGCGCGACCCGCAGCGCCGTGGCGCTGTTCTCCGCGGCGACGACGATCGCGGGCGCGGTGGCGTTGCCCGGTGACTACCGGGAGCCGATGGACTGGGTGCGCATCGGGATCAGCGTGGCTCTGTTCACCCTGGCGGCGGGGGGCTGGACGGTCACGTGGTGGTGGCACTGGCTCGGTCGCCAGCGGTCGCTCCGCTTGACGCCCCTCCTGCGGCTCTTCCGCCGAGGTCGGCGCTGACGCCGGCTGGACCCGCCCGGCAGGGATGGGAGGCTTGGCCCATGAGCCTGCGCACGCTGCTGTCCCTCGGGGTCGAGGCCGCCCTCGCCGAGCGCGGCGAGGATCTCGAGGGCCTCGTCGCGGGTGGAGCCCACCCCGACACGACCGTCGAGCACCTGCGGCAGACCCTCGAAGCCCTCCCGGGGCTGCTGTCGGCCGTGGAGCTCGCCCTCCAGCGCGAGACGGCGCCCCTGTTCGCGCGGACGCTCTTCATGATCGTGATCGGGTACCTCCTGCGCGAGGACGACCTGATCCCCATGCATGGAGACCAGCCGCTGCTCGGGCTCCTGGACGACACCTACCTCCTTCACCGCGCGGCCCAGGAGCTGCGGGAGGAGCTCGAGGAGGTGGAGATGCGGAGCGTGGATGGAGGAACGGCGCTCCTGTCGAGCGTGCTCCCGCGGGACGTGGTGCGGGAGCTCGACCGGGCGATCGCTCGGGCCCGCGGCGAGGCCGAAGCCATCGCCGAGCGGCGGGGTTCTTGAGGGGTTGATCGTGAGGAAACTCTCGTCGCCCGGCCCGCGGGGCGGCGTGGCGGTCTCCGCCTCCGGCCCCCGGGTGCTTCGTTCGCATCATCCCGCGTGATGTCGGGCGACGAGGCGCGGCATCGGGCCGGGCGACCGGATCGGTCGGGACCACTGGCGGCGCCGTGGACCGACGCGTAGCATTCCGCCAGTGACGGACCCGCATCGGCTCTCGACCCCGGACTGGTCGAGTCCCCAGAGCGGTGCCTTCGCCCGGCTGGTGGCGGAGGCCCTCGACCGTCTTGCGTCTCCGGCGATCCGGGACGCGATCATGAGCCAGGCGCTTCGGGCGGCCGGGGTCCAGGCCTTCCCGGACGACCCCGCGGCGTTCAGCGCCCTCGCGACCGGCGTGCTGCGGGAGATGGTGCTCGACCGCCTGGGTGAGGACGCCGCCGCCGCGATCATGACCGATCTGGGCCCGGCGTTCGTGAGCGAGGTCACCGCACCCGACTCGGGGGTCCGCCCGCGGCAGACGCGCCCGACGCCGACGCCGCCGCCCCCGCGGCCGGATGGGACGGTGCTGCTCGGCGCGAGCTCCCCGCACGAGCTCAGCGTGCTCCGCGCCGCGGTGGAGCCGCTGGCCGAGGTCGAGGCCGCGACCGACGTGTTCGGCCTGCTGCAGCTGGCCAAGCGGTTCGCCGGGGAAAGCGTGACCGTGGTGCTGCGGGACGACATGCGCGCGATGGAGCGCTCCTCCGTCCGGAACCTGGGTCGCATCCTGGGCCCGCAGGCCCGGGTCGTCCTGTGGGGCCCCGCCGGCGTCGAGCCGGCGGACGCCGACGACCTCGAGTGGACCCACCTGGGGCCGCTCGAGGCGACGGAGGTCGCCCACCTCACCGTGTCGATGCTGGGCCGCCCCGAGCCTCTGGCCCCGACCGCTCCGGCAGGGCCGCGGACCGGGGTCCTTCAGGTGCTACTGGTGGAGCCTCACGAGGCCCTCCGCGGCTACCTCGCGAGCCGCCTTCGGCACTGCGGCTACGAGGTCGTGGAGGCGAGCGATGGCTTCGAAGCCCTCGACCGGTGCGCGCACCTGACGCCGAGCGCGGTGGTGAGCGCCTTCGAGCTCCCCAGCCTGGCGGGCGGGCAGCTGAGCGAGCTGCTCGGCTCGCGCTACGGAGAGCACGCGCCGCCCGTGCTGATGCTCGCCGACCCGCCTCTCCCCTCGCCTCCGGCCGGCACCACCGCCGTGCTGCCGCGCGGCGGTCCCGCCGAGGACGTCCTCGCCGAGCTGGCGAGCTGGATCGGGTAGACCCGGATCGCCCGACGTCTGTGCCAGGGTGTTCCGCGGCGGCCGTCGGGCGTCAGACGATTGGCGATCTCGGGTCGAGATCGCCGGCTGTGCGTCCCTGGTGTGGGACGTTCGTGCAATCATCTTTGCGACGTGAGCAAATGCCCGTGCAGAACCCCGGTCGGGGGCCGTTCGATCCCGTCGTCTTCGGAGGCGAGATGGGTTAGGCTCCGCGGGCCCCGGCCCCGAGCCGATCGATGGCGGTCGCGCAACCCGCACTGCGCCTCACGATATGAGCAGGTGCGCGAGTGGCGACGCAAACAGGTAGGGCGTAAAGTTGCGATCCGTGAAGAAGGGTGACGCCAAGGTGCGCGTCAGCACCAGCCGACTGCGCCTCGGGGGGGGCATGTGGGGGCGCCTTGCGCGACGGGCTCTGCGCCGTCGCACGGATGCCCGGACGACCAACCGCCTGCTTCTCGAGGCGATGACGGAGGCGGGGGTCGACGCCGTTCCCGGCGACCGCGTCGGCTTCGGCGTGTTCGTGTGCGGTCCGCTCGCGGACGTGGTCCATGCCCACCTCGGGCCGGCCGTGGCCGAGGAGATCGTCGAGGAGCTCGGGGAGCTGTTCCGGGGCTCGGATGCGTTCGAGAGCGACATCCAGCGCCGTCGCCCGGTTCCTCGAGCGTCCCTGACCGTCGTGTTCGTGACGACGAGCGCCGAGCGGGGGGAGCGGCTCCAGCGCGCGGTGGACCAGCGCGCGGACGTCGTCGTGGTGGCGGATATCTTCGCCCTGCTCCAGACGGCGGAGGCCCGGGCTCCGGCGGCGCTGGCGGTCGTGGCCGACCGGGGCATCGTCGGCCTGACGGCAGCCGCGTTGAACACGCTGCAGCGCGTCCTGCCGGGCGGGACCCGCCTGGTCCTGTGGGGCGGCGCGCTGCCCGGCACGGGGCGGGCCAAGACGAGCCTCGAGGTGATCGGGTTGCCGGGCGACGCCGCTCCCGAGCAAGTGGCCCAGGAGGCGGTGGGCGGACGGGCGGTGACCGAGGACAAAGGCGCCCCGATCCTGCTGGCCGACGACGACGAGCTCTGGCGAGCGACCCTGGCCCGGCGCCTGAACCTCGAGGGCTTCGACGTCGTGGCGGCGCCGGACGGGTTCAGCGCGCTCGAGGCGTGCATCGACCACACCCCCGGCCTGGTCCTCACGGACCTGGAGATGCCGCTCCTCGACGGAGGCCAGCTCGCGTCGCTGCTCCGCACGCGGTTGGGCGATGGGGCGCCACCGGTGCTCATGCTCACGGCCGGAGCCGTTCCGGCCGGGTCCTACCCCGGCGTCGCCGCGACCCTGCCGAAGAGCGTCGCTTTCGATGTCCTTCTGGAGCGTATCCACGCTCTTCTGGACCCGACCCGATAGCTGCTGCCGCCCGGCGCCGGCGGTGTCGGTGTCAGAGCGGGAGCGTGTCGTCGCTGCTCTTGCGGTAGTCCTTGCGGTCCTTGAGGGCGCGGGTCGCGGCGAAGACGGCCTGGTCGGTGTCGAGGGTCCGGTCCGGCCAGGCCTGCTGGATCCTCGCCCGGAGCGCCGGGTCGTCGAAGCGGAGGAACGGGTTGGTCGCCCGCTCCTCGCCGATCGTCGAGGGGACGGTCGCGCCGCCGTCCTCGCGGATCGCCCATACGCGACGGATCCGCTCCGCCAGGGCCTCGTTGTCCGGGTCGACGCTCCAGGCGAAGCGCAGGTTGTCTTCGGTATACTCGTGCGCGCAGCACACCCGTGTCTCGGAGGGCAGGGTGCGCAGCCGGGCGAGGCTCGCGTGCATCTTCTCCGGCGGGCCGTCGAACAGGTAGCCGCAGCCGGCCGCGAACAGCGTGTCGCCGCAGAACAGGACGTCGCCGAAGATGTAGCTGACGTGGCCGTCGATGTGGCCCTCGGTGAGCCACACGTCGCCCTCCGCGTCCCCGAGGGTCACCCGGTCCCCGTCGTCGACGGGCTCGGTGAGGCCCGGCACCGAGGAGGCCTTCCGCCGCGGGCCGACGACCCGCATCCCGTCGAGCTGGCCCCGGCGGCTCAGGTCCTGGTTGATGCCGATGTGGTCCGGGTGGGTGTGGGTGTTGAGGATCGCGGTGAGCTTCAAGCCGTGGGCGTCGCAGTAGGCGAGGACCGGGGCGGCTTCCGGGCCGTCCACCGCGGCGGCCTCACGGCTCGAGGGCTGGACCGCGAGCCAGACGAAGTTGTCCTTCCAGGCGGGTACCTGGTGCACCTCGAGGGTCCCGTCGGCCGAGCGGAACGGGGGGTGGGGGCGGCTGACGACGTGCTCCATGGGACGGTTCTACGACACGCCTCGCCGTGGCGGGAGGGGGCGCAGGCGAGAGGTTTGGCCTCGTCGGCGCGAGCCCGTACCCTTGCGGCGTGACCGGCCGCGTCCTCGGGCTCGCGCGCGCCGCGATCGCAGCGGGCTGCTCGTCACCGCCCCCGAGCCAGGAGGGCCTCGACGAGCCGGTCGCTCCGCCGCCCCCGCGACCGGCCCGCCCGGCGGCCGAGCAGCTGTACGACGCCGACGGGGTCCCCCTCCCGAGCGAGACCCGGGTGGCCGGCCTCGTCCTGCCCGTGGGCCTGACCCCGCTCCGGCGGACGGAGCGCCGACACATCTTCACCTCCCGCATCCCGGCCGGTCGCCTCCTGCGCTACTTCGGACCACGGTTGATGACCATGGAGGTCGAGCGCCGGGGCTCCCGCGTCACCTACCGCGACGCCACCCCCCGGGACGCCGGCGGGGCCATGATGCACCTCGACGTCACCGTGGAGCCGACGTCCGGGACCGAGGCACGGGTCGAGATCGTCGAGCGCGCCCCGCCACCGCCCGAAGGCACCGTGGTCACCGTCGACGAGGTCCAGCGACGGTTTCGGGAGGCCATGGAGAATCGCGAGTAGGCCTGCGGCGCGGTGGCGGCCGGGTCGGGTGAGCACGCTCCGGCCCGCGTCAGCGAGCGGCTCCGCGCCGTCGACGACGCAGCACCCGATCGAAGTGCGTCCGCACCGCCCCTTGCTCTGCGGCCGCGGCGCGCTGGAGGAGCGGCGTGACGTCCTTGTGCTCGGCGGCGACCAGAAGCCCGTGCGCCTGCTCCCGCTCGACCCGGTCGCCATGCCGTAGGACATCGATCAGGAGCTCCGCCGCCTGGATCGTCTTCATCTTCCCGATGCTCATCAGGGCCGTACGGCGGACCTCCGGCTCGGAGGCCTCCCGGTAGATCCGGGACAGGGGATCGAAGGCGTGAGGGAAGTGGAGGGCCCCCACCGCCCCGAGCGCCTCCCGGCGCACCGACCGCTCCGTGTCCCGGAGGCCCCGCATCACGAGGACGAACGAGCGCTTGTAGAAGAGCTGGCGCACGGCCTTCATGCACGCGGCGCGGACCCTCGGCGAGTCGCTCTCCATCAGGTGCTCCAGCGGAGCCAGCGTCGCGTAGATGTCGACCCGCCCGAGGTAGCTGGCGAGCTCCGCCTGGGTCGTCTCCCGGAGCGGCATCTCGCCACTCCCGAGCTGCACCAGCCGGCACAGCAGCGCTCGCCTCCGGGTGTACTCCGGCCACTTGGAGGTGTCCTTGATCACCTCCGCCATCGTCTCGGACGCGTCCCCGCCCTGCTCCCACTCGATCACGTCGAGGCGCCAGATCTCGGGGTAGGCCGTCTCCGGCCGGAGGTACTCCGGGAACCCTGGCATCTGCGACGTGTCGTCGCCCATCTGGCGCAGCCGACGCCTCAGCCGCTGGTAGCGGGCCTGGCGCTTGTCCCCGAGCGGCAGCTGGGCGAGGCGACCGTAGACCTCCCTCACCCTGGCGTAGAGGCCGAGCTCGTTGAACGCGTCGATCGCTGCCGCGTAGCTGTTCTCGGCCATCTCGGGCGTTCCCCCGTCGGCGAGGATCTGCTCTGCCGCCATCAGGTGGGTCTCCGCCCCGCGCCGCTGGTAGTGCCGCGCGAAGGGCATCGCCTGCCGCCGCGCGTAGTCGGCCGCCTCCCGGAACAGGGTCGCCGCGGCGTGGAGCTCGCCGCGCTCGAGGGCCAGCTCCTGGAAGTCCTCGTAGTAGTGGAGGACGTAGTACTTGAGGTTGTCCTCCCGGAGGATCCGGATGCAGTTCAGGTATCCCTCGGCGAGGTTCTCGAAGCTGCCCTCGCGGCCGATCGTCAGGATCACCTGGTAGCAGTCGAAGGCCCGCTCCCTCAGGCCTTGGGTCTCGAAGCCGTCCGCGGCCTGCTCGAGCAGGTGCATCGACTGGATCTGGTAGCGGCGCGCCGCGGTCGTGTCGCCGAGGCGCGCGCAGGCCCGCGCCAGGTTGAAGCGGACCAACCCCTGCGTGTAGGGGTGGGCGCGCAGGCGCGGGTCCTCCGCGCAACGCTCCCAGAGGATCCGGGCGGCGCGATCGTCGCCGGCATCCTCGAGGTTGATCGCCGCGTGCCCCAGCCAGCCGGCTCGCTCGAAGTAGCGCGCCGCCCGCCCCGGGTCCTGGGCGTGCTGGGCGGCCCGCGCCAGGTCGAGGGGCCGGTCCCCGGCCAGCCGCACCGCGTCCTTGATGTTGCCGAGGAACAGATCGATCGCCGCCGCGGCCCGCGTCCGCTCCAGCATCATGTACGCGTTGCGCATCCAGGTGAGGTAGGACCCGAGCTCCTCCTCGCTCATCAGGCTGCGGTCGACGAGGTTCCAGATGTACGTGAGCGCCTCCGCCGGCTGTCGCAGCTGCAGCGCCCGCTTCGCCTTCTGCTCCGCCTCGCGCTTGTCGAGGGTCACCATCCGGGCCTCAGTCTGTCACCGACGGTCGCCTTCGCCTGCGACACCGCTCGAGGGAAACGGCGAGGACGGCCGGGCCGGCTCCGCTTCGTCCTGCGGCGCGCTGGCCCGCTCGTCGGCCGCGGCGTCGTCGATGATGTCCATCGCGCGCCGCGCCCGCGCCTCCCGCTGCTTCAGCGCGTCCTCGTCGACGATCTGCACCGTGTGGAGCCGCGGGAGGTACTCGAGGTCGAGCTCCCCCTGGGACGGCAGCATGAACACGCCGTAGAGGCGGGCCAGGCCGCGGAGCCGCTCGATCGTGTCGAGGGGAACGTGGCACTCGGCGTGGGTGATGATGTAGAGGATCGGCGTCCTCCGCTCGCGCTTCGCGAGCCGCGCCAGGTCGTTGGCGAGGAGCCCGAAGACCTTGGCGTAGTTGCGCCCGTGCTCCCCCGTGAAGCAGAGGACGTAGGGCACGTTGATGCCGCTGTCCTGCGTGCGCCGCTTCGAGCGGACGTGCTGCACGTCGTACAGCCGGGAGTCGAAGAAGCGGAAGTAGATGTCCTCCCCGCGCAGGCTCAGCTTCTTGATCAGCGTCAGCGCGAGGCCCCTCGCGAACACGCTGCGCCGGCCCCGCATGGAGGCCGTCGCGTCCACCACCAGGTAGTGGAGCCGCCGGTCCTCCTCGTGCTGCTTCTCCCTCGCGTAGTAGAACGCCTCGTTCTGCATGAAGCGGGTGTCGAACAGGTCGGTGTCGTAGGCGAGCTCCGTCAAGACGAGGGAGTCGAGCGTGCCCCGGCGCGCGAGCCCCGCGTATCCATCCACGCTGAAGGTCTGCTGCCCGCTCGCCTTCTTGGTCTCGAGCACGCTCGGCAGCAGGTCGAGGGAGAAGTTGACCACGTCGTTCGCCTCGGGGCTCGCGAACACGTTCAGGAGGTCGAGCATCTCGAGCGCGCTCGCAGCGCTCGCCTCCGCGCCGAACATCCCGAGCAGGCGCAGGGTGTCGAGGTCGATCTGCTCGACGCGGGTCAGCAGCCGCAGGCGCTCGGTCGCCAGGTGCCCGAGGAACCGCAGGTCGTCGCCGCGATCCGACGCGCGGAACAGGCTGGGGAGCTGGGGTCCGACGTCCCGGTACACCTCCGGGTCCAGGGGGAGCGGCACCCCGCCGGGGCGTCGCCCGGGGCCGAGATGGCGCTCGTAGATGGGGCCGAGCACCTTGAGGAGCAGCACCGCGATCAGGTCGTCGCCGAGCCGCCAGGCGCGGGAGCGCTCCATCACCTCGCTCTCCGCGAGCTCTTCGATCGTGTGGCGCCACACCGTCAGGGCGCGCTGGGCGCCGGCCGGGAGCTGGCTCGGCCGGAGGCCGGGGCGGGTCGCGATCGACGCCGTCGCGCCCTCTTCGGTGGCGAGGGCCCCGAGGTCGTGGACCGCGAACAGCGGCACGGGCAGACCCACCTTCACGAGCGCGTTGCGCCAGTGGGCGGCCCGGAGGGTCTGCATCGGGTTGTCGCTCAGGACCACGCTGAGCGCGAGGCTCCCGATCTCCCTCCCCTGGGCGGTGGCCGCGAGCTGCGCGCTGACCGGCATCCTCTCGTTCCTCTCGTCGTCGGGTCTGCCCGCCCCGTCCGGTCCGACGGCCTACTGGCTGAACTTCCCCGTCTGGAAGACGTGTCCGAGGAGCTGATCGACCCGCCGGATCGCGTCCCGGGCCGGCTGCGTACCGATGGCGGAGAGGGCCGCCTTGATCTCGTTCAGGGCCTTCAGCTGGCTGAAGAGCTGGATATCGGAGAGCGCCCGCTCGCTGGTCAGCAGATCTCGGATGCGATTGACCTCGTCGTTCAGCGCGTCCATCCCGACGTCCGCGGCGCCGTAGCGCCGGGCCTCGGGGTGCTCGCGGTAGTTGGCCTCGAGGACGGGCCCGACGATCCCGTCGAGGATCTCGGCCTGGTCCAGGTTGTTCCAGATGTGGCGGAGGATGAAGAAGTCGCTCGCGTCCGGGGCCGGGCGGCCGTCGAGCATCGCGCTGGCGGCGAACAGCTTGAGCAGCTTGATCGCCCGCCGGTCGCTCATCGACACCCCCTCCGCGCGGATCTGGAACACCAGGCCCTTGTAGGTGGACAGGAAGTCCTCGGGGAGGTTGCGCATCCTCTGGGCGAAGCTGTCCTGCAGGTCGTGGAGGGCCTTGGCGCTGAGGACCGGCTTCATGGACCGGTAGCTCCCGCTCAGCTTCATCACCTCGTGCTGGAGTCCGCGGATCAGGAGGTCCTGGAAGTGGTAGCTGTCGAGGTTGTCGCTCCGGACCCGCAACAGGAAGCGATCGAAGACCGCCATCAGATCCTCGTCGTTGGGGACCTCGTTCGAGGCCCCGAAGGCGCTGATCAGGGGCGTCCGGACGACGGTGGCGCCGACCGTGTACACCCGTTCGTTCAGCACCGAGAGCAGCGCGTTGAGGATGGCGCTGTTGGCCTTGAACACCTCGTCCAGGAACACGATCTCCGCCGTCGGCAGCATGCCGTCCATCCGCCGCTGGTACTCGCCGCCCCGGAAAGCCTGGATATCGATCGGCCCGAACACCTCGTTCGGCTCGGTGAAGCGGGTCAGCAGGTACTCGAAGTAGCGGGCGTCCACGAGGCGAGCGAACAGGCGGATCAGCGCGCTCTTGGCCGTGCCTGGCGGTCCGATCAGGAGCATGTGCTCGCCCGCGATGGCCGCGATCATCATCAGCCGCACCGCCTCCGACTTGCCGAGGAAGGTCCCCTCGAGGGTTCGGGCGATCTGCTGGAGGCGCTGGATGGTCTCCGCGGGCGATTGGCTGGTCACGGGCGCATCTCCCTCTCGCGGCGAGCCGACGCCGGGCCGGGTCGCCGGGCCCGGCGCACGAGGTTGGACACCTCCGAGAGCACCGCCGGCGGCAGGCGGTCGCGCAGTCGAGCGCTCCTCGCCTGCACCTCGCTCCGGTGCTTGCCCCCGAAGGCCCGGACCTCGTCGAGCATGGTGGGGTCGTCGAAGAACGCCGGCACCACCGCGGCGAAGCGCGCGACGTCGGGGTCGGCGAGGTCGAGGCGGTCCGGCAGGTTCGGTCCCGGCGCGTCGAAGGTGGCAGTCATCTGCACCTCGAAGAGCAGCGCGAGGGCGTAGTAGACCATGGGCGGCGCCGCGTCGCGCAGCGTCCGGTCACCGAGGGCGGCTCCGAAGGCTTTCGCCGCCGCCCACTCGCCGCGCTCGACGACGCTCCGCGCGATGCCGCCGCGGATCGCGTCGTCGCTGAGGCAGAGCAGGCTCGCCCACCCGAAGCGGAAGGACGGGGCGAGGTCGGGCCGCAGGAGCTCGGTGACCGGGGAGCGCGCCAGAAGCTCCCGCAAGCGGAGGGAGACCTCCAGGCCCTGCTCGTCCAGGCCCCGGAACAGCTCCGGGACGCCGACCTTCCGCTCGGCGGTACGCACCATGCGGAGCTTGGGCAGGGCCGTGACGTTCGACGGCACCGGTCGGCCATGGAAGCGGTAGGTGTAGGCCCAGTTCTTGACGACCACGTCGAGGCGCCGCACGCCCGGCACCGCGTCGAGCAGGGCGTGGCGGCCGAGCGCCTCCCCCCGGGTCCTCGGCACCGTCACCCTGTCGATCAGCGCGTCCACCCAGAGGAGCACCTCGTCGCGTGCGCTCCGGGCGAAGAGGCGGTCGAGGGTCGGGTCGGTCAGGAGCGTGAGGTTGTGCGCCGCCATCGCGAGGAGCAGCAGGTTGCGCTCCGGCCACAGACGGACGTTGAGGACCGGCGCGATCGCGCTCGCCGCGGCGTGCAGCCGGTCGTGGATCTCGAGCTCGACCCCCAGGTCCGAGGCCCGGGCGTGCTCGAAGTACGCCAGCGCGCCGGGGGCGATCGCCTGCTCCACGTTGACCTTGCCGCCGCGCAGGAGCGGGGCGACGAAGCCGCTGACGAGCTGGTCGTAGCGGACCTGGAGGCGGGCGCCTTCGCTCACGGTGCGGGCTCGCCGTTGGGCTCCTCGGGCGGCGTCCGGCCTGGGACTCCCCAGAGGGGGAAGCGCCGGGCGGGGCCATACTCCAGGAGCGGGAGCGGCGGGTCGTGGCGCTCGGGCGCCTCCGCGTGGACGGTCATCGCCGCGACGTCACGGAGCACCCGCCGCGCCACCGGTCCGAAGGCCGCAGCGGGGACCACCCGAGGAGGCTCCCCGGGCTCGAAGAACACGTGCCCCCCTTGCCGGTCGGAGACCAGGTCCTCCAGCACCTCCCGCGCGACTGCAGGCACCAGCGTCATCCCGGCGGGTACGTAGATCCGGTCGGCGACCTCCGCGTAGAAGCGACCGATCGGCACGCCCTCGATCCCCGCCGGATCGAGGAGGTAGATGCGGTCCTTCGCGATCGCGAGGCGCAGGGTGCCGATCACGCGGGGCGGCAGCGTGTAGAGCATGCGCGCGAGCCAGGCGCGCTGCTCGGCCGGGACCACCGTCGCCACGACGCGCCGCCACGGCGCGTTGGTGCTGTCGAGGCGCAGAGGGAGCTCGAGGCTCAGCTCCTCGGTCCCGGCGGCGCCGCGCGCGCGATGGACCGCCTCCACGGCCTCGAGGCGCACGTCGTTGCGGACCAGGCTCCTCACCGGCGCGAAGGCAGGCGCCGGGTCGACCAGCACGACCTCCCCGTCGCCCCCGAACAGCGTGAGGGCGTCGTCGCTGAAGATGCTCTGGCAGCTGTCGAGGGCGATCGGGTGGCGGAAGCCGAGCTCCACCGCGAAGGTCGGGCCGAGCGGCTCGTACACGTGGACCCCGGGCAGGGAGGTCATCAGGTCCACGATGCGTTCCGGCGCTTGCGCGATATCGAAGAGGTAGAGCCGCCGGCCTCGCTCCTCGAAGGCGCTCTCGACCGGCCACTCCGCCAGGGCCGCCCGGGCCTCCACCTGCCAGCGGAACAGGTAGCTGATCAGCGCGCCGCCGATCCCGACCTCGGCGGTCGCGAACAGCCGGCCTGGCGTGGCCCTCCGCTCCGAGGGGGGCAGCCGCGTCGGGTCGAGCTTGAGCACGAGGTCCCGGAACGCGATCTCCCGCTCGTCGTCGTACGCCTGACGGAAGGTGTCGTGGTAGAGGATGACGTCCGCCTGCTGGTCGAGCAGCTCCTCGACGTCGTAGCCGAGGGGCGACCCCGCGTCGCGGTACTTGACGAAGTGCCGCGCCGTGCCGGTGAACACGAGCCCTCCGGCGAGCTTGGCGATCGCCGCGACCCGGTCCATCCGGTAGGACGACTCGGCCGCGAGCGTCAGGAACACCTCCCGGGTCTTCAGGGGCGTGATGACCCGGCGGATGGTGAGGCTCGGCAGGATCTCATCGAGGCTCCCCTCCTCGCCGTAGGCGCGCAGGAACGCGACGAGGCGGTCGAGGGAGGGGAACAGCACCGCGCCCTTGTGTCCGAGGAGGACCCCCCGCGCGTCGGGCGCGACCCCCGGCGTGCGGAACCGGGTCTGGTGCAGCGCCGCACGTTCGAGCACGCGCCGAACGTAGCACAGCGGGGGCTCCGCGTTCGCGGTCGGCCGGCGCCTCGGCCGCGCTTCTGCGATGGATGGCGAAGGAGCGGGCCGATACACTTCGGCGGCCCCGTACCGGCCCCTGCGCGGGCCGGAGGAAGGTGACGATGAGCGCGCTCGACGCCGTGTCGATGAACGCCCGGGAGGTCCTGCTGGAGGCGCTGATGAGCGTCGCCTGGGCCGACCGAACCCTCGCCGAGGAGGAGCGGCGAGCCGCACAGGCCGCGGCGATGAGCCTGGGCCTGGTGCTGCCCGGCGACCGGGACCTGACGTCGCCGGACCGGCGCCCGCTCACCCCCGAGGCGCTCCCCGTGGCGGGCCTCGGCGACCGGGACCGCGAGCTGATCTACCTGTGCGCCGCCTGGATGGCCCTTGCCGACAACGTCGAGGACCCGACCGAGCAGAGCATGCTCGACCGCATCGGGCGCCGGCTGGCCCTGCCCCCCGACCGCCTCGCCTGGCTGCGGGAGCGGGCGGCGGTGCTGAGGCAGGAGCAGACCCCGGACGCGACCTGGTGGCGCGCCTTCGACCGGCTGGTCGTCAGCGCGGCTCGCGCGATGGCGACCGCGCGCGGCGAGTGAGCGCGGGTGGGGGCTCAGCGTCGACGCGCGCGGGTCGTGGCCGCGGGGCTCGTGGCCGCGTTCGAGCTGGCCGCGCCGTGGGCGGCGCAGGCTCAAGGCGGGCTGGGGCCGATCGCCCCGGACGTGCCGCCGGACGTGGCCTCCGGTGCCGGCGACGGCCGCGACGGCTCGCCGTCGACGAGCGACCGCGCCCGGATGCTCAGGTCCCGCCTCACCCGCCTGATGCGTCGCCGCGGCGCGGAGGAGGCGGCGGGCGCCCTCGAGCAGGCCCGCCGCGCGCTGAGGGCCGCGGGGGAGCTCCGTCGACGCGGGGAGCACGCGGCGGCGGACCGGGCGGAGGGGATCGCGGACGCCGCGGTCGTGCTCGCCGACCGCATCGTGGCGCGCGTCGCGTCCCGCGCCGCCCTCGCGGCCGCACGGGCCGAGGAGGAGGAGGTCCGCGCGCGCGCCGAGGTGGCGAGCGCCGCCCTCGCGCGGGCCCGCGCGGCGATGCAGCAGGCCGAGGCGGCGGAGGACCCGGCGGGAGCCGAGCAGGCCGAGGCGGCCGCCGACCCGGCCGCTGGCGAGGGGGGCGCCGGGGCTGCCTCCGCGACGCCGGGTCCGCGGGACGGTCCGGAGCCAGCCGGGGAGGGGGGCGCCGGCGCGGCCTCCGGCACGCAGGGCCCGCGGGATGCGCCGCAGCCCGCCGCCGAGGGCGAGGCGCCGTGACGGCCCGATGTGGGCTCGCCGCGCTGAGCGTCGTGCTGATCGCGTGCGGCGGGACGACCTACCGCAGCACGCGTCAGGTGCGCGCCGCCCTCGGCGAGCGCGAGGAGGCGGGCGCACGTCGCTTCGCCCCGGACCTGCTGGCCCAGGCCGACGGCGCGATCCGCCTCGCGGAGGCCGCGGAGCGCCGGGGGGACCTCGACGCCGCGCGCGACTACGCGACCCGGGCCAGGCTGTTCCTGGAGGCGTCGGAGCACGAGGAGGCGCGCCTGGTCCACGAGACGGAGCGGGCCGAGATCGAAGCGCGGATCCGTCCCCTCCTCGCCCAGGCCCGAGCGGACGAGGCGGCGCGGGCGGAGCTGAGCGCGCGCGCGACGCTCCGCGCCTCGGCCCGGGTCGCCCGACGGGAGGCGGAGCGGGCGCTCGCCCTGGCGATCGAGGACGAGGCGCGGCGAGGACGGCGGGCCCGGGCCGGGCTCGAGGAGGCACGGGACCTCCGGCGGGCAGCGGCCACGCTGCGGGCCCGGAGCCGGCTGCTCGTGTCCGCCGCGCGCGCCCTCGGGGCCACCGACGAGGACGTCGAGGCGGCCGAGGCGTCCATCGTGTCGAGCCGCGAGGCCCGCCGCCCCGAGGAGGCGCTAGCCGAAGCGGACCGGGCCTATGGCGAGGCCCTCGGAGCCCTGGGACGGGCTCGGTCCAGCCGACCGTCGCCCCCCGCCGCGGCCACCCGGTCCCTCGCCGAGCTGGCCCAGGAGGCCGGGTTCGAGGCCTACCCGACCGACCTCGGCCTGGCGGTCGAGAGCCGCCGGCTCTTCGCGCGCCGCGGGTCCCAGGTCTCGGCGGAGGGGCGGGCGCGGCTCGCGCGGCTCGCTCGGCTGGCCGCGGCCTTCCCCAGCGGCCCCGTGCAGGTCGCCGCGTCGGACCAGGCCCGATCCACGGCAGCCCGGAGCGCCCTGGCGGCGGAGGGCGTCGACGAGGCGCGGCTGACGACGGTGGTCCTCGACCCGGCGCTCCGGGGGGCGGGCCCTCCGCCCGACGTGCGCCTCGTCTTCCTCGCGTACCGCCTGACGGTCCCCGGCCCCCCCGGGACGAGCCCCGAGGACGCGGGAGCTAGTCACCTGGAACAGCAGTGAGGGATGTTGCCACGAATCGCTGAGACAGGTGACTAGCTCATCCACACCTGGATCACGCTGACGTCGAGCAGCAGGTCCGGGATCAGGCGATGGCGGAACACCGCGAGGGCGGGGCGCAGCTCCTCGGCGTGGGGCGGCTCGTCGTGCGGGTCGAGCAGCGTGTGGACGAAGGCGTTCGCCTGCTCGATCGCGTCGTGGCGGGCGCGGGCGAAGGACGCGCTCTCGAGCAGGGGCTCCACCTCGCCCCAGGCCGCCTCGAGGAACGCCGGGTAGGCGCCGAGCGCCCGGTAGTAGCTCGCGACGCCCGGATGCCCATGGCCCCGGAGGATCCGCTCGAAGACGGCCGCCACCGGCGCGTCGGCGGAGGCCGGGTCGACCATCGGCAGCGCCAGCGCCTCCGGCAGGCGCTGCGGCTCGGCCGGCCGATGGGCTCCCGCCGGGCGGAGGCGCCCCTCGTGGAGCGCGGTCGCGACCAGGAGGAGCTTCGGCAGGACGTGGTGGATCGTCGCGGTGAAGCGGCGAAGGGACTCGCCGCCGTCGACGTCCGCCCAGCTCGCCCGGTCCTTCACGGCGAGGAGGGCCCAGGCCCGGGCGCCGCTCCGGAGCTCGTCCGCCGCCGTGGCGAAGGCGGAGGAGCGCAAGGCCGGGGCGGCCGCGCTCCATGCCGCCGTCAGGTACGCGGGGCGCGTCGCGAGCATGCGGAAGATGAAGTTGACGAAGGGCACGCCCAGCGTGGCCTGGATGTCGTCGTAGATCCCGGCGACCCCCGGTGGGGCCTCGTGGGGCATCACCTCGCCGAGGGCCCGGATGCGGGCCGCCCCTGTCTCCAGCTCGTCCACGTCAGTCCCCATCGGCCAGGTAGGTATAGCCTCGAAGCGCGTCCTCGTAGTGGCGGAGCAGCAGGCGGACCTGGGGGACGGTGATCCGCCCCTCCCGCCGGGCCCGCTCCGCCTGGAGGCGGATGCGCTCCACCATCACCTCCGGGTCGTACTCCACGTAGCCGAGCACCTCCCGGACGCTGTCCCCCTTGACCACGCTGACCACCTCGTAGTCCTCCTCGGCGAGGCGCACGTGGACGGCGTTGGTGTCGCCGAACAGGTTGTGGAGGTCCCCGAGGATCTCCTGGTACGCGCCGTTCAGGAACAGGCCGAGGAAGTAGCGCTCCCCCTCGGTCCAGGGATGCACCTCGAGAACGGTCTTGACGTCCTCGAGGTCGATGAAGCGGTCGATCTTCCCGTCGCTGTCGCAGGTCAGGTCGGCCAGGGTGGCCCGGACGGTCGGCTCCTGCTCGAGGCGGTGGATCGGCATGATCGGGAAGAGCTGCCGGATCGCCCAGACGTCCGGCACCGACTGGAACACGCTGAAGTTGCAGTAGTAGATGGCGGCCAGGATCTCCTCGAGGTCCTGGATCTCCTCGGGGACGCGACGGAGGCGGGCGGCGGCGGCGGTCACCTTCTCGCAGCAGTGCCAGAAGAGCCGCTCGGCCTGCGCCCGCTGGCGGAGCGAGAGGTAGCCGAAGTTGAAGAGGCTCTCCGCCTCCTCCTTCCCCTGCATCGCGTCGTGGTAGCTCTCCTGGACGTTCTTGGGCACTACGCCCTGCCAGGTCTCGTAGAGGTCGTGGAGGATGTGGTGCTCGTCCGTCGACGGCTCCTTCGGGTCGCCGAAGCGGACCTCGCTCTTGCCGACCACCTCCATCACGAGGACCGACTGGTGCGCGGCGATCGCGCGGCCGCTCTCGCTGATCAGGGTGGGGTGGGGGATGTTCCTCCCCTGGCAGGCCTCGGCGACCGCCGCGACGACGTCGTAGGCGTACTCCTGCTCGTCGTAGTTCATCGACGCGTGGAAGTCGGTCTTCGACCCGTCGTAGTCGACGGCGAGGCCGCCGCCGACGTCGAGGTAGCCCATGGCGGCGCCCATCCCGCACAGCTCCACGTAGATGTGGGCGGCCTCGCGGAGGGCGTTCTTGATCGGAATGATCGACGAGATCTGGCTGCCGATGTGGAAGTGAAGGAGCTGGAGACAGTCCAGCATGTCGCGCTCCAAGAGGCGGTCGACGAGCGCGACCATCTCCGCTGCGCTGAGCCCGAACTTGGCGCGGTCCCCCGCGCTGCCTCGCCAGCGCCCCACGCCCTTGGCGCTGAGCTTGGCGCGCACGCCGAGCATCGGGCGGATCCCCGTGCGGTCCATCGCCTTGATCGCGTAGTCGAGCTCGTCGACGCGCTCGAGGACGACGAGCACGGTCTTGCCGAAGCGCTGAGCCAGCAGCGCGGTCTCCATGTAGGCGAGGTCCTTGTAGCCGTTGCAGACGATCAAGCTCCCCGGGTTGCTGTGGGCGCTCAGGGCGATCAGCAGCTCGGGCTTGCTGCCAGCCTCGAGGCCGAAGCTCCAGGGCTCGCCGAACTCGACCATCTCGTCGATGACGTGGCGCTGCTGGTTGACCTTGACCGGGAACACGCCCCGGTAGACCCCCTGGTAGTCGTACTCCTCGAAGGCGCGCTGGAAGCACAGATTGACCCGGCGGATCCGGTCCTTGAGGATGTCGCTGAAGCGGATCAGGAGCGGCAGGTCCAGTCCGCGGGCCTCGAGGTCGAGGGTGAGGTCGTGCAGGTCGATCCCTCGGTCCGGTCGCTCGGGGTCCGGCGCGACCTCGACGTGGCCCTTGGCGTTGACCCGGAAGTAGGGCTCGCCCCAGCCGCGCACCTGGTAGAGCTCGCGGCTGCGCGCGGGGCTCCAGCCCTCCTCGCCTCCCCGCTCCTCCTCCGTCCGCGCCTCCGCCCGGGGCGCATCCGTCGCCGCTTCACGCACCGCCATGAACGCCTCCCTGCCTGCCGCGAAGGCACGGGGGTGTAGGTCGCTCCGGGCCGTCGGTCCAGGCCCCCCGCCCCGGCTCGGCGCTCGGCCTATATACTCGGGAGTCACCGAGCGAACATCCGACGGGCCGCCCCGGCACCGGCCCGTCGCCGAGGAGGAACCGATGACCGCCACCATGATGGACTACCCCCTGACGACCAACCACATCGTGGAGCGCGCGGCGCGCGAGTTCCCCCGGACCGAGGTGCTCAGCCAGATGCCGGACAAGAGCCTCCGGCGCCACACCTACGTCGACCTGCGGGACCGAAGCCGGGCGCTGGCCAAGGCGCTCCTCGACGCCGGCCTGAGCCGCGGGGACCGCATCGCGACGCTGATGTGGAACCACCACGCGCACCTCGAGACCTACTACGCGGCCGGCTACTGCGGCGGCGTCTACCACACCCTCAACCTCCGCCTGTCCCCCGGCGACCTCAGCTACATCGCCAACCACGCCAAGGACCGCTTCCTGGTCGTGGACGATGTGCTCTTCAAGCTCTACCAGGCCTTCGCCAAGGACGCGCCCTTCGAGAAGGTGATCGTCGTGAGCCTGACGGGGCAGCCGGTGCCCGACGGGACCGTCGAGTACGAAGCGTTCCTCGAGGAGGGCAAGGATCCCGCCTGGACGCCGCCCCCCGCGGACGAGAACGACGGCGTGGGCATGTGCTACACGAGCGGCACGACGGGTCGGCCGAAGGGCGTCATCTACTCCCATCGGGCCACCGTGCTCCACAGCTTCGCCTCGGTGATGATGGACACCCTGGCGATCAGCATGAGCGACACGGTCCTGCCCGTGGTGCCCATGTTCCACGCGAACGCCTGGGGCCTTCCGTTCAGCTGCGCCCTCGTCGGGGCACGCCAGGTCCACCCGGGACCGCACCTCGACCCGGAGTCCCTCCTCGACCTGTACGAGCGCGAGAAGGTGACGATGTCGGCCGGGGTCCCGACGATCTGGATCGGCATCCAGAAGGCGATGGAGGCCAACCCGGGACGCTGGACGCTCCAGCCTGGTCTCCGGATGGTGGTCGGCGGCTCGGCGGCCCCCGAGGCGATGATCCGCTCGATGGACGCGCTCGGGATGCGGGTCGTCCACGCCTGGGGGATGACGGAGATGTCGCCCCTCGGGACCGTGTCGACGGTCAAGCCGCAGGTCGACGGTGGCAACGAGGACCGGGTGTACGAGGTCCGGGCCAAGCAGGGCTTCGCGGCCCCCTTCGTCGACGTCCGCGCGGTCGGCGAGAAGGGGGAGGTCCCCTGGGACGGCCAGAGCATGGGCGAGCTCCAGGTGCGGGGACCGTGGGTCGCCGGCCGCTACCACGACTTCCCGGAGGCCGACGACAAGTGGACCGACGACGGGTGGTTCCGGACCGGCGACGTCGTGACGATCGACCCCGACGGCTACATGAAGATCACCGACCGCACGAAGGACCTGATCAAGTCCGGGGGCGAGTGGATCAGCTCGGTCGACATGGAGAACTACCTGATGGGTCACCCGAGCATCCAGGAGGCGGCGGTGATCGCGGTGCCCCACCCGAGGTGGGTGGAGCGCCCCCTGGCGGTGGTCGTCCCGAAGGAGGGCCAGAGCCTCGACGAGAAGGCCCTCGAGGCCTACCTGCTCGAGAAGTTCCCGAAGTGGTGGGTGCCGGAGGCCTTCGCGGTCCGCGAGGAGATCCCCCGGGGCGCGACGGGCAAGTTCCTGAAGAGCGCGCTCCGCGACGAGTACGAGACCTGGTCGGAGGGCTCCGGCGAGGCCTGATGAGACCACGCAGCGAGCGCCCCGCCCCCCGTGCGCGGGCCTCGCGGCTGACCCGCCTCAGGTCACGTAGATGATCCCCACGACCGCCCCCGCCCAGAGGATCAGGTTCGTGAGGAACGGCAAGTCCCGTAGCATCTCCTCGGTCGGGCTCTCCGCGTCGGGGCGGTCCCGCACGAGCACCATGAAGCGGAACACGCCGAACAGCGTGAACACGCTCGTCGCGATCAGGTAGTCCGTGCCGAAGGTCTCCCGGGTGACGGGGTCGAGCGTGTAGATCGCGTAGGTCAGCACGGTGAGGGTCGCCGTCAGCCACAGCAGCCGAGCGACGATGACCCGGTCGTAGGACTGCAGCACGGCCCGGGCCTGGGTCGTGCCCGCCGCCTCCGCCTGCACGAGCTCGTGCATCCGCTTGCCGAACCCCAGGTAGAGGGCGAGCAGGAACGTCACGACCAGCAGGTAGGCCGAGGCCGGGACGTCGGCTGCGAAGGCCCCGGCCACCACCCGCAGCTCGAACCCCGTCGCGATGCAGAGCACATCGACGTACGCGATCCGCTTGAGGCGCAGGCTGTAGAGCAGGTTGAGGACGAAGTAGGCCAGGATCGTGAGCGCGAAGCGCCAGCTGAGCGCGAAGCCGCCGCCGAGGGCGACGCCGGAGAGCACCGCCACCGCGATCTGGGCCGCGCGGGTCGGCACCACCCCGCTCGCGATCGGCCGGTTCCTCTTGACCGGGTGGGCGCGGTCGGCCTCGATATCCGCCAGGTCGTTGAGGATGTAGACGCAGCTCGCGATCAGCGAGAACAGGACGAAGCCGGCCAGCGCCCGCAGGACCGGCTCCACCTCGAAGAGCCGCTGCGCGAAGACGACGGGGGCGAGGACGAAGAGGTTCTTCACCCACTGATGGGGACGCATCGTCCTCAGCAGGCCGCGAAGCATGGCGGGGCAGGTATCGCTCCGCCGACGGGGATGCAAGCCGGCGCGGGGGTCGGATCGGCCCCGGGAACAAGGGCGACCCGTTCCTTGTCCCAGCCTGGCGGCATCGGTAGGTTGCCGTTCCCCCGGCCTCGCCCGGGAGCTGGAGTCACCGTGTTCCACGCTGGTCTGCGTGCTGCTCTTGTCCCCGTCACGGCCCTCGTCGCGCTCTCGGCGCTCGTCGCTCCCGGGCTGGCCTCCGTCGACAACCCGTACGCCGACGAGCAAGCCCGGCTCGCCGCCGAGACCCTCCGGCGGGGGCGCGCGCCGGACGGCGTGCTGCCCCTGCTCGAGCTGTGGTCCCACTGGGACAACGCCGCTCCGGAGGTGAGCCTCGGGCACCTCCGGCGGGTGGCGGAGAGCCGGCGGCTAGCGCCCCCGCTGCGCGTGCGAGCGCAGTACTTGCTCGCGCTCGCGCGCCTCCGCATGGGCGACCCGGCCGCGAGCCGCGCCCGGCTCGACGAGCTCGGCTACCTCCGGGCGTGGCGCGTGGTCGGCCCCTTCGACAACGAGGGCAAGGCCGGCTTCTTCAGCGCCTTCCCCCCGGAGACGAGCCGCATGGGCCCGCTGGACGATGGCGCCTCCTACCCCGGCCGGGAGCGGGAGGTGAGCTGGCGAGCCTACCCCGACGTCCGCCAGGACGGCCTGGTCAGCTTCGACGCGATCCACCGACCTCGCGCCAACGTGTGCAGCTACGCGGAGACCTTCGTCGAGAGCGAGCGTGCCCAGCCCCTCACGCTGTGGGTCGGGGCCGGGGGCGCGGTGAAGGTCTGGTGGAACGGCGAGGAGGTGCACGCCGACGAGGCGTACCGGCGCCCCTTCCCGGACCGATCGGTCGCCGCGGTGGGCGCCCATCGAGGCCTGAACCGCCTCCTGGTCAAGGCTTGCGTGACGGGCGATCGCTGGGGCTTCTACCTCCGGGTCGGCGCGGCGGACGGGGGCGTCGCGAGGGGGATCCGCGCGACGGCGACCGTGGACGCGGACGCGGTCGCCGGGGTGGCCCCGGGCCACGGCGCGGCGCGGCGGGCCGCCCCGACCGCTGCGCGCGACGCCCTCCGGGAGGCGGCCGAGGCGCAGGGGGCCTCGGCCCAGGCGCTCTACGATTACGCGGTCTACCTCGCCGCGACCGAGGCGGACGACCCGGCCGAGGAGCGTGCGCGCCAGCTCGCCGCCCGGGCCGCCGCCGACACACCGACCGTGGAGCGCCTCACGCTGGCGGCGGCCCTCGCGCGCCAGCGCGGCGAGGCCCGCGAGCTCGCCGCGCAGGCCCTCGAGCTCGCGCCCACCGCCCCGGAGGCCCTGCTCCTGTTCGGGCGGGTCGCGAGCGGCGGCCCGAGCCCCGAGGACGCCCTGCCGGTGCTCGAGCGGATCGAGCGAGGCAGCATCGAGTGGATGGAGGCGTCGCTGCTCGCCGGGGAGCTCCTCAAGTCCCTGGGCCTTCCCCACGCGGCGCGGCGGCGGGTGGAGGAGGCGGCGGCGCTCGCCCCCCGCGCCCCGCGCTGGGTCGGCGCCCGGGCCAGCGCGGCGGGGGCGACCGAGCACGTCGACGAGATGATCGCGCTGCGGCGCGAGCTCCTCGAGCTACGCCACGACGACCTCGGGGCGCGCGCGGTCGTGATGGACGACGCGGTGACGCGCGGGGCGACGGACGAGGCCCTCGCGCACCTCGCCGTGTACCGCGACCTGAGCCGGGGCAGCGCGCTGGCCGCCCGGACGGTGGCCCGGGTGCTCGTGTCCCTCGCCCGGGTCGACCAGGCCCTGGCGACGCTCCGCGAGGGCCTCGAGGTCGCGCCGGAGGACGCCGGGCTCCTGGTCGCGCAGGGCCGCCTCCTCTTGAGGATGGACCAGCGCGACGCCGCGGCCGACGCGCTCCGCGAAGCGCTCGCGCTCCGCCCCCAGGCCGCCGACACGCGGGAGCTCCTCGAGCAGATCGTGCCGCAGGAGCGGCCGGACGAGGCGTACGCCACGGCACCGGAGGAGCTGCTCGCGCGGCGGGGTCCGGCCGAGGGCTACCCGCTCCGGGTGCTGACCGATCTGACGGTCAATACCGTCTTCGAGAGCGGCCTCGGCTCGACGTTCCGCCAGGTCGCGGTCCAGGTCCAGGACGATGAGGGCGCCCGACGGTGGCGCAGCTACAGCATCCAGTTCGACCCGGACGTGCAGCGGGTCGACCTCCGCCAGGCCCGCGTGTTCCGGGAGGGACGGCAGCTCTCCTCGGTGCGGACCTTCGTCCAGACCCTCGGGGAGCCCTGGTACCGGATCTACTACGACACCCGTGCCGTAGTGGTCGTGTTTCCGGACCTCGAGCCCGGGGACGTCGTCGAGATCCAGTACCGGGTCGATGACGTGGCGCCGCGCAACCTCTTCGACGACTACTACGGCGACATCCACTACCTCCAGCAGGCGGTTCCCGTCGCGAGCCTCGACTACGTGCTGATCACGCCGCGCTCGAGGACCTTCTTCGTGAACGAGCCCGAGATGGAGGGCCTCCAGCACGAGCAGCGGGACGACGGGGACCGCCGGATCGACCACTTCCACGTGGAGGACATCGCGCCGATCCGCGTCGAGCCGAACATGGCGGGCCTGACCGAGGTGGTGCCCTACCTCCACGTGTCGACCTACCGCACCTGGGAGGAGGTCGGCCGGTGGTACTGGGGGCTGCTCCAGGATCAGCTCTACGCCGACGAGGGGCTCCGGGACGTGGTCCGCGAGCTCCTGGACGGCGCCTCGGACACGCGGACGAAGGTGCAGCGCATCTACGATTGGGTCATTCGGAACACCCGCTACGTGGCCCTGGAGTTCGGCATCCACGGCTACCTTCCCTACCGGGTTCCGGACGTCGTCGACCGCGGGTTCGGTGACTGCAAGGACAAGGCTTCCCTGATCTATACGATGCTGCGGGAGGCCGGGATCGAGGCTCGGATCGTGCTCGTCCGCACCCGCCGAAACGGTCGGATCCGGGATCTGCCGGCGAGCCTCGCGGTGTTCGACCACGCGATCGCCTACGTGCCGGAGCTGGACCTGTACCTCGATGGGACGGCGGAGTTCACCGGCATCACGGAGTTCCCGGCGATGGACCAGGGGGTGACCGTGCTCCAGGTCGGGCCGGACGACGTGACCCTCGCCCGGACGCCGATGACCCCGCCCGAGGGGAACCTCCGGACGCGCCAGGTCGTCATCACGCTCCGGCCGGAGGGCAACGGAACGGTCGCGATCGAGGAGGAGGTACGCGGGGTCGAGGCGCCGTCCTACCGCTCGACGTACCAGGCCCAGGGCGTGCGGCGGGAGCGGCTCGAGCGGCGGATGCGGGAGCTCTTCCCGGGTCTCCAGATGGGCGAGCCGACCTTCGAGAACCTCGACGACTTCAACGCCCCGGTGCGCTTCCGGTTCGAGGCGGAGGTCCCTCAGCTCGCCATCCGCGACGGGCGCGGCCTCCGGATCACCCCGTCGGCCATGACGGGCCTGAGCGGCGCCCTCGCGCAGTCGTCCGCCCGGGAGCAGACCCTCGACCTCGGGTTCCGGAGCGCCTACCGGGAGGAGCGCCGCGTGCGGCTGCCCGCCGGCTTCCGGATCCAGGACCTGCCGGAGGCGGGGGTGGCCGAGAGCCCCTTCGGTCGCCTCACCATGGAGGTGGAGCGGCAGGGCCTCGACGTGGTGGTCCGGACGGAGCTGCTGCTCGGCGAGGACCGGATCGAAGCGAGCCGCTACGACGCGTTCAAGGCCTGGGTGGGCGACGCGGACCGCCTGCTCCGGCAGCGGCTGACCCTCATGCCGGGTCGCGAGCGATGACGCTGCGTCGCACCCTCGTCGCCGTCCCGGTGCTCCTGGCGCTGGCGTGCGGCGTCCGCAGCCCCGCCACCGGCCCGAGCATCGAGACGCTCCGGGCCCGCGCCGAGGCCCGCCCGGAGGACCCGGATGCCCAGCGGGCGGTCGCCGAAGCGGAGCTGCTCCATCCGGGGGGCGACCCCGCGCGGGCGCTGTCGCCGATCGACCGCGGGCTGGCCCTCGCCCCCGACGACCTGCGCCTCCACCTGCTGCGCGGCACCGAGCGGGAGCTCCACGGCGAGCCGGCCGAAGCCCTCGAGAGCTTCCTCGGGGTGCTGACCCGCGCGGCCGAGAGCGACCAGGAGGGGCGGGACGCCTACGCCCTGGTCGCCGCGGTCGAGCTCGAGCGCCTGGACGACGCGGCCCCCGGCTTCGCGGACACCGTCTGGGACCGGCTTCGCCCGATCCACCGCGCTCCCGGCCGGCTCGGGCCGGCGGTCCGCCACCAGCTGATGGTCCTGCTCGTCGACATCGCCTACCGGCGTGGGGACCTCGAGGCGGTGGAGGCCCTGGCCGAGGACGAGGCGTGCGTGCGGCGGTGGCGCGTCGCGGGGCCCTTCGGGCCGCGCGCGCTCCTCGGGTTCGACCGGCCGCTCCCGCCGGACGAGGATCGGGAGCTCGCGCCGAGCTACGACCTCGGGCCGGGCCGAGGCGAGCGGGCGACGCGGAGCGTCGAGGCGGCGGGCTGCGTCGCCCTCGGGGGGCGCGGCCCCGTGACGGCGTCGGGGACGAGCTTCGCCGAGGCGACCCTCGAGGTGCCGACCGCGGGTGCCTACACCCTCCGACTGGAGACGCCCAACCCGGTCCAGCTCGAGGTGGACGGGCAGCGCGTGGCCCAGATCGACCGGCGTCGGGAGCCCCTCGGCCGCGTGACCCTCCATCCGATGGAGCTGACGGCCGGCCCCCACAAGGTCCGGGTCCGGCTGACCAGCCGCCACACCAACCCGGTCTTGCTCCTGTCCCTCGACCCCGCCTCGGCAACGATCCCGGCCGCCGGGGATCGCACGCTGCTCGACGCCTACGTGGCGGCGCAGATCGCCGCGGCGTGGGGGGGGATCGTCGACGCGCGGGAGCGGATCCGGCCCCACCTGGACGCCGGGGGCGGGATCGGCTTCCTGGTCCTCGGCGCTGCCCTGACGCTGAGCGACCCCCTGCGCGACGAGACGGTGCGGCACGACGAGGCGCGGCGGCTCCTGACCTTGGCCGCCGACAAGGACCCGGCCGCGTGGTACCCGCGCCTGACCCTCGCCCAGCTGGAGTCGAGCGAGAACCGGGACCTCGAGGCGATCGCGATGCTCCGGGCCGCCACGGAGCGCTGGCCCCGTCAGGTGAGCCTGGCCCTGCAGCTCGCCGAGCTGCTCGAGATCCGGGGCTGGGACGCCTTCGCGGAGGACGCGATCGCCCGGGCCGAGCGCGAGGTGCCCGACGCCTGCCGCCCGAAGCGGGCCCGCCTCGACCAGGCCCGCCAGCGGTACGACGCGGCGGAGGAGCTCGAGGTCGCCCGGTCGCTGGTCGGCTGCGACGCCCGGAGCGACGCGCTCTTGAGCACGTGGGTTCGGCGGCGGGCGTGGGAGCGCGCGGCCGAGGAGCTGGCCCGCCTCGCGCGGCTGCAGCCGCCGGGACAGGAGCTCCCGCGCCTCCAGGCCGCGCTCACCCTGGCCCAGGGCCGCGGGGACGACGCGGCGGCCGAGGCGATCCTCGAGCGGAGGCGCGAGCACGCGCCGCTGGCCGTCCCTCCTCTCGTGAGGCAGGTCGACCGCCGCCTCGGCGCGGCGCAGCCGACCCGGGCCGTGCGGTTGCTCGAGGACGCCCTCGCCGCGGAGGGGGACGCCTTCGTGGAGCTCCGGCGCCTCGAGCGGGTGCTGCGCGGCGGGGGGCCCCTCGCGCCTTACCGCCGCGACGGCCGTGCGGTGATCGAGGCCTACGAGGCCTCGGAGCACGAGTACGAGGGGCCGATGGTGCTCGTGTTCGACTACACGGTGTACCGGGTCTTCCACGACGGCTCCCGCCTCGAGCTCACGCACAACATCTTCCGCCTCCAGAGCCAGGAGGCGGTCGATCAGATGGGCGAGTACCGGGTGCCGGAGGGCGCCCAGCTCCTCACCCTTCAGACCGTCAAGGCCGATGGCCAGCGCCTCGAGCCGGACGAGATCCTGGGCAAGGACACCATCAGCTTCCCGCGGCTCTCGCCGGGCGACTACATCGAGTTCGAGTACCTCCGTCCCCGGCCCTCGAGCGGTGGTCAGCCGGGCGGGTTCATCGGAGACCGGTTCTACTTCCGGAACTACGAGACGCCGTTCTACCTCAGCGAGCTGACGGTCGAGGTGCCGGAGGCGATCGACCTGGTCGTCGACCCGCGGGGGCAGGCCCCGGCGCTCGAGCTGCGGCAGGGCGACGGCGTGAAGGTCTACCGGTGGGCGGTCGAGGACAGCCGCCCCTTCGTCGGGGAGCCCCTCGCGGCCCCGCCCACGGAGTTCTTCCCGTCGATCCTGTGGGGTCACGGCGTGACCTGGGGGAGCTTCGTCGAGACGCTGACCGACGCGCTCGCGGATCGCGACGTGCGGGACCCGATGGCGGAGCGCCTGCTCTCCGAGGTGCTCGCCGCGCAGGAGCCGCTCGCGCCGAGCACGAAGGCGGAGCGCATCTACCGCTGGGTGCTCGACCACATCGAGGAGACCGGCGACGTGTTCGGCCTCGCACCGGCGATGCTCGCCGCGCGGGAGGGGAGCCGGGCGCGGATCCTCGCGTACCTGTTGAGCCTCGCGGGCATCGACGCGCGGCTCGCCCTCGCGCGGAGCTACGCGGGCGATCGCACCGACCCGCTGCTCCCGGACGATGACGTCTACAGCAACGCGCTGGTCCTCGTGGCGCTCGAGGACGGCCCGCGCTGGCTCTGGACCGAGCTCCGCAACGCGCCCTTCGGCTACCTGCCGTCCCTGCTCGGCGGCCAGGAGGCGCTGGTCCTGGCGCCCGACGCGCCGCGCGCCCGGGTGCCGGAGGGCCGCCTCGAGGACGACCTCCGCGAGGTGGAGGCGGACGTCTACCTGATGAGCGGCGGAGGGGCCCGGGTCGAGGTCGTCGAGACCTTCCACGGCGCGCTCGCCCTCGGGTGGCGGGAGCAGCTGGAGGAGATCCCGGCCGCCGAGCTCGAGCGTCAGTTCGAGTCGGGCTACGTCGCCGGTGTCCTGGCCCCGGGCCGCCTGCTCCGGCTGGCGGTCAGCGGGCGGGAGGTCTCGTCGGAGCCGCTCGTCTTCCGCTACGCCGTCGAGCTCGACGCCTTCGCCCGGGGTCGGCGCGACGGCATCGCGGTGCCGCCGGTCTACACCGCCCGCCTCGTCAACCAGTACGCGCCGCTGGCGGAGCGCCGCACGCCCCAGATGATCGCCGTGGGCGTGGCCTTCGACGTCGACCTCCGCATCCATCCGGCGGCCAACATGGCACCGGTGTCCGGCCCGGCCGACGCCACCCTCCAGGGCCCGTTCGGCGCGACGGTCGACGTTCGGAGCGAGCTCGTCGACGACGTCGTCACGATCGAGCGCCGCTACCGCATCCCTCGGATGCGCCTCTCGCCCGACGAGTACCCCGCGTTCGCGGAGTTCGCGCGGAGCGCGGACGAGGCGGAGGCGGGCGAGGTGCGGCTGTCGGTGCGCTGACCACCGGAGGCGTGGATCGAGAGCGCGCGATGGTCTCGGGATGACCGCCTCACCGGGTGGGCGGCCCCGCGTTCGCTCGCGTGCCGAAGGGGACTGACCCGTCCACAAACGGGAACCTTCCGAAGGGTGACCTCCTGTGGAAGGTTCCGTCGACGATGCACCCACCCATCCCGGAGCGCGCCATGTCCCTTGACCCGATAGAGCGCGTGGTGTCGCTGGTCGAGCGCCGAGGCCCCGTCGTCCTCGCCGATGCCGAGACCCAGGTCGGCAAGCGCCTCACGGAGAAGGAGGTCGGCAGCCTGCGTCGCCGCGTCGACGTGCTCGCGAAGAAGACGCGCTGGGCGAGGGTCAACCGACCTCATATCTGGTTAGCCTCCAAGGCATCCTTGGCCGGAGTACTGAAGAGCGATGAGCTGCTCGTCTCGCTCCTTCGCCTGAAGCGAACCGAGAAGACCCACGCCTGGACGACAACGGCGATACGAGATCTGCTCAGTCAGTCCTATCATCGCCCGTTCACCGACGAGATCGACCGGCGGATTCGTGACGGGCGATGGCCGCCGAGCGTGGGGGCGATCCGTGCAGGTCGGTCGTACCTGCTCCTGCTGCTCGACGACCTCCACCGCTCCGGGCCGAGACCCGTCGCAAGCGGGGCTCTCGCGGTCCCCGGGAAACGCGACGAGTCTCCGCCCACGAACGGACCCTTTCCCGAGGCGTTCGACCAGGCCTTCGCGCGCCTCGACCGGCGGGGGGACAACCGGGTAGCTCTCCGAGACCTGCGCAGGGAGCTCCCGGCGTGGTCGGCGACCACGTTCGACCGTGAAGTCGGCCTCCTCGTCTCCGCTGGCCGCTACTTCCTGGAGCCCTTCGAGGGTCGTCACGCCGCCTTCGATCCCTCCCTTGCGGCCGGAGGGATCGAGGAGGCGGGTTATCAGTACGTCTACGCTGCCCGGAGGCGTCATGACTGACAGCGGCATGCGTCAGGATTTCCTGCGTGCATTGACCAAGACGAACCCTTTTCGCCAGGACCGCGTCACGGAACCGGAAGACCTTCAGGTTGACGTCTCCGACATTCACGCCAGACCCTTTCGCCAGCTCCGACGGGCCATCGAGGAGGTGAGGCGCGAGGAGACCTCGAGCGGCGTGGTCATCCTCGGCAGCCCGGGCGTGGGCAAGAGCCATCTATTGGCTCGCCTTCACGGCTGGACGCAGCGGGAGCGTACGGCAGTCTTCGTCCCTCTGCACAACCTCCAGGCCTCCGCGGAGCGGATGGGCCGCTACCTGTTGAAGGCGACGGTGAGCTCCCTGCTCGGGAAGTACGCGTCAACGGGACTGTTTGGACTCCTTCACGGGGCACTCGGCGATGGGGCCCAGCGGAGGGGCGCTTCCCGTTCGTTGGCGACGTCGCCCGTGGATGCCGAGATCCTCACCGTGTTGTTTGGCTTCCAAGCTGCTCTCGATCAGCCCGAGATCACGGAGGCCGCCCTGACGTGGCTCCGCGGCGATCCGATCGATGAGCCACTCGCGAAGCGCCTCGGAGCGCTCGGTGACGGCAGGGTGAGTCCAGTCCTGCAGGACAACGCCGCCGTGGAGCGTGTCTTCATCGTGCTGGCCCGGCTGCTCCAGCGAAACGGGCAGGTGCTCATCCTCGGAGTCGACCAGGTCGACAACCTCGGTGAGAGCCAAGTGAGAAGCCTCGCTTCCTTTCTTCACACGCTCATCGACCACGCGACCAACATGCTCGTTCTCACGTCCGGGGTCCGGGAGTCGATGTACGTGTTCCGGGACGAGGGCGTGATCCCGCTGGCGGCATGGGACCGTATCGCGAGAGACACCATCTTGATCGAGCCCCTCACCGTCGACGAAGCCCGGAGCGTTCTCGAGGAACGTCTCCGAACCTTCTTCGCGCCTTTCGAAGGTATTCCCGAGCTCGATCAAGCCCGATTGACAGGCTCTCTGTTCCCGCTCGGCGAGGCGTGGTGGACGGATCGTGTCAAGGGGCTGAGCCAGGTCAGAGCTCGGGACGTCATCAACTATGCGCGCCGTCGTTGGGGCGCCCAACAACAGGCCCTCGAGACGGAGGGACCGGAAGCGTGGTTCGGGACGTGGACCGAGATCAAGCCGACCCTCTTCGTGCCTCGCCCCCGCGAAGCCGCCGTCGACGATCTGGTCCGGGCCAAGGTGGCGGAGCGCGTCGCGCAGCGGGAGCTCAACCCTCATGGCCTCCCGCCCGATGCGGACAACCTTGCCACGCTGGTCGAGATCGCCCTCGAAGCGGCCGGTGGCTTGGAGGGCTACAGCCTTCGTGCCTTCGAGCGATTCGTGGGTAGGGCCGGAGGTCGGCTTCCGGCCTATGACGTGGTCGTTGAAGAGACGGACCCGGACGGTCGTATCCTTCGGACGGGCGTGGCCTTCCTCACCACGCGGGACAACCGCACGGTGACGCCGCTGCTGCGGCGACTCGACCAGGACGGGGAGCCGCCCGAGCACGCGATCCTGGTGACCGACGAACGAGTCCCGCTTCGGCTCACCGAGGCTGGTCGCGACCATCTCGAGCGCCTCCAGAGTCGGCGGGGCGACAAGGCCTTCCTCGAGGTCCCGCTGAGCTTCAGGTCCTACGCCGAGCTCGATGGCATCGTCGGCGTTCTGCGTCAGGCGCGCGTCGGCGACCTGGAGGTCGAGCACCCGGCGGGGGAGGGAAGCTCGGTCGACGAGGAGGAGGCGCGCCAGGCTCTGCACCGCCTCGATCTGTTTCGGAGGCATCCCTTGGTCGGGGAGCTGGTGACGGAGGAGCCGGATACCGGGAATGGCGAAGTGGTCGAGTGGCTCCTCGATGTGGGGACCATCGAGGCGGGTATCCGGGGGCTCCTTGCATGGCGCATCGGCGCCAGCGCGGTGGAGGTCACCGCGAAGCTCGCGCACGACCACCAGCTCGAAGAACGCCAGCCCCAGCTACTCGTCCAAGTGATTCAGGTGGCCGACGAGATGCATCGTCGAGATGAGCTCCGTGCCACGCCGCTCGATGACGACCGCTTCCTCGTCTGGACGGCGGAGGCCGCTTGACGCTCTACGCCTACAACGTCAGCCAGGTCCGCCTCGCGGCGATGTGCCCGCGCATTCACTACTTCGACGCCGAGTACACGAGACGCAAGGGCCTCCAGCGACGACGCCAGACCCGGCTATGGAAGAAGGGCGATGGCGCACCGGCCGGGGGTGCGCTCTTCCATCGCGTCGTGGAGAAGATGGCGCGGCTCGCCCGCCAGGCGCCGGAGATCCGGGAGATCTTCGAGAAGGCACAGCGCCCGGAAGACATCCATCAGGGCCTCGGCCGATTCGTTCACGCACGATGCCTCGACACCCGGGCGCTGGCGGAGCGCCGCGTCGAGTACCAGCAGGGGTTCGTCCGGGCCTTGCAGACCTACCTCGCCGAGCTGTCCGAGCTAACGTTCTACGGCCTGACTCAGTCCCGGGGCATCACCCCCGATGTTGCTGCGGAGCATCTGTTCGGCGATCCACGTAAACGGGTGGACGTGAGCCTCCGCGTTCTGGACGACGACGCCGTCCGCATCACCGGAAGCCTGGACCATCTCTATTACGATTGGCGGCTGGGCGCCTACCGAGTCCTCGAGTACAAGCTCACCCCGAGATCGCCTTTGCACGGAGATCTTGTGCAGGCGTCGGCCTACGCACTCCTCCATAATCACCAGCATGGGACCCGGCCCGCGGTTGCCGTCTTCTACCTTCTTCCCCAGCAGCACGAGATCCTCGAGAAGACCTGGGAGGAGGTCTATGCGGAGCGCGGGAAGGTCTACAACTACATCGGTTCGATGGTGGCGTGGGAACGCTTCGATGAGCGAAGCGGCGAAGGCCTCCGGCCCTTCGGTGTCCCGACCGTGTGCTCGACCTGCCCGTGGGACAAGCAGTGCGTCCGACGCCTGGGGCCCAAGGACCACGGCGATCTACTCTCCACGTGGGAGGACCTGACGAGCGGAGACCGTGCGGAGCCCACGGTCGAGGCCGCGGCCAACCCGTCGGTCGAGGCGGAGGGCGACACGGACGCCGACGACCTCGCGGCCGATCCGGCCGAAGAGGACGAGGGCCCCGGCGAGGACCGAGACCGTGACGGCGTCCAGCGGCGCCAGCTCCGCCCGGACGGACCGACGCTGCGGATCGGACGCACCGTGGGCAACGACGAGGTGGCGGTCCCCGTCACGGCCCTCAACACGCACGTCGCGGTCGTGGGCTCCGCCGGCAGCGGGAAGACCTGGACGGCGAAGGTGCTCGCGGAGGAGGCGATCCGCAACGGCGTGCCGGTCCTCGCGTTGGACCCGCAGGGTGACCTGGTGCAGTTCCTCCGGCAGCGCTCGATCGCGGAGGTACCGGAGGAGCTGCGCCCGCTGTATCGCGAGTACAGCGAGAGGGTTGAGCCCCGCGTCTTCACGCCCGGGACCTCGCACGGTACCCGCCTGAGCCTCGACCCCATACGACTCCCCGAGCGCGCGTCGCTGGAGGGCCGGTTCTCGGACGCGGCTCGCCAGGAGGAGGAAGAGCGCGCGATGGTGCACGCCGTTGCAGGCAACCTCGTGCGCCTAGCATCGATCGGGGGGGATGCGGCGGCTCAGGTCACATTCCTCTACCAGTTGCTCCTCAACTTCGTACCGGTGGGACGGCCCAGTCTATCCAGCATCGTGGAGGCGATCCATCACCCGGAGGCGGCGGGTGTCGACAACCCCGACATCATGATCAAGAAGACCGAACGGGAGAAGCTCGGACGTAGCCTGATGACCTATGTGCTCGGGCCTGCTGCGTCGCTCTTCCACGGCGGTAGCTCCCTCGACCTCGATCGGCTCGTGCGGGCGTCTTCGCCCGGCAAGACGCCGTTGAATGTCGTCTACCTCAACGCGCTGACCTCCGATGAGCAGAAGCACTTCTTCGTCGCTAGCCTGGCGACGGAGATCTACCGATGGATGGTAAGCGGAATCGAGCCCACGGGGCAGGGCACCAACCTCCTCTTCTACATCGACGAGGCGCGAGACTACATCCCCGCCGGCTCGGCGAGCCCTCCGGCCAAGGAGCCGCTCATCCGCCTCTTCACCCAGGGCCGCAAGTACGGCGTGGGCTGCCTGCTCTGCACCCAGAGCCCGCGTTCCGTGGACTACAACGTGTTCGGCAACTGCAGCAGCAAGCTGATCGGTCGCCTCGGGGCCGCACAGGACGTGGAGCGTGTGCGCGAGTGGTTCACCACGGGAAGCCCTCCAACCTGGATCGCGCGCCGCAAGGGTGCCGCCAAAGGGTCCTTCGTCGGTCGCTGGGTCGAGGGGGGGCCAGCCGACGGGACCGAGATGAAGAGCCGGCTTCTGTTTTCGGTTCACGAGGGCGCATGGTCGCCTGACCGCGTGGAGACCGAGGTGCGCCGCGCCGCCCCCGAGACGTCTACCGATAGGTGAAGCGGATCTCGTAGTCGCAGAGCTGGAAGATGTCCCCCTCTTCCACGCGCTTGCTGTCGATCTTCCGGCCATTGAACTCGACGCCGTTCGTCGAGCCGAGATCCTTCACGAACCACGCGCCGTTCTGCCAGATTACCGCGGCATGGCGGCGGCTGATGTTGCCGTCCTTGATCGGCAGGTCCGCGGTCTTCGATCCCCTACCAATGATGAACTCGTCCTTGACGACCGGGAGCTTCTGGCCATTGAAAATCACGAACAAGGGCGTCAGACCCGCTGGCGCGACGGCGCCGGCGCCCGGCAGGGGCGGCGGCGCGCTGATCGCGCCCGGCGACGAGCTGGGCGTCGTGTAGGACGGCGCCTGCCGGTAGGTCGAAGGGCTGCCGGACGGCGCACGGGTGGGCGGGTGGAAGGACCCCGGCGGCTGGGCCTGCGGGTAGGCCGGGCGCTCCGGCGGAGGCGGGTACCCGCCGCGGCCGTCGCTGAAGCTCGGCGGCGGCCCCGGCGTCGAGGACGCCGGCGGCGGGTAGCCCAGCGCCGACGGCGGCGGCCCGGACGAGCCGTAGGAGCCGCCGTAGGCGGCGCCCCGCGGCGGCGGCGGCGGCGGCGCGGACGGGATCGCGGGGCCGCCGGAGCGCGTCGGGATCGCGCCGGGGGTCATCGGCCCCGGCGTCCGGCTGCCGTAGTTGCGGGAGCGGGCGTACTGCCGCATCGCTTCGTTGATCAGATAGTCGACGGAGCACTCGAGCTCGCCGCTCATCTGCTCGAAGATCTCCCAGAGATAGTCCCGGCACTGGAACTGACGCAGGGTCTTCCTGTTGTGGTCGTGGTTCATCCGTGCCGCGCCTGTCCCGCCGAGGGTGTCCCGCTCCGCTCCTACCCCGAGGCCGCCTCCGAGCTCTCCCCGTCGCCGCCGGCGTCGGCCGCGCCGCCCTCGGACGCCTCGGCGGCCTCCCGCTCGAGGCGCTGCCGGACCTGGGCGACGACCTGCTCGGCCACCTTGCCCACCGACGGGAGCTCCTGGGCGGCCCAGCTGCCGTTCGGCCCCTCAGGGCCCGCGGTGCGCGCGTCGTCCCCGGTGAGGGCCTCGAGGCGCGGGATGTCCGCTCGCTCCGCCTGCCGGCTCCAGAAGTACAGAGCGACGACGCGGTCGTGCCACTTGTCGGACCCGAGGCGGGCGTTCATCAGCGCCGTCGGCGGCGGCCGCATCTGGGCGAGGCGCTCCGCGTAGCCGTACAGCTCCTCGTGGGCGTAGGTCTCGTCGTCCATCCGCTCGAAGAACGGCTGCACCACGTCGCTGCCACCGAGGGTCAGGATCAGGCTCCCGACCCGCCATCGCATCCGCCAGTCGTCGGTGTCGCCGAACGTCGGCCAGAGCCGCGTCACGATCCGCGCGTCGCGGCTGTCCGCCACCCGGTCGAAGGCGTAGTCGCTGACGCGGGGCGGCGTGTCGTCGTCCAGCGCGAGGGTCAGCAGAGCGTCCACCTGCTCGGGGCGCACGCTGCCCTCCATCGCCTGGAGCGCGGCGACCCGGCGGCTGAGGATCGGCTCCTCCGTCTCCGGTCGCCGGGCCAGCTCGAGCAGGCGGTCCTGGACCAGCCGCTGGTCGTTGAGGGACTTCATCGCCGGCAGGAGCCCGTCGGTCAGGTGGCTCTCGCGGTTGATCTCCACGCCGCGGTTGACCCGCTCCGGCTCCGCGTCCGGGTACTGCGCCTCCAGGCGCCCCCGGAGCCACTGCGCGAAGGCGGCCCCCTCCATCTCCCGCTCGATCTCGACCAGCCGTCGCGCAGCCTCGGCCTTCGCCTCGGCGGTGCCGAGGTCCGCGACGAGCTCGGCGATCTTGACCAGCGAGAGCTGGTTGAGGTGCGCGTTCAGCGCGTTCACGAGCTGCCCGGCGGCGGGTGCGCCGAACTGACGGACCACGACCTCCGCCGAGAACATCCCCTCGAGGTTGCGCGCGTCGAAGTCCTGGGCGTACCAGTTGATGATCGCCTCGAGGAGCTCCCGTTGCACCTCGCCCTCGGAGGCGCTGTCGATCACGAGGAACGCCGCGTCCTTCGCCCGCTCCTGGAGCGGCGAAACGCGGCGCTCGTCCTCGCCCTGGGGGACGTCGGCGCCCGACATCATCCGGATGAGCTCGGGCGCCATTCCGTCGACGATGCGGGCCTGGGTCCCCTCGTCGAGGCGGTTCAGGGCCTCCTCGAGCTCCGTGACACCGTTGATCTCCTGCCGCGGGTCCATCCGCACGAGGGCGAGGCCGGCGTGCACGCGGAGCTCATCTTCGTACTTGTCGTGCGTGAGGACGGCGACGATCTTGCCCGGCCCCTTCACCGTGCCGGTCCAGTAATCGATGTTCTCGGGGGTGACCTTGCAGCCGACGAGGGCGAGCAGGCAGAGAGCGGTGGGCAACCTGACGATGCGACGCATGCTTCCTCATCGGTTCGGCGTTCGCCCGGACGACGGGATCGGCCGCCCACGGTCCGGCTCGGGGCGCGGAGGGTGGGTCCCGATAGTAGAGGATCCGGTCGGGCGTTCAAGCCTCCCTCATCGGAGAAAGCCTTGATGACGCGGGGGGTTCGAGCGCGCCGGGGGGCGCCGCCGGCCCGGCGCTGACGGGCGTCGAGGGGACCTCCGCCGAACTTGACGGGCGGAGGTTCGTCGCCCACGGTCCAGTGTAGGGAGATGGCCTACGTGAGCTCACCCGAGAGCACATCCGCTGGGGCGCCGGCCGGCCGGCGTCACGAGGTGCTCGGCATCCTGGCCGCGGCCCTGACGCTGCTGAGCGTTCTCGCGCTGTGGTCCTACGACGCGCGGGGCGGGGAGAACTGGGTGGGCCCCGTCGGTGCCTGGGCGGCGGGCGTGCTGGCCACGGCGTTCGGGCTCGTGGCGTGGCTCGTGCCGCTCGAGCTCGGGCTCCTGACCGCGCGGCTCTTCCGGCGCGGCCCGCCGGCCGGCGTGGCGTCCGTGTCGGCGACGGTCGTGGTGGTGCTCGTCGGCTGCGCGCTGGTGCACCTCGCGTCGACGGGCGAGACGGCGTTCGGCGGGCACCTCTCGGGGGGCGTCCTGGGGGAGGTCCTCGGCGAGGTGATGAGGAGCCTCCTCGGCACGATCGGCAGCTACGTCGTCGGCATCGCGATCCTCTTGATGACCCTGGTCCTGCGGACGTCCTACAGCCTCGTCGACGCCGTCCGCGGCGTGGGACGGGCTGGCTCCGGTCTCGCGCAGGGGGTTGCGCAAGGGGTGGGAAGCTGGGCGCGGGAGGCGGGCGCCGCCTGGGCCGAGGCCCGGGAGCTCGAGCGCCGGGAGCGGGAGGAGGAGGAGGAGCGGCTCGCGCCGCGGATCCACGACTCCGCGTCCTGGGACGGTGCGGTCATCGACCTGGATGACGACGCCCCGACGCTCGACGGCGGGTGGGGCAGTGCGGCTCTCGTCGACGACGCCGTCGATGACGAGGACGACCCGGACCCCGAGGTGCTGGCGCCGCCGCCCCTTCCCGGGCCCGGCTCGCCGGGCACCGTCGCGCCCTCGACCGCGCCGGTCCGACCCAGCGTGTCGGGGCCAGCACCGGCCGGGGCGGGGTCGTCCGGCGTGGCGGCTCCGGGTCCCGCGCCGCCGGTGGGCTCGGCGGTCGCGGCGCGGGCGGCTCCGGTCGCGGCTGCCGCGGGCGGCCTCGCCCTGCGCCGTGGCGGCGCCCCCGGCGACCCGATGATCGTCGCGCCGAAGGAGCTCTCCAGCGCGCCCGTCGCCGCGGTGGCGGACCACGGCCCGGACGCGTTCCGGCTCCCGCCTCCGAGCCTCCTCGATCGGCCCCCGCCCCAGCCGATCGAGTTCGACGAGCAGGTGCTCCGGGAAAACGCGGCGCGGCTGACCGAGAAGCTCGAGGCGTACGGCGTCCGGGGTCGCGTCGACGAGATCCACCCGGGGCCGGTGGTGACGCTCTACGAGTTCGAGCCCGAGAGCGGCACCAAGATCGCGAAGATCGCCGGGCTGAGCGACGACCTGGCGCTCGCGCTGGCGGCGCAGAAGGTGCGGATCGTCGCGCCGATCCCCGGCAAGGCGCGGGTCGGATTCGAGCTGCCCAACGAGCGCCGGCAGACCGTGTACCTGCGGGACGTCCTCGAAGACGAGCGCTGGAGCAAGGTCAAGGCCGCGCTACCGGTCGCCTTCGGCAAGGACATCACGGGCCAGCCGGTCTACGGCGACCTCGCCCGCATGCCCCACCTCCTGGTCGCCGGCGCGACCGGCAGCGGCAAGAGCGTCGGGCTCAACGTGCTGCTCGCGTCGCTGTTGACCCGGCGCAGCCCCGAGGAGGTGCGCCTGTTGATGATCGACCCGAAGGTGGTCGAGCTGGCGGTCTTCGACGGCATCCCCCACATGCTCCTGCCGGTCGTCACCGACATGAAGAAGGCGGCCCTCGCCCTGCGCTGGGCGGTCGACGAGATGGAGCGGCGCTACCAGCTCTTCGCCGACGCCGGCGCCCGGAACATCGCCAGCTTCAACGCGAAGGTGGACAAGGTGAAGGCCGGGACCCTCCGGCCGGAGGCGCTCAGCCGCGGTCGCCGTGCGGACGCCCCGGCGGTCGAGCCGACGCCGCTGCCCTACGTCGTCGTGGTCGTCGACGAGTTCGCCGACCTGATGATGGTGGCCGCCAAGGACGTGGAGTCGGCGGTGGCGCGGCTCGCCCAGAAGGCCCGCGCCGCCGGGCTGCACGTGCTGCTGGCGACGCAGCGCCCGAGCGTCGACGTCATCACGGGCATGATCAAGGCCAACTTCCCCGCCCGCGTCGCCTTCAAGGTGTCCCAGCGGGAGGACAGCAAGGTGATCCTCGGACGCAGCGGCGCCGAGCATCTGCTGGGGATGGGCGACATGCTGATGATCCCCCCCGGCGCCAGCGAGGCCCGGCGGGTGCACAGCGCCTTCATCAGCGAGGACGAGGTCAAGCGCGTGTGCGACCATCTCCGGGAGCACGGGACCCCGGAGTATGACGAGTCGATCCTCGAGCCGCGCGGCGAGGACGGGCCGGCGGGCGCGGGCGCCGACTCCGACGACCCCACCTACGACCGCGCCGTGGCCTGCGTCGCCCAGGCCGGCTACTGCTCGATCAGCCACATCCAGCGGCAGCTCAGCGTCGGCTACAACAAAGCGGCCAAGCGCGTCGAGCGCATGGAGCGGGAGGGCGTCGTGGGCCCGCCGAGCGGCAAGGCGGGCGGGCGCCGGGAGGTTCTGATCCAGGCTCTCTGACCTCGCCCGCCAGGGCCTCGCGCGGCGCTACGGCCCTTCGTCGCCGCGGCGCTCCGAGCCACGCCCGGCCTCCCGCGTCCACCGCGCGACCTGGCCGAGCACCTCCTCCGCCTGGCGACGCCTGGCGCGCTTCGCGCCGAGCGACAGCGCCGTCGTCACGTACGCGAAGTAGGCGGTCGACGACACGAAGAGCGTCGCCGACGTCACGAGCCCGATGACCCACCGAGGCTCGCTCTCCATCGCGACGAAGAGGAGCGCCATCGAAGCGAGCATCCCGACGAGGAACACCCCGAGCGCGATCGGCACCTGCCGCTTCAACGACCGGAGCCGCGGGGTGCTCTGGAGGACCGGGTCGTGGAGGTTGACGCCCGACCCGCCGTGCTGCGTGGGGCCCATCTCGTCCATCGCGGTCATCCTGCTGGACGAGGGCCGTCGACGCACGCCGCCGCCGCCGCCGCGCCGGCGCGCGCGCCGCGCGCCCGGGTCGTCTAAGGTGGCGCAGTGCACCTTCCCATCGGCCTCACCCGGCACGAGCTGGCCCGGCTCGAGCGGACTCACGTCTGGCCCCCCTATACATCGCGGGATCGCCACGAGGGCACCGATCCGCTCGTGGTCGTCGCGGCGGAAGGGCTCTGGCTGAAGGACGCCGACGGGCGCCGCTTCCTCGACGCCAGCTCGTCGTGGTGGGCGTGCACGCTCGGGCACGGCCATCCCAGGCTCCGCGACGCGCTCGTGCGGCAGGCGGAGCAGCTGATGCACGTGTCGACCGGCGGCATCACCCACGCGCCGGCCGCGCTCCTGGCACGGGAGCTGGTCGAGGCGGCGCCGCCGGGGCTGACACGCGTCCACTTCTCGGACGACGGATCCACCGCGGTGGAGGCCGCGGTGAAGATCGCGTTCCAGCACTGGCAGCAGAACGGACGGCCGGCGCGCCGGCGCTTCGTCGCGCTGAGCGGCGCGTACCACGGCGACACGCTCGGCGCGGCCAGCCTGGCGAGCCTCGACGAGTTCCACCACGTGTTCGGGCCGCTGCTGTTCGAGGTGCTCCGGCCCCCCGACCCCAAGGACGGGGCGGGCTGGGAGCGGACCTTCGCGCGCATGATCGAGAGCATCCGGGAGCGGCCCGACGAGATCGCGGGGGTGATCGTCGAGCCCCTCATCCAGGGCGCGGCGGGGATGCGCGTGTACCCGGCGGAGCTCTTGTCGGCGCTCGCCGAGGCGGTCCGGGACGTCGACACGTTCCTGATCGCGGACGAGGTGTTCAGCGGCTACGGCCGCACCGGGAGGATGTGGGCCTGCGATCACGCCGGGGTCACGCCGGACCTCTTGTGCACGGCGAAGGGCTTCACGGCGGGGGTGCTGCCCATGGCCGCGACCCTCGCCACGGAGCGGGTCTACGACGGGTTCCGGGGCGGCGCGGACCGCGCGCTGCTCCACGGCCACACGTTCTGCGGCAACCCGCTCGGCGCCGCCGTGGCCCGAGAGGTGCTCGCGGTCTACCGGGACGAGGGGGTGGTCGAGAACGTCGCTCGCCTCGCTCCCCGCGTCCGCCGGGCTTTCGAGGGCTTGCGGGCGCTGGACGGGGTGACGGCGGTCCGGAGCCTCGGCCTGGTGGGCGCCGCCGACCTCGGCGCGGGGGGCTACCTCGGCGACCGGGGGTGGCAGGTCTTCGAGGAGGCGCTCGCGCTCGGCGTGTTCCTGCGGCCGCTGGGCGACACCGTGTATGTGGCGCCCCCGCTGAACGTCAGCCCGGCGGAGCTGGACGATCTGTTGGTCCGCGTCACCGAGGCGGTCGTTCGGGCGCTGAAGCGCGACGCGCCGTAGCCGGAGCGCGGCTCGCGCGGGCGCGGGAGAAGGGCTACGGTCTCGCCACCCGCTCCGCGATACCGAATATGCGTTCCAATGGCGACAACCGTCCTCGCATCCTCGTCGCGGAGGACGACCCCGACGTGCTGCGCATGCTCGAGCAGATCATGAGCGTCCTCGGCGACGTGGTCCCCGCCGTCGATGGGCAGGACGCGCTGGAGAAGGCCGTCAGCGGGCCGCCGCCGGACGTGGTGGTCACCGATGTCATGATGCCCCGGATGGATGGGCTCACCCTCGCCCGGCAGCTGAAGGCCAACCCCCAGCTCTCGCGCGTCCCGGTGGTGATGCTGACGGCCCGGACCGGCCCCCGGGACGTGATCGCGGGGATCAACGCCGGCGCTCGCTTCTACGTGACCAAGCCGTTCAAGACCGACGAGCTGATGTCGAAGGTGCGCCGGGCCCTCGGCCTCGGGCGCGTCGCCAAGAAGGGCTGAGCCCCCGGGTCCGTGGCCGAGCCGAGGCGAGCCGTGACCGACGAGCAGGACCCGACCCTCCCGCGGCCCCCGCGCGATTGGCACGCCGTGCTGCGGGACTACGGCCTCCTGCTGCTGTCCGGGGTGCTGATGTTCCTGGGCTTCGCGGGCTTCGGGATCTGGCCCCTCGCGTTCGTCGGGATGGTGCCGTTCCTGTTCGTCTTCGACGGCCCGCTCCCGCCTCGCCGGGGGGCGTTCCTCCGCCGCGCGATGTTCTTCGCGTTCATCGCCTGGTGGGGCGGCTTCCACTGGCTCGTCGATACGATCGAGCGCTTCGGGGAGTTCCCCTACCCGCTCGCGCTGGCCTTCGGGAGCGTGTTCTTCGCCTACCAGGCGCTGCAGTACGTGCTGATGCTCTGGCTCTTTCGGCGGGCCCGGGACCGGGGCTTCGACGTCACGGTCGCCCTCGTGTGCGCCTTCGTCACCGCCGAGCTCGTCTACCCCAAGCTGTTCAGCAACTACTACGGCAACAGCTTCCACATGCTCCCGATGCTGCTCCAGGTGGCGGACCTGGGCGGCCCGCTGCTGCTCTCGGGCCTCGCCGCGCTTGGCAACGCCGCGGTGTATGTCCTGCTGAGGGCCGCGCTCCGGCGGGAGCGACTGCCGTGGCGGGTGCCGGCCGTGTTCGCCGCCACGGTGGGGGTCTTCCTCGCCTACGGCGCGTTCCGGACGGCGGAGGTCGAGGCCCGGATGGCGGCGGCCCCCGCCCGGACCGTTGGCGTGGTCCAGGCGAACGTCAGCATCCCGGAGGGACGTCGGCATCGGGGCCTGTCGCTGCGACGGCACATCGAGGGCACCCTCGACCTCGAGGAGACCGTCGCCCCCGACCTGGTCGTCTGGGCGGAGGGAGCCGCGGAGATGATCATCCCCGAGGGCGCGAACGTCCGCCGCTGGGTGTACCGAAGCCGCGACGGTCGGGTCATCAACACGCCCACGCTCTTCGGCGCCGCCTCCCGACGGGAGGTCGACGGCGACGTCCGGGTGTTCAACACGGCGTTCCTCGCGGACGCCGACGGCAACGTCCTCGGCAGCTACGACAAGACGTTCCTGCTCGCCTTCGGCGAGTACATCCCCTTCGGCGATGTCTTTCCGATCCTCTACGAGGCCTCCCCCAACACCGGGCACTACTCCCATGGGACGGAGATCGCGCCCCTGCCGCTCGGTGAGCACCGGCTCGGCGTGCTGATCTGCTACGAGGACATCAGCCCGAGCTACGTGCGGCAGGTGGTCGCCGAGAGCGATCCGCACCTGTTCATCAACATGACCAACGACGCGTGGTTCGAGCGGAGCGAGGCCCCGGCGGTGCACATGGCGCTGGCGAAGTTCCGGGCGATCGAGCACCACCGTTACCTCGTGCGCGCCACCAACACGGGCATCAGCGTGATCGTCGACCCGCTGGGGCGTGAGGTCGCGCGCGGGCCGCTGTTCGAGCCGGCGCTCCTGAGCGGTGAGGTCCGGATGATGGAGGGGACGACGCTGTTTCAGGTGCTCGGCCCCTGGCCCGGCTACCTCGCGCTCGGCGCGGTGCTCTACATGGCGTTCGTCGGTCGCCGGCGGCGCCGGGAGGTCGGGGAGGCGTGAGCGGCGGGGAGGCGATCGCCCTTGCGTCGCGGACCGGCGAGCCCTGGCCCGGTCCGCCGCGGGTGGTCCCGGGCTCGCCGGAGCTCGCCTACTGGCGCGAGGGGGAGGCCGGGCCGCGGCTGCTCCTGATCATGGGGCTGGCGATGCCGGGCCGGGTCTGGCGGCCCCAGGTCGAAGGGCTCCGTTCCGACCACCGGCTCCTCTTCTTCGACCACCGGGGCATCGGGGCCAGCGCCCACCGGGGCGGCGGCTGGGATCTCAAGGACCTCGCCCGCGACGCGCTCCGGCTGATGGACGCGGAGGGCTGGGCCGACGCCCACGTGGTGGGCGTGTCCCTCGGCGGCATGGTCGCTCAGGAGCTCGCCCTGCAGGCGCCGGAGCGCGTGCGCTCTCTCGTGCTCCTGGCGACCCACGCGGGCGATCCCCGCGCGAAGGTCGTGGGGGCGCGCGCGCTCCGCGAGATCCTCCTGATGCAGATCCTGCCGGCCCAGCGGCGCTTCGCGGCGCTCCATCGGCTGCTCTACCCGGCGCCCTTCCTGGCGGAGGTCGACCGGGGGGCGCTCCTGCGGCGGACGGCCGACCAGCTCGCCGAGCGGGCGGCGCCCTCGGTGCTCTTTCGCCAGCTCTGGGCGGTGCTCCGCTTCGATACCCGAGGGCGCCTCGACCGCCTCGACCGGCCGAGCCTCGTCATGACCGCGGGGCAGGACCTCCTGGTTCCTCCGTCGACCACCGACCGCCTCGCGCGGCGGATCGGAGGAGCGCGCCTCGTGCGGTTCGAGGAGGCTGGCCACGGCCTGATCTTCCAGGTGGCCGGCAAGGTCAACCAGACGATCCGCGAGTTCGTCCGGGACCACGAGACCGCTCCGGCGTGAGGTGAGCCGCCGCGGCGGCGGCCCGGGTCGGCCGAGCGGGCCGACGGGCGGAAGCCGCACCGGTCCAGCAGACGCGATCCTCGGGGCCGACCACGCGGCGTAGCCGTGGCCCGGATCCTGCGTTGACCTCCGCACAGAGCCTCGACAGGTCGGGCGGGCACGTCGGCCGGACGCCTCGATGAGCGCCCGTGCGCTCGTCAGGCGAAAGGGCGACTGTCCTCGGTCGACCGCGGGACGGGTCCGTCGAACATGTCGCGGCCTTCGGAGGGGACAACATCGTGAGGACTTCGCTCGAGCATCGAGAGCCGATGCACCGAACCATTGCGCCCAGTGGGCCCGCAGCAACCGTCCTTGTGCGCGAGAACCGTTGCGGGTCGGCGGCCGATCGTGGGCGGGGGGAGGGCCGCCGGCCCGGCGTGGTGGGGACCGCCGACCCGGGGTCCGTGGTCCCGGCGCCGGGGGTCGGGAGACCTCAGGGGCCCCGCCCACGCCTGACCCCCGGAGCCGCGACGATGCTGCTCGGCCTCGCGGCGCTCGGCCACCCTCTGCTCGGTCCCCCGCGCGCCGCGGCCGACGCCGCCTCCCGCGTGTTCGTCAACGGCGCCGCCGTCCCCGTGCTCTTCCACGACGGCGACTCCTTCCGGGTGCTCGGGGGCCCCTACCGGGGCTCGCCCTGCCGTCTCGCGGGCTTCAACACCCTCGAGACGTTCGGCCCGGTCCACCAGTGGGGCGAGTGGCATCCCCGCGAGCTCCTCGTCCACGCGGTGCGGGCGACCCGGAACGCCCAGCGCGGGGTCTGGCACTGCCGCACCGACGGCGCCGTCGACGGCTACGGCCGCCTCCTGATGGACTGCCCCGATCTAGCGGTCGACCAGCTCCGGCGGGGCCTCGCGCACGCGATGGAGGTGGACGACCGGCCCGCGCGCGCCGCCTACCTCCGCGCGCAGCGTGAGGCGGTCGGCGCCCGCCGCGGGATGTGGGCGAAGGGGGTCCCGGCCTTCGTGATGACCAGCCTCCACTCCGCGGCCGAGGACCTCGGCCGCCGGGTTGCCTACAACCGCCTCGTCTCGGTCCGTGACGGGCACTCCGAGCGCTGGGCGCACGGCGACACGTACCCGGAGTGCACCTGGGTCTGCCACGAGGAGGACCGGGTCGACCTCGCGCGCGTGACCGCCGTCGCCCGCCGCCTGCGGGAGGTCGTGGCGCGGCCGGAGGTCGGCTCGCTCCATCTGATCGAGGCGGTCGCCCGCTTCCGGCGCCTGGGGGCGCTCCCTGCCTACCTCGCCGAGGGCGACGCCGGCGCCGCGCTCCGCCGGGCCCTGCTCGCGATGGCGCGGGACGGCGGGCTCGGCGAGCTCCGCCGCGCGCGGGGCGCCTGCGCGCTCTACGTGGCCTTCGAGCGACGCTACGGGCGGGACCGGGCCGCCTGCCTGCGCGGGGAGGGCACGAGGCCGCCGCCGCCGGACCCGCTTCGCGCGAGGCTCCTCCCCCTGCCCGGGGAGGGAGCGTGAGGGGCCGGGTGCGCGTCGCGCTGGTCCTGGCGGCAGCCGCGACGGGCTGCTTCCAGCTCGACGCGGACGGCGACGGCTGGATCGACGCGCCGCCGAGCCTGGGGGACGAGGGCGATCCGATCGCGTGCGCCGACGGGCGGGACAACGACCAGGACGGGCTGGTCGACTGCCGGGACGGCGACTGCCTGATGGGCGGGCACTGCGGAGAGCGGATCCCGCTCCTCGAGCCCAGCGGCCACGAGGACGACCCGGCCGCGTGCACCAACGGGATCGATGACGACGAGGACGGGACCTTCGACTGCGGCGACGCGGCGTGCCGGGCGATCCGCGAGCTCTGCTGCCTCACCGAGGTCGACGACGAGGCCTGCAGCGACCGGCGGGACAACGACGGGAACGGCTTCGCCGACTGCGCGGACCGGAGCTGCCGGCAGGGGCCGTTCGTCACCGTGTGCGACGCCGAGGGCGTCTGCGACGACGGCCTCGACGACGACGGGGACGGTGCCACCGACTGCGCCGACCCGGACTGCCGCTGCGGCTGCGGCCCGGGGTGCGCCGGCCCCGAGGGCGACGCCCACCGGTGCACCGACGGGGCCGACAACGACGGCGACGGCTTCGTCGACTGCGACGACTTCGACTGCGCGCGGAGCCCCGACGCGACGGTGGCCGGGCTCTGCCGCGCCAGCGCCGACGGGGTCGGCGGGGCGGAGGGCACCGCCGCCGCGTGCGCAGACGGCATCGACAACGACGGGGACGGGTTCGTCGACTGCGCCGACTTCGGCTGCAGCCGTCCGGCGATCGACCACCCCGACCACGACGCGCTCCAGGCGCTCTGCGTGGCCGAGGACACGTTCGAGGCCTGCGCCGACGGGGCGGACAACGACGGCGACGGGTACGCCGACTGCGAGGACTTCTCGTGCCGGTCGGTGCCGGTCGAGCGGGTGTGCGTGGGCCGGGACGGTGGGCTCGCGGCGCGGTCCGACGTGGGCTGTCCGGACGGGGTCTGCCGGCGCCACGAGCGGTGCGTCTCGCGCCAGCCCTGCCGGGAGAGCGATCCGACGAGCGAGGAGGCCGCGGTCCGGAGCTGCACGGACGGCCTGGACAACGACGGGGACGGGTTCACCGACTGCGACGACTGGGACTGCAACCACGATCCGCTCGTTCGAGCGCCGGTCGTGGTCGGGTCTCGCGTCGAGCTCCGACCTCTTTGCCGGGACCCCGTCGACGGGCGCCCTCGGGTTTGTCCCTGATGGAGATGGGCGGAGCTCGCGCGATGAGGGCGGGGTGGGTGCTGGCGGTGGCGAGCGCGTGGCTCGTCGTCTCTCCCGCCCTCGGCCAACGGCCTCGCCAGCCGGCGGAGAGGAGGAGCGCGTCTCCGACGCCCTCGGCGCACGCGGAGGACGCGTGCGGCGACGGACGGGACGACGACGGGGACGGCCTGATCGTCTGCGCGGACGCGGACTGCTTCGGCGCCGAGCGCTGCCAGGCCGGGGGCGGGCAGGAGCGGAACGACGAGCGCTGCAGCGACTGGGTGGACAACGCCGGGGACGGCGCGACGGACTGTGACGACGCGGACTGCGGGGGGCCGGGGATCGGGGTCTGCGCAGGGTCGTGGGAGCCGCCGCTCGAGGAACGCGACCGCCGCGAGGACGGCGCGATCCCGGTCTTGACCGGGGACGTGAGCGTCGAGGACCTGATCGGTCGCGGCAGCGACCGGGACGGCGAGCGCAACGACTACCTGTGCTCGGACGGCCGCGACAACGACGGGGACGGGCGCACGGACTGTCAGGACTTCGGCTGCCGCTTCGACCCTTCCGTGGGCGTCTGCCACGGGAGCCCCGGCATCCGGTTCGGCGTCGTGGCGGGCATCGCCGGGAGCGTCCGGCTCACCGGGACGGCCGACATCGACGGCGACGGACGCACCCGGCTCGTCGGCCCGGCAGGCGACGTTCGCTTCACGCGGATCCAGCTTCGTGTCTTCGGCGCGATCCCGTTCCTCGAGGACTCCTTCTTCCTCCTGAACCTGCGGGCCGAACGGCGGGTCCGGCTGACCTTCGCCACGTTCAACGTGCCGCTCGGCGCGACGGGACACTACCTCTCGATCAACAGCGGAAGCGGCGGGCTGTCGCCGGGGCTCATCGTCTCGACGTCCAAGCAGCCGCTCCTCGACCCGCCCTACTACCTGTTCAACGCCTTCGAGCGCGGAGCCGGGGCGGCGCTCGAGGTCGGCGGGCCGATCACCGCCGACGGCCGGCTGCGCTACCGGGCCTTCGCGATGGGGGGCTCCGGCGAGTTCGACGGGAACGTCGGGGGGCGCTTCTTCCGGGCGGACGACTCCAACTTCGCCTACGCCGGGGGCGCCCAGCTCCACTGGAACCTGGTGGGTCACTACGACCGCTTCGACAGCCCGTTCCTGTACACCGAGGTGCCGGCGACCGTGGCGCTGGTGGGCGGAGCTCGATACGACCAGCGGCCGGTCGAGCGCTACGTCGCGTGGAACGTCTTCGCGATCGCCCGGGCGAGCCGGTTCCTGCTGCGCGCCGAGAGCTACAGCCGCTTCGTGCTCGACTTCGAGGGCATCAACACCGCGTTCAACGTGCAGGCGTCGATCCTGCTCGTGCCGCGGCGGTTGATGCTCGCGGTCGACGGCGGCGGGTTCTTCACGCCGCTCCCCTACCTGCCTCGCGTGCTGCACGCCGTCGGAGGCTACGACGCGGCCTTTCCGCGGCCGCTCGATCGTTGGCAGGCCCGGGGCGCCCTCCACTGGTACTACTTCCGCAGCAGCGGGATCCTCAGCCTGCTGTACGCGGCCTCCTTCTTCGAGGCGAACCCGGCGCGGCCGGAAGAGCCGATCACCGAGCACGAGCTCCGGCTCGAAGCGCAGCTCCGGTTCTGATGGCTCGGACCGCCCCGACGCGGCGCGCCCGATGCGCGCTCCTCCTCGCAGCCCTCGCCCTCGCGGGGTGCGTGCCCGTGCCCCGCGGCGCCGCCGCCGGCGGGCGAGGCGAGGTCGAGGACCGAGGCCGGTGGGGCCAGGCCACCCCGAGCCGCGCGCCGCGGCTGCCCTTCGACGGCGCGCTACGCTTCGACGACGACGGGCTCGCGGCGACGTCGCCCTCGGCCCTGCCCGCAGCTGCCGACGCCTGCCGCCCCGCGGTGCTCGTCCGGGTGCTCCGGGTACGGGACGGCGACACGCTCGAGGTGGAGGCGCCGGGCGAGCCCCGGGACCTCCCGGTCCGGCTGATCGGCGTGGACACGCCCGAGCTCCATCCCGCGCGCGAGTGCCTGGCCGAGGAGGCCCGTGCGTTCAGCGCGCAGCTCGCCGGCCATCTCGCGTGGCTCGCCTTCGATCGCACGTGCCACGACAGCTACGGGCGCCTCCTCGCCTACGTCCACGTCGGCCGCGAGGAGGGAGGCTTCTGGCAGCGCCAGCTCCTCCGGCGAGGCCTCGCCCGGGTGCTGACGGTGGGCGCCAACCGCGCGTTCGCGGGCCGGTTCGGCGACGACGAGGGCCGGGCGCGGGCGGTGGGCGCGGGGAGGTGGGGGGCGTGCCCGTAGGGCCGGTCGGAGGCGGCTCGGCGCCGCCCGCTCAGCTCTGACCCGAGCCCGCGAGGGCGCGGACGCTCACGTTCACGCGGATCTCGTTGGCCACCTTGAACTGGACCACCGAAGGGATGCTCACGCCGTAGTCGTCGAGCTGCACCCGGAAGCTGGCCTGGGCGCGAATCACGTCGCTGGTCACGTTGTTGGAACGCATCTCCTCGGTGACCGGGATGTAGCGGACCCGCGCGTTGGCCACGACGTCGTTGGTGACGCCGTGCAGGGTGAAGCGGCCCTGGATCCGGATGCGCGCGTCCTGGTTGGGCTGCAGGCGCGTCGCGCCCTCCACTCCGGTGATCTCGAGCGTGGCGTTGGGGAAGCTCGGCGCGTCCAGCCAGTTGGCGCTGTGCAGGTGCTCGTCGCGCAGGTCGATGCCCGTCCGAAGGCTGGAGACGGGCACCTGGATGGTGCCGCGGGTCGCCCCGAGGTTGTTCGGGTCGACCTGCACGGTGCCGGAGACACGGGAGCTCACCCCGGTGATCGTCTCGAGGGGCGCGTCCGAGACGAACTGGATGCGGCTGCCGCCCTGGTCGCGGATCGTGAAGGTGCGGCTCTGGGCGTAGGCCAGCGATCCGAGGGCGAGGACGAGGCCGAGGCCGGTGGACGCGAGGAGGAAGGTCGTCTTCATGGGGGGAGCTCCCGGTGGGTCGAAGCCCCCGGAGGACGGTCCGGAGGCGGAGGACATTCAGCGTGGGCCGGGGCCTCGGCGGTGCGGCCCCGTCCGCCCGAGGCGAACACTAGCAGCCTGCTCGACCTCCTCGCCGGAAGTCGCGAACGCGCCTCACCGGCCTCGGCTGGGCCCAGCTCGCGCCCGGCCTGGCCACCGCCGGGCGGACGCCGGTCGGCGCGGATGGGGGCCGCGCGGTATCCTCGGCCGATGCCGTCGCTCAAGTGGATGCGCGAGGAAGGCCGGCCGGAGACCTTTCCGGTGTTCAAGAAGATCACCTCGATCGGCCGGGCCGGGGGAAACGACGTGCGGATCCGCGCGGACAGCCTCGCCGAGCACCACGCCCAGATCGTGTTCGACGGAAAGGACTTCAACCTCTCGGAGGTGGACCCGAAGGGCGAGATCCGCCTCAACGGCAAGAAGAAGCGGCGCGGCAAGCTCGTCCATGGCGACCGGATCACCGTCGGCGAGGTCGAGCTCACCTTCTCGGTCTTCGACGAGGTGCCCGAGGTCCCGCTCGAGGACGAGCGCCATCAGGCGGCCGAGCTCGCCGGGCTCCGCCAGCTGCACGAGTTCTCCCAGCGCCTGATGGCCTCGACGTCCCTGGGCGACCAGCTCGAGGCGCTGATGGACGCGGTCGTCGAGGTGACGCACGCCAGCAAGGGGTTCCTCATCCTGATGACGGACGGGGAGCCGACGATCACGACGGCCCGCAACGTCCAGCAGCAGAACCTCCCGGACGGGGTGCGCCACCTGTCGGACTCGATCCTCCGCAAGGTGATCGATACCCAGCGTCCGCTGATCGTGTCCGACGCCCTGCACGACACGGTGTTCGGCTCGAGCGAGAGCGTGATGAACCTGCAGCTCGCGAGCGTGATGTGTGCGCCGCTCCTCGCCGGCGGCGAGCTGCTCGGCGTCATCTACGTCGGGAACGACCGCGTCAGGAGCCTGTTCGCGGAGGCGAGCCTCGACCTGCTGACGGTGTTTGCGAGCCAGGCCTCGCTCATCCTCCAGAACGCCCTGCTCCTCGACCAGCTCCGCACCGACCGGGATGCTCTGGCGGACCAGCTCCAGGACCGGCGCTTCGGCGACATCATCGGGGCCTGCCCGAGCATGCTCGCCGTGTTCCGCACCGTGGAGAAGGTGGCCGCGACGAGCGTCAGCGTGCTGGTGACGGGCGAGACGGGCACCGGCAAGGAGCTGATCGCGCGGGAGATCCACCGGCGCAGCGCGCAGGCCGACGAGCCCTTCGTGGTGGTCAACTGCGGCGCGATCCCCGAGAACCTCATGGAGTCGGAGCTGTTCGGCCACGTCCGGGGGGCCTTCACGGGCGCGGTGGCGACCCGCAACGGCAAGTTCCAGGCGGCCGACGGCGGGACGCTCTTCCTCGACGAGGTCGGCGAGATGCCGCTCGCCCTCCAGGTGAAGCTGCTTCGGGCGCTGCAGGAGAAGGTCGTCGTCAAGGTCGGCGACACGAAGCCCGAGCAGGTGGACATCCGCGTGGTGGCGGCGACCAACCGGGAGCTGGAGGAGGAGATCAGGAGGGGGGCCTTCCGGGAGGACCTCTTCTACCGGCTCAACGTGGTCAACCTGCACCTGCCGCCGCTCCGGGAGCGCGGCGACGACGTGGTCGTGCTCGCGAAGTTCCTGCTCGCCAAGTACAGCGAGGAGTTCGCGAGCCGGGTGAAGGGCTTCACGCCCAACGCGCTGATCGCCCTCAAGAAGTACGAGTGGCCGGGCAACGTCCGCCAGCTCGAGAACCGCATCAAGAAGGCGATCGTGCTCTGCGAGAAGACGCTGGTGGGCCCGGAGGACCTCGACCTCTTCCCCGAGGCCCTCGCCCCGATCATGACCCTCGCCCAGGCGCGCGAGGACTTCCAGCGGCGCTACATTCTCGAGGTGCTCGAGCGCAACAACGGCAACCGGACCAAGACCGCGCGGGACCTCGGCGTCGACCCGCGGACCATCTTCCGGTACCTCGAGCGCGAGCCCGACGCCCCGCAGCCAACGAGCGGGGTGGCCAAGGAATGAGCCGGTCGTGGCCGGGAGCCTGACACCGATGTCGTGGTCACAGGGGCTCGGGTCGGCCCCGAGCCGCCGAAGGACCCGACGGAGGCACGGTCCCCGCGTCGCTGCCTCATCTGGCGAGGTCCTTGCATGGATCTTGCGGCGGGGGCTCTGCGCCCTCGCGCCGATCATGCTGTCCGCCTGCCTCATCACCGAGGAGCCGAGCTTCCAGGAGCCGGAGAACCGGCCGCCGTCGCTGGAGAGCGTCCCCGATCCGACGCCGCTCAACCGCGTGGTGATCCTGGAGGACCCCGGCTCGGGCGGAGGGGGCGGCGACGCCGGGATGCCGATCACGACCCTGACCTTCCGGGCCAGGGTCCGGGACCCCGACCCGAACGACACCCTGGTCGGCTATGTCTGGGTGAACTGGCAGCCGAACGCTGGCGTCAAGCGCATCGAGGACCTGGACTTCACGGTCCGCGGGCCGTTCCCCCCCGATGGCCAGCCCGTGTCCTTCCTTCTTCCCGTGAGCACCCTCGCCCCCGCCCCGTCCTGCAATCGTGTGGAGCTCCGGATGTCCCGGGCGTTCCAGCCGGAGGGCGGGATCAGTGACCTGCCGCGGGAGCCGGACGAGCCGGGCGACCTCGGCACGGCGACCTGGTGGGTCTTCGCGGTGCCGCGGGGCGAGGACGTCGACGTGCGCACGTGCCCGGCGGTCGCCCCGGGGAGCTCCGAGCCGTGAGGGCCTCGACGGTCCTCGGGGTGGCGGCCGCGGCGCTGCTGGGCGGCTGCGGCCAGCTCGGGCCCGGCGCGATGGCTCCGGTCAACCAGTGCCGAGCGGACGGGGACTGCGTCGGCGGTGTCTGCGACGTCGAGCGCGGGATGTGCGTGGCCGGAGCGGACGACCCGCTCGCGGTCCTCCTCCACGTCGTGCCGTCGAGCGAGCCCTTCGGCCTGAACCCGGTGAGCTACACGTTCGGGCCCGTCGACGCGACCGTCCCCGCCGGCCCGGAGCTGGAGCTGCCCCTCGGGACGCGGATCACGGGTCGAGTCCGCCACGGAGCGGAGCTCGTCACCGCGGACCTCACCTTCACGCTCATGCCCGAGCTCGAGGGCGAGGTCCCGACCCGCGTCCGGGTCCAGAGCTCCGCCGAGGCCCTCGGCGAGGTCGACGGCCGCCCCACGAACGTGGTCGCCCAGCTCCAGGCCGGGCGGACCTACGACGTCCGCGTCGAGCCGACCGGGGAGTGGCGCAGCCGCGTCCCGCCCCAGTACCGCACCATCCAGACGCCGGAGGACCCGGTCCTCGTGCCGAACCTCGTGTTCGAGACGGGTGGCGCCGAGCAAGACCCGCTGGTCGAGCTGGCGGGCGTGGTGCTCGACCCGTTCGGCGAGCCCGAGGCGGGGGTGACCGTCACCTGCCTCGATCGCGAGAGCGGCCGCCTGCTCTCGTCGATCGGCGTGACCGGGGAGGACCCGGAGCGCGGCCCGGGCTACTTCAAGGTCTTCCTCCCGCCCTACACGACCGACTGGGTGCTCCAGGTGCGGGCCACCAGCGAGCGGACCTTCGCCGGCGACCTGCTCCCGACGTTCGAGGTCGCGCCCGACTTCATCGCGGTCAACGCGGACGACGAGCTCACGGTGCAGAGCCCGGCCGCGCCGACCGTCATCCGCTACCAGGCGCTGGTCGAGGCGCCGGCGACGGAAGGCGCGGGTTTCGCCGGCGTCGAGCCGGTCCCCAACGCCCAGGTGGTGCTCCGCTCCCGCGGCATCGAGGACGCCACGACCGGCCTCCTCGGGACCTACCGCACGACGGTGACCACCGACGACTCGGGCGTGTTCGAGGCGCAGGTCCTACCCGGGGCCTACGATGTGGTGATCACGCCGCAGGAGCGGGCGTGGGGCGTCCTGTACCAGGAGGTGGTCATCGACCCGCCCGCAGGTCGGGACGAGGTCGTGGGCCAGCTCTTCACTCTGCCCGCCCGCACGCGGTACCTCGCCACGGTCGAGGCTCCGGATGGTGAGCCGGTGGCCGGCGCGACGGTCCGGGCCGAGGTCCGCAGCCCCGGCGACCTGGCCGAGGCGCTCGGCGAGGCCTCCCGCTTCGCGCGGAGCGTAGAGTCCACGACGGACGAGCTCGGCCACGTCGAGCTCGGCCTGGAGGTGGGGCGCTACGACCTCATCGTGCTGCCGCCCGACGGAACGAACTTCCCATGGCGGATCGAGACCGACCTCGCGATCGACGGCACCGAGGACCGGCGCGAGGAGGTCCTCGCGCTCGACGAGCCCGTCGTCCTCGCGGGCCGCGCTCGGCACCTCCTGCAGAGCGAGTCGGAACGGCGGCCCGTGGAGGGCCTGGTGCGCGCCTTCGGATTCGTCGCGGAGCCCGACGGTGACCGGAGGACCGTGCTGCTCGGCGAGGGCGCGACCGACGCGGAGGGGCGGTTCGAGCTCCTCCTGTCCCCCGCGCGCTAGCGACGCGGAGCGGGAGACGAGCGGCCGGGGCGATGGCCGCCCGCCATTCGCGGTGGCGATCCGCGGGCCGGGTACGCTAAGTAGCGTCGCGCACGCTCGACCCGACCCGCTCGAGCGCGCGTCGGTCGCCCAGCCCGTGGCGGAGCCGCCGCCGGGCGGGTTCGCCAGCTCGCCTTGCCCGAGGGGGAAGTACGCCATGCGCCGTCTCCACGCCGTCATGACCGCGATGGTTCTCGCCACTGCCTGCGCGGGGAGCTCGTCCACGGCGAGCGAGCCCGCCGCCGCCGGCTCCGGGCCGGCCGGCGGGGAGCAAGCGGCGCGCAGCGACGAGTTCCAGCTCACCGAGTCGGAGGACGCGGAGCTCGCCCACGGCGAGCATCCTTCCGCGATCGAGGCGACCCGGACGCAGGCGGCGATGCGGCTCTTCGTGGTCGACCCCGACGCGGGTCCCATCCAGGGCGTCGTGATCAAGATGACGGCGCCGGACGGCACGGCCTACTACACCGGCGAGACCGATGGCGTCGGGTACGCGGAGGTGCTCGTGCCGGTCGGTCGGCGCTACGAGATCGAGTACCTCAGCCTCGGCCGCCGCCGGACCAGCGCGAGCGTGGTCGTGCCGGAGGGACCGAACCAGGATATCCGGCTCACGATGCGCTACCGCGGCTGGCGTCCTCCGCCCTCGCCCGCGCCGGAGGCGCCGATGCCCGAGCCGGAGCGCGAGTCGGAGCCCGAGCCGGGGCTCGTCCTCGAGGGCGTCCTGTTCGAGAGCGGCAGCGCGACCATCGACGAGGAGTCCTACGTGCGGCTCGACCGCGTGGTCGAGTACATGACCCACCGCACCAGCGCCCGGATCCGCGTCTCGGGTCACACCGACAACGTGGGCGATCCCGAGCGCAACCAGGAGCTGTCCCAGGAGCGCGCCGCGGCCGTCCGCCAGTACTTGATCGCGCACGGCATCGACGGCCGCCGCGTCCAGGCGGTGGGCTACGGCGACCGCCAGCCCGTGGCGTCGAACGACACGGAGGAGGGCAGGGCGCGCAACCGGAGGATCGAAGCGCTCGAGCTCTAGCCGAGCCGCCGGTAGCCGCCTGCTACCGCTAGCGTGCGCTGGCCTTCGGCGAGCGCGCCGCCATCACCGTCCGCCCCGACGCGCGGCAGCGCGGGCGGAGGTGAGGGCGGGCCCAGGCCCCACGCTGGTCGTCCTGGAGCCCGGGCGGCCTGCGCTCAGCTGCAGCCCATCGAGTTGCCGCAGTTCAGGCACTTGTAGCAAGCGCCGTTGCGTACGGTGATGTGGCCGCAGTTGTCGCACATCGGGGCGTCGCCCATCATCTCGCCGAGCTGGCGGTCGAGGGCGCTGCCGTGCTCGAGCTGGCCGTCGAAGCCGAACTCGACCTGCTCGGCCTTCTCGATCTCGTCCTCGGGCACCGGGCTCGCCGCCGCCTCCACCTTGTGGGCGGTGTCGACGTCGGTCGCGCGCTGGAGCTCGAGCTGGACCTCCTCCGGAGGCACCTGGGCGAAGTCGTAGCGCTCCAGGTACTCCACGCCGAGGACGCGGAAGATGTAGTCGATGATGCTCGTGGCGAACTTGATGTTCGGGTGGCCCTCGACGAGGCCGCCCGGCTCGAAGCGGGTGAAGGTGAACTGCTCGACGAAGCTCGCGACCGGCACGCCGTGCTGGAGCCCCATCGAGACGCTGATCGCGAAGCAGTTCATCAGGGAGCGGAAGGCCGCGCCCTCCTTGTGCATGTCGATGAAGATCTCCCCGAGGGAGCCGTCCTGGTACTCGCCGGTGCGCAGGAAGATCTTGTGCCCGCCCACCCGGGCTTCCTGGGTGAAGCCACGCCGGCGCTTGGGCAGGCGGTGCCGGACCGTCGCCGGCGGGCGCAGGCCGTCCACCACCCTCGGGGCCGCCGCGGCTGCGGGGGCCTGGACGGGCGCCGGCGCCTCCTCGGCGCCGCGGGCCTGCGCCGGCGCCTCCTCCGCGTCGGCCGTCTCGTCGTTCGACGTGCTGAGCGGCTGGCTCGCCTTGCTGCCGTCCCGGTAGAGCGCAACCGCCTTCAGCCCGAGCTTCCAGCCCTCGTAGTAGAGGTTCTCGACGTCCTCGACGGTCGCCTCGTTCGGGAGGTTGACCGTCTTGCTGATCGCGCCGCTCAGGAACGGCTGGGCGGCCGCCATCATCCTCAGGTGCGCCATCGGCTCGAGGAACCGCCTGCCGGTCCGGCCGCACCGGTTGGCGCAGTCGAACACCGGGAGGTGCTCGTCGGCGAGGTGGGGCGCGCCCTCGACGGTCATCCGGCCGATCACCACGTCGTTCAGCTCCTCGAGCTGGGCGGACGTGAGGCCGAGGTGCCGCGGCAGGCTGAAGCCGGGCGCGTTGTAGGTCTCCGGGGCGACCGACAGCCGCGCCATGGCGTCCGGCCCGAGCACCCAGGGGCTCAGCGCCTGGCCCACGTCGAACACGCCCGGGAGCGCCTTCTCCGCCTTCTCGAGGTCGCTCTCGGTCAGCCCCTTCTCGAGGAGCAGCCCCCGCGAGAGGTAGGGCGCGCCCGTGAACGTGTTGGTCCCGCTCACGTAGGCGAGGATGTCCGCGACCTGGGCCTCGGCGTAGCCGAGGCGGCGCAGCGCCGCGGGGACGCTCTGGTTGACGATCTTGAAGTAGCCGCCGCCGGCGAGCTTCTTGAACTTCACGAGCGCGAAGTCCGGCTCGATGCCGGTGGTATCGCAGTCCATCAGGAGGCCGATCGTGCCCGTCGGAGCGAGCACCGTCGCCTGGGCGTTGCGGTAGCCGAAGCGCTCGCCGAGCTCGACCGCCGCGTCCCAGTCCTCCCGCGCGGCCGCCGAGAGATCCGCGGGCAGGCCGGTGTCGCCCCCGCCGACGAGGCCCGCGCCGCCGCGCCGGTCGATGCCGTAGGCCGCCTCCCGGTGCTTGCCCATCACGCGGAGCATCGGCTGACGGTTGCGCATGAAGCCGGGGAACGGACCCCGCGTCGCCGCGAGCTCCGCGCTCGTCCGGTACGCGTGGCCGCACAGCACGCTCGTGATCGCGCTCGCGTAGGCCCGGCCGAGGTCGCTGTCGTAGGGGATGCCGAGGCGCATCAGCACCGTGCCGAGGTTCGCGTACCCCAGGCCGAGGGGTCGGTAGTCGTGGCTGTTCTTCGCGATGCGCTTCGTCGGGTAGGACGAGTGATCGACCAGGATCTCCTGGGCCGTGAAGACCACACGTACGGCGTGCCGGAACGCATCGACATCGAACGCCCCGGTCTCCTCGTCGAGGTACTTGACCAGGTTGATCGACGCGAGGTTGCACGCGCTGTCATCGAGGAACATGTACTCCGAGCACGGGTTCGACGCGTTGATGCGGTCCGTCTGCGGGCACGTGTGCCAGTCGTTGATCGTCGTGTCGTACTGGACGCCGGGGTCCGCGCAGGCCCAGGCCGCGTCGGCGACCTTCCGCCACAGGTCCCGCGCCCGGTAGGTGTCGGCGACCTCGTTCGACGTGCGATAGCGCGTCGTCCACTCGCCGTCCTGCTCGACGGCGCGGAAGAACTCGTCGGTGACGCGGACCGAGTTGTTCGAGTTCTGCCCGCTGATCGTGTGGTAGGCCTCGCCGTTGAAGTCCGCGTCGTAGCCTGCGCGGATCAGCGCGCGCGCCTTGTCCTCCTCACGCACCTTCCAGTCGATGAACTCGGCGATCTCGGGGTGATCCATGTCGAGGCTGACCATCTTGGCCGCCCGCCGGGTCGTCCCCCCGCTCTTGGTCGCGCCGGCCGCCCGGTCGAACACCTCGAGGAAGCTCATCAGGCCGCTGGAGGTGCCGCCGCCGCTCAGCTTCTCGCGGTTGCTCCGGAGCGGGGAGAAGTTGGTGCCGGTGCCGGAGCCGTACTTGAACAGCCGCGCCTCGGTCTTCACGAGGTCGTAGATGCTCATCAGGTCGTCGCCGACGCTCTGGATGAAGCACGCCGAGCACTGCGGATGCTCGTAGGCGGACTGGGTCTCGACGATCTCGTCCGTGAGCGGGTCCCACGTCCAGTTGCCGCCCTGCCCCTCGATGCCGTAGCGCTGGTACAGGCCGAGGTTGAACCAGACCGGCGAGTTGAAGGCCGCCTTCTGGTGGATCAGCAGGTGGCTCAGCTCCGCCTCGAAGGCATCGGCGTCCTCGTCGGACGCGAAGTAGCCGCCGAGGCGCTCGCCGGCCTCGCGGATCGTGTGCGCGACGCGGTACACGAGCTGCCGCGCGCTGGTCTCGCCCCGCTTCGGGTCCCCATCGATCCCGGCCTTGCGCAGGTACTTGCTGACCGCGATGTCGGTCGCGAGCTGGGACCAGCCCTCCGGCACCTCGACCCCGCGGAGCTCGAACACGACCGACCCGTCGGGGTTGGTGATCACGCTGTCGCGCTGTTCGTAGCTGACCTCGTCGAGGGGGTCCGATCCCGCTCTCGTGTGGTGGCGGGCGAAGCACAGGCCGTCGCGACCCGTGCCCTCCGAAAGAGCCCACCCCTCTGCCCTCGCCGGGCCGTTCACCGTTCGAAACTCTACCGACACTGTTGACCTCCCGCCATGCTGCATGTCCGCGGCGCGCCTCAGGAGCTGGACCGAGCCCGTGGCGTCCCCCCGAGGCGGAGGGCGCACGACCCCCTGCCCCGCCGACCGGTCCCGGCCGCTGGGCCGGGACGAGCGTCGGTGGGGTGCCACCACCCCCCTGCGACCGGTGCGCGGGGGGCCCCGATGCTCTCGCCTCGCGCTGCGAGCGAGACATCCGGGCTAGCGGGCGCTGTGGCCCCGGTCAAGGCGGTCGTCCCCGGCCCGCCCTGAGACGTCGCTTCCTCTAAGGAAATCCAAGAGTTGGGCTTGTATCGCTCGTGGCTCATGACGCCGCTCTGGCGCAACCCCAACGCGCGATGGTCACCGATGCCATGAGATGACCTCACCTGTAGGGTCGCGGCGTGAACCCTACTATACATGGGGGTGGTGCCAACAAAGAAGGGCAAATCTCGTGGGGATCATGCGTTCAGTCATCACGAGAACCCCGTCTTAGCGCGGCGCTGCGCGCCGAACAAGGGGGGCTCTCCAGGAACGGGGAAGGCGCCGAAACAGGGCGATCGGTCGCTGCGGTCGAAGTCCCCACCTCGAGGCCCCGGGAGCGCGGCGCGGTGCGGCTCCGGCGGTTGCGCGCCATCGCGCGGCCGCGGTAGAAGCCCCGGGCGTCCGTCCGTGGAGTCCTGTCCCCGCCCCGCCCTTGCCGCCTGCCTCGCCCTCCTGGCGGCGATCCCGGGTACGGGCCGCACGGCGAGCGCCCAGGACGTGGAGCAGGTGGCGCGGGTGATCGCGACCGACGGGGTCGGGGGCCGCTTCGCCCACCCGGTGTGCAGCCGGCGGCGCACGCTGGAGCCGGTCCTCGGCGCGGACTTCACCTACCCGCTCGAGCGCGCTGCGCGGGACCCCGACCAGCCCCTGATCGTCGACCTCGGCGGCCTCCTCACCCCCAACGGAGTGACCCGCTACTCGGCCCTGAACGACCCGGACGCCCTCGCCGACCTCGTCGCGGGGCTCGGCTACCGCGCCCTCGCCTACGGCCTCGCCGAGCTGGCCGCCCCGCGGGCCGCGATGGTCGGCGTGGCCGCGGCGCTGCGCGCGCGCCGCATCCCGATGATCGCGAGCAATCTCCGGTGCGAAGAAGAGGCCGAGGCCGTCTGCGCGGCGATCGTCGACGCCTCCGACGGCATCTCGCTGCACGTCGCCAGCGATCGCCGGATCGCCGTGACGGCGGTGGTCCGCAAGAACGCGCTGAGCATGGTCGCGCCCGACCGGGCGGCGGGGATCCTCGTCGAGGATCCGATCGAGGCCCTCGAGCGCGACGTGCGCCTCGCGCGGGAGCGCGCCGCCGATCTCGTCATCGCGATCGTCGACGCGGGCATCGCGGAGGACGGCATCCTCGCGCTGGCCGCGAGGCTCCCGGAGGCGAGGCGGCCCGACCTGATCCTGGCCGCCGGCGCGGGAGACCAGCTCCTGTTCGCGCGCCCTTCGACCTTTCGGCCCGTCATCGTCGCGCCGCCGCCGAGCGACGCCGTCGACATCCAGATCCGCGAGAGCGAGGACGTGGTGGACGGCTACGAGATGCTGGCCCAGCGCCTCGGTGGGCGGGGCATCTCCGTGGGGCGGCCGGTCCGGGAGTGGGTGCGACGGATCGGGCGCGACTTCTGCGATGCGTGGGGACGGCCGCTCTACGGCGGGCGGCTCAGCGAGCCGATCGACGTCCCGGCGCTGCTGTCGCTGGTGGCGGAGCTGGTCCGCGAGCGCGCCGGGGCGGACGTCGCGGTGGTCAACCGGGGCGTCCTCGATCGGCGCTGGGTGCCGTCTCGGCGCGACTCCCTCACGGCGAGCGACATCTTCGTCGCCATCCAGTACGACGAGCCCCTGACGGTTGCCCAGCCGGACGCGGCCTGGATGACGTCGCTGGTGGAGCGCCTGCGCCAGACGGACGAGGGCGCCGTGGCCACGCCGGGGCTGACCTATGCGCGCACCGGCACGGCGCTCGGCATCCGGATCGGCGGCCACCCGCTCGAGACCCGCGCGTCCTACCGGGTGGTGACGCTGCGGTTCCTCGCGGCCGGCGGGGACGGCGTGCTGCCTCCGCTACCGGAGGGCGAGCGGTGGCAGGACCTCGGGGCGAGCCTGAGGGCGACCGTCCTCGAGCCCCTCGTGCCGGCGAGCGACGACGATCCCCGGGAGCGCCTCGAGAACCCGGACCGCAGCGTGCAGTGGCTGCTGTCCGCCGACGCCGACCTCAGCATGACGGGGAGCGCGATCGACAACCCCCTTCGGCGCTGCCAGCCCGGGGACCCCCTCGAGGACGGCGAGACCTGCGTGGTCGAGCCGGGCGAGACGTCCGGCGTCGTCGTCGACGAGAACGGCGACCCGCTCAACGCGTTCACCTCCAACCCGCTGACCCAGTCCGACACCCTGACCCTCGGCATGGAGCTGCGCTTCTCGGCGGACGCGCTCGCCCCCGACTGGACCTGGGACAACGACCTGCTCTTCCTCTACCGCACCACCGCGACGGAGGACGACCTCGCCTTCGCGGAGGCCGCCGACCTCGTCCGCCTGAACTCCCAGGTGGCGCTGCGGTTCGTGCGCCAGGAGCTCGGCGAGGAGTGGTACGTCCCGGACCCCACCGCGGACCTCTTCATCGAGTCCGAGTTCACGCCGCCCTCGGATCGGGGCTGGCGCTGGTTCCTGACGCGCCCCACGGGCGGGGCGCGCTTCCAGCTCGTCGACCGGCTGCGGCTGCGTCTCTTCGTGGGCGGCCAGATCCAGCCCTTCGACCCCGACCGCGAGTTCGAGCCGGGCGTCGGGGGCAGCCTCGAGCTCCAGCGGTGGGAGCTCCTGCGGCGAGGGGGCAGCTACGCCCACCTTTCCTTCCTCCTCGACTACTTCGCGGCGGACCTGTTCGCGCAGAACCGCCAGCAGCTCCGGGGGACCCTCGACGCGGCCTACTTCCTGGTGGGCCCCTTCGCCCTGGCGTTCCAGGCGCGGCTGTTCGTGGAGGCGGGGCGGGTCAACGGGCGCAAGCAGGCGCCCGGCGCGTCGCTGACGGTGACCGCGAACCTGAGGCTGGGGGCGTTCGCGCGAGTGAGGTGACGAGGGAGCGTCGGGCCGCGGGTCATTCGGAGCCCACGCAGATCCACAGCGGCCTGCACATCGTGCGTGATCCGGGCTGCGCTCCCCGCCACCGGCTCACCCCCGGTCAGTCTCCTCGACCTGGTACCGTTGACCGAAGGGGCGCGCCTCGATGCCCTCCGCCTTCCAGCCTATCGTGGACCTGGTACGCGCCCGCCCGATCGGGTGGGAGCTGCTGTCGCCGCCGAGCGCGGGCGGGAGAGCCCTGACCGAGGTGGCCGCCCTCGGGCCGCCACGGCACCTCTTGTTCCTCCCCACCAAGGTGGAGCGGCTCGCGTGCGCGGGCCCCGGCTCACGGCCCCCGGACCCCCAGGCCCTGGGCCTCGAGCCCGAGCGGGTGGTGCTCCAGGTGTCGGAGCGGGAGAGCCGCGGCCATCCCGGCCGCTTCGTCGCCGCCCTCGAGCGCCTCGCCGAGCGCGGGCAGACATTCGCGATCGATCACTTCGGGGCCGGCCAGACCGGGGTCGCGACGCTCCTCGAGGCCGTCCCCGCGTACCTCAAGCTCGACCGCTCCTTCGTCGCCGGCATCGCCGAGCGTCCGGCCCGCCAGCGGGCTCTCCGGTCGCTCCTGATCCTCGCGGAGGACCTCGGCGTCGCGCTGATCGCCCGCGACGTGCGCACGATGGACGAGGTCGAGGCCCTCGCCGACCTCGGGCTGCGGCTGGTGCAGGGCCCCGCCCTGGCCGGCCCCGCGCCGGTGCCGGAGGACGTCCCCACCGAGGTGGCCGAGCGGATCCGCCGCTTCATGCACGCGCAGCGCTGGCGCCTCGGCGCTCTCGACGAGCACATCGGCGCCCTCGTCGAGGAGGCGCCGACCGTCGCGCCAGGGACGCTGACCGTGGCGGAGGTGGAGGCCCGCTTCCGCCACATCGCGCAGGTCGACCACGCGGTGGTGGTGGTGGACGGGCGGCCCGTCGGGCTCCTGACCCGGAACGACCTCTACGCCCGCACCGCCGGGCCCTTCGGCTACGCGCTGATGAAGCGCAAGCCGGCCGAGGATGTCGCGAAGCCCGCCCCGACCGTCGTGCCCTCGGACCTGCCGGTCACGGAGGCGAGCGAGCGCGCGATGGCCCGCCCTCGCGACGACCTCTACGACCCCGTGGTGGTGGTCGACGACGACGGCCGGCTGGTCGGCACGGTCACGATGAAGGCGATCATCACCCGATCGATCGAGGTCGAGGTCCAGACCGCCAAGGGCAGCAACCCGCTGACCGGGCTGCCGGGCAACCACCGCATCGAGGCATGGATCCGGAGCGCGTTCGACCTGCCAGACTTCGCGATCGTCTACGCCGACCTCGATCGCTTCAAGGAGTTCAACGACCGCTACGGCTTCCTCCTCGGGGACGAGATGATCCGCCTGGCCGCGAAGGTCCTCGCGGAGGGCCGGGACCGGCTGGGGCCCGAGGCCTCCCTCGGCCACATCGGCGGCGACGACTTCGTGCTGGTGTGCCCCGACGGGGCCTCGCCCGGGGTGCTCGACCGGGTGTGCGCGGACTTCGACGAGCAGAAGGCGCGCCTGTTCGACGCCGAGGACCTGGCCCGCGGCGCCTACCGGGCCTCCGACCGCCGCGGGCGCACGGTGGAGATCCCGCTCGTGACCCTCAGCCTCTCGTGCATCGCGCGGGCCCGCCTCGGGCCGGACGCGCACCCGGCCCTGCTGAGCCAGATCGCCGCCTCCCTGAAGAAGAAGGTGAAGGAGATCACGGCCCGCGAGCGGAAGAGCGCGTGGATGGAGGAGCGGCGCCAGTACGGGGGGTGACCGCGGAGCGGCGCCAGCGTACCGCCCCGAGCCTCCGTCCGACCGGCGGGAGAAGCCCGTCGAGGACCGGGGCGGGGGGCGCGTCGGGACCCGGGTTCGACGGGCGGCCGGCCTCTGCTAGGGTCCGGCGTTCGCCGGCCGCGACGTCACCCGGCGAGGAGGGCTCTTGCGCATGCTTCGACGGCTTCTTCACCTCGCGATGGTCGCCATCGCCGGGACCGTGCTCCTGGCCTGCAGCTCCGGCGTCGGCAACGGCGGGCGGCGGGTCGGCGGCCCCTGCACGGTGAGCGCGGAGTGTGCGCCCCCGGACTCCCGCTGCCAGACCGGCATCCGCTGGCCCGAGGGCATGTGCGTCCTCGACTGCAGCTTCGGCGACGAGTGCCCCGGCTCGAGCGTCTGCGTCCAGGACCCGGAGGAGGGCGGCCTGTGCCTCCTCACGTGCGACGAGGCTCGAAACTGCCGCGACGGGTACGCGTGCACCGAGCTGCCCCTCGCCGACGCTGCGGCGACCGAGATGGTCTGCGCCAACCCGCTCTGAGCCCGCGAGCCAGCCGGCCGGCGCCGGCCCCGGTGCTATACCGCGCACCATGTGCCGCCTGGCCGCCTACGTGGGCCCGGAGCGCGACCTCCGCTCGCTGTGGCTCGCGCCGCCCCACTCCCTCGTCGTCCAGTCCTACGCGCCGAAGGAGCTCGCGGGCGCGATCCTGAACGCCGACGGCTTCGGCGCGGCCTGGTACACGGACGCCGGGCCCGAGCCCGCCCTCTACCGGACCGTGATGCCGCTCTGGGGTGACGAGAACTTCCCGCGCATGGCCGCGCACCTCCGGACCCGCCATGCGCTGGCCAACGTGCGCAGCGCCACGCCGGGCTTCGGCATCCAGTCGACCAACGTGAGCCCCTTCGTCGTGGGGCGCCACGCGTTCAGCCACAACGGGTTCGTCGAGCGCTTCCGGGACGTCATGCTCCGCCGCCTCCGGGACGGCCTCGACGACGCGCGCTACCGGGAGATCGAGGGCAACACCGACAGCGAGCACCTGTTCGCGCACGTCCGCATGGGGGTGGCCGCGCTCGGCGACGACGCCGACCCCCGCCCGGCGGTCCGGGACCGCCTGCGCGACGTGGCCCGCTGGGCGGAGGAGGCGGGCGTCCGGGCGCTGCTCAACGTCCTCTGGAGCGACGGCCGCTGGCTCTGTGCGACCCGGTTCGCCGTCGGCGCGGCGGCGCCCACCCACTATAACCGCCCCCGGGCCGACGGCGGCGACGAGGTGGGACGAGCGCCCCACGACGACCGGCCCCGCTGGCGCGCCGTGGCCACGGAGCC
>JBHJHB010000030.1:0-71227 GCA_050331215.1 Sandaracinaceae bacterium | reverse complement strand
GCCGGCGCTTCGTCCGAGGACCGGGGTGGATTCGTCTGGTGAGGATTCGACCGGTGAGGTTTCGATCGGTGTTGATTCGATCGGTGAGGATTCGATCGGTGAGGATTCGATCGGTGAGGATTCGATCGGTGAGGATTCGATCGGTGAGGATGCAGTGAGGATGCCCCGATGAGTCAGCAGGATCAGCGCCCCTCCCAATCCCGGAGCAGCCGCCCCGGTGCGATGACGATGGCCATGCAGGCCGTCCCCCAGCGCTCCCAGGGCCCCAAGGTGCTGAGGATCGGGCTGATCCAGCGAGGCAAGATCGTCGAAGAGCGGATCATCCGTCAGCGGGAGACCGTCACCGTCGGTTCCTCCGAGAAGAACCACTTCACGATCACCGAGCCGAAGATCGGGCCCCGCTTCGAGCTGTTCCAGATCGTCGGCAGCGACTACATCCTCAACTTCACGCCCGACATGAACGGCCGGGTGTCGCTCCCGGCCGGCGTCCAGGAGCTCGCCGAGCTGCGGCGCACCGGCGGCGCGCGGAACGCCGGCACCTACCACCAGGTGAAGCTGACGGACAGCAGCCGCGGCAAGGTGGAGGTCGGCGACACCACGCTGCTCTTCCAGTTCGTGGTGCCCCCGCCGATCCAGCCTCGGCCCCAGCTCCCGGCCGCCGTCGTCGGCGGGTTCATCGCGGGCATCGACTGGATGTTCACCGCGTTCGTGATGTTCTCCTTCATGGCCCACTTCGGGTTCATCATCTACCTGGAGAACGCGGACTGGCCGGTGGAGCCGACCCTCGGGACGATCCCGGACCGCGTCGCCGACCTGATCTTCGCCCCGCCGCCCGCCCCTCCCGAGGACACCACGCCCGAGCCCATCGAGGACGGGGAGGGCGAGGAGGAGAGCGAGGAGGAGGTGGCCGAGGTCACGGAGCGGCCCACCCGGAGCTCCGACGGCGAGTCGAGCACCAGCACCCCGGCCGAGCGGGAGGCCCAGGCCCGCCGGACCGTCGAGAACGCCCGGGCCCGCGTCGAGCAGATGCTGCTGACCGGCCTCGGCGGAGAGGGCTCGGCGATCGCCGACGTGCTCCGCAACGGGCAGGTGATCGGGAACCAGGCGGACATCCTCGCCCAGTCGGACGGGACGGCCGTCGCGACGAGCAGCCAGGCCCAGCTCCGCGAGCGCAGCGGCGGCAACCGCGTGGGGTCCGCCACCTCGAGCCTCGGCGACCTCGCCGGGTCCCGAAGCGACCGCGCCACACAGGAGCGGGGCGAGGGGCGCCCCGTGCAGGAGGTCGTGGTCCGTGGCCGGACCACCATCGGGACCGTGACCGACGAGCGGGGCTCGGGCGACTTCAACCCGAGCGACGCCGCGCGCGTCATCCGGGCGCGTCAGCGGGCGATCCAGAACTGCTACGAGCGCGAGCTCCGCAACAACCCGACGCTCCGGGGTCGCGTCGCGATCCAGTTCACCATCCAGACCACGGGCAGCGTGACGGGGGCGCGGGCCAGCGAGAACTCGACGGGCAGCGGGGCCCTCGGCACCTGCGTGGCTGGCGTGATCCGGCGGATCCGCTTCAACCCGGCTCCGGTCGGCGGCAGCGTGACCCTCGAGTTCCCCTTCGTCTTCGAGCCACAGGGCTAGCCGGCTGCTGCAAGGCCGCTCCGCGATCCACCGATCGCTCTTGCCGCAGCCTGCTCGATCTCTCCGCCGGGCGACTCGCGGGGCAGGGCGGCTCCAGGATCGTCCCCCTGCGCCGTTCTGCTTCCCGGTGAACGCCTCGCGCCGTCCGGGCAACCGACCTCCGCGGGGCCCCCTCGTGCACCCCGACCGAAGGTCAAGGGTGCGCAATGATTGGGTGAACGCGGTGAGCCAGGGCGGCCCGTCGCGTTGACAGGGGGTCGGCCCCGTTTATACTCGCATCACTTTTTTTCGGAGCTCATCATGCCCGCTCACCGCCTCCCGACGGCCCTCGGAGCCGTGCTGCTGCCGCTGCTCGTGGTCGGCTTCGGCCTCGCGCAGGACGACGTGCAGGGGGAGTTCGATGACGACGAGCCGGTCGGCGAGCTCCCGGTCCAGCGCCGGGCCCAGCTCACGCCGCAGGAGCAGCTCCGGGAGGCCGCCGAGATCGCGCAGCGCGGGGAGTCGGTCAGCCGCCAGCTCCTGCAGCAGCTGGACGAGGCGCGACGCCAGAACGACATCATTCTGGTGACCTGCCTCAACGACAAGCTGACCCAGGTCAACACCCATCGCCGCACGCTGGAGAGCCGGACGAGCTCCCTCGAGGAGGCGGCCAACCTGGGGGACGAGAGCCGGCGGAACCACGAGTTCACCGTGATCACGGTGCTCGGGCAGCACTTCGCGACGCTCCAGGCGGAGGCGAACTCCTGCCTCGGCATCGACGAGTACGCCGTCGGGGTTACCGCCCTCGACGTGACGGTCGACCCGGCCACTCCGGACATCGACCCCACCCTGGACATGAACGTCGACGGCGAGGCCGCCCTCACCGGTACCGGCCCCGACCTCGACCCGCGGGGCGTCCCGCAGCTGTTCGGCGCCGAGCCTCCCTTCATCCGCCCGCCCATCAGCGGAGACTCCTGAAGACCGCCTCGTGGGGTTCGCCGGCACCGACCGAAGCGCCCGCGGGTTCGAGGAGACCGAGGAGATGCTGCCCAGCCGACACCGTCCTGCGCTCGTCGGGATCCTCTCGCTCGTCCTCGGAGCCCTGCTGCTGGCCCCGTCGCCGGCCGCGGGGCAGGGCTGGCTCGCGGACCGATCCCGGGCGGAGGGGCCAGGCTTCAAGGTCGGCGACTTCGAGCTCCACCCGGGCATCGGCGTGGAGATCGGTTGGGACTCTAACCTCTTCTACTCGCCGCCCAACCCCACGGAGACGGCGTTCGTCGACACGGCGATCCTCCGCGCGACCGCGCACCTCCTCTTCTCCACGCGCGGGCAGCAGCGTCGCCTGGAGGGCGAGGCGAGCGACTCGGGCTCCGGTAACCTGCCGCCGCCGATCCAGTTCCGCGGGGGAGTCAGCGCGAGCCTCTACCACTTCTTCGCGCGGAACGACCTGACCAACGTCGACGTGGCGGCGTCCCTCCGCCTGACCGTGCTGCAGTCCCGTCCGTTCTCCTTCAGCATCTACAACGACTTCAACCGATCGATCCGCCCCTTCACGATCGACGTACCGGGAATCGGGAGCCAGCCGAGCTGGAACCGCATTCAGAACGTGGCGGGCCTGGACCTGAACTTCGCCACGACGGGGCAGGTCCTGAGGATCACGGCGCGCTACCGGCCCGCCCTCGACTGGTTCGAGGACGTCCGCTTCCGGACCGGCAACCGCGTTCAACATCAGCTGACCCTGGAGGAGTCGTTCCGGTTCCTCCCGCAGACCGCGATCGTCCACGAGACCACCGTCGTCTTCGTCGACTACTTCGCCCAGCCGGACGTGCCGGCCAACCAAGCGAGCGACGGCATCACCGTCCGGACGCGGGTTGGCCTCAGCGGCGCCGTGACGAACCAGCTGACCCTGCTGGGTCTCGTCGGGTACGGGGCCGGCTTCTTCAACTCCCCGCCCGCCATCTCGGACAGCTTCCGCCAGGACTACGAGAGCCTCGTTCTCCAGGCGTCCGCGCGGTGGCGGTTCGACGAGTCGTCGAACCTGGGCTTCGGTTACATTCGCGGGTTCCAGCCCAGCTTCGTCGGGAACTTCTATCGCGAGGACCGAGGCTTCGTGAACTTCCAGACGCTGATCGGGGGCACCTTCCTCCTCGGTCTGAACGTCAGCGGGGGCCTCTACGCGTTCGGCGCGATCGTCGACACGGATGGTACGCCGATCGGGGATGACATCAACCGCGAGGACTGGCGCCTGATGACCGAGGCCTTCGGTGAGTACCGCCTCACGGATTGGCTCGGGTTCAACGCCAGCTTCCGCTACACCGGGAACTTCTCGAACTTCGACTATCGGGTCGACGTGATCGGCGGCCCGTCGTTCCTCGAGCCGGCCAACTTCAACAAGTTCGAGATCTTCTTCGGGACGCGGGTGTTCTACTGAGGGGGCGCGTCGCGGTGCTCCGGGCCGTGATCGCTGGCCTCCTTCTGTCCGCTGCGGCCTGCGGTCCCTCCGCGCTCCGCGCAAGGCCGCCCGACGTCCCCGAGTCCGATAGCTCCATCGGTCCCGGCGACGTGTTCGAGGTCCGCGTGTACGGGGAGAACGACCTCTCGTCCGACTACCGCGTCAGCGAGGAGGGCACGATCGACTTCCCCTACCTCGGCCGGGTGGATGTCGGCGGGCTCGAGCCGGGCGCGATCGCCGACCGGCTCGAGGAGCAGCTCCGCGAGAACGGGATCCTCGTCAATCCCCAGGTCTCGGTGCTGGTGACCCGCACCAACCGCATCGTCACCGTCACGGGCGCGGTCCGCTCCCCCGGGAACTTCGAGATCGTCCCCGGCCTGACCGTGGTGCAGGCGATCAACCTCGCGGGCGGGTTCACCGATCTCGCCAACCGCGATGGCACCGTCGTTCGGCGACGGGTCGACGGCGAGCTTCGCCTCTACTCCGTGCAGGTCGACGCGATCACCCGCGGTCAGGAGGAGGACGTCCCGATGCGCTCGGGCGACATCATCTTCGTGCCCGAGCGGCCGTTCTGAGCCGGGGCGCGGGTCCCGGCGAGCCGGGCCCGTTCAGGGCCTGACGACTCCGAGGCGCGCGTCCTTGGTCCGGTCGCAGCTCGGCCGCTCGCGCCCGGCGCGGTCAGCTCGGCGGCGGGGCGGCGGAGGTGGGGCCTTCGTCCCGCTCGTACGCCTCGTCGTCGTCCCCCTCGTCGTCCGTGCGATAGTACCCCTCGCGGCGATGATAATAGTAGTACTGCTCGCCCGCGCCGTAGCCTCCGCGGCGGGAGTCGACGTCGTTGAGCACCCCGCCCACCACGTAGGCGCCGACGTCCCGGAGCTGCCTCAGCGTCGAGCGCAGCGTGTCCCGCGTCGTGTACAGCGCCTTGACCACGATCAGGGCGGCGTCGAGCTGGGGCGCGAGGACCGCGGCGTCGGTCACCGCCCGGAGCGGTGGGCTATCGAAGATCACGCGGTCGTACCTCTCCTGCGCTCGCTCGATCAGCTCGGCGAAGCGCTGGCTGTGCAGGAGCTCCGACGGGTTGGGCGGGATCGGCCCGCACGGCAGCACGCTCAGCTCGGGGATCTTGGTCCTGACCACGGCCTCCTCGAGGTCGGCCTCCCCGACGACCACGGACGTCACCCCTCGCTGCCCAGACACCCCGAAGGCCCGATGGATGCGGGGACGCCTCAGGTCGGTGTCCACGACCAGGACGCTCTTGCCGCTCTTGGCGAGGCTGACCGCGAGGTTGATCGCGATCGTCGTCTTGCCTTCCTTCGGGCTGCCGCTGGTGACGACCAGCGTCCGGATCGGCTCGTCGGCCGACAGGAACGTGAGGTTGGTGCGGATGGTGCGGCAGCACTCGGCGGCGGCGCTCATCGGGTGAGTGTGGACGAACATGTCCCGCTCCCCCGGCTCGGCGTCCTGCTCCCGTCGCCTCCGCCGCCGGCGGTCCCGACCGTTCGAGGCCGCGGCCGGCGGGGCGTCGTCCTCCTCGATCCGCGGCAGGATGCCGAGGATCGTCAGGCCCATCGCCTCGACGTCGGTCACGGTCCGGATCCGCCGGTCCAGTCGGTCGAGGAGCAGGGTGAGCGCGAGCCCGAGGGCGAGGCCCACGCCGAGGCCGGCGGCCGCGTTGCGGAGCAGGGAGGGGCTCTCCGGCCCCGTCGGCGCCAGGGCGCGGTCGAGGAGACGCGCGTGGGTCGTTCGGAGAAGCCGCGTGAGATCGGTCTCCGTCGTGCGCTCGAGCAGCAGGCTGTACAGCTTGGAGTTGTTCTCTCGCTCCCGGTTCAGGCGCTGGTACTCGATCTCCCGCAGGTTCAGGTCGAGGCCGGCGCGGTTGGCCCGGGCCAGCTCCTCCCGGAGGGACCCCTCGATCTGCTGCGCTTCGCGGACGTCGGCCTCCGCCGCGCGGAGCATGGCCGTGATCTCGAGCCGGAGCTGACGCTCCACGTCCTCGATCTCGCTGGCGAGCTGGACCATCTGCGGGTGGTTGGGCCCGTAGCGCGGCCGCAGGCCCTCCTGCGCGGACCGTCGCTCCTGGAGGCGGGTATGGAGCGCGCGGATCGCGTCGTGGTCGGCCAGCGCCGCGGCCGACGCCTCGAGGCTCTCCTCCTCGACGAGCGCCCGGAGGCGCTCAAGGCGAGCCGCGAGCTCGATCCGGCGCGTGCGCGCCTCGGTGAGGCCCTGGTTGAGGTTCGAGATCTCCGCGGCGAGCACGTTCTGCCGGTCCTCGAGAGAGACCGAGAGGATGTGGTGCTCGGCCTTGAACTCGTGGAGGGAGTACTCCGACGCCTCGAGCTCCTCCCGGAGGTTGTCGAGCTGCGTCCCCAGCCAGTCCCGGGCGCTGATCGTGGAGCCGAGGCGGTCCTCGAGGGTCTTCTCGATGTAGGCCTCGGCCACGCTGTTGGCGAGGGTCGCGGCGCGCTCCGGGTCCCGGTCCGTGACGCTGATCTGCACGATGCGCGTGTCGACAACGGGCTCGACGGAGATGCGCGACTGGAGGGCGCGGGCGGCGGCCTCGACGCTCCGGCCCTCCCACTCGCCCTGGCGCTCCTCCGGCACGTAGAAGAAGGACGGGTCCTCGTGCAGGCCGAGGTCCCGCACGACGCGCTCCGCGAGCATGCGGCTCGCGATCACCCGGTTCTGGGTGGCGAAGAACTCCTGGCTCATCCAGAAGTTGCCGAGGGGGGTGGCGACGTCCTCGACCTCGCTCCCGAGAGGGCTCGTGGGCGTGGGGTCGTACTCGATCGTACAGCTCGCCCGGTAGACCTTCGGCTGCTGCAGCGTCCACAGCGTGACGCCGGCGCCGACCAGCACCGTGGCCAGCAGGATCAGCGGAGCGTAGCTCCACAGCATCCGCAGGACGGCGTGCAGATCGAGCCCGCCTGCCGGGTCCGGCGCCGGGGAGCGCTCCAGGGGCTCGTCGTGCGTGGCCATCTTCGTCAAGCGTGACGCAGGGTTGGGCGGGGTGCTCCCGCGGTCAAGGAACCGGCTCGGAGCCCGAACGACCGTCAGGTGGTTGCCCCGAAGGCGGGCGAGGTTCAGCGAGGCGGCGCCGCAGTCGCTGCTCGCGGGCGCAGGCGCCCTCGACGCCGCGCTGGCAGAGCGCCCGGGCGGCCCGGAGCGCCCGCGGGAGGTCGCCGAGGTCCGCGGCGAGCCGGAGGACCTGCTCGAGGCCTCCGCCGCTGGGGTCGAGGCGGTGCGCGCGCTCGTAGGCGGACAGGGCGCTGTTCGTGCGCCCGAGCGACTCCTCGAGCTGGCCCTCGAGGAGCCAGCTCGCCGCCACGCGGTCGGCGCGGCCGCGGGCGAGCCCCCGGAGCCGAGCGGTCGATCGCCGCATGGCGTCGGCGTCCCCCGCCGCGGCGTGGGCCCGGGCGACGAGGCGGAGAAGGGACGGGGTCGGCCGCCCGGCCACGGCGCCCAGGGTGGCGAGGGCCCGCTCGGGCTCACCCGCCTCGAGCCAGGCCCGGGCGGCGACCCGGGCGACCGTCGGCTCCTCGGGGGACGCGCCCTCGAGCGCCTCGAGCGCCTCGCGAGGCCGCCCGCCCCGCAGACGCCGGTCCGCCGTCCGCACGCGGGCCGCCTGGATCCCGCGCTCGACCAGGTACGCGTCGAGGTGCTCGGCGATCGGGCTGGGACCGAGGCAGGCTGCCGTGCGGTCGAGGAACCGGTCGCCCACCGCGTCCGGGCGGGCGGTCTGGATCAGGCGCTCGGCCTGGGCAGGGGTGCGGACCCAGCGGCAGGCGACCGGCGCCCCTGCGCCCGGCCGGAGCTCCTCGGCCGCCCGGAGCTCGATCAGCGCCTGGTCGACCCGTCCGCGCAGGAACAGGTAGCGGGCGACCTCGACGTGGGGCGACGACCAGTCCGGCGCGACGCGCATCGCCTGGTTCAGCCAGGGCAGGGCGGCGGGGTCGCCGTGGCGGACCGCCTCCGCCCCCGCGAGCATTAGGAAGGCGGGCTCCCGCGGGTGACGTCGGAGTGCCGACTCCAGCGTCTGCCGGAAGGCCCCGCGGTCTCGCTCGAGGAGCTGCTCGGTCAGCCGGTCCTGGAGCTCGCGGTCGCGCAGGCCGTCGAGGCGGGAGGCCCCGGCCGCGCCGATCACGACCGCGAGGAGCCCGACGGCGCCGGCCAGCGCGACCGGGCGCCACGGCCGTGGCGAGCCGCCGCTGCGGCGATGGGTGCGGGGAGCCACGACGGCGGCGAGGAGCGCCGCCGCGACGACGGCCACGCCGACCATCTCCGTGGCGAAGTCGACCATGTCGTGGACCACCAGGGCGGCCAGGCCGGCGACCGCGCCGATCCGCGGCCAGCTCCGGGCGCGACCGGCGGCCACCAGGACCAGGGCGACCAGGCCGCCGAAGAGCAGCAGACCCACCGGCAGCCCCCACTCGCTCGTCCACTGGACGACCAGGTTCTCGGGGCGGGTCGCGCGGCCGAAGTCCGTGTAGCGGGTCACGAACGCCGCGCTGAAGGCGCCGCGCCCGACGCCCACCCAGGGGTGGTCGAGGGCCAGCGTGGCGCCCTGGACGGCCAGCGCGAGCTTGCTCGCGTCCTGGCTGCCGAAGGCCTCGAGGAGGCCGTCGAGGGCGGCGGTGATCCCGAAGCCCACCCCGCCCAGGAGGAGAACGGCCACGCCGAGAGCCGCGGGGTTCCGCAGGCTGCCGAGGGAGCGGCGACGCCGGAGGGCGAGCAGCCCGAGCACCGCGCCGCCGACCAGCAGGCCGAGGATCCCTCCGCGGGAGAGCGACGCGATGCAGACCCCGGCGCTGACCGCGGCGGCGGCGCCGTAGGCGGCGCGGTGCCACCGGGCCCGGGCGTGGAGCGCAAGGCCGACCAGCACGGGGATCCCGAGGTCGAGGAACCCCGCGAAGTGGTTCGGGTTGACCAGGGGCGCGAGCACGACCGACGCCTGGAAGCGAGGCGCGTACACGCCGAACACCCGCTCCGCGCCCGCCACCCCGTGGACCAGGCCGGTGAGCGCCATCGCGGTCACCGACGCACCCACCGCGACCAGCACCCCGACCCGCTCGCCGCGGACGACGAGGATCCACGCCGCCAGGAACGACGCCGCGATCGCGAGGCCCTTGACCGCCTCGAGGGCGGTCCCGCCGGGGGACAGGGTCAGCGGCACGAAGGCCGGCGCGGCGGTGCCGAGCAGCGAGGCGAGCACCTCTCGCTGCGCCACCGCCTCCGGTTGAAGCGCGGCCGTCAGCGTCGCCGGGAGCGGCAGGAGCTGGACGAGGGTCCACAGCACGCCGAGGAGGACCAGCCCCGCGACCCACCCGGCCGGCGGCAGCCCCCCCTCGCGCCAGGCGACGCCCGCCGCGGCGAGCGCCGACAGGCCCGCGAGGGCCGTGGCGATGCCCACACCCCAGCCGCACGCGCCGCCGAGGAGCATGGGCGCGATGACGAGGCAGGTCCCGTGGAGGGCGAGGGCGAGGGCGCGGGCGCGAGGGGAGGCCCCCGTGCGGGTTCTTCCTTCGCTCCGCCCCGCCCGTCGTCTCACGCGGTCAGGCCGACCGGGCTGCCGCGGGGCGGGCGTCGGGGGGAGGGAAGGTCGAGCGCCGGCGCCGCCGCCCCGGCTCGGGCTTCTGGAACTCCGGGACGCACTCCCGGAGGGTCGCGACCGCGGCCTCCGGGTCCTCGAGCGCCAGCGCGGAGCGGAGGACCCGGAGGTAGCCCTGGACCTCCTCCGGCGTGGGCGGGGGTCGGCTGCCCACGTAGATCTTCGGGTGGCGCGTCTTGGCCGCCTGCTCCTCGTCGGTCGAGAGCTCCTCGTACAGCTTCTCACCGGGGCGGACGCCCACGAAGGTGATCTCGATGTCCTCGTCGGGTCGGAAGCCGCTCAAGCGAATCAGATCGCGGGCGAGGTCGACGATCTTGACGGGCTCTCCCATGTCCAGGATGAAGATCTCGCCGCCGTGCCCCATGCTCTCGGCCTGCAGGACGAGCTGGCAGGCCTCCGGGATCGTCATGAAGTACCGCTCCATGTCCGGGTGCGTCACGGTGACCGGGCCCCCGTTCGCGATCTGCTCGCGGAAGATCGGGATGACGCTTCCTGCGGACCCGAGGACGTTCCCGAAGCGGACGGTGACGTAGCGGGTGTCGCTCCGGGTGGCGAGGGACTGGACGACCATCTCGGCGACGCGCTTGGTCGCGCCCATCACGTTGGTCGGGTTCACCGCCTTGTCGGTGCTGACCATGACGAAGCTGCGCACGCCGTGCTCGTCGGCGAGGGTCGCCACGGTGTGCGTCCCGAAGACGTTGTTCTTCACCGCCTCGCCGGGGTTCCACTCCATCATCGGGACGTGCTTGTGGGCGGCCGCGTGAAACACGGTGCGCGGGCGGTGCTGAGCGATGATGTCGCGCATCCGATCGCTATCCGTGACGTCGGCCAGCAGCGGTATGACCTCGACGTCGCGGTCGGTCAGCTTGTGGAGCTGACGATGGATCTGGAAGAGGTTGTTCTCCGCGCGCTCCACCAGGAGCAGCTTCCGAGGCCGGAAGGCGGCCACCTGCCGGCACAGCTCGGAGCCGATCGAGCCGCCGGCGCCCGTGACGAGCACGGCGCGCCCCTGGAGGTCCTCGGCGATCGCTTCGGCGTCGAGCTGGACCGGCGCCCGGCGGAGCAGGTCCTCGATCGCGACGGAGCGGATCCCGGTGAGGGCGACCCGGCCCGACGCGAGCTCGAACAGCCCCGGGATCGTCTTCACCGGGAGATCCGCCTCCTCCGCGAGGCGCGTGATCCGGCGGAGGACCTGCCCGGGAGCGCTGGCCATCGTGATCAGGACCTGCTTGGCGCCGTAGCGCTTGCAGAGCTCGGCCAGCCGGTCCGTCGGGCCGACCACCGGGACGGCGTTGAGCACCATCCCGACCTTGCGGGGGTCGTCGTCGAGGAAGCCGACGGCCCGGAGCCCCAGGTCCGGCCGCTGGGCGATCTCCCGGGACATCATGCGCCCCCCTTCGCCCGCGCCGACCAGCATGGTGGGCACCACCGTGACGTGGGCCCCGCGCGCCCGGGCCTCGAGGTGCTCGCCGAGGAGCCGCCGCGCGACGCGGATCCCCGTGACCCCGAGGAACATCAGCACGACGTTGATCGCGAGGATGCCCAGTGGGATGACCCAGGTGGCGAGGCCGGGGAGGTGCACGGCCAGGGCGCCGACGACGAGCCGGATCGCGACCAGCGCCCCGAAGGAGACGGCCGTCGCCTGCAGGATCCGCCACGCCTCCCACATCCCGACGTAGCGCCAGGAGAAGTTGCGCACGCCGAAGGAGGCGAGGACGCCGTACTCGATCGCGACGACGTAGGGGAGGGCGAGGAGGAGGCGGCCGACCATCTCCCGTGGGGGCTGCCAGTCGAAGCGGAGGAGAAACGCCAGGACAAACGCGAACAGCAGGATCATCAGATCGACGATCATCTGCTGGAGACGCAAGACGCGCTTCGACATCACTTCCGGCAACATGGCTACCCCCCCGGGATCGCGGCGCGGACCGTGTCGACCACCTTGGCGATCGTGTCCTCCTTCAGAAACGTGGAGCTGGGTAGGCAAATCCCCCGGGCGAAGGCCTCCTCCGCTACCCGCCCTCCGACCATATCTGCCCCGGCGAAGAGCGGCTGGAGATGCATCGGCTTCCACACCGGTCGCGCCTCGATGTTCCGGGCGGCCAGCGCTTCGATGAGGCCGTCTCGACCGATGCCCAGGGCTTCCTGGTCCACGGTGAAGACGCTCAACCAGTTCGTGTGGAGCCCCCAGTCGGCCTGGGGCATCAGCTCCAGACCCTCGATGTCGGCGAAGGCGTCCCGGTAGGCGAAGGCGATCTGACGCCGCCGCTCGACGCGGTGGCGGAGCACGCGGAGCTGACCCCGGCCGATCCCCGCCAGGACATTGCTCATCCTGTAGTTGTAGCCCATCTCGGAGTGCTCGTAGGCGACGCCCGGGTCGCGGGCCTGGGTCGACCAGAACCGGGCCTTCCGCACGTAGGGCTCGTGGCGGCTGGCGAGGGCGCCGCCCCCCGTGGTCGTGATGATCTTGTTGCCGTTGAAGCTGAAGACCCCGATATCGCCGTCGACGCCGACCTGGCGCCCCCGGTAGGTGGTCCCGAGCGCCTCCGCCGCGTCCTCGAGGACCGGGACCTCGTAGCGCCGGCAGGCCGCGAGGATCGGATCGAGGTCGGCGCTCTGGCCGAACAGGTGGACGACGACCACGGCCGTGGGCAGGGCCCCTGCGCGCGCCCGCTCCTCGAGGGTCTCCGCGAGGAGTTCCGGGTCGAGGTTCCAGCTCGCGCGCTCGCTGTCGACGAACACGGCTCGCGCGCCGAGGTAGAGGATCGGGTTGGCGCTGGCGACGAAGGTGAGCGTCGGGCAGAGGACCTCGTCGCCGGCGGTGACGCCCAGGAGGCGGAGGCCGAGGTGGAGGGCCGACGTGCCCGACGCGAGCGCGACGGCGGGGGCGCCGACGATCGAGCCCAGCTCGGCCTCGAACGCGTTGAGGTTGGGGCCGACGCTCGACAGCCAGTTGGTGTCGAAGGCCTCGTGAACGTAGCCCAGCTCCTCACCGCCCATGTGGGGAGCCGACAGGTACACCCGCGCCATCAGGGCGTCCCGTAGTAGTCGCGGTACCAGTGGACGAAGCGGCGGATCCCCTCCCGGAGGGGGGTCGCGGGCTCGAAGCCGACGTCGCGGCGGAGGTCCTCGACGTCCGCGTAGGTAGCGATGACATCGCCCGGCTGCATCGGCAGGAGAACCTTGTCCGCCCTGCGCCCGAGCGCCTCCTCGAGGGTCTCGATGAACGTCATCAGCTCGACGGGTTGGTGGTTGCCGATGTTGTAGATGCGGTACGGGGCGGCGCTCGTGCCCGGATCGGGCCGGTCGCTCGCCCAGCCCTCGGTGGGGCGCGGCGCGCGATCCACGACCCGGACGACCCCCTCCGCCACGTCATCGATGTACGTGAAGTCGCGCCGCATCCTGCCCTCGTTGAACACGCGGATCGGCTCGCCGGCGAGGATCGCCTTGGTGAACAGGAAGAGCGCCATGTCGGGCCGGCCCCAGGGGCCGTACACCGTGAAGAAGCGCAGGCCGGTGGTCGCCATTCCGTAGAGGTGGCTGTAGGCGTGGGCCATGAGCTCGTTGGCCTTCTTCGTGGCCGCGTAGAGGCTCACCGGGTGGTCCACGTTGTGGTGGACGCTGAAGGGCATGGCGGTGTTCGCGCCGTAGACGGAGCTCGACGAGGCGTAGACCAGGTGGCCGACCCCCTGGTGCCGACAGCCCTCGAGCACGTTGGTGAAGCCGACGAGGTTCGCCTCGACGTAGTCATGGGGGTGGGTCAAGGAGTGGCGCACGCCCGCCTGAGCAGCGAGGTTGACGACCGCGTCGAACCGTTCGCGCTCAAACAGCGTACGTACGGCGTTCCGGTCGGCCAGGTCACGGCGCTCGAAGCGGAAGGAAGGGTGGTGTGACAGCAGGGCGAGGCGCGCCTTCTTGAGCTCGACCGCGTAGTAGTCGTTCAGGTTGTCGAGGCCGATGACCTCGTCGCCGCGGTCGAGCAGCCGCGACGAGACGTGGTAGCCGATGAAGCCCGCTGCCCCCGTGACCAGGATCCTCGCCATGGGCTCCCTCAGAGGCTCCAGTAGGCGATCGCGTCCGGCACCTCCGCCGGATCGAGGACGGACTTGACGTCGACCAGGGCGCCCCGGGGCGCGAGGCGGCTGAACAGCTCCCCCCGGGGGCGGTCGAGGTAGTCGCGGTGGGCCACCGCCAGGATCATCCCGTCCAGCCCCTCGAGGCTCGCCCAGGAGCACAGCTCGACGCCGTACTCCTCCCGGGCCTCGGCAGGGAGCGCCCGGGGGTCGTGCACCCGCGGCTCGATACCGAACTGCCGCAACTCCGCCAGGATGTCCGGGACCCTGCTGTTGCGAAGGTCCGGCACGTTCTCCTTGAACGTGAGGCCCAGGACCGCGACCTTGGCGCCTCCGATGGGCGTGCCCTGACGGACCAGGAGCTTGATCAGCCGCTGGGCGATGAAGGCCCCCATGCCGTCGTTGATCCGGCGTCCGGCCAGGATCACCTGGGGGTGGTACCCGACCGACTCCGCCTTGCTCGTCAGGTAGTAGGGGTCGACGCCGATGCAGTGACCGCCGACCAGCCCGGGCCGGAAGGGAAGGAAGTTCCACTTGGTCCCCGCGGCCCGGAGCACGTCCACCGTGCGGATCTGCAGCCGGTCGAAGATCACCGCCAGCTCGTTCATCAGCGCGATGTTGAGGTCCCGCTGGGTGTTCTCGATGACCTTGGCCGCCTCCGCGACCTTGATCGACGGGGCCCGATGGACCCCCGCGTCGACGATCCGCTCGTAGGCGGCCGCCACGCGCGCGAGCACCGGCTCCGACTCTCCCGCCACCACCTTGACGGTCCGCTCGAGGGTGTGCTCCCGGTCGCCGGGGTTGATGCGCTCGGGCGAGTAGCCGAGGTGGAAGTCGAGGCCCTGGCGGAGGCCGGAGGCCTCGGCGAGGATCGGTCCGCAGAGCTCCTCCGTGACGCCGGGGTACACCGTCGACTCGTAGACCACGACCGCCCCGGGGGTCAGGAACGACCCGATCGTGGTCGAAGCGCGTCTCAGGGGGCCGAGATCCGGTGTCCGGTTCTCGTCGATCGGCGTCGGAACCGTGACGACGATGAAACTCGGGTTTCCGACTTGTTGCGGCTCCGAGGTGAGACGAAGGGTCGTCTCTTTCAGCGCCGAAGCGTCGACCTCGTGGGTGCGGTCGTAGGCTGCCCGGAGCTCCTCGATCCGCGTCGTGGAGACGTCCAGTCCGACGACATCGTCGAAGTGGCGGGCGAAGGCGAGGGCGACCGGGAGGCCGACGTAGCCGAGGCCGACGATCGCGATCCGCTCGTGTGTCCGTCTCTCCTCGTCGGGCATGCGGGTCAGCCGGCCGTCACCTTGCATGGGCCCTTTCGGCGGGTCAAACGGACGGCGCTCCTCACGTTCGTTGCCGATGATCGTCTACGGGTTCGCACGCAACGGACAGAGGGAGGCGCGATCTCGCGATGTCTTGGCTCCAACGCATGCCGGCCCGCCCCGGCCTCACGGCGAAGCGATGGACGGACGTCGCGGTGAGCGGGGCGGCCCTGGCCACGTTGAGCCCGCTGATGAGCGTGCTCACGGGCATGGTGCTGGTCGTCCATGGCTGGCCGCCGTTCTTCCGCCAGGATCGCCCCGGCCTGCACGGTCGGGTGTTCCGGATCGTGAAGCTCCGTACGATGACGGAGGCGAGGGACGCCGCGGGCCGCCTCCTTCCCGACGAGGACCGGCTGACGCCCTTCGGGCGCCTCCTGCGCCGGACCAGCCTCGATGAGCTGCCGGAGCTCTGGAACGTGCTCGTGGGGGACATGTCCCTCGTCGGTCCCCGTCCCCTTCTGGTCCGGTACCTCGACCGCTACAGCGAGGAGCAGATGCGCCGGCACGACATGCCCCCGGGCCTGACCGGCCTGGTCCAGGTCAACGGACGGAACGGGCTGGGCTGGGAGGAGAAGTTCGACCTCGACCTCTGGTACGTCGATCACTGGTCCTACGGGCTCGACCTGCTGATCCTGGCGCGCACCGTGACGACCGTGCTCCGCGGATCGGGCGTCTCGTCCGAAGGAGCTGCGACCATGCCGGAGTTTCTCGGCACGGAGGTCGGGTGACCATGGACATCGTGCTCTGGGGGACCGGCGGCCACGCCCGTGAGATCCTGCAGGTGGCCCTCGACCAGGCCGCGGACGGCGAGGACCTCCAGGTCGTCGGCTTCCTCGACCAGAACGCGGACATGCACGGTCGCGAGGTCCACGGTCTGCCGGTCCTCGGCGACCAGACCTGGCTGGCACGGCGCCCCGAGATCGGCGTGACCGTCGCGGTCGGCAACCCGGTCTACCGCGCCCAGATCGTGCGCACCGTCGTGTCGAACGGCCACACCCGCTTCGTGGCCCTGCGCCACCCGATGGCCTGGGTCGGTCGGCGGGTCGAGATCGGGCCAGGCACCCAGATCTGCGCCGGCACGACGGTGCCGACCGACATCCGCCTCGGGGCCCACGTGATCCTGAACCGGGGCGTCCAGGTGGGGCACGACTGCGAGCTCGCCAACTACGTGACGGTCGCCCCTGGCGCGTGCCTCTCCGGCGCCGTTCGCCTGGGCGAGGGTGCCAACCTCGGCACGGGCGCGAGCGTGATCCAGAACGTCGAGGTCGGTGCCTGGAGCATGGTGGGCGCGGGCGCGACGGTCGTGCGGGACCTGCCGCGGGACGTGACCGCGGTCGGTGTGCCCGCCCGGGTCATCCGGACCCGGCGAGCCGGCTGGCACCTCCCGTGACCTCCCGGGAGCGGGGCGGCGGCGGCCTCGCGCCCGGCCGGCGAGGCCCCGATCGACCGGGCCGACGGGTCCTCCACGTCTGCGCGATCGACGACTCGCTGCGCCTCGTCCTCGGGCGCCAGCTCCAGTACCTGCGCGACCGGGGCTACGAGGTCCACGCGGCGTGCAGCCGGGGGCCCGGGGCCGACGACCTCGCCCGGCAGCTCGGGGTCCCGATCCACCACGTCCCGATCTCGCGGAGGATCGAGCCGGGCGCGGACGCCCAGGCGCTCTGGGCGCTCGTCTCGCTCCTGCGGGAGCAGCGCTACGACCTGGTGCACCTCCACTTCCCGAAGTCCTCCCTCCTCGGCGCGACCGCGGCCCGCCTCGCCCGGGTCCCGCTCGTGGTGCAGACGGTGCGACCGATGTTCATGCCGCACATGCCGCTCGGCCGTCGCCAGCTGCTGATGACGATCGAGCGATACACGTGCTCTCTGTGTACCCACCTCCTCGCCCAGAACCCCGACGACGCGCTGTACTACCCGGAGCAGTGGGTCTGCCCGCCTTCGAAGATCAGCGCGATCGGCAACGGCATCGAGCTCGCGCGCTTCGACCCGGCTCGCCCCGAGCATCGGCCTTCGGCGGCCCGGCGGGAGCTCGGGCTCCCGGACGACGCGTTCGTCATCGGGATGGCCGGGCGCTACACCGTCGAGAAGGGGTACCGGGAGTTCTTCGAGGTGGTGCGGAGGCTGGCGGCCGAGGACCCGACAGTCCGCTTCGTGACGGCAGGAGCCGCCCTGGCGTCGGAGCGCGCTGTCGTGTCCCGAGACCTCCCCGAGCGAATGGGCATCGCGGACCGTGGCGTGCAGCTCGGTCAGCGCAGCGACATGCCCCGGGTCTATGCGGCGATGGACGTGCTGCTCTTCCCGAGCTACCGGGAGGCGTGCCCGCGCACGCCGATGGAAGCGGCGGCGATGGGGCGCCCCGTCGTGGCCAGCGATCTGCGCGGCTGCCGGTGGAGCGTGCGCGATGGCGTGAACGGGTTCGTGGCCCCGGTGCGGGACGTCGAGGCCTTCGCGGCGCGGGTCCGGCGCCTGCGCGACGACCGCCGGCTCCGTGAGCGCATGGGCCAGGCGGGGCGGGCCCTGGCCCTGGCCCGCTTCGACGAGGAGCGCATGTTCGAGCGCGTCGCGGTCGCCTACCGTGCGCTGCTCGCGGGGCGCCCGGTCCCGAGCGGCGACGACCTGTGGGGCCTTCCGCCGGACCTCGAGGAGGCGAGCCCAGCCCGGAGGGCCGACGCCTGAACGAGGTTCTCCCGGTCCTCGCGGTGCTCGCCGTCGGGGTCATCGCCTTCGCGCTCACGCACCGGAGGCTGCGCCCCTTCGAGGTCAACCTCCTGGGCCTGGCCTTCGCCGCCCACGCCCTCGGGGCCTTCGCCCAGGTGCGGGTCACCCAGGACGTCTACGGACGCGGGGACATGAGCGCGTACCACTACACGGGGTCGCTGCTCGCGGCGCTCATCCGGTACGACCCCGAGCGGTTCCTTCCCGAGGTCCTGCGGCTGCTGGTGCACCAGGAGGTGGACCTGCCCTTCAGGGTCCTCGGCGTGGGGACGCCGACCGGATCCATGCACGCGATCAGCGGCCTGATCGCGCTGCCCCTCGCGGACTCGCTCCACGCCATGTGCATGGTCCTCAGCCTCGCGGCGTTCTTCGGTCAGCGGGCGATCTACCTCGCCTTCCGGGAGCTCTACCCCGACGAGCTCCACCCGAAGCTCCTGATCGCCACGACCCTGGTGCCCTCCGCCGTCTACTGGACCAGCGGGCTCCTGAAGGAGACGGTGGCCGTGGCCGGCTTCGGCCTCTGCATCTTCGGCATCCACCGGGCCCTGGTCGGCCGGGGGCGCTCGGCCATCGCGCCGCTCCTCGTCGGCTTGCCGACGGTGGCGCTGCTCAAGCCGTACATCCTCTTCGGCCTCGTTCTCGCCACCAGCGTGTGGTGGTACTGGCGGCGGGTGCGGGCGAGCGGGGGCTCGGTGCGCCCCTTCGCCCTCGTCCTGGGGGGGACGGCGGCTGTCGCGCTCCTGATTCTCCTCGGCGACGTCTTCCCTCGCTACGGGCTCGCGGAGATCGCCGAGGAGACCGCCAATCTCCAGGTCGTCGGCGCCCGCATTCGCGGCGGCTCCGGGTACCAGCTGGTCGCGCCGGAGACCCGCGGGCCCCTGGCCCAGCTCGCCTACGCGCCGATCGCGCTGATCACGGCGCTCTTCCGGCCCTTCCTGTTCGAGGCCCGGAGCGCCACTGCCGTGGTCAACGCGCTCGAGACGACCATCCTGACCTTGCTGCTGGCCCGAGCCGTCTGGGTGCGGGGGCTCACCACGATCCGGAGCCGAACCCTCGGCGCCCCGATGCTCGTCTTCTGCGTGGCGTTCGTGGCGCTGTTCGGGGTGGCGGTCGGGCTCGCCTCGACCAACCTGGGGAGTCTCTCGCGGTACCGCGCTCCGCTCGTACCCCTGTACGCGGTGCTGGTGGTGATCTGGGGCGCGCCCCCGATGGCCGCGCGAGCGCGAGCGCCCGCGGCCGACGGGTCTGAGGCGCGTCCCGCCCCGGCCTCTCGCCGACCGCTTCGGGGCCGACCGACCAGGGACCCGCCCGTCCGCGGCCGACGGGGCGCGCGCAGTGTGAGGCCGCGGGCGGCGTCCGACGCCGCGGGGGGCAGCTGAGTCGATGCGCCGCGCGAGCGAGCCGACGCGCGTTCTCTTCGTGGCCTGGGCCGGGCCGGACGCCGGCTACCTCGAGTCCCTCTTCCTTCCCACGTTCGCCCGCCTGGCGGACCACGGCTTCGCGTTCCGCGTGATCCAGTTCGGGTGGGGCCCTCCGAACGGGTCGCAGCGCGCCGCGGACCGCTTCGCCATCCCCTACCGACGGGTCCGGGTTCACCAGCGCCTCAAGGTCGCCGGGGCGGCGGAGGCGGTGCTCCGCGGCGCGGCGGTCCTGCGGCGAGCGCTGACCGGCGTGGACATCCTGATGCCGCGGGCGATCCCGCCCGCCGCGATGGCCCGCCTCGCGCGGCGGCCCGACACGCGGGTGCTCTTCGACGCGGACGGCCTGGTCGCCGACGAGCGGGTGGACTTCGCCGGATGGTCGCCTTCGTCCCCGATGACGCTCGCCTACCGCGCGGTGGAGGCGGGCGCGGTGCGGGACGCGGACGCGGTCGTCACCCGGACCCGCGCCGCGCGGGACATCCTCCTCGCGCGCGCCGGGGCCGGGACCGATCCCCGAAAGGTGTTCCCGATCCCGAACGGGATCGACGAGGACGTCTTCCGGCCCGCCGACGAGGGGGAGCGGCGCCGGGCGCGCGCCGCGCTGAGCCTCGACCCGAACGCCTTCGTCGTGGTCCACGTCGGCTCCCTCGGCCCGCAGTACTACCCGGCAGCGATGCTCCGGTTCTTTCGCGCCCTCCGGCAGCGCCGGGACGACGCCCGGCTGGTCCTCCTCACCGCCCACCGGCAGGTGGCGGAGCGGGCGGTGGCCGACGCCGGCGTGGACCCGAGGTCGGTGCGGATCGAGCGCGTCCCGCCGTCGGAGGTCCCGGCCAGGCTGGCCGCGGCCGATCTGGGCCTGGCGCTGCGCCAGGCGTCCTTCAGTCAGCGCGGCGTCTCCCCGATCAAGGTCGGCGAGTATCTGTTGAGCGGGCTCCCGGTCCTGGCGACCCGCGGCGTCGGGGACCTCGACCGGCAGCTCGGGACCGGCGCGGTGGGCCTCCTGCTCGACGGGGTGGAGGACCGCCGCCTCGAGGCGGCGGTGGCGTGGGCCCTGCGCGAGGTCGCGCCCAACCCCGCTCCGTGGCGGCTCCGGTGCCGACGCGTCGGGGTGGCCGAGTTCGGCCTCGCCGGCTGCGCTCGGCGGCTTGCCGAGGCGCTCCGCTTCGCCCGAGGCGAGGGCAGGGCGGAAGCGTCCAGCGGGTTGGCGGACGTCGGATCCGGCTGCTAAGTCGACGCGGCGATGGAGCGCGAACGCACCGACTTCCTGATCGTCGGCGCCGGCGTGAGCGGCCTCGCGTTTGCCGACTGGCTGACCGGGGCCGACTACCTGATCTGCGAAGCGGACGACGAGGTCGGGGGTTACTGCAAGACCATCACCCAGGACGGCTTCGTCTGGGACTACTCGGGCCACTTCTTCCACTTCCGCCGACCGGAGATCGAGCACTACCTCGTCGGTCGGATGGGGAACCAGCGGGTCCTCGAGGTGGAGAAGGTCTCCCGGATCTTCTGGAAGGGCTCCTACGTGGATTTTCCGTTCCAGAAGAACATCCACCAGCTCCCGAAGCAGGACTTCGTCGACGCGCTCTATGACCTCTACTTCCGGGAGGAGAGCGCCCCGACGAACTTCCGGGAGATGCTGTACAGCAAGTTCGGCCGGTCGATCGCGGAGATGTTCCTCGTCCCCTACAACGAGAAGCTCTATGCGACGGACCTCTCGTGCCTCGACGTCGACGCGATGGGGCGCTTCTTCCCCTACGCCGATGTGGACACGATCGTCCGGAACTTCAGGGCCGCCGACAACCGCTCCTACAACGCGAGCTTCACCTACCCGGAGGGCGGGGCGATCCAGTACGTGCACGCGCTGCTGGCCGGGGTCGACCCGGCGCGGATCCGCCTGGGGGAGCGGGTGACGGCGATCGACCTCGACCGGAAGGTCGCCAGCACGTCGAGGGGGGCCTCGATCGCCTTCGAGCACCTCGTGAGCAGCGCCCCCTTCCCCCGGCTGCTCCGCCTGGCGGGCATCCCCTTCGACGACGCGGACTACAGCTGGAACAAGGTCCTGGTCTTCAACCTCGGCTTCGACCGGAAGGGCCCGGAGCGAATGCACTGGGTCTACTATCCGCAGCGGGACGTCTCCTTCTATCGCGTCGGGTTCTACGACAACATCTTCGGGACGGACCGCTTGAGCCTCTACGTCGAGGTCGGCTACCCGAGGGACGAGCCGATCGATGAGCGGACGGTGGAGGCGATGCGGGAGCGGGTCCTGACCGACCTCGCCCGGGTCGGCGTGGTCGACGGCCAGGAGCTGGTCAGCTGGCACAGCGTGGTGCTCGACCCCGCCTACGTTCACATCACGGAGCGCTCCCAGGCCGAGGTCGCCCGCCTCAAGAAGGCGCTCGCGACCCGGGGTGTGTACTCGACGGGGCGCTACGGCTCGTGGACCTACTGCTCCATCGAGGACAACATCGTCGAGGCCCGGGCTCTCGCCGAGGCGTTCCGGGCCGTCGGCGTGCCCTCGCGGTGAGCGCCGTCGCGCGTGGCGACCCGAGGGGGAGGCTCAGCTTCCCCGGACGCCGACCCCTTCATACGTGAAGCCCTGGGCCCGGAGCCCGTAGTTGCTCCAGATGTTCCGGCCGTCGAGGAGCAGCGGCCGGGCGAGGAGCGTCCGCAGGCGCTCGAAGTCCGGGCTCTGGTACTGCCGCCACTCGGTGACGAGGACCAGGGCGTCCGCTCCCTCCGCCGCGTCGTAGGCCCGCTCGAAGAACCGAACCCGATCGCCGTAGATCTCGCGCGCCACGTCCATCGCTTCCGGGTCGTGGGCGTGCACGACCGCCCCGTCCGCCAGGAGCGCGTCGATCAGGGTCAGCGCCGGGCTCTCGCGCAGGTCGTCGGTCCGCGGCTTGAAGGACAGACCCCAGACCGCGACGCTCTTGCCCCGGAGGTCGCCGTCGAAGTGGGCCCGGAGCTTCCGGAACAGGAGCCCCTTCTGGCGCACGTTGACCTTGTCCGTCGCCACCGCCAGGTCGAGCTCCAGGCCGTGATCGCGCGCCGTGTGGGCCAGCGCCTTGACGTCCTTGGGGAAGCAGGAGCCCCCGAAGCCGGGGCCCGCGTAGAGGAACTTCGGCCCGATGCGGCCGTCGGAGCCCACGCCGTGCCGCACCATGTGGATGTCCGCGCCGACCTTCTCGCAGAGCGCCGCGACCTCGTTCATGAACGAGATCCGCATCGCGAGCATCGTGTTGGCCACGTACTTGGTCAGCTCCGCGCTCGCCGGGTCCATCCAGACCATCCGATCCCGGTCGAGGCACAGCGGGTGGTAGAGCCGGGTCATCAGGTCCCGGGCGAAGCGGTCGCCCTCGTCGACCCCGACGATGATGCGGTCCGGGCGCATGAAGTCGCTGACGGCTGCGCCCTCCTTCAGGAACTCGGGGTTGGAGACCACGTGGATCGGGACCTTGGCGTCGGCGACCAGCTTCCGGACCCGCGCATTGGTCCCGACCGGCACGGTGCTCTTGTTCACGAGAATGCACTCCCGAGCCGCGTGCTCGGCCACGGTCTGGGCCACCGCGTCCACCGCGGACAGGTCGGCCGCCCCGTCGGCCCTCATCGGGGTCCCGACCGCCACGAAGATCGCCTGGGCGCGGGCGACCGCCTCCCCGACGTCGGCCGTGAAGGAGAGGCGCCCCTCCGCGACGTTCCGCGTGACCAGCTCGTCGAGGCCGGGCTCGAAGATCGGGATCTCGCCCGCCTCGAGCTGCGCGATCTTCGCCTCGTCGATGTCCGCGCAGACCACGTTGTTGCCGCATTCGGCGAAGCCGGCGCCGCTGACGAGGCCTACGTAGCCCGTGCCCACCATGCAGACGTTCATCGGTCCTCCCTGTGCATCCGCCGCTGCCCCTCAGACGACGCGCGAGAAGTACGCGAGCGTCGAGTCCAGGCCCTGTGCGAGGGCGACCCGCGGCTCGTACCCGAGGTGGGTGCGAGCCACCGTGAGGTCGGGGCGCCGCCGGACAGGGTCGTCCGCCGGGAGCGGGCGGTGCGTGAGCTCGCTCGTCGAGCTCGTCTTGTCCAGAATCAAACGGGCAAGCTCGAGCATCGTGTACTCTCCATCGTTGCCCAGGTTGACGACGAATGGGTCGCGCCCTTCGTGGCGCATCAACCGCATCATTCCGTCGACGAGGTCGTCGACATAGCAGAAGCTCCGGGTCTGCATCCCGTCGCCATACACCGTGAGCGGCTCGCCGCGGATGGCCTGGACGGCGAAGTTGCTGACCACGCGCCCGTCCCCGGGGTCCATCCGCGGCCCGTAGGTGTTGAAGATGCGGGCGATCCGCACATCGACGGTGCGGCGGCGGCGGAAGTCGGCCGAGAGCGTCTCCGCCACGCGCTTGCCCTCGTCGTAGCAGGCCCGGGGACCCACCGGGCTGACGAAGCCGCGGTAGGTCTCCGGCTGGGGGTGCACGCGGGGGTCGCCGTACACCTCGCTGGTGCTGGCCTGGAGCATCCGGGCGCCGGAGGCGGCCGCGGCCTCGAGGCAGTGGAGGGCACCGTGGACGCAGGTGAGGGTGGTGAAGATCGGGTCCCGCTGGTAGTGGGGAGGGCTCGCCGGGCACGCGAGGTTGAAGATCTGGTCGAAGGCGCCGAGGCTCGGGAAGGGGCGCGTGACGTCGTGCTCGACGAGCGTGAAGCGGGATTGCTGGGCGAGGTGCTCCACGTTGCGCCGGAAGCCGGTCACGAAGTTGTCGAGGGCCACCACGCGGTGCCCCTCCGCGAGGAGGCGGTCCACCAGGTGCGAGCCGACGAAACCCGCGCCTCCGGTCACGAGGCAGCGTAGAGAAGCCATGACGCCGCGATGTAGCCCGGAACGGACAGCGGCGCACCCGCGGGCCCGGCTCCGTCGGCGGTCGAGCCCGGTCTAGGCTCCGTCCGTGCGCGGAATGGTCTTCGCCGCCGGCCTCGGGACCCGGCTCCACCCCTTGACGGAGGAGCGCCCGAAGGCCGCCGTGCCGATCCTCGACCGCCCGCTCGCCGCCTACGCGCTGGAGCGCCTGGCGGCGGCCTCGATCGACCCGATCGCGGTGAGCCTGTTCCATCTGGCCGAGGTCGCCCAGCCCCTCCTCCGCGCGGCGCTGCCGCGTGGCCCCGAGGTCCTCTTCGTGCGGGAGCCCAGGCTCCTCGGGACGGGGGGCGGGCTGCGCCACGCCATGGCGGCGCTCGATGCCCGCTTCGGGCCGAGCGACGAGCCGGTGGTGGTCATGAACGGCGACGTGCTGATGTGGCCGGACCTCGAGGCGGCGGTCCGACGCCACCACGACGCCGGCGCCTGGGCGACGATGGTCGTCCGCCACGAGCCCGGCCGGGCCAGCGAGGGACGGGTGCGAGCCGACGAGGAGGGTCGGGTCCGCCAGCTCCTCGGGGAGCCGGCGGCCACCCGCCCGCTGACCGGCTGGACGTTCACCGGCGTGCAGGTGCTCTCCCCCGGCGCCATCGCGGAGCTGCCTGCGGAGGGCTGCGTGGTCCGGCAGGCCTACCGCGGGTGGGTCGACCGCCGCGAGCGCGTGCTCGCCGTCGAGGACGAGGCGCCCTGGCGAGACGTCGGGACCCCCTCCGCCTACCGGCGGGCCTGCCTCGAGGTCGCGAACGGCGACCTTCGCTGGCCGTCCGTGGTTCCCGCGCCCGATGGGGTCTGGCTCGGTCCCGGGGCGATCGTCGCCGGGGCGCGCGTCCGTCGGAGCGTGGTCGGGGGCGGCGCGATGGTCGCGCCCGGCGTGACGGTCGAGGGCAGCGTGCTCTGGCCGGGCGCCCGAGCCGAGCGCGACGTGCACGAGACGGTCCTGACGACCGCCGGCCGCTCAGCAAGGTCCTGAAGCGCCCTGCCGCCCTGCGCCTGCCCGGGTCCGTCGACACACCGAGAGCGGGTCATCGCACGCCGGGCGCGCGCGACGAGGGCTCCGGGTCCGCCCCTCGCCCTCGATCGTCGGGACGGCCGAGCAGGCTTCGCCGGGCCCCGAGGACGAGGTGCACCGAGCAGCTCCACGCCCCCGCGGCGAGAGTGTGGTTCACCAGGTGGGGCGCGAGCAGGCTCGCGCGCGCCGAGGACCCGCATCGGGTCGCCAGCGACCGGGCGAGGAGCGCCGCGCCGTCGCCGATGGGGTCCGGGCCGAGGGCCGTGAGGACACGGGGCGCGAACGCGTCCCCGTCCGCGGCCGCGAACGGCAGCGCGTAGCGTGCCGCGCGGCCCAGCCCGTGGGCGCGGAGGTGGGCCGCGGTGGCGGCGGGACCGAGGCGGTAGCGCGCCGCCACCGCCGCGAGGTCCCGCACCTGGAACGCATGCGCGTCGGTGTGGCGACCCTTGGCGAAGTTCCCGACCAGGTGGGCATACACGTCGAGGGGGGCCGGGAGGATCACCGTCGCCCCGAAGCCCTCCGTATCCAGGCGTCCGCGCGCGAACAGGTGCCGGGCATGGAGTCGGAACAGGCCGGGGCTGAACAGGCGCCGGTGCAGGTCGACCTCGAGGCTCGCGTCGGGCCCGCGGGCCGAACGCCCGGTGCGGCCCTCGGCGTCGAGGCGATAGTCGGCGTGGCGGAGCGCCGCGAGAGCGTCGCCGAAGCGCCCGGGCCGGACGAGCAGGTCGACGTCCGAGAGCACGCGGGCGCCGGGGTCCCGGTAGACCTCCTGCTGGAGGAGCACCCCCTTGAGCGGCATCGGGATGATGCCTGCAGCGTTGAGCACCCGGACCGCCTCCGCGAGGTCGCGGCGCGCCACCACCGCAGCCGCCAGGCGCGCCGCGCTCGTCCACCGCGCCGCGCTCATCCACGCTCCATGGGCCCAGCGTGGCCCCGCGCGGCCCCGGACGCGAGGGGGACCCGAGGCGGGTGGGCTAGCCCTTGCCGATCCACTTGGCGAGCACGACCGTCACGTTGTCCGGCCCGCCGTTCTGGTTCGCGCGCTCGATCAGCCGCGCTACGCTCTGCTTGAGGTCGTTGCTGCTCGTCGAGATCTCCAGGATCTCGTCGTCCGAGACCGGCCCGCAGAGGCCGTCGGAGCAAAGCACATAGATGTCGCCGGGCATCGGAGGATCGAGGCGAGTATCCACCTTGACCGTGTCCTTCATGCCGAGCGCCCGAACGATGACGTTCTTGTGCGGGAAGTTCGCGATCTCTTCCTCGGTAAGGCGCTTCATCTTGATGTAGTCGTTCAGGAGCGAGTGGTCGTCCGTTAGCTGCTCCATCCGACCGTCCCGGATGCGGTACACCCGGGAGTCGCCAACGTGGGCGATCAGAACGCCGTCGTCGATGACGAGGCTCGCGACGATCGTCGTGCCCATACCCCGGAGGCGCGGCTCCTCCTGAGCGGACTGGTGAATCCGGCGATTCGCGAGCTTGATCCCGGTGACGAGGCGGTTCTCCTCATAGCCCCGGCTCTTGTCCATCTTGTACGGCCAGGTCGCCTCCGGGTCGGCGCTGGTCGCCTTGAAGAAGTCGCGGAGCGTCTCGATCGCCATGTGGGACGCGACCTCGCCCGAGGCGTGCCCCCCCATGCCGTCGGCGACGAGGTAGAGGCGCTCCTCGTCGATGACCTCGAAGGCATCCTCGTTGTGAGTCCGCTTCATGCCGACGTTTGTATCGCCGGCCACCAGGACGCGAGCGCTCGACCCCACGTGACGGTTCCTCCAAGGATCTCGAGGGGGTAAAAGCTAGCAGGCGGACCCGTTCGGGGTCAACTGAACGGTCAGTTCATCGCCTCGTCGCGGGTGCCCTCGGCGCGCGTCGAGGCCGAGGGCGCTGGCCCGGGGGCCGACCTGGCGCGCGGCCCCGCCAGCCCCGGGGCGCCGTAGCGGAGGATGCAGTAGACGGCGCGGAACGCGTCCCGCATGCCGATCTTCTTGCCCTCGGCGTAGGTGCGGCCGTGGTAGCGGATCGGGACCTCGTAGACCCGCACGCCCAGCTGGGCGACCTTGGCGGTCATCTCTGGCTCGATGCCGAAGCGGTCCTCCCGCAGGTCGAGCTGGAGCAGAACCTCCCGGCGGAAGGCCTTGTAGCAGGTCTCCATGTCCGTGAGGTTCAGGTCGGTCACCATGTTGGACAGCGTGGTGAGCGCGCGGTTGGCCACGGAGTGCCAGTAGTAGAGCACGCGATGGGGACCGCCGAGGAATCGGCTCCCGTACACGACGTCCGCGAGGTCGTCTTCCAGGGGTTGGAGGAGCGCCGGGTAGTCGCCCGGGTCGTACTCGAGATCCGCGTCCTGCACGACCACGTAGCGCCCGCGCGCCTCGCGGAAGCCCGTACGGAGCGCGGCTCCCTTGCCGCGGTTGACCTCGTGCAGGATTACGCGGACCCGGGGGTCCAGGGCGACCCCCTGCGTCAAGAGCTCCCGCGTTCCGTCGGTCGAGCCGTCGTCGACGACCACGAGCTCGAGGTCGGCGATCGGGCAGGCGAGCACCTGCTCGATCGCCGCGTGGATGGTCGCCCGCTCGTTGTAGGCGGGCATGACCACGCTCAAGGTCGGGCCCTCGGCCATGGCAGGGCGTTGTGCGGGGTCCAGAGGCCCGTGGCAAGCCCCCGCCCTCGATCCGGCCCTTGCCCCGGGCCATGGTGACGGTGGTGCCCGACGACCCTCGCGACGAGCTCCGGGAGCTGCTGGCCCTCGCCACGGAGCATCTCTGGGCGGAGCTGGACCGGGCCGGCATCGGGGTGCCGCCCCGCCCCGCCCCGGTCCGGCAGGACACCCTCGCGTCGCCCGGGCCGCCCGCCCCTGCGGTCCCCGGAGCGACCCCGGACGTTCGGAAGCGCCTCGCGGCGCTCGCGGCCGAGGCCGCGGAGTGCACGCGCTGCGGCCTTCACGCCGGCCGGACCCGCAGCGTGTTCGCGCGCGGCAACCCGTCCGCGGAGGGCGTGTGCGTCGGCGAGGGCCCGGGCTACCACGAGGACCAGCGCGGCTCCCCCTTCGTCGGCAAGGCCGGCCAGCTCCTCGACCGGATGATCACGGCGATGGGGCTCGGCCCCGACGAGATCTACATCTGCAACGTCGTGAAGTGCCGCCCCCCCGGCAACCGAACGCCCAACCCGGACGAGGCGGCGGCCTGCCGTCCCTACCTCGACGGTCAGCTCGAGGCGGTCGAGCCCCGCGTCATCGTCGCCCTCGGCCGCTGCGCGGCGGAGAGCCTCGGCGTCGCCGAGCCCGGGCGACGGTGGCGGGGGCAGTGGGGCGCCTACGGGCCCGTGCCGGTCATGCCGACCTACCATCCCGCCTACCTGCTCCGGAACCCGGAGCAGAAGCGACCGGTCTGGGAGGACCTGCAGGCCGTGGTCGCCCGCCTCGGGCGGCCGCTCCCCGCCCGGGGCCGGAGGAAGGCGTGAGCGTGACGGACGACGACGAAGCGGACGTCGGCAGCGGCCCGCCCGAGGACGAGGAGGAGCGCCCGAGCATCGACGAGCTCGCCCTCGACGCGATCGAGGTCGGCGAGGACGAGGAGATCGGGCTCGATACGACCGTCGGGCTGGACGAGGACGTCGGCCCGGTCGAGCTCGACCTGCCGCCCGAGGAGGCGGCGGCCGAGGGGGACGGGATCGACGAAGAGCCGGTCGGCGTCGACGAGCTGGGCGAGGGCGGGGGCTGGATCGACGACGGGCAGGACGACGATCGCGAATGGACGGCGGAGGAGCTCGATCTCGTGCCCCTGACCGCCCTCGGACACGACGACGGGGGCGCGGAGGGGCTCGAGGAGCACCGGCCCGGGGTCGGCGACGACGACCTGCCGGCCGGGCTGCGCCCCCTCCCCCCGCTGGACGCGGCGACCGACGACGACGACGAGCCCGCGTCGTCCCGGCGGGAGGACGCGGGCTGGTTGTCGGACCGGCTGCGAGGGGGTGGGGAGGCTTCGACGGTGGCCGCCGCCTTCGCCGTACGGGAGGACGCCCAGGACGTCCGCCGCCTGCACGATGAGCCTGCCCTGGCCTTCGATCTCGGGCCGCCGCTCGTGACGATCGGGGCCACCCTCCGGGTGGGGGACGGGGCGCCGAGCGAGCCGACGGGGCTCGACCCCGCCGCGGACCTCCGCGTCGCGGTCGCCGTGGACGTCCGCGATCCGCGCCGCATCGCCGTCGCTGCACGCCGCGGAGGGGTCTACGGGTCGGAGGATGGGGGCCTGACGGTCGCCCGCTCCCGGTCGGCGAGCGGCCGGGCGAGCGCGGGCGTGCGGGGGATGGTACGCGAGGGCGCGCGCCTCTGGGCCCGGACGCGCACCGGCGGTCTCCTCCGCTCGGACGATCACGGCCGCACGTGGAGCGGACCGTTGATGCTCGCGCCGGTCGTCGCCCTCGCCGTGCCCGCCGAGGGTGCGGTGCTCGTCCTGACCGCCGCGCAGGACGGCCCGAGCCAGCTCGCCCGCAGCGACGACGGCGGAGCCCGCTGGACCGCCGTGGAGGGTCCCCGCCTGGGCGCCGAGGCCGCGAGCGCGGGCGTCGCGCTGGGCGTCGTTCAGGACGCCGTCGCGGTGAACGTGATCGGCGACCGGAGCGGCCCCTGGTTGAGCCGCAGGCGCGGGCGGGGCTGGTTCCGTGCTCCTGGGCTACCGGCCGTGGGTCAGCTCGCGCTCTGCCGGGAGCCTGGAGGCCTCACCCTCTACACCGTCCACCCGCGCGGGGAGCGCGGCGACGTCCTCTGCCGCCATCGCCTGGACGGCGGCGACGCCACGCTGCTCCTGGACGTGGCCGCCGAGGCCCTCGCGCGCGAGGTCGATCCTGGCCTCGCCGGCGGCGCGCGGGTCATCACCCAGCTGAGCGCCGAGCGGCGCGGGGGCACCACCACGGTGCACGCGGCGACCTCGATCGGGCTATTCCGGGTCGAGGTCGCGGTCGACTGATGTCGCGGTCGACCGGGGTCAGGTGCGCCGGAGGCGATGGATGACCAGGGAGTAGGGCACGGGCGAGAGCGCGCCGACCATCAGGACGACGAAGCAGACCAGGAAGGAGGTCGTGCTCGTCGGCAGCAGCGCCCCGCGCCCCGCCACGGTCAGGCCCGTGATCACGTAGGCCCACGCCGCGAAGCGATGCGTGACCCGCCAGACGACCTCGTCGCTCAGGGTCCACGGAAGGCGCACGCCGGCCCACGGGTTGGGGCGTAACAGCGGCATCGCGAGCCCGAGGGCGGCGAACAGGCCGCCCAGCAGGGCCCAGATCAGCCCGACGGACAGGACGTGCCCCGGCGAGAGCGCGGCCCCGACGACCAGGGCGTGGAGGCCGAGGAAGAAGGCCGCGATCACGAGGCACAAGCGGGGCGCAGCGGGACGGGCGCCGGGGTGGGACGACAGGACGGCGCCCAGGAGCCCGGTGATCACCGTGCCGAGGATCGGGGAGAAGAGCAGCGCGAAGGTCCGCGACGCGTAACCGTCCGCGACCCCCTGGGCGTTCCAGTGGATCGGCACTGTCGGGGGCAGATGGGGCCAGACCGCGAGCGACAGCGCGAAGGCGGCCCCGAGGAGGGCAGCGCAGATCCAGAGGGTCCTTGTCATCGAACGAGAGGGTCCTTTCCCTTGCGGGGCGGCGTGGCCCCGAAGCCGAACGAACCTAACCATTTCGGGCCCTTGGGCCAGCAAAAGCGGTCGCTGGCCGGACCGATTTCGAGGCAGACCGATGGCGAGGCGGCGGCCCCGGCGCCGCGCTCAGCGAGGACGGGGTGGCGGAGGCGCGGTCGTCCGCCGCCGGGTGGGCGCCGGCCGATGCGCCGCCCGGGCTCGATAGGCCCCGAGCAGCCCGACGACGAGGAGGAGCGAGGCGCGCGTCAGGAGCCCGGCTCCATCGGTCGCGGCAGGCTCCGCGCTGAGCGCTTCCCACGACCGGGACACGACCTCGTAGACGCCGAGCGCGAGCGCCGCGCTCAGCGCCCCCACCCCGACGCTCCGTCCCCACGTCGCGACCGCCGGGGCGCGGTCCCACCGGTCCCAGAGCTGTCGCCCGAGAACGCCCGCCGTGGCGAGGGCCGCGACGGCCACCATCGCCCAGGCGGCCGCGGGGAGCGGCTCGCCAGGGGAGGGCGCGGGCCCGAGGCGAGAGAGCCCGCCCGCCGCCAGCGCGGTCGCCGCCGTCGCGACCCCCGTGGCGCCCAGCGCGGCAGCGAGCGCCAGGGGGCGGGCGCGCCGCGCCTCCCGGGTCAGGGCGGCGGCATCCTTCGCGACCGGGCCCGTCGACCTCGCCTCGCGGTCCAGCACGAAGGTGGGCTCGCTCGCCTGGTCGAAGGCCGCGAGCTCCGCCTCCAGGGCGATCACGTCCCGCGGGCGCTCCTCCCGGTCCCTCGCCATGGCCCGCTGGATCACCGCCTCGAGCCCGATCGGGAGGGACGGCTCGAGGCTCCTGGGCCGCCGCGGCGCCTCCGAGAGTAGCCGGGTCAGCATCCGGGCGGCGTCCGCGCCCGCGTAGGGAGGCTTCCCGGTCAGCGCGCGGTAGAGCACCGCCCCGACGCCGTACACGTCCGCCCGCTCGTCGACCTCGGCGCTCCCCATCGCCTGCTCCGGCGCCATGTAGGCGGGGGTGCCCACCACCGCCCCGGTGCGCGTGAGCTCGGGCTCGCCCGTGACCTTCGCGACCCCGAAGTCGAGGATCTTGAGGCGGGTCCGGCCGTCGGCACCCGTGGTCAGAAAGAGGTTGCTCGGTTTCAGGTCCCGGTGGATCACCCCCTGGGCGTGGGCGGCCGCGAGGCCCCGACAGGTCTGCCGGGCCAGCGCGATCGCGGTCGCCACGCTCGTGCGGCCGACCCGCTCGAGGTGCGCCCTCAGGTCCAGGCCGCTCAGGAGCTCCGTCACCAGCGCGGCGCGGCCGTCCGGCGTGCGGAGCACGTCGACGACGGACACGACGTGGTCGGAGCGGATGCGGCTGAGGCTCCGCGCCTCCCGGTCGAAGCGGGCCACCGCGTCCCGGGTGCGCCGGTGGGTCTCGTGCAGCACCTTCACGGCGAAGCGACGGTCGAGGCGCGTGTGCTGAGCCTCGTAGAGGCGGCCCATGCCGCCGCGCCCCAGGCGTCGCTCGATGCGGTAGGTCCCCGCGAGCACCGTGCCGATCAGCGGATCCTCGTTCTGCCCGTTGACGCCGAGCGGCGAGGAGTCCATCGGACACACGCGGAAGCTGGCGGGGTAGGCCTCGCCGCAGGTGGTGCAGCGCCGCAGGGTCAGCGCGCCGGCGTCCGCGACGGTCGTCTCCGGTACCCCGAGCATCGCGGCGAACCTAGCGGAGAGGCACGGCGCAGTCAGGAAATGGGCACGCGTAACTTCCCGGACGCTCTCGCGTAGCCCCCGGTCCACGGGGGCGGCCGAGGACGGAGCGCGGGGCGAGGAGAACACGATGACGCACTACTACGACGCGGCCGACCTCGGGCGCTTCGGCGAGATCGGCGACAACGTCCCCGAGCTCGCCGAGAAGTTCTTCGACTGGTACGGAGCCGTCTTCCAGGACGGGGCGCTCTCGGCGCGCGAGAAGGCGCTGATCGCCCTCGCCGTGGCTCACGCGATCCAGTGCCCGTACTGCATCGACTCCTACAGCAAGGACTGCCTCAAGAAGGGGGCGGATATGGACCAGATGACGGAGGCGGTGCACGTGGCCGGTGCGCTGCGGGCGGGCGCGTCCCTCGTGCACGGGATCCAGATGCGCAACCGCGCCGGAAAGCTCTCGATGTGACCAGCGCGGTGTCGAACAAGAGCCTCAGGGCGCGACGCCTGCCGTTGGCCGAGGCGTCCACCCAGCGGTCGATCCTCCGGCGGCTCCCCCTGGCCCGGGAGTTCGACGAGGCGCTCGCCCAGGCCCAGCTGTGGCCGCTCAAGCCGACCGGGATCGACATCCTCCAGGTCAACGTCGGCAAGCTCTGCAACCAGACGTGTCGACACTGCCACGTCGACGCCGGTCCCGACCGCCGCGAGGTCATGACCCGGGAGACCATGGAGCACTGCCTCGCTGCGCTCCGGGCGAGCTCGATCCCCACCGTCGACATCACCGGCGGAGCCCCCGAGCTCAATCCCCACTTCCGGTGGTTCGTCGAGGCGTGCCGGGACCTCGGCCGCCACGTGATCGACCGCTCCAACCTCACGATCCTCGAGACCCCGACTCACCGGGACCTCCCGCCCTTCCTGGCCGCCCACCAGGTCGAGCTGGTGTGCTCGCTGCCGCACTACGCGCGGCTGTCGACGGACCGACAGCGGGGCAACGGCGTGTTCGAGCGGTCGGTCCGCGCGCTGAAGCGCCTGAACGACCTCGGCTACGGGGACGGCACGTCCGGGCTCCGCCTCGTCCTCGTGACGAACCCGGTCGGCGCCTACCTCCCGGGCGACCAGGCGAGCCTGGAGCGGGAGTGGAAGCGCGCTCTCAAGGAGCAGCACGGCATCGTGTTCGACGAGCTGTTCTGCATCACGAACATGCCGATCTCGCGCTTCCTCGACTGGCTGCTCGAGTCCGACAACCTCGAGGAGTACCTCGCGGAGCTGGTCCGGAGCTTCAACCCCGCCGCGGCGGCAGGCGTGATGTGCCGGAACACGCTGAGCGTCGGGTGGGACGGCGTGCTCTACGACTGCGACTTCAACCAGATGCTCGAGATGCCGGTCGACGAGGGGGCCCCTCGGCACATCGCGGAGTTCGACCTCACGAAGCTGGAGGCTCGACGGGTCGCGGTGGACCGGCACTGCTTCGGCTGCACCGCGGGGGCCGGGTCGAGCTGCGGCGGCGCCACCTCCTAGTCACCCGTCTCAGCGGTCCGTGGCAGATCGCGCCGGCCCTCGCCGCCCGACTCAGCGTCACCCCTCCTCGAGCGACCTAACGTCCCGTGCCCGCGCCGAGGATCTCGGCCTCGATCGGGACGACCCCGGCGCGGATCATGTCCAGGGCCTCGGCGGCGGCGCGGGACAGATCGAGGATCCGCCGATGGTCCCGGAACGGCCCCCGGTCGTTGATCCGGACGACCACCGAGGCGCCGGTGTCGGTCCGCGTCACGCGCACCCGCGTGCCGAAGGGGAGGTCGCGGCTGGCTGCGGTCAGCGCGCGAGGGTCGTAGGGCTCGCCGCTCGCCGTCGAGCGCCCGGCGAGCGCGTCGCTGTAGTAGCTGGCCCGCCCTCGGAGCACGCGGACGCCCCGGTCCTCGGCGCTCGGCGGTGACGCGGGGGTGGCGCCGGCCCCGTTCGGCGGCGTGGACGATCGCGCCGCGCCACCGCTCTGGGGCGCGGGGTAGGGCGCCGGGGCTCCGCACCCGACGGCGAGGGGCAGGGCGGCCAGGCCGACGGCGATCGGGCGAAGCGGCCCTCGGGGCGGCCTCCGCCCCCCGCGTGGGCTGCGAGGGCGGGCTCGCCCCGGGCCCACGTCGCGCTGGACACCCGGCGGGCGCTGTGAGTTCATCGCCTCGCCTCGCCGGACCGCCGCCCCGGCGGCGTCGGCGACCGTGAAGGGAGGGGGATGATGCACGACAGGCGGTGTGGTGGTTGGACGGGATCCGGGACGAGCGGGTTCGTGAGCGTGCTGCTCGTGGTGTCGGTCGCTCTGACCGTTGGGCTGGGCGTGTCCTCGACGGCACAGGCCCAGGACTCGGTCGAGGACCGTCCGGTGGTCACGCTGCGTGGCGAGGCCGCCGAGCCCGCCAGCGTGACCGGCATCGACCGGCCCTGGTTCGTCATGGCCGGCTTCGGCGCTGCGATCGGCTTCGGCAACGCGACTGACTTCTTTCGCATCAACGAGGCGTTCGGATATCACTTCGCGCCGATCGGGATCCACCCGGGGTTCTGGATCGCGCTCGACCTCGCCCAGAACCTCCGGAGCAACGTACGGCTCTTCGAGTTCGGGGCTCGGTTCGGCTTCGACATCGTGCTCCTGACGACCCAGAGCCTCGCCCTGATCCTGGCTCCGAACGTGGCGACGGGCTTCGGCCTGTTCGTGGTGGACTTCGGCGGCATCGGACGGGGGGACTCCGCCGGCTTCGTCCTGCAACCCGCGTCGACGGCTCGCCTCGTGTTCCTGGAGGGTCGGCTCTCGGTGTGGGTGCGCCCGCTCGCCTTCGACATCTTCATCGGGGACTTCACCGAGGTCTGGTACAACGTGCTCGGCGGCGCGATGTTCAGCTTCTAGGGCGCTTGGCGTCCGCCGGCCGAGGCCGTCGGCGGGAAGCCGTGCCCCGGCCCGAGCACGCGCGGCCTGTACACGTCGTAGCGGAAGGCCGTGCTGTGCTCGGGGTTGTGGCAGCTCCGGCAGAGTCGCTCGCCCGGGTCGAGCGTGACCGCCGCCTCCGTCGGGGCTGCGACGTGCGCCGACCCCGGGCCATGGCAACTCTCGCACCCCACGTTCACCAGCCCGTCGACGTGGGTCACGGTGGACCCTCCCGGCTCGAGGTAGCCGGTCACGTGGCAGCCCACACAGGCGAGGTTGAAGTTCTTGTGCTGCGTCTCGAGCGTGGCGTAGGCGTGCGCGTGGGGCGTCCCCGTCCACTGCGCGTGGGCGGGGCCGTGGCACGCCGCGCACGCCGCGCTACCCACGTAGGACGGAGCGCCCTCGCCGGCGGGCTCGGGCCGTAGGCCGGCGAGGGCGACCCGGTTGTGCTCGTTGACCCGTCGGTCGTAGGCGTTGACCAGCGCGTCGATCTCGGGGTCGCGAGGGGCCGTGAGCGGCAGAGGGACGTAAGCGGCGGTGAACACATTGCCCCGGTCCGCGGCGGGCGCCGCGGCCAGCGCCTCGGCCTCGGCCGCGAGGCGGGCGAGCCGAGCGCGCTGGGCTTGGAGGTCGGCCGGGTCGTGCTCTCCCTCGCGCTGCCATCGCGCGAGGTTGGCCCGGAGCTCCCGCTCCCGCGTCCGGAGGCGCTCGCGCTCCACCTCCCGGCGCCAGAGCCCGACGTCGGTCCACGGGCCCTCCCCGCGGCGCCAGAGATCGAGGTGGACGAACCCGTGGCCCTGGTGCCCGGCCTGGACGATCACCGTCCCGCCAGCCGTCGATGGCGGGGGCGCCTCCGCGTCGTCGAGCCCCCCCTGCACGAGGAAGTCGAGGCCGTCGACCGTGCGCGCGACGCGCCGCCCGGTCCTCCGGTCGGTCCGGGCGAGCGCCACCACCACGTCGGCGCCCTCGCTCCGGAGCCTCGCCACGGCCTGCCGGGTCGTCTCGACCAGGTCCGCGGCGGGCCGCACTCCGTCGGGCGCGCGTCCATCCGTCGTACGCAGGTCCGCGACGCCGACCAGGCCGACCTGGTACGGGCCTACGCGACGCATGACGGTCGCCCCGAGCGGATCCTCCTCGAGGTCGAGGCTGCTCCCGGCGGCGAGCAGGGGAAAGGACGCGTCGGCCGCGAGGCGCCGGAGGGTGGACGCCCCGTAGGAGAAGTCCAGCGGTCCAGGGGCCGACGCCGCCAGGTCCAAGCGGTTCAAGATCGCGACGAGCGTCTCTGCCCGCCAGGTCTCCTGGGCCCGCGCCTGCTCGGGGGTCACGCCGTGGTCCAGCCCGTCGAACAGCAGGTCGCCAGCCGTCACGAACAGGGTGGGCGTCCCGTCGTCGGCCATCGACCGGAGCTTCGCCGCGAGCCGATCGATCCCGCCGAGCATGTCGGTGCTGCAGCCGCAGGGCTCGAGGTAGCCGTGCAGGTCCGTGGCGACGACGAGCCGGGCCTGGGGGGCCGGCAGGTCGGCGGTGCGGAGCGTCGCCGCGCTGGCTGGCTCGTCCCGTAGGTCCCGCGAGCAGGAGGCGCCGAGCCCGGTCGACACGAGCAGCGCCACCGCGCCCGCGCACACCCACCGGCCGCGCGCCGGCGTGGAGGCCCGAACCATCGGCGAGGATGTAGCAACAGGTCCCGGCCGCGGCGAGGCGCGGGCGGTCCTTGACGACCTCCGGGGCGCCCGCTAGCCTCCGCCGTCCCGCTGAGACGGACGCGCCCTTTCGGTCCGCCGGCCGCTCCGCGGGCCATGGGCGGTCTCCCTCCGTCCGCGACAGAGACCCGGATAGCGACGAGGACGAAACGTTCGATGGTGAAGATCCGACTGGCGCGTCACGGCTCGAAGAAGCGCCCTTACTACCACATGGTCGTGGCGGACTCGGAGTCCCCGCGGAACGGGAGGTTCCTCGAGCAGGTGGGTCGCTACGACCCCTCCCGGCCCGACGAGGAGATCCACATCGACCTCGAGCGGGTGGACTACTGGCTCGGCGTCGGCGCGCAGCCGACGGACCGCGCGAGGAAGATCATCAACGTCTACCGACGGATCGCGCCGACGCTGGCCGCGGCCGCGAACGCCGCCGCCGAGGCGTCGGAGGCGGCAGCCGAGGCGTCGAAGCCCGCGGCCGAGGCGTCGGGGCCCGTCGCCGAGGCGGCATCGGAGGCCGCGACCGAGGCGTCGGAGCCGGCGACGTCGGCGGAGGGCGAAGCGCCCGAGGGTGAGGGCGACGAGCCGAAGGGGGCCGCCGAGCCCACGGCGGAAGCCGCAGGCTGACACGCCGTGGACGAGCTGACCGAGCTGGTCGACTACATCGCGCGCTCCCTCGTGGATGACCCGGAGGCCGTGCAGGTGGAGGCGATCGAGGGCGACCGCGCGCTGATCCTCGAGCTGACCGTGGCCCCGAAGGACCTCGGGAAGGTGATCGGGAAGGACGGGCGGACCGCCCGCGCGATGCGGACGCTGCTCGCCGCCACCGGGGCGCGCTACCGGCGCCGGGCAGTGCTCGAAATCGTGGAGTGACGGGGGGGGCCGACCGCCTCGTCGCGCTGGGGGTCGTCAGCCGCCCCCACGGCGTGCGCGGGGAGCTCCGCGTCCACCGCTTCAACCCCGCGTCGGGCCTGCTGCTGGCCATGGACCGCGTGTGGCTGGGCCCGGCGCCGGCCCGGGCCTATGCGGTAGAGAGCGCGCGCGCCCACGGCGACGCGGTCCTCCTGCGCCTGGCCGGCGTCGGGACGAGGGAGGCCGCGGACGAGCTACGGGGCGCGGAGGTGTCCGTGCCCCGCGCCCGCTTCCCCGCCCCGGACGCCGAGGAGGTCTACCACGTCGACCTCGTCGGCCTGCTGGTCGTCGAGGAGGGCGGAAAGGGCCTCGGCACCGTGGAGGACGTCCTCCGCTACCCGAGCGTGGACTGCCTGCTCGTGCGGGAGGAGGCGGGGTGGCGGGAGGTGCCGATCCTCGAGCCCTACGTCATCGCGATCGACGCCGACGCCGGCCGCGTCACGGTGGCCCACGTCGAAGACTTCGAGCTGCGGCGTCCGCGGCGAGGACGGCTGCGTTCATGAGGACCGCGGGATGAGGGCTTACGTTGTGACCGTCTTCCCCGACCTGGTCGAGGGATTCGTCGCCCACGGCCTGCTCGGCAAGGCCCGCGCCCGGGGGCGGGTCGCGGTCGTGGCGGTGAACCCACGGGACTTCACGACCGACCGGCACCGCAGCGTCGACGACACCCCCTACGGCGGCGGAAGCGGGATGGTCATGCGTCCCGGGCCCCTGGTCGACGCGGTCGAGGCCGCCGAAGCCGCGGAGCGCGAGGCGGGGCGGTCCCGTCCGCGCCGCGTGCTGATGACCCCCCAGGGGACGCCGTTCCGCCAGGCCGACGCGCGGCGCCTGGCCTCGCAGGCCTCCCTCACGCTGGTCTGCGCGCGCTACGAAGGCATCGATGAGCGCGCACGGCGACGCTGCGACGAGGAGATCAGCCTGGGCGACTTCGTCCTGATGGGGGGCGAGGTCGCCGCGCTCGCGGTCCTCGAGGCCGTCGTGCGCCTGCTCCCGGGGGTGCTCGGCAACCCGGCGTCGATCGAGGAGGAGTCCCACGCGAGGGGGCTCCTCGAGCACCCGCACTACACCCGGCCGGCCACCTTCCGGGGCGAGGCGGTGCCGGCGGTCCTCCTGGGCGGCGATCACGCCGCCGTCGCCCGCTGGCGCCGCCGCGAGGCCCTCCGCCGGACCCGGGAGCGTCGGCCGGACCTCCTCCTCGAGGAGCCCCTCACGGACGAGGACCGCGCGTTCCTCCGTGCCCTAGCGGATGCACGGTGACCCCGCTCTACGTCGCCCTGATCCATCACCCGGTCCGGGCCCGGGACGGCAGCATCGTGACGACCGCGGTCACCAACCTCGACGTCCACGACATCGCCCGGAGCGCGCGCACGTACGGCCTCGCCGGCTACTTCGTGGTGACCCCGATCGAGGCGCAGCGCCGGCTGGTTCACCGGATCCTCGAGCACTGGACGACGGGGGCCGGAGCGCGCCGCACCCCCGAGCGCACCGAAGCCCTGGCGCTGTGCCACGTCGTGCACGACCTCCAGGCGGCCATCGGGGCGATCCGCGAGCAGACCGGCCGTCCGCCGCGGCTGTGGGCGACGAGCGCGCGGCGCACCGAGGGCGTGCCGCGCTTGACGCTGGAGGAGGCCCGGCGTGGGCCTGACTCCGGGCCGACGCTGCTGCTGTTCGGGACCGGCCACGGGCTGGTGCTCGAGGCCATCGACGGCATCGACGCCGTCCTCCCCCCGATCCGGGGCTCCGCGGACTACAACCACCTGTCGGTGCGCGCCGCCGTGGCCATCCTGCTCGACCGGCTCGTCGGGGAGCACGGATCCCGTTGACGTCGACCAGCCTCCGTGATAGGCCTTCCGACCCCCGCTCGGCGGTGTTGACCGCCGCCCCGCCTCCCGAGGTCAGCGAGATGTCTAGCGTCGTTCCCGAAATCCAGGCCCTCGAGCGGGCCCAGGAGCGGAAGCTCCCGCCCTTCCGCCCCGGTGACACGGTCAAGGTCCACTACCGGATCCGTGAGGGGGACAAGGAGCGGATCCAGGTCTTCCAGGGTGTCGTCCTCCGCCGCCGGGGCGGGGGGGCCCGCGCCACCTTCACGGTCCGTAAGGTGTCCTACGGCGTCGGCGTCGAGCGGATCTTCCCGCTCCATTCGCCGCGGATCGAGAAGCTCGAGATCGTCCAGCGGGCCCACGTCCGGCGCGCCCGCCTCTACTACCTCCGGGACCTCGCCGGCAAGGCGGCGCGCCTCCGGCAGTCCCGCAAGGCCTCCGGCGACCTGACGGCCCTCCAGCGGGAGGAGCAGGCCGCCGAGAAGAAGCCCAAGCGCAAGCGGGGCAAGAAGCGCACGAAGGCCAAGAAGGCCGCCCAGGCCAAGAGCTAGAGCGCCGGACGAGTCCGGCGAGGAGCCCCAGCAGCAGCCGGCTAGAGCTCGGCCGCCGCCTCCTCGGCGTGGGTCGTCTCGAAGACCGCGACCGTCACGTCGTCGTCACGGTAGGCGTCCTCCGGCAGGCCGCCCTTGCGGCACGTCGCGGCCAGGAGCTCGTCCGCGGTCCACCCGCGCTCGGCGCCGACCTCCGGGAGCAGCACGCCGCGGTTTCCGCCGCGCTCCACCAGCACGCCGTGGCGCCCGACCTCGAGGTCGGTCGACCGGGTCAGGGGCTCGGGCGCGCTCAGGACCGAGAGCCCGATGCGGAGGCCGGCCAGCTCGCCCGCGTCCACGGGCGGGAAGCGTGGATCCCGGAAGGCGGCGCCGACGGCCATGTCCCGCACGGCGTCGACGAGCGGGCGGTGCGCGACGACCTCGCCGATGCAGCCGCGGAGCGTGCCGTCCGTCGTCCGCAGGGTCACGAACGCCGCGCCCCGGGTCCTCACCGCGGGGCGCTGCTCGTCGAGGCCGAGGCGGGGAGCCCGGCCCCGGACGGCCGCCTCGAGCGCGTCGCGAGCGGCGACGAGCAGGACGGACAGGTCCCCGTCGGCGAGGCGGGCCGGGGGGGGCACCGGCAGCCGCCCCTCGCGGCGGTAGCGACGGTAGTCCTCCAGGATCGCGGCGTGGTCGAAGGCGAGGGGGCTCGGGAGGGCGTCGAGCGCGAACACCTCGGCCCGCCGCGCGTCGTCGCCGCCCAACGGGGTTCCCTCGGCCCGGCCGACGTACACCACGCTCACGTTGTGCTGCCGGGGGTCGCGGTCCGGCTCCCCGTAGACCCCGAGCAGCGCGTGGAGCGACACCTGGAGCCCGGTCTCCTCGGCCACCTCCCGCCGCGCGGCGTCCGCCGGGTCCTCCCCGTAGTCGACGAAGCCGCCCGGCAGCGCCCAGCCGGACGGCGGGCTCGCCCGCTCGATCAGGACGAGACCCCCCGCCGTCTCGGTGACGACGTCGACGGTCAGGTACGGGTTCCGGGGATGGGTCGCGGTCGGTCGGGACGTCACGCCAGGCTCCAGGCGCCTTCCTCGAAGTCGTCGGTCCCGCCCTTGTGGATCCACACTCGACGGTCCTTCACGTCTCCATCTACCACGCTGACGACGAGGAACGCGCAGGGCCACGTCAGGACGCCCGCCTGGCTGAAGGTGCTCGCGTCCTCCTCGCTGAAGTACGCACCGGCGTCGCAGTGGGAGTGGTAGATGACCTTGACCGGACGGTCCTCGGCGGCCTGCCGGTCGAAGGTCCGCGCCGCCCGCAGCTCGTTGATCTTGAAGTAGGTGCGCCCCGTCCGGGGAAAGCGCTCCGGGTCGAGGCGGTGATACCGGTCGGCCTCGTTGACCTCCCGCCGCCCCTCGTCGACCAGGTCCGGCGGAACGGCGGGGCCGAGCAGGAAGCCACAGCACTCCGTCGGGTACGTGGCCCGGGCGTGGGCCTCGACGTCCGCCAGCACCGCCCGCGCGATCCGGAGGGGCCCCCGGATCCAGGGCGCCTCGCTCACCGCGCGCCGCCGGCCAGGGCCGGGACGATGTCGACCGCGTCCCCGTCGGCGAGCGGGGTGTCCAGGTCCTCCAGGAACCGGATGTCCTCCTCGTTGGCGTAGACGTTGACCGACCGCCGCACGCCGTCGGCGTCGCAGAGGCGGTCCTTCAGGCCCGGATAGGTCCGGTCGAGGTCATCGATCACCGCGCCGACGGTGGCGCCCTGGGCCTCCACTTCGTCGAGGCCGCCGGTCAGGACGCGGTAGGGGGCGGGGATGCGTACGGTCACGGCCATGGCTGCTTGCACTCCGTTCGGCCCGCGCCGGGGCGGGGCGACTAGATGACGTAGACGTAGCTTCGCGGCGGCCGCCGCGGGAAGCCGAGGGCCTCGCCGCGGGCGCAGAGCTCCACGAGGGTGTGCTCGTCGAAGCACGCCTCGCTCCGCGCGGCGAGGTCCCGGAAGAGCTCGTCGATCACGGCGCGGCTCGTGTCGTCGGCGGCGCGGCGCTGGCCCTCGGCGCTCGGGCCGAGGCGCACCGGACCCTCGAGGGCGCGGACGATGTCGCCCACGCGGATCTCCTTGGCCGGCTTCGCCAGCTGGTAGCCACCCTTGGGCCCTCGCTTCGACGACACGAGGCCCGCGCGCTTGAGGTCCTGGAAGATCTGCTCGAGGAACCGCGGCGGGATCAGCTGCCGCTCCGCGATCGCCTTGATCTGGGTCGGCTTGCCGTGGTTGTGGAAGGCGATGTCGAACATGGCCTTCACGCCGTAGCGGCCCTTGTTGGAGAGCTTCACCGGTCGACCTACCCCCGAAAGCCCAGCGAACGTATCAAGAACCCGGGGCGATGCATCCCTGGGCTCGATGCGGTCAGAGCAGCAGCTCCATCGCCGCGAGGATCCCCAGCGCGACGACCGCGAGGCCCACCGTGAGGATCTCGAAGCGCTTCTCGATGAACTCGCGAACCGACGGGCCGAAGAACGCGACGAGGCCAGCCACGAGGAAGAAGCGTGCGCCCCGGCCGATCGCGCTCGCGACCACCAGGGTCGGGATGCCGATGTGAAACACGCCCGCCGCGATCGTGAACACCTTGAAGGGGATCGGAGTGAAGGCGCTGATGAAGACCGTCTGGAAGGCGTTCTGTTGATAGCCGGCCTGGACCCACGCGAAGCTGTCGCAGCTGAAGGACGGGATGATGCGGAACAGGACCGCGCCGCCACCGAACTCGGGGCAGCCTTCGGGCACGCCCAGGCTCCGCCACAGGTAGACCCCGATCACCCAGCCCAGGACGGCGCCCAGGACCGAGGCGGCCGTGCACACCCCGGCGTAGAGCCAGGCCCGCCGCGGCCGGGCGAGCGCCATCGGCAGGAGCAGGATGTCGGGCGGGATCGGGAAGAAGCTCGCCTCGATGAAGGACAGGACCCCCAGCGCCGGCAGAGCGTAGGGGGTCTCCGCCCAGGCCAGGGTCCAGTGGTAGAGGCGTCGCAGCTGGTGGATCGGCCAGCGGTACCAGGGAACGGCGGCGTCACCGGGTCCGTCGAGCGGGGTCGCCATGGCCGGCACCCCCTAGCAGCGCCGGATCGGGCGGTCAATCGCGGTCCGCGTTGCTACGGTTGCCGGGCTTCGGGGCGCCGACGGTCCCGAGGCGCGGGGGTTGGGGAGCGCCGCGATGAGGGTGTGCACGCTGTGCGGAGCGAGGTGGCGGGGGGCGCCGGACACGTGCCCCCTCGACGGGGCGGAGCTCGCGGAGCTGCCCGACGAGCTCGTCGGCCGCACGATCGCCGGCCGCTACCGGATCGTGGAGCGGGTCGGCGAGGGCGGCATGGGGATCGTCTACCGAGCGCGCCACGAAGTGCTCGATCGGGACGTCGCGGTGAAGTTCCTCGCCCCCGAGCTCGCGAGCGACACGACCAACCGGCAGCGCTTCCTGCGCGAGGCCCGGGTCGCGAACCGGATCGACCACGAGCACATCGTGGATCTGATCGACTTCGGCGAGACGGGCGACGGCCTCGTCTTCCTCGTGATGGAGTACCTCGAAGGACAGAACCTGGGCGAGGTGATCGCGGGCAGCGCCCGCGAGCCGGAGCGCGCGGTGAAGATCGCGCGCCAGCTCGCCGGCGCCCTCGCCCGGGCCCACGAGCTCGACGTCGTCCACCGGGACATCAAGCCGCAGAACGTGGTCCTCGTCAGCTCGGGCCGCGGGGACTTCGCGAAGCTCCTCGACTTCGGCCTCGCCCGAATGCAGGGCGAGCTCCGCCTCACGGCGAGCGGCGCCGTGTTCGGCACCCCCGAGTACATGGCCCCGGAGCAGGCCCGGGGCGACAAGCTGAGCGGCCAGGCGGACCTCTACGCGCTCGGCTGCGTGCTCTTCGAGATGCTGACCGGCTCGCCGCCCTTCACCGGCGTGGCTCCCGACGTGATCATGAAGCATCTGCGCGAGCCGCCGCCGGCCCTCTCGGAGGTGCGCCCGGGGCTACCCGAGGGCCTCGAGGTCCTCGTCGCCCGGCTTCTCGCGAAGGAACCGGGGGCGCGCCATCGGGACGGCTACCACCTGGTCGAGGACCTCGACGCCGTCCTCGACGAGCTCCCGTCGGCCGAGCAGATCCCCACGCTCCTCGATGATCGCCTCGCGGTGGCGTTCCAGGCCGCGCTGCGACGGCAGGAGGCAAACGCCGACCCGGGCGCCCCTCCCGACCCGCCGGGGGAGCGGTGGCGTCGGCGGGTCGAGCGCCTGCGCGGCCTGCTCAGCGAGGTCCACCCCGACGGCCCGCCGGAGACGCTGCAGGAGGTGCTCGCGCGCCTGACCGCGACCGTCGAGGACCTCGCCCGCAAGACCGACGAGAAGGGCGCCCGCGCCTCGGCCGCCACGCGGCAGCAGGAGGACATGCGGCAGACGCGCCTCCGGCTCGGGCGGGCGATCGACGTGCTCGGGCAAGACGAGTCGCGGGTCGAGCGTGAGCTCGACGCGCTCGCGCGGCGGCTGTCCGCGGCGTGGAACCGGGTGCGGTCGGTGGAGGCCACCCTTCGGGAGGGGTGGGCCGTGGCCCCGTCGGCGCCCGACGCCGACCTGCCGATCGACGAGGGCGAGGTCGAGGCGCGCGTCCGCCTCGGCCAGCGCGCGGAGGCCTGGTCGGAGGCGAAGGCGGCGCTGGTCACCGTGACCGTCGAGGCGCGGGACCAGGAGCAGGCCCGGGAGGACCTGCGCTTCCAGATCGCCCAGCTGAAGGGCCGCCTGGGGAGCCTCAACGAGGAGGGCGAGCTGGAGCGCTCGCGGCTGTCGCGCGAGACGCGGGAGATCGACCAGGTGGTGCAGGACCTGATGGACCGCGCGGCGGACCTCGCCGGGCAGATCACGGACCACCTCTCGGGGTTCGAGTCGGTGCGCCCCGCCCTCGAGTCGGCCTGACGCTCGGCTGCTACAACCCCGGGGTGGCCCGGGTCACGACCCGTCTGCGCCGCGCGAGCCGTCGGCGCCTCCTCGTCTCCGCGCCCCTGCTCCTGGCCGGGGCCTGCGCGGACCCGCCGCCGCCGGAGCCTCCCGAGGAGACCCCGCGGGCCGCCCTCGACTTCTTCAGCCCCCGCCTGAGCGGAGCGATGGACGATGCCACGGAGCTCGTCCGGACGCGCGGCTTCACCCCGACCGGCGACGAGCGGCGCGGCTTCCTCGTCGAGCAGACCGGCTCCGTCCACGAGGTCCCGATGCGGAGCGGCTCGTGCGACGTGGTCCTGGCAGCGGCGTCGGTCGGCGTGCGGGAGCTCGACCTCGCCCTCTACGACCACGACGGGACGGCGGTCGCGACGGACGCCACCGACGGCCGGACCGCGGCGCTCCGCTACTGCCCTTCGCGGAGCGGCACGTACTACCTCGCGCTCCGGGCGACCGTGGGGAGCGGCCTGTTCGCCCTGCGTGCGTTCCGGGGGCCGACCGGGCTGGAGGTCCCGACCGACGATCTGTTCCGGGCGCTGGAGGAGCCGGCGCCGCCACCGCCGCGGGAGGCCAGGTGAGCGGGAGCGCGCCGGCCCGGGCCGCGTTGCTGTCGTTGGCGCTCGGGCTGGCGGGGTGCCGCGAGCCGCCGAGGGAGGCGCCCGCCCCGAGCCTGTTGCCCGACGAGGCGGGGCCCCTCGACGCGCTCAGCCGGCGCCACGCCCGCCTGCGCCAGCGCCTGCGCACACGGGGGTACGACACCCAGGTGGGGCTGAGCCGCCTCTTCCTCCTGGAGCAGGAGGGCCGGGCCTTGCCGCTCGACCTGACGGTCGGCCGCTGCAGCACGTTCGTCGCCCTGGCGGGGACCGCGATCCGGGAGCTGGTGCTCGTCCTTTACGACGGGCTCGGGGAGGAGGTCGCCGTGGACGCCGTCCCGGGGGAGGGCGGGCTCGTCCACGTGTGCCCGCAGGCCGACGGCAAGGCGGAGGTACGCCCCTACCACCTGGTGCTCCGGGCCCTCGAGGGCTCGGGGGTGCTCCTGGTCGCCCACATCGAGTCCGCGCCGCTGGTCGGCGAGGGGTTCGACGGGCTCTTCGAGGGCGTCCTCGCGCCGCGCGTCGCGTTCCGCGAGGTCGAGGAGCAGCTGGCCGAGAGCCGCACGGCGCTTCGGGCCCGGGGCTTCAGCGTCGTCGAGGGCCCCCACCTCGAGCGTCTCGCCGAGGGCGGGACGCTCCGCCGGACGCTCGCCCTCGACGCGGACCACTGCTACGTGGGCCTCGGCCGCGGCGGAAGCGGGCTCGCCGACATCGACCTGTTCCTGTTCGACGGCGCGGGCGTGGAGGTCGCGCGGGACCTCGGCTCCGATGCGGAGCCGTCCCTCGAGCACTGCCCGGCGGCGGCCGGCCGCTACACCCTGGAGCTCCGGAGCTTCGAGGGGGCCGGCGCGGTCGGCCTCGTGCTCCTGTCCGGGCCTCGACCCGAGCACGGGACGGAGGACGTCAGCGCGCTCGAGGGGGAGAGCGCCGCCGCCACGGAGGGGGCCGACCCGGGCGTGGCCCTCGACGTGCTCGCTGCCCCCCTCTCGGACCGGGGCTTCGACCCGCCGGTCTTCGTCGCGCGCGACGCCGCGATCACCCCGGGGGAGGTGCGCACTCACGAGCTGGTGATCGGGCCCGGGTGCGCGATCCTGGCTGGCGCGGCCTCGTCGAGCGCGATGGACCTCGACCTCTACCTGGTCGACCCATCCGGTCGGGAGCTGGACCGGGATACCGCCGTGCAGTCTTCGGCCCGGGTCCGCGCGTGCCGGGACCAGCCGACCGTCGTGCGTGCGGCCGTGAAGGGCTACGGCCGGAGCGGGACCTACGCGCTCGCGCTCCTCCGGGCGCCCGAGACGGTCCGCTCCCTGCGCTCCCTCCTGCTGGAGGAAGGCACCGCTCCGTTTCGCCTCCAGGCGTTCGACGAGCGGAAGACCCTCAGCGCGGAGCTCGAGGAGGGCGGGAGCTTCCGCCACGCCCTCGCCCTCGAGGAGGGCACGTGCATCGCCGTGGCGGCGGCGGGCGACGCATCGGTCCGCGACGTCGATCTGTTCCTCCGCGGGGTCGACGAGGCGCTGCTGGCCAGCGAGTCGGGCCCGGCGCCGCTGGCCGTGGTGAGCCGCTGCGCCGAGGGCCGGGAGACCTGGGTGGTCGAGACGGTGCTCTTCCGTGGCCGCGGCACGGTCTCGCTCGTCATTCTCGAGGAGGGGGAGCCGGGCGAGGAGGACGGGGCGAGCGCCGGGGGCAGCGGCGAGGCGGCCCGGGTCCGCGGGAGGCCCGCCGGTGGTCAGCCCCGCGGCGCCGAGGGCTCGGCGCGGGTCACCGCCCCGCGCGGCGCGCCGGCTTCCTCGCCCTGAGGCTCGCCGCAGCCGAGGGTCGCCCGCTCGAGCGCCGCCTCGCAGAGGTCGGGGAAGTCGTAACCGGCGCCCTCCGCGATCTTCGGCAGGAGCGAGGTCTCGGTCATCCCGGGTAGCGTGTTGACCTCGAGGACGTACTCGTTCTCGCCCTCCGTGACGAGGAGGTCGACGCGGGAGATGCCGCGCGCGCCGACGCAGGCCACCGCCCGCTCCGCGATGGTCAGGACGCCGCGATAGCGGGTGGGCGCCAGGCGGGCCGGGAAGAAGTAGTCGCTCTGGCCCTTCTGATACTTCGAGCGATAGTCGTAGAAGCGCCCGCGGGGCACGATCTCGATCGCGCCGAGGGCCCGCCCGTCCAGCAGCCCGACGGCCACCTCCCGTCCTGCCACGTAGCGCTCGACGAGCACGGAGCGGTCGAAGCGGGCCGCCTCCTCCGCCCGGGCACGCAGCTCGGCGAGATTGCCCGCGGGCCCCGCGCCCACGCTCGAGCCCGCGCGTCGCGGCTTGACGAAGGTGGGGTAGCCGAAGGAGCCGTGGACCTCCTCGAGGTCGTCGAGGTCGCCCGCGTCGACCGCGTAGTAGGGCGGCGTCGGGACGTTGTAGAGGCGGAACAGCTCCTTCGCCTTGACCTTGTCCATGGCCAGAGCGCTCGCGAGCACCCCGCTCCCCGTGTAGGGGATGCCGAAGATCTCGAGCAGCCCCTGCACGCACCCGTCCTCGCCGTAGGGCCCGTGAAGCGCGATGAAGGCGACGTCGATCGGCGTCTGCCGCAGCACGCGATCGAGGTCCCGGTCGACGTAGATCCGCTGAACGTCGTGGCCGCGGCCCTCGAGCGCGCGCGCGATGGCCTCGCCGCTCCGCAACGAGATCTCCCGCTCGGACCCCAGGCCACCCAGCAACACTCCGACGCGCTTCGACTCCATGTGGTGTGCTCCTTCAGCCCCTCGCCCTGCCAGAGACGGGCCAGTGGCTCATCGGCCGGAGAACGGAGGACAGCGAGCCCCCGCGCGGGAGCGGTGAATCCCTCCGGACACGCCGACCGTCGACCCTCGACCTCGGTATCAGCCTCGCATCGCCGGGGTCAACTAAGCCGAGGGGCGCGGTCCTAGCAGCGGGGCGTCTGGGGCACAAGGGCGAAGGTGACGGCCGGGGCTCTACGACCCGGCGAACTGGAGGATGGGGTAGTCGACGAACCCCCCGTGGCGGCTGATCACCCGCACCCTGACGCGGGACCCCCGCCGGACGGTGAGCGCGGCCAGCGCCTGGGCGGGCATGAAGACCAGGTCCGCCGGCTCCTCCCCGCCGGCGTGGCGGCAGCGCACGGTCATGCGGTTCTGGATGCCGGTCGGGTAGCTGTGCCGGCGCTGGTCGTCGATGCCGACCACGTCGATGTCCGCCGCGTAGGTCACGGCGCACACCTGCTCGGTCCCGAGCAGGGCCGGGTCGTCGGCGAGGCGCCGTAGATCGAACGCCGGCTCGACGCGCGCGGGCTCCGCCCGGGGCGCCGGCGGCGAAGGCGCCTCCGGCTCGAGGGACGCCAGAGCCACGATCGGGTAGTCGAAGTAGCCTCCGTCCGCGCTCAGCAGCCGGACCCGGAGCCGGCGACCGCGCCGGACCTCGTTGACCCGGTCGGCGAGCTCCGGCGGCACCACGAGGTCGGCCCACCCCTCGCCCGTGAGCGCGCGGCACTTGATGGCCAGGCGGTAGGCGACCTCGAGAGGGTAGGTTGCCGCCTGCTCCGCTCCGACCGCCTCGGGGCGCCCCGCGAAGACCGCGTCGCACGGCTGAACCGAGCGGAGGTGGATACCTGGCTGGACCCGCACCAGCCGGACGTCGAACCCCGCTTCGGAGTCCTCCGACGGGCCGGCCGGCTGAACCGCGGCCTGCGCCGGGGCGAGGGAGCGCCGAGCCGATGCCCGCGGCGAGCCCGCCCGGCCCTGCGCGTGGCTCCCGACGGGAGGCGAGGTGTGGCAGGCGACGAGGAGCGCGACCGGGAGGATGGCGAGCCGGGCCATGGCGGGGCGTTGGCCCGCTACCGCCGGGTCATGGCGCTGTCAAGCGGGCCGGAACGCCGTTTGCGCGCCACGAGTCCGGGTGATAGCGTCGCGCGCCCAGGTCCCGGGAGGCCGGACGGCCCCCGCCTTCGGTCCGACCCGACCCGGCGCGAGGCGAAGGCTCACGGAGCCTCCGCCCTCACCGAACCGAGGACGATGACCTTTACCGAAGCTGCCGTGGCGGTGCTCGCTCTCGTGGGGCGGCCCCTCCACTACAAGAAGATCACCGAGATCGCGATCGCGAAGAACCTGCTCTCCCACGTCGGCAAGGCGCCGGACATGACGATGAGCAGCCGGCTCGCGACGATGGTCAAGAAGGACCGAGGCGACGAGCCGATCGTCAAGGTGAAGCCCGGGGTCTTCGGCCTGCGGGACTTCGACGAGGAGACCCTCGCGCTCGCCGACGCCGACTTCGACCTCGACATCGACGCGCTTCCCCCGATCGAAGCGCCGGCCCAGCCCGAGCTCGAGGACAACGAGGAGGCGGCGCCGCGACCCGCCCTCCCGGGCGCCGATGTCTTCCCGGAGGAGGAGGACGACGACGAGCCGATCCTCGCCAAGATCGAGGAGGAGGCGCGCAAGGACCGGGACCGGCAGAAGAACGCCCGGGACGCCAAGCGTGGGGACCGCGACCGCGACCGCGATGGCGAGGGCCGGGGCCGCAAGCGGCGACGCCGGCGGCGACGGAACAAGGGCGGCGACGACGAGGCCCGCGGGTCGGCGGGCGAAGAGCTGGACCTCGAGCGCGTCCCGGACGATGGCGACCTGGTCGGGAAGGACCTCGCGGACGCGGCGTACGCCGTGCTGGAGAGCGGTCCGCGGGAGCCGACGACCTACGCGCGCCTGGCCGAGCGGCTGGTCCGCAAGGGCCGCCTGGTCGGGTCGCCGGCCGCGCTCGCGCCGACGCTGGCGGCGGCGATCCGGGCCGACCACCTGCGCCCCGATCCCGCGCGGTACCGGTTCGTGGACGGCCAGGTCGCGCTGATCGAGTGGTACCTCCCGCGCGAGGCCGCCCAGCGCCAACGGGAGGCCGAGGTCTCGGCGAAGCGGCAGCGAGAGCAGGTCCACCGGGCGTTTCTGAAGAAGCTCCAGCAGCTGCCGGCGGGCGGCTTCGTCGAGCTGCTCGCGTCGTGGCTCAACGCGGAGGGCGTGACCGGGCTTCGGGCGGTGCGTCGACCAGGCGGGTCGGGGCGGCTGCTCCACCTCGGCGGCGTCCTCAGCCGCGGGCTCGAGGAGGTGCGGCTCGCGATCGTCATCGCCCGGGATGGCCGAGACCTCGGCGCCGACGCCGTCGTCGACGTCCGCGGCTCGCTGCACCACTACGGCAACGCGGCCGAGGCGTGGGTGCTGACGACCGGGCAGGTTCGCAAGGAAACGCGCAAGGAGGTCGAGGTGGCCGGCGCGCCACCCTGCGTGCTGTTCGACGGGCCGGCTCTCGCGGCCGCGATGGAGGCCCGGGCGGTGGGCCTGCGGCCGGTGTCGCTCCGGCTCGCCGGCATCGACCGCGACCTCCTCGACGCGCTCCGCGGCCAGCCCGAAGCCCTCGGACGGGACCGCCGTGGACGCGACGGCGGCGACGACGACCAGCAGGCCCCCCGCGGGCGCTCTCGCCGTAGCCGCGACGAGGCGCGGCGAGACCGGTCCCGCCGCGGCGACGACCGCGACCAAGGCGCGGACGAGGAGCGGACGAGGTCTCGCGACCCGGACGGGGACGGGGAGAGCGGCGACGAGGACGGGCGCGAGCCGCGTCCGCGCCGGGCTCCCGCCGAGGCGAGGGGAGACGAGAGCGCGCCGAAGCGGCGCCGCCGGCGCGACGCCGACGGGGACGAGGATGCGCGCGACGACGCCGACGAGGCCGCCGAGCGGGAGGAGGAGGGGTCCGAGGAGGGCCGCCGTTCCCGCCGGTCGAGGCGGCGTCGAGGCCGTGGCGGGAGGGGCCGGACCCGCGGTGACGACGAGGGCAGGCGTGAGCCGGCCGACGAGGCCGACGACGACGACGCGGACGCGAGGGAAGGGCGGGGCCGTTCCCGCCGGCGAGAGGCGGACGAGGAGCCCGGGGCGCGGGCGGACGGCAACGGCGACGACGACCGCGACGGAGACGATCGGGTCGAGGCCGACGACCGGCGGGCCGAGACCGACGACGATGACCGGGGCGACGACGACGGAGGCGACCGGCCAGCCCGGGCACGCCGCCGGTCCCGCGGGGCCGGGGTCGACGAGGAGGCCGACGGGCGGGAGGACGACGACGAGGAGCGGGAGGACGACGATGACCTGTCGTCCGCCGAGAAGGACGAGGACGACGAGGACGAGGACCGCGACGAGGCGTACGACGACGAGGACGACGACGACGACGACGACGACGACGAGGACGACGAGGACGACGAGGACGAGGACGAGGACGAGGACGGCGACGACGACGAGGACGAGGACGAGGACGACGACGAGGACGAGGACGACGAGGACGACGAGGACGAGGACGAGGACGACGACGACGGCGGGAACGAGGGCGACACCGGCTCTCGGCGCCGCCGCTCACGGTCTCGGCGATCCGGTCGCGGCCGCGACGACTGATCGGCGCCTCGACGTCGTTTCGTCGGGGTCGACTTGGAAGCCGCTTTATTCTCCGACGGCGGCGCTCCATGATCCGGGGCGTAGCTGGCCCCCGCAGGACGACCCATGGCAGCCGAACTCGACCTCGACCGGTCCTTCGACCGGGTTTCCTTCTCCACCTGGGAGAGCCGGGTACGCGAAGACCTCGGGGGCCGACCGCCCGACGAGGCCCTGGCGCCCCGGCTCCCGGAGGGCTTCCGCCCGGTTCCGCTCGCAACGGAAGCCGACCGTCCGACCGCGTCGATCGGCGAGCCCGGCGTGGCGCCCTTCGTACGCGGCACCCGCGACGAGGCGGGGTGGCGGATCGTCAGCGAGCTGGGCGGGGGCGAGGACCTGCTCGCGCGCGTCCGGACCGCTGTCGCGGAGGGGACCGACCAGCTCTGGCTCGGCCCCGGGGCGTGCGCCGGGCTCGAGGACCGCGCCGCGGTGTCGGCGCTGCTGGCGGCGGCCGAGGGCACGCCCACGGTGCTCGAGGGTGGGGGCGCCGGCCTCGGCCTGGTGGGCGCATGGGCCACCCAGGACGGGCCCGTCGAGCTCGCCCTCGACCCGATCGGCGCGCTGGCCCGGACCGGTGCGCTCGACGGCACGCTCGAGACCGCGATGGGGCGCTTGGCCGACGTGGTCGCTTGGTCGTCGGCGCATCGGCCGGACGCGCGACCGGTCCTGGTGTCGGCCCGCGCCTTCCACGAGGCCGGAGCGCACGGGGCCGACGAGCTCGCGCTCGGCCTCGCGACCGGGCTGGCCTACCTCCGGGGGCTGTCGGCAGCCGGGCAGGCCGTGGACGCGCTGCCGCCCCGCCTGCGCTTCAGCTTCGGCCTGGACACCGACGCGTTCCTGGAGATCGCGAAGCTGCGAGCCGCGCGCCTCCTGTGGTCGAAGGTGCTCCGCGCCATCGGGGTCGACGGCCCCGCGTGCGGGATGTGGATCCACGCGCGGAGCGGCGAGCGGGCGCTGACCAACCTCGAGCCCAAGATGAACCTGATTCGGAGCACGGCCGTGGCGTTCGGAGCGATCGCGGGGGGCGCGCAGGAGGTGACGGTGCTCCCGCACGACGTGCTGACCCACGAGACGAGCGCTCTCGCCGAGCGCCTCGCGCGCACCACCCAGCTCATGCTGCGCCACGAGTCCCACCTCGACTGGGTGCTCGATCCGGCCGGCGGCAGCTTCTACCTGGAGCGGCTGACGGACGACCTCGCGCGCGCCGCCTGGGCCGCGTTCCAGGAGGTCGAGGGCGCAGGCGGGGTCGTCGCCTGCCTCCGGGACGGCTGGATCGAGCGCCGGCTCGGGGCGTCGCGGCAGGCCCGCGCCGAGGCGCTGCGAACGCGCCGCTGGATCCGGGTCGGCGTCAACCAGCACGGGTTCGGCGAGCCGCCCGCGCCCGAGGCCTCGCCCACCTCGGCCGGTGCGCTTCCGGCCGGGCAGGGCGCCTCGCCGAGCGACGTCCCGCCGGCCGTGGAGGCGGCCCGCGCCGGGACGCCGTCCGGGGGCCTCACCGAGGCCCTTCGCGCGTGGGATGCGCCGGCGTCCGTGCACCGGCGGGCGCTGGCCGAGCCCAGCGTCACCCGGATCGAGGCGCTCCCGAGGGTCCGGGACGCGGAGCCCTTCGAGGCCCACCGGCGCGCGATGGCGCCGCTTCCGGCCGAGCGACGCCGCGCCTGGGTGCTGCCGGTGGGGGACGCCGCTGCGCTCCGCCCCCGGGTGGACTTCGCCCGGGAGGTCATGGTGACGGGCGGCTTCGAGGTCGACGTCCGCCCCGTCGCGCCCACCGCGCCGGAGGTGACCGTGGATGGCGCCCCCGCCACCGTGGTGATCGCGGCGGCCGACGCCGACCTCGAGGCTGTCGTCCCCGGCCTCGTGGACGCGCTCCGGGCGGCCGGCGTGGTCACGGTCGTCGTCGCCGCGCGGAGCCTGGCGGGCGCCGATCTCGCCGTCCATCGAGGGCGCGATGTGCTCGCCCTGTTCGGCGCGCTGCGAGCGCGCCTCACCGGGGAGGTCGCATGACCGAGCGCTGGCCCGACTTCGCGAAGCTCGCCTTCGATGATGCCCGCGTGGCCGTCCCGGCCGACGCGCGCCCGGTCGACGGGCGCGATTGGGAGACGCCCGAGGGGCTGCCGATCCGCTCCGTCTACCGAGCGGCGGACCTCGAGCCCGTCCGCCACCTCGGCACCCTGCCCGGCTACCCGCCGTACGTGCGGGGACCGTACCCGACGATGTACGTCGGGCGGCCGTGGACGGTCCGGCAGTACGCGGGCTTCTCCACGGCGGAGGAGAGCAACGCCTTCTACCGTCGAGGCCTCGAGGCGGGCCAGAAGGGGCTGTCGGTCGCCTTCGACCTACCGACCCACCGCGGCTACGACTCGGACCACGAGCGCGTCACCGGCGACGTGGGCATGGCGGGGGTCGCGATCGACTCGATCCTCGACATGCGGATCCTGTTCGATCGCATTCCGCTCGAGCAGGTCAGCGTGTCGATGACGATGAACGGGGCGGTCCTTCCGGTGCTCGCCCTGTTCGTCGTGGCGGGGGAGGAGCAGGGGGTACCGCAGCACAAGCTGACCGGGACCATTCAGAACGACATTCTGAAGGAGTTCATGGTCCGCAACACGTACATCTACCCGCCCGCGCCATCGATGGAGATCGTCGCCGACATCTTCGCTCACACCGCCGAGCACATGCCGCGCTTCAACAGCATCAGCGTCAGCGGCTACCACATGCAGGAGGCCGGAGCGACGGCGGACCTCGAGCTCGCCTTCACCCTCGCGGACGGCCTGGAGTACGTCCGCACGGGCCTCGCCGCGGGGCTGGACGTGGACGCCTTCGCGCCGCGCATCTCCTTCTTCTTCGGCATCGGGATGAGCTTCTTCATGGAGGTGGCCAAGCTGCGGGCCGCGCGGCTCCTGTGGTCGCAGATCATGGCCGGGTTCCACCCGAAGAACCCGAAGAGCCTCGCCCTGCGCACGCACTGTCAGACCTCCGGGTGGAGCCTCGCGGCGCAGGATGTGTACAACAACGTCGTCCGCACCTGCCTGGAGGCGATGGGCGCGACCCACGGGCATACGCAGTCGCTCCACACGAACTCCCTGGACGAGGCGCTCGCCCTCCCGTCCGATTCGGCTGCCCGGATCAGCCGCAACACCCAGCTGATCCTCCAGGAGGAGTCGGGCATCACGCGCAGCGTCGACCCCTGGGCCGGCAGCTACTACGTCGAGCGGCTGACCCACGACCTCGCGGAGCGGGCCCGCGCCCACATCCGGGAGGTCGAGGCCCACGGCGGGATGGCCAAGGCGATCGAGGCCGGGCTCCCCAAGCTGCGCATCGAGGAAGCAGCGGCCCGGACCCAGGCGCGGATCGACGCCGGCCGCCAGAAGCTGATCGGGGTCAACACCTTCCGGCCCGAGCGCGAGGCCCCGATCGAGGTGCTCAAGGTCGACAACCGGGCGGTGCGCGAGGCGCAGGTCGCCCGGCTCGCCGAGCTGCGCCGGGCGCGCGACGAGGGCGAGGTGGAGCGCACCCTGGCCGCCCTGACCCGCCGGGCCGAGACCGGCGAGGGGAACCTCCTCGACCTCGCGATCCGCGCGGCCCGCGCCAAGGCGACGGTCGGGGAGATCTCCGAAGCCCTCGCCGTGGTATGGGGGCGCTACGAGGCGACCATCCGGACCGTGCAGGGCGTCTACTCGGGGGAGATGGGCGACGATCAGGGAGCGAGCGTCGACCGCGTCGACGACGTGAGGGACCGGACGCGCGCCTTCGCCGAGCGCGAGGGGCGGCGGCCGCGGATCCTCGTGGCCAAGGTCGGCCAGGACGGCCACGCCCGGGGCCAGAAGGTGATCAGCACCGCCTTCGCCGACCTCGGGTTCGACGTGGACGTGGGCCCGCTCTTCGCCACGCCGCGCGAGAGCGCGCTCCAGGCGGTCGAGAACGACGTGCACGTGGTCGGGGTCAGCTCCCTCGCAGCGGGGCACCTCACGCTCGTCCCGGAGCTCCGGCGGATCCTCGACGAGCTCGGGCGGGGCGACATCCTCGTCGTGGTGGGCGGCGTGATCCCGCCGGACGACTACCCGGCGCTCCGGGCGGCGGGAGCCGCCGCGATCTTCGGGCCGGGCACGGTGATCGCGGAGGCGGCCCTCGAGCTCCTCGACAGCCTCGAGGGTACGGCGGACGCTGCGTGAGCGGGCGGCGGCGCCCTCGCCTCGAGGACCTCGAGGCCGGCCTCGCGGCGGGCGATCGCGCCACCCTCGGCCGCGCGCTCACGCTCGTCGAGAGCGACCTGCCGTCGGACCGGGACCTCGCCCAGGCGCTGCTCGCCCAGGTGCACGCCCGCACCGGCGGGGCGCGCCGGGTCGGCCTGACCGGCGTCCCCGGCGCCGGCAAGAGCACGATGATCGATGCCCTCGGGACCCGGCTGACGGCCGCCGGGCGCCGGGTCGCGGTGCTCGCGGTCGACCCGACGAGCGATCGCTCCGGCGGCAGCATCCTCGGGGACAAGACGCGCATGGCCCGGCTCAGCCGGGACCGCGCCGCCTTCGTCCGGCCTTCGCCCAGCCGCGGCGCCCTCGGCGGCGTCGGCCGCAAGACGAGGGAGTCGATCCTGATCGTCGAGGCGGCGGGCTACGACGTCGTGCTCGTGGAGACGGTCGGGGTCGGCCAGAGCGAGATCGCCGTCGCCAACATGGTCGACTGCTTCGTGGTGCTGATGCTCCCGAACGCGGGCGACGAGCTCCAGGGCATCAAGCGTGGGCTCCTCGAGATGGCGGACATCCTCGCCGTGAACAAGGCGGATGGCGATCTGATCCCTGCCGCGGAGCTCGCCCGGCGCCAGTACGAATCGGCCCTCACGCTGTTCCGCCCCGCCCGGCCCGAGTGGCGCCCGCGCACCCTGTGCGTCAGCGCGAGGACCGAGGCGGGGATCGACGAGCTCTGGGCGGCGATCGAGGCCCACCGCGAGGCGCTGGCCGCGTCCGGCGGCCTCGCCGAGGTGCGCGCCGACCAGGCTGCCCGCTGGATGTGGCAGGCCGTCGAGGACGAGCTCCTCGCCCGGGTGCGGCGCGACGTCTCCGTCCGGACCTACGCGGAGGCGCTCGAGCGTGACGTCCGGGGAGGCCTCGTTCCGGCCACGGCCGCGGCCTCCCGGATCCTCGAGCGCGTCGGGATCCACCCGGAGGGTGAGGCCCCCGTCCCTTGACGGGGGCGACCCCGCGTCGGTAGACGCAAGCCATGGTGGCCGAGCTCGGAGCCCGGCTGGTGGGAGCGGGCCTCGTGACGTCGCGCACCCTCGCCGAGGCGATGGGCGAGGGGCCGCTGCATCAGGGCGACCTGGTCCGGGCGCTGGCGATCCGGGGGGTGAGCGAGGACGCGCTGGCCGGATACTTCCTGAGCCTCGGCTTCGGCCCGATCCTCAGCGCGGCGGACCTCGCCGCGGCGGAGAAGGGTGCCCTGGCGAGCCTCCCGGCGGCGATGGCTCACGCGCTCCTGGTGCTGCCGGTCCGCGAGTCGCCGATCGGCCTGGTCGTGGCCATGGCTGCGCCGAGCGACGCTCACGCTCTCCACGAGGTGAACCGCAAGGTCCGCGCGAAGGTGGTGCCCACCGTAGCGCGGGTCGGCGATCTGAGCCGCGCGGTACGGGCGACCTACCCCGACGACGGGGCCTCACGGGCGACCGGGCCTCCGCCGGGCGCCGAGCCTCGAACCGGGACCTGGCCTCGTACCCGGCCCAGCCTGCCGTCGGCGTCCGCCGAGCTGTTCCGGGGGTCCACGCGAGGGCCCGAGCGGGCGGCGAGCCGGGCGACGCTCGGGCCGATGACGGTCGGCGACGTCCGCGAGGCCGTCGTCCCCCTGGTCCGCCCGCGCCCGCTCGCGCGGCCGAGGCCGATCACGCAGCGCTTCGAGCGGAGCGACATCGAGGCGTGGGCGCGGGGGGCGCCGGACCCGGGCGCGACCGCGAACGCCAACGCGGTCGGCGTCCCGGCCCCTGGCCCGGCTCGTGCGTGGTCTGCGCCGAGCGCCGCCGCCGCGGCCCCGTCGACCGCTGGTGCTGTCGACCCGGACCCCGAGGGCTGGGCCGACATCGAGGTTACACCGGTCAACAAGGTCCGCCCGCGGCACCGTTCCTACCTGCGCCGGGCGCGTCCGCGCCGGCCGCCGCCCGTCGGCGGCATCCTCGCGTCGATCCGCGCCAGCCGGAGCCGGGACGAGGTGATCGACCTGGCCTGCCAGGGCATCCTGACCGTCGCCGGCAGCGTCGTGTTCCTCACCGTGCGGGGCAACGCGCTGCAGGGCTTCCACGGCGCCGGTCGGCACCTGTCCCGGGAGGCGGTGCGCAACCTCTGGATCCCGGTCCACAGCTCGAGCCACTTCCGTCGCTGCATCGAGCGACGTCGCGCCTACCGGGGGCCGCACGGCACCGAGCCGGCCGATGACCTGTTCCGCGCCGCGATCGGGAGCCGCGGAGACCAGCTCGGGGTGGCGCCAGTGGTCGTGGGGCGCAAGCTCGTCGCGCTGTTCGCGGCCGACGACCTCCGCTACGGGCAGGGGGGCCTCGACCGGATGGAGGGCCTCGCCCGCGGGCTCGGCAAGGCGTTCGAGCGCCTGATCATGGAGGAGCGGTAGGTCCGCCCCCAGGGCCTGTTGCTATCCTGGGTCAGGCGTTGGCGCGAATCCTTCATATCGAGGACGACCCGAAGAACCGGCTGCTCGTGCGCAAGCTGCTGCACGCGGCCGGTCACGAGGTGGTCGAGGCGGAGAGCGGGCTCGAGGGCATCCGAAGGGCGGCGGAGCATCCGCCTGACCTCGTCCTCGTCGACCTGTACATGCCCGACCTCGACGGCTACGAGGTCACGATCCGCCTCCGGGGCATCGAGGCGCTCTCGGCGGTGCCGATCGTCGCCATCACGGCCGAGGGAGACCGGGAGCGGAGCCTCGCGGTCGGCGCCGACGGCTTCCTGCCGAAGCCGATCGACGCCACGACCTTCGCCCGCAAGATCGCCCGCTTTCTGCGGGGGCACCGGGAGCGCGGCCGGGCCCGGGCCTCCCAGCAGCTGCGCATCGCGAGCCAGCGGATCGTCGAGCACCTCGAGAACAAGGTGGTGGAGCTGTCCGAGGCCAACGCCCGCCTCGAGGAGATGATGCGGCTGAGGCGGGAGTTCCTCCGGAACCTGAGCCACGAGCTCGCGACGCCGATGACGCCGATCGTCGGCTACCTGCGGCTGCTGCTGGCCGAGGAGCTGGGCACCCTGACTCCGGTGCAGCGCAAGAGCCTGCAGGCCGTCCTGAGCTCGACGGACCGGCTGCGGGGGCTCGTCGACACGCTCCTCGACGTCAGCAGCCTCGAAACCGGGCGGATGCACTTCTATCGGCGAGCGTACGACTTCGGCCAGGTCGCGGCCCGCGCCCTCGACGAGGTGCGGGCGCGCTTCGACGAGCGCAGCCTGCAGCTCCACGTGCAGCCCGCCCCGGCGGGCCTCAAGGCCCATGGGGATCCGGAGAAGCTCCGGCGGGCCATGGTCCACATCTTCGACAACGCGGCGAAGTTCACGCCCCCCCGCGGCGCCGTCGCCGTCGCGATCGAGTCCCTCGGCGAGGGGGAGTGGGCGGCCCACGAGCTTCGCGTGGCGGACAGCGGGCCGGGCGTCGAGCCGGCGCAGGTGCCCCCGATCCACGACGCCTTCTACCAGGTGGACGGGTCCGTGACCCGCGAGCACGGCGGCGTGGGGCTCGGCCTGGCCTTCGCCCGCCAGGTCAGCGAGGCCCTCGGGGGCGGGGTCCGGATCCACAGCCCGCCGGTCCACGAGGTGGCGGGCTGCAGCCTCGGCGGGACCGAGGTGATCCTCCGGGTCCTCGTCGAGCCGGCCCTGGGCTCCGCCCCGCCCACGCCCCATGGCTGAGGCGCGCCGGATCTACCTCGACCACCACGCGATGGCGCCTCTGGTCCCCGCGGCCGCGGAGGCCATCGCCCGGGCGCGCCGTGACGCCTGGGCGAACCCGGCGAGCCCCCATGCTCCGGGGCGGGTCGCCCGTCGCTACCTCGAGGAGGCGCGGGCGCAGGTCGCCGAGGCGGTCGGCGCCGAGCCCGCCGACATCGTGCTGACGGGCGGAGGCACCGAAGCCTGCAACCTCGCCGTGCTGGGCCTGGGGGCAGGGGCGCGGCGGATCGTCACCACCGCCGTGGAGCACCCGGCGGTCGCGGCGGCCGTCGCGCGCCTGGAACGCGCGGGCGCCACCGTGGAGGCGCTGCCGTGTCCGGCCGGCGTCCCGCCCGGGGCGCAGGCGCTGGAGGCGGCCGCCGAGGGCGCGGACCTCGTCGCGGTCCAGTGGGTCAACCACGAGACGGGGACGGTCTTCCCGGTCGCCGCCTACGGCGCGGTCTGCCGCCGCCTGGGCGTGCCGCTCGTCGTGGACGGGACCCAGGCCCTCGGCAAGGTGGAGGTGGAGGTGGGCCGCTCCGGGGCCGCCGCCGTGGCCTTCGCGTCGACCAAGATCGGGGGGCCGGCCGGGGCCGGCGCGCTCTGGGTGGCGCGGGCGAGGACGGCGCTGTCGGCGCAGCTGCTCGGCGGGGCGCAGGAGCGGGGCCGGCGGGCCGGGACGCCGGACGTGGCGGCGCTGGCCGGCTTCGGGGCGGCGTGCGACGAGGTCCCGTCCCGGCTCGCGGCCCAGCCGGCCATCGCGGATCGCCGGGACGCCGTGGCGGCGGCGCTCCGGAGCGCCGGGGCGGCCGTCAACGCGACCGCCGGGCCGAGGGTGGCGACCGTCGCTCACGCCAGCGTCCGTGGCGCCCGGGGCCCGGTCCTCGTCGCGGCCCTCGACCTCGAGGGGATCGCGGCTTCGAGCGGAGCCGCGTGCTCCTCCGGCCTCGACGAGCCGTCCCCCGTGCTCCGAGCGATGTACCCGGACGAGCCGTGGCGGGCGGAGGGCGCGCTCCGCCTCAGCCTGGGGCCCTCGACCACGGACGAGGACATCGAGCGGGCGGGGGCCGCGCTCGCTCGCGTGCTCGCGCGAGCCGCGCGCCGCGTCGGCCGCCGCGCTTGACGACCCCCCCGCGCCCCTCCACACCGCCAGGGCGATGGCGACGGAGGTCGGTCGGGTGTTGGTGGCGATGAGCGGTGGGGTCGACTCCTCCGTCGCGGCCGCCCTGCTGCGCGAGCGCGGGCACGACCTCGTCGGGGTGACCTTCCATCTGTGGGACGCCGCGGGGTCACAGAAGGTAGGCCGCTGCTGCGCCCCCGAGGACCGGGAGGACGCGCGGCGGACCTGCGACCACCTCGGCATCCCGCACTACGTCATCGACGAGCGGGAGGCCTTCGCCCGGACCGTGGTCCAGCCCTTCGTCGAGGCGTACGCCGAAGGGCGGACGCCGAGCCCGTGCGTCCAGTGCAACCAGCACGTGAAGCTCCAGCGCCTCCTCGAGGTGGCCGACGATCTCGGGGCGACCCATCTCGCCACGGGGCACTACGCGCGCCTGCGCCGCTCGGCGGACGGTGTCCGGCTGCTCCGCGGCGTCGACCGGGCGAAGGACCAGAGCTACTTTCTCTACGGAGTGTCGCAGGCGGTCTTGTCGCGCATGCTCCTTCCTCTGGGCGGCCTCGCCAAGGGTCAAACGCGTGAGCAGGGCCGACGGCTCGCCGTGCCGAACTGGGACAAACCGGACTCCCAGGAGCTCTGCTTCGTACCCGACGGCGACATCGGGGCCTTCCTCGAGGCCCGAGGCGTGCCTGGAGCGGCCGGGCCGGTGGTCGACCAGAGCGGCGCGGTGCTCGGCACGCATTCCGGGAGCCAACGATTCACCGTGGGTCAGCGGCGTGGGCTCCGGCTCGGCGGCCAGGACGCGCCGCGGTACGTGCTCCGGGTCGTCCCGGAGAGGAACGAGGTGGTCGTCGGGACGGCGTCGTCGCTGTACGCGAGCACGGCGCGCGCCGTGGACGCGCGCTGGACGACCCGCCCGCCCGACGGGGCGTTCCGTGGCGAGGTCCAGGTGCGCTACCGCCACCGCCCGGCGCCGGGCCGCGTCCGGCCGGGCGCGGGCTCGTCCACCTTCGAGGTCGCCTTCGACGAGCCCCAGCGCGCGATCGCGCCTGGCCAGGCCGCCGTGGTGTACCGTGGGGAGGAGGTGATCGGCGGTGGCCGGATCGCGGCGTGAAGGCGCGCGCGTCCTGCGGGCAGCGGCGCTGGCGAGCGTTGCCCTCGGTGGCTGCGCCGTGGGCGACGGCGACGGAGAGCTCTTCGGCGTCTTCCAGGCGGCGCGCTGCAACCGCCCGGAGCCCGAGTCGATCGACCTCCGGCCCTCCTTCTTCGGCGCCGACCCCGTCGAGGACCAGCTCAACCTCCGCATCCAGCGGGGCAGCGAGCGGGAGTTCTTCGCCGACGGAGTCATCCTCCACATCCTGGACGTCAACGACCTGCGCCTGAACCGCCTGGACGAGCCGATCGAGCTCGGCGATTTCTACCGGGACCCGATCCAGGCCGTGGCCTACCTCAACGCCACGTGCCGCCTCGCGACCCCGCTCGAGTCGTTCTTCGAGATCCCCCCCGCGTACCGGTCGGTCGGGGGCACGATCACGTTCAGCGCGGTCTACGCGCCGGAGATCGACATGGACGACACGCTGATCGAGGCAACTCTGACCGACGTGCGCTTCGAGGACGCCGTCGACCCCGAGGAGTTCGCGGTGCTGAGCGGGAGCTTCCGGTTCTTCTTCCAGCGCGGAGCCCCGGCCCAGCGGTTTCCCCGGTTCTGACCGGGACGGACGAAGGTGGCGCGAGCGGCGCTCGAGGGAAGGGTCCGGGACCTCACCCGCTTCGGTGACGGCGTGGTCGCAACTGACCGCGGCGTCGTGTTCGCCCCGGGTGTGCTCCCGGAGGAGCGGGTCCGGCTGCTCGGCGTCGCGCGCCAGGGCCGGGCGACGCGGGCGCGCCGGGCCGTCGTGCTCGCCGCGTCGCCGGAGCGGGTCGAGCCGCCGTGTCCCGTGGCCCATCGGTGCGGGGGCTGCCCGCTGATGCACGCGTCGCCGGCGCTCCAGGCGCGCTTCAAGCGGGGCCTGGTGGCGCAGGCGCTCGACGGCCTGGCGGGGGCGGAGGAGGTCGCCGTCGGGCTCGAGGCGCCTGCCGCGCGGCTCGCGTACCGGCGGCGCGCCCGGCTCGCGTGGGCGTCCACCGGCCGGGGCACGCGCCTCGGCTACCGGACCCGGCGGTCGGCCAGGGTGGTCGACGTGGAGGCGTGCGCGGTGCTCGACGCGCGCCGCGGCGAGGCCCTCCGTCGTCTCCGGACGGAGGTGGCGCCGCACCTCGAGGGCGAGGGGGAGCTCCACCTGGCCCTCGGCGGCGCGCCGACCCCGGCGTCGGAGCCTGCCGTTCCGGTCATCGCGCTCCGTAGCGACGGGCCGCAGCCGCCGGCCCTCTACGCCGCGCTCGCTCGGCTGGTCGAGGCCGGCGCCCTCGCCGGGGCGTCGCTCCGGGCGGCGGGCGCGACCGCCGAGGCGGTGTTCGGCGATCCGCGGGAGGTGGCCGAGGGCGCCGACGGCCTGCGTCTCACGGGGACCGTGGCCGGCTTCAGTCAGGCCCACGGGGAGGTGAACGCTTCGCTGGTCGCCGCGGTCCGGTCGCTGGCCGACGCGCGGGACCGCCGCGTCCTCGAGCTGTTCGGAGGCAGCGGCAACCTCACCGTGGTCCTCGCCGCGGACGCCCGGGAGCTCACCATGGTGGAGGCGGACCGCGGCGCGGCCGAGGCCTGCCGGGCGAACCTCCGGCGGCGGGGGCTTCGGGCGACGGTCCGGGCGGCGGACGCGGAGACCTACCGCGCCGCCGGACGGCCCGACGTCGCGGTCCTCGACCCGCCCCGGACCGGAGCGCCCGGGGCGTCTCGGCACCTCGCGGAGCTGCGGCCGGAGCGGATCGTCTACGTGTCCTGCGACCCCCCGACGCTGCGGCGCGATCTCCGGACGCTCGCGGAGGCGGGCTACCTGGTCGACCGGGCGCTGGCGTTCGACATGTTCCCTCAGACCGCCCACGTGGAGGCGGTGGTCCGGCTGCGGCTCAGGGCTCGCTGACCTCGGCGGCGTCCGGGCCGTGCGCCAGGTCCCCCTCGACGAGGAGGTCGTCGCCCAGGCGCTCGACGCGCACCGGGGGCAGGAGGCGCCAGGCGTCGGCCATCCGCGGGACCGTGGCGCCCGACGCGAGGGGGAAGGCCGCGCCGTCCCCGAGGATCTTCGGCGCGATGAACAGGACCGCGCGGCGGTAGAGGCCGGCCGTGAGGAGCGCACCGTGGACCTCGCTCCCGCCCTCCACCAGGAGCCGGACGATGTCCCGCGCACCGAGCCGGTCGAGGGCGGCCTCGAGATCGATCCGCCCGTCGAGCACCGGCACCTCGAGGAGCTCGACGCCCCGCCGCGAGAGCGCCGCCATCCGGTCGGGGTCGCCGTCCGGGCCGTGCAGGATCCACGTGGGGGCGCCCGAGGCGTGCCGCACCAGCGCCGCCTCGGGCGGCGTGCGCAGATGGGTGTCCAGGACGATCCGGATCGGGTCCCGACCCGCCACGTGGCGCACGGTCAGCGCAGGGTCATCGGCCAGCACGGTGCCGACGCCGACGAGGACCGCGTCCGCCCGGTCGCGCCGGCGATGGGCCTCGGCGCGCGCCTCGGGTCCGGTGACCCAGCGGCTGTCCCCGGTGCGCGCCGCGCGGCGGCCGTCGAGGGTGACCGCCGCCTTGAGGACCGCGTAGGGCCGGCCGGTCTGGATGTGGTGGGCGAAGTCCGCGATCACGGCCCGGCACTCCGCCTCCCGCACCCCCACGCGGACCTCGATGCCGGCGGCGCGGAGCCGGTCCAGGGCGCCGGGGACGTGGGGAGCGGGGTCCGGGCAGCCGACGCCCACCCGGGCGACCTGGGCCGCGAGGATCGCGTCGGTGCAGGGCGGCGTCCGGCCATGGTGATTGCAGGGTTCGAGGGTGCAGTAGAGGGTGGCGCCGCGGGATCGGTCACCGGCCTGCCGGAGCGCGGCCACCTCGGCGTGGTCGAGGCCGGCCCGCTCGTGGTGGCCGACCGCGACGACCTCGTCGCCCTGGACGACGACCGCCCCGACGTGCGGGTTGGGGCTCGGTCGCCCTCGGGCGGCCGCCTCGAGGGCGAGGGCCATCGGGCGCTGGTCCGGATCGACGCCCGGGTTGACGCTCATCCGGCCCCGCCTTCGTCGATCAGCTCGGAGAGCTCGTCCATGAACTCCCGGGCGTCCTTGAAGCTCCGGTAGACACTCGCGAAGCGCACGTAGGCGACCTGGTCCAGGTCGCGCAGGGCCGCCATGATCCTCTCGCCGATCCGCGTTGACGGGAGCTCCCGCTCACCGCTCTCCACCAGGGACCGCTCGATGCGGTCGACCAGAGCGTCGAGGGCCTCCGCCGAGACCGGCCGCTTCTCGCAGGCGCGCCGCATACCCCGGAGCACCTTGATGCGGTCGAAGGGCTCGCGCCGCCCGTCGCGCTTGATGACGAGCGGTAGCACCTGCTCGACCCGCTCGTAGGTCGTGTAGCGGCGGTGGCATCCCTCACACTCCCGGCGCCGCCGGGTGACCTCGCCGCCCTGGGACAGGCGCGAGTCGATCACCCGGTTGTCGAGGGTGCCACAGAAGGGGCACTTCATAGCTCGCGGGGGATAGCCGAACGCAGCGTGTCCGTCACGCGGGGGAGCGCGGTTGGACCTACCCTGGCGCGGCGGCTATGCCCTCTGGGGACCTCGACGACGTCATGGAGTCCAGCTTGAGCGCCATCGAGCGGGTGCACCGCGCCCTCGAGGACATCCGCGCCGGGCGGATGGTCATCCTCGTCGACGACGAGGACCGGGAGAACGAGGGCGACCTCGTCATGGCGGCGAGCAAGGTCACCCCCGAGGCCATCAACTTCATGGCTCAGCGGGGCCGTGGGCTGATCTGCCTCGCCCTGACCGACGACCGGGTCCGGCAACTCGAGCTCCCGATGATGGTCGAGGACAACCGCTCCCCGCGCTCGACGGCGTTCACGGTCTCGATCGAGGCGCGCCACGGCGTCACGACGGGCATCAGCGCCCACGCCCGCGCCCGCACGGTGATCGCCGCGGTCGCGCCGAACGCACGCCCGTCCGACCTGGTGAGCCCGGGCCACATCTTTCCGCTCCGGGCGCGCCCCGGCGGGGTGCTCCAGCGGACGGGGCACACCGAGGGCAGCGTCGACCTCGCGTCCCTGGCCGGCCTCGAGCCGGCGGGCGTGATCTGCGAGATCATGAACGACGACGGCACGATGGCGCGGATGCCGGACCTGGTGCGCTTCGCCGACCAGCACGGGCTGCGGGTCCTGTCGATCGCGGACCTGATCCAGTACCGCCTCCAGCACGAGCGCCTGGTGCACCGGAGCTGGAGCGCGGAGGTGGAGCTGCCGTCGGGGGTGCGCTGGACCGCCCACACGTACACCTCCGCCGACAGGAGTCGGCAGTTCATGGCGCTGACGCTCGGTGGCCTCGGGCCCGACCCCACGCTGGTTCGGATGCACACGGGGAGCGTGCTCGGCGACGTGTTCGGGGTGCGGACCCGTGGGCACGTGACCATGGGCGACGTGCTGACGCGCATCGAGAACGAGGGCAAGGGCGTGGTCGTGTTCATCCCCCCGGCCGCGATCGACCTCGAGGCCGACCTGATCCGCCGGACGGGAGGCACGGTCACCCGCCGTCCCCTCGAGCACGGCGAGGTGCTCCGGGAGTACGGCCTCGGCGCGCAGGTGCTCTCCGATCTGGGCCTGGCCCGGATCCGGCTCCTGACCAACCGTCCGCGCCGGATCGTGGGGGTCGAGGGCTACGGGCTCGAGGTGGTCGAGCAGGTGCTGCTCACCGACACGACGTCGGACGAGCTCCCGGCCGACGGCGAGGGGGCGCCGGCGAGCCCGACCACGCACTGAGGGCCGTCCCCGCGGCCCCCGCGCGCCGGAGGCACGGCGCGCCCACGAGGCCCATCGGGAGACCGGCCGTGATGGGACGCGCGCGTCGCGCGGCGGGCTCCTAGCGCGGCGGGCCATCGGGGCTTATGCACTCGGCCGGTCCGATGGACCAGGGGAGCGGCGATGGGTGACGCGACGACGGGACCTGCTCACTTCGAGGGGAGCTACGCCACGCCGGAAGGGGCGCATTTCGCCCTCGTCGTGGGCCGCTTCAACCACCTGATCACCGACCGGCTGCTGGAGGGGGCCGTCGACGGCCTCCGTCGGCACGGGGTAGCGGACGAGCACATCGTCATCGTGCGCGCCCCGGGCTCCTTCGAGGTGCCCCTCGTCGCGAGCCGGCTGGCCCGGAGCGGGAAGGTCGACGCCGTGATCGCCCTCGCCGCGGTGATCCGCGGGGCCACGCCGCACTTCGACTACGTGGCCGGCGGCGCCGCTAGCGGGCTCGAGCGGGTGATGCTGGAGACCGGGGTGCCGGTCCTCTTCGCGGTCCTGACGACCGACACGATCGAGCAGGCGATCGAGCGGGCCGGGACCAAGGCCGGGAACAAGGGCTGGGAGGCGGCGCTCGGGGCCATCGAGATGGTCAACCTGCTGCGGCGCCTCGAGGGCGAGGGGTATTGACGGGATGGGCACCCGACGTCGGGGTCGCGAGGCTGCGCTCCAGATGCTGTACCAGATCGACCTGTCCCGGGTGAGCGCGGAGCAGGCGATCCACAGCTACTGGGCGTACCTCGGCTCGAGCCGGGAAGGGCAGCCCTTCGCGGACGGGCTGGTCCGCGGCTGGGCCGAGCAGGAGGAGCGGATCGATGGGATCATCCGGGAGGTCAGCCAGCACTGGCGCCTCGAGCGGATGGCCAAGGTGGACCGCAACATTCTCCGCCTCGGCACCTACGAGCTCCTCGCGCTCGACGACGTCCCCCGCCGCGTCACCCTCAACGAGATGGTGGAGCTCGCGAAGCGGTACGGAGCGGAGGGGAGCCCAGGCTTCGTCAACGGCGTTCTCGACCGCATCGCCTCGGACCTGGGCGTGGCCTGAGTGGAGGTCCGCTTCGTCCTCCCCGATCTCCGGCGCCTCGACGAGCTCAAGAGCGAGGCCCTGGCCCTCGCGCTGTTCGAGGACGTCCGGCCGTTCCAGGGCGCCCTCGGCCTGGCCGACTGGCGGCTCGCGGGGCACGTCTCCCGGCTCGTCGTCGATGGGCGGGTCCGGGGCGCGCGGGGAGAGCGCCTGCTGATCCCCGCTCGGCCGCGCCTTACCCTCGACAAGATCTTCCTGTTCGGCGCGGGCCCCCGAGAGCGTTTCCGGGAGGAGCGCTACGAGGACGTCGTCGAGGAGATGCTCGACACCCTCGATCGGGCACGCGTACGCAGCAGCGTGGTCGCTCTGCCGGGGCGCGGGATCGACGCCGTGGAGCCGGCCGACGCCTTCGCCACGTTCCTCCGGCTGGCCAACGCCCACCCGGAGCACGACCAGGTCACCGTGATCGACGATGCGGCAGGCCAGCGCGCGATGGCCCCCGTGCTCGAGCAGGAGCGGCGGCGGGTGCGGGCGATCGGGTAGCGACCCGGCGGGCGCTGGTCCTAGGCAGGGGATCTGGTGGTCACGCAAGGAAAGCGCATGGTCGGAATCGGTATCGGCGTCCTGGCCGTCGTGGCGCTGGGCGCCTGGGGCGCCCTCATCTACAACGTGAAGACCGTCGAGCGGCCCGCCTACGCCACGGTCGCCGAGGACGGAGACGTCGAGATTCGCGACTACCCACCCCTCGTGGTCGCGGAGGTGCCCCGTCGGGGCGACCGATGGAGCGCCGTCCAGCGGGGCTTCGGCCCCCTTGCCCGCTACATCTTCGCCCAGTCGCGAGGCGGCGAGAAGATCGCGATGACGGCTCCCGTCACCCAGTCGCGGACCGACCGGATCGCGATGACGGCCCCGGTCACGCAGTCGCAGCACGAGGACGGCGCCTGGGCGGTCCGCTTCATCATGCCGTCGGCCTACACGCTCGAGACGCTTCCCGAGCCGTCCGCGGACGTCCGGCTCGAGGAGCTGCCGGCGCGCCGCGTCGCCGCGATCCGCTTCAGCGGATACGCCACCGACGCTCGCGTCGCCGAGCACGAGGCCGAGCTCCGCGCGTGGATGGCGGACCACGCGCTCGAGCCGGGGGCGCCGCCGACCTACGCCTACTACGACGACCCGTGGATGCCGGGTCCGCTGCGTCGGAACGAGGTGATGATCGAGGTGGCGGAGCGCCCTTCGGCGGCCCGCTAGCCTTCGAGGTCGAGCGCTGCGCGTGTGCGGTCGGAAGGCGCCCAGCGTCCGAACGGTGGCAGCGCGCGGCATTGGGCGTACGGTTTCGGCGCCCGAAACCGATGCCTGACGCAAAGCGACCCGAAGCCCGCCCGGTCAGCCGTTCCCGGACCACCCTGACCGAGCTGATGGTCCCCTCCTACGCGAACTTCGGTGGGAAGATCCACGGCGGCATCCTGCTCGGGCTGATGGACAAGGTCGCCTATGCCTGCGCGTCGAAGCACGCCGGTCACTACTGCGTCACGGTCAGCGTGCAGGGCGTGGACTTCAGGGCGCCGGTCGACGTGGGGGACCTGGTCTCGCTGAGAGGCTCCGTGAACCACGTCGGCGTCACGTCCTTGCTCGTCGGGATCCGGGTCGAGGCGGAGAACGTGTCGACCGGCGAGGTCCGCCACACCAACACCAGCTACTTCACGATGGTCGCCAAGGGCCCGGACGGGCGCCCGGCGCGCGTGCCGCCCCTGCTCCTGGAGACGCGGGACGACGTGCGACGCTACCTCGAAGCGATCGAGCGCCGCGCGCTCGAGGCCGAGTACGCGCGCGCCTTCGAGCGGGCCAAGTCCCATATCCCCATCGACGCCGAGCACGTGCTCCGGAACGGCCACCGCTGCGAGCTGGCGCCGGGCCTGGACCTGAGAGATGAAGGCGGGGAGTGATCCTCGGCTCTGGGTGCTCACCCACCCCGCGCTCCTCTACACCGCCCGGGTCAAGGCGGCTAGCGCCCGCAGTCATAGTCGACGTCGATCCCACGGTAGCGAATGCTCCCGGCGTGGGCCGCGAAGCGGAGCGGCACCCGGCAACGGCCTCCATCCGCCTCACATCCCTCACAATCGCAGCGGCCGTCACCCAGCGCGCGGTTCATCGCCTCCGCCAAGCCGGATACCGTGGCCGCGTCGGACAGCAGCCCGGGCACGGACCACACCTCTTCCTGTCCGACCGCGAGGGCTGCTGCCCCGGGATAGCGCGACCGATGCTCGATCACCGTGATGCGGTCCTTGGCGAAGTGGCCAAGGAAGAAGACGGCCGAGGTGATGCCCTCGTGGGGGGCGATGTCCGAGACCATGATCGGTGCGTTGCGGAAGTAGCTCTCTCCGAGGTCCAGCACGCCGTGGAACGCGAGATCGAGGTCGAAGACGTGGACCCGGATCGGCTGGGTCGTCGACGGCCGACCGCTCTGCCACTCGTGCCCGAAGAGGCACCCTCCATCGCAGTCGATGGGGCCAGCGGCGGTCTCCACGCCCGGCATGGCTTGGACGTCTAGGCCGGCGATGCGCTCGGCGCCGGGGTAGGGCACGGAGGCGATCAACTCGCCGGTGAGGCGGTCGTACTTCTCGAGATAGCCCTCGCCGTTGTCACTTCCGCCGGCCAGATAGAGGGCGTCGTCGTCCACCGCCGGCCCATAGGTGCCCTCGCTGCCCCCGAGCTTGAACCGGTCCGCGAGGTTCTCGAAGGTCTCGAGGAGGGTGTCGAGGTAGCGGCCCTCCAGGTCGAAGCGCTCGACGCGAGCGTCGTAGGCCTCTGGGCTCGCGTCCGTGAAGCGCAGGCAGTAGATGTCGGCCCCGGCCACGTCGCAGTTCAGGGTCTTGTACGGCTGGTCGGGATCGCGCTGCCCCAGCACGATCTCCGTGCCGTCGAGGCCGCCGTCCCAGCTCCGACCCCGGAGCGCGGCGCGATTGTACTTGCCGTAGTAGAACCTCTGGCCCGCCTCCCCGGGGAGCG